>DATJLN010000037.1:0-175301 GCA_035509535.1 Xanthobacteraceae bacterium | reverse complement strand
GGCCGGGCTTGATGTTACAACCCGCACGGCCGGACCGTTTTCAGCCGGCTGCCGTGCCCGGAACATTCGGCTGCCGTCACCGTTAATTACGCAGTGCTGAGGAGGCAATGCAGGAGAACGTATTATGGGACGCGGTCTATTGCTGTGGCTCCTTGGCATTCCATTGCCGATCATTTTTTTGATCTGGGTGCTTGGCGGCCTGCACGGCTGATTCGCGCCTCATCACGACTTATCAAGACAACGCAATGGACGCAGGAGGCCCGGCCCAAGGCGGGCCTCCTGCATTTCCGGCATCGGCTTCCGCAGGCGCCTGCCGTGCCCTACATTAGCGGCATGAACAGGGACATGACCTCGCCCGACGACGCCTATCTCATCCGCCCCGATCCGCACGATCCGCGCCTGACCGAGCGTGTCAAAGGCATCGATCAGACCGGCGCTGCGGTCGAAACCGCGGTGACGGTCGAGCGGGCGCTGACGATCTTCCTCAATTCGCAGGAGATCGTCACCGCGATGACCATCGCCGATCACCCGGAATATCTGGCGCTCGGCTATCTGCTCAACCAAAACATGCTCAAGCCCGACGATGTCGTCATCGGCGTCGATTATGATGAAGAACTGTCGGTCGTCGTCGTGCGCACCAAGCGCAAGACCAATTACGAGAAGAAGCTCAAGAAGAAGGTGCAGACCTCCGGATGCGCGCAGGGCACGGTGTTCGGCGACCTGATGGAAGCGCTGGACAATGTCACGCTGCCGCCGGCCGAACTGCGCACATCATGGCTCTACACCCTCACCCATAAGATCAACACAACGCCGTCGCTCTATCTCGAAGCCGGCGCCATTCACGGCTGCGTGCTTGCGGTCGAAGACCGGCCGTTGGTCTATATGGAAGACGTCGGCCGCCACAACGCGGTCGACAAGATCGCCGGCTGGATGTTCAAGCACCAGGTCGGCGCCGCCGACAAGATCTTCTACACCACCGGCCGGCTGACCTCGGAGATGGTGATCAAGACGGTGCGCATGGGCATTCCGATCCTGATCTCGCGGTCAGGCTTCACCGCCTGGGGCGTCGAGCTCGCGCGCAAGGCGAACCTGACGCTGATCGGGCGCGCCCGCGGCAAGCGCTTCATTGCGCTCGCCGGCGAGGATCGTATCGTATTCGATCAAGACCTTGCCTATGTCGAAGACGAGAGCGCCAAGCACCGCCGCAAGGCCGCGATGCATGACGAGTGAAGCAGGCGCGCGTGCGTAACGTTCCCCCTACTCTCGGTCTTGTCCTGGCGGGCGGCCTGGCGCGCCGCATGGGCGGCGGCGACAAGACGCGCATCAGGATCGGCGGGCACACGATCCTGTCGCGCGTGCTCGACTGCCTCGCACCGCAATGCACCGGCGTGATCATCAGCGCCAACGGCGATCCGGCGCGCTTCGCCGATACCCGCCTGCCGGTCGTGGCTGACAGCGTTGCAGATTTTGCCGGTCCGCTCGCCGGCATTCTTGCCGGGCTCGATTGGGCCGCAGCGCATGCGCCAGAGATCGTATGGCTTCTCAGCGCGCCGGGCGACTGTCCGTTTCTGCCGAGCGACTTGTTGATGCGGCTGCATGAGGCGCGCGTCGCCGCCGGCATGCCGCTTGCCTGCGCACGCTCAGGCGAGTGGCGTCATCCCGTGGCCGGGCTCTGGCCGGTGGCGCTGCGCGAAGATCTGCGCCGCGCCTTGACCGGCGAAGGCCTGCACAAGATCGAGATCTGGACCGCGCGGCACGGCATCGCCATCGCCGATTGGCCCGCGTTGCCGGTCGATCCGTTCTTCAACGTCAATACGCCGGACGACGCGGCGCGCGCTGAGGAGATTGCCGCGCTTTACGACAAAAGCGACGCATAAGACAGAAAGCCGACCGCCTCGCCCGGCTCGACCGTGGTCACGTCTTCGGGGAGCTCGGCCAACCCGTCGGTCTCGGTCAGCGAAGTCAGAACGCCGGCGCCGTCCTGCGCATATTTCACCGCCTCAATGGCGCCATCCGCTCCGGTGCGCAGCGCCACGCGGACATATTCGCGCCGGCCGGCACGCTTCTTGTAGGAAAATGTCGTGCGCACAGGCATGGCCAAAAGCGGCTCCGGCAGCGCGCCGGCAAGCCGCAACAGCAGCGGCCGGACCACGCGGACGAACGTGACGAAGACGGCAACCGGATTGCCGGGCAGCCCGACAAACGCCGCTCCCTCGCCGCTGTTCGATCCGCGCACCACGCCCATCGCCACCGGCCGCCCCGGCTTGATGGCAACCCGCCAAAACACCAGACGGCCGACGCTTTCCACCGCGTCACGCACATGATCGGCCTCGCCGGTCGAGACGCCACCCGAGGTCAAAACGAGGTCGTGACTGACTGCGGCTGCTGCAAGGCCGCGCGCGAGCTCCGTGGGGTCGTCGCGCAGAATGCCGAGGTCGGTCACATCGACGCCGTAACGCGCGAGCAGACCCGCGAGCAAATAGCGGTTTGAATCGTAGAGCGCCGCGCGGGGCAATTTCGCTCCTGGCTCGACGATCTCATCACCGGTCGAAAATATCGCGACCCGCAGTCGTCGCCGCACCTCGAGCTGCGTGAGGCCGAGCGCCGAGGCAAGCGCAATATGGTGCGCGGAAAGCCGCCGCCCGGCCGGCAGGGCGACAGCGCCCGCTTTGATGTCCTCACCGGCAAGCCGGCGATTGGCGCCGCATTTCAAGCCCGGCGGCACGATCACGCAGTCGTCTTCGACGCGGCAGTCCTCTTGCATGAACACAGTATCGGCGCCGTCCGGCATCGGCGCTCCGGTGAAGATACGAATGGCTTCGCCGGATTTGACCACGCGGCGTGCGGTGTGCCCGGCGGTTATGCGATCGACAATCCTGAGGCGGGTTTCGCCGCCGGACGTGAGCCCGTCGGCGCGGACCGCATAACCATCGACGGCGGAATTGTCGAATGGCGGCACGTTCACCGGCGCGATCAGATCATTGATCAGCACGCGGCCTTGCACTGCGCGCAGCGCGACACTCTCGTGCGCTTCGACCGGCGTGACGCGCTCCGCAATCAGGCGCTCGGCGGCATCGACTGGAAGCAGCGGCCCATTGAAGGCGAAGCAATCGTCGGTGAGCTGCGCCATTATGCCTGACCTTGCGCTTTTTCATCCTGCGCCGCTTCGAGCGTGCCGATGCGATCGAGCGGCAGGGCTTCGGCCTGGAGCACATTGGCAATGCCCTCGATATCGTCGAGCATCAGCATCGGCACCTGCGCCTGCGGCAGCGGGGCATCGGTCGCGACCGCAACGATGCAATCATCTTCGGGATGCAACAGCGGCTTGCCGACGGCGGCACGAAACACTTCGAGCTTGGGATGCGCATGGCGCTTGAAGCCCTCGACGATGACAAGATCGACCGGGCTGAGCCGCGCCAACATCTCCATCAGCGGGGGCTCCGGCATGCCGGAAAGCTCGTGCATGATGGCCCAGCGCCGGCTCGAGACGACCGCGACCTCGCACGCGCCGGCCCGCCGATGCAGCCAGGAATCCTTGCCCGGCTGGTCGAGATCGAAATCGTGATGCGCGTGCTTGACGGTCGCGATTTTCAGCCCGCGCGCGGCCAGCACCGGGATCACGCGTGTGACCAGCGTCGTCTTGCCGGAACCGCTCCAGCCCGCGAGCCCAATGACGCGCGTATTCATCCCAAAATCCGATTCCTTCATCCGAAAGTCCGATTTCTCAGTTTAACATAATTGCGGGGTTGCCGAATCGCAGTGGTTAAAGCCCCACTATTTGACGCCCGCCGCGGCGCGCCTTAGCTTCGGCGCAAATCCGCTACTGATGGGCACTTTCATGCATCCCTACACCATTCCCGTCGAGGTCAAGGACCGCGTCATCCGCCGCCAGGGCAAGCTGCCGAGCCACGACACGATCGACACGGCGCACACCGCCCTCATTGTCGTCGATATGCAGAATTACTTCGTTGCCGAGGGTTTCCCCCTCGAAGTGGCCACCGCCCGCGACATCGTGCCCAACATCAACCGGCTGGCGCGCGCCGTCCGCGCGGCTGGCGGCACCGTTGTCTGGGTGCAAACGACCGCCAAGGGCGCGCTCGAAAGCTGGGGCAATCACCACAAATATATGCTGACCCCGGAACGGGCCAAGACGCGGCTGGCCCATCTCGACGAAAGCGCCGATGGCTTTGCGCTCTATCCGAAGCTCGAGCCGCTGCCAATCGATCTGCGCGTCAAGAAGCTCAAGTTCAGCGCCTTCATTTCCGGATCGTCCGATATCGACGCCGAGCTCAAGAGCCGCGGCATCGAGAGCCTGCTGATCGCCGGCACGCTGACCAATGTCTGCTGCGAATCGACGGCGCGCGATGCCATGATGCTCGACTATCGCGTCGTCATGGTTTCGGACTGCAACGCAACCTTGAGCGACGAGGCGCATGCGGCGTCGCTGAACAATTTTGTCGTCTATTTCGGCGACGTCTTGACCACTGACGATACGATTTCGCGGCTGGCGCCGGCAGAGAAGCGCCGGTCGGCATAAGCACCTCCCTCTTGGATGCTGCTCTAACGACGGCGCATCACCGCCGCCTCGAGTGCCGCGATCGCCAGATACATCAGCGACGAGACGATGGCGAGGATCGTCACCGCTGTCATCACGATATTCATCTTGAAGATCTGGCTGCCATATTGGATCAGATAGCCTAGCCCCAGGCTCGACGATTCGAACTCGCCGACCACGACGCCAACCAAAGACAGTCCGGCATTGACCTTCAGCGCGGCGATCAGCGTCGGCACGCTGCCCGGCAGCACCACCTTTCGCAGAATTTGCCATTTGCCGGCGCCGAACGATTGCGCGAGCTTGATCTTGTTGGGATCGACGCCCTGAAAGCCGTTATAGATCATCAGCACGGTAATGAAGAGCGAGATCGCGAGCGACATGCCGTAGATCGACAGCGTCGCACCGAGCCAGATGTAGAAGATCGGGACGAAGGCTGTCTTGGGCATGGCATTGGCCACGACCAGATAAGGGTCGAGCACCTTGTAAAGCGCATTCCACCACCACAGCGCCGCGGCAATTGCCGTCCCGATCACCATCGCCGCAGTGAAGCCCGCGATGGTGGCAAGGACGGTCGCCAATGTATGCGCCTGAATGCTGGCCTGCTGCGGCGTCGCCTTGAGCATGCCGACGAAGGTCGGCCAGATCGCCGAGGGATAGCTGGTAAACAGCGGATTGATGATCTGCAGGCGCGGCAGCACCTCCCAGAGGATCAGAAAAACGACCAGAAGCGCCAGTTGCGCCGCACGCACGGCCAGCCGGCTGTGACGCTCGCGCCGCAGCCAATCGGCATAAGGCCTGCTGATGACCGCGGGTGCGGCCGCATCAATCTTCGACATGGATATCGAGCTCCTGCCAAAGCGTCCTGAAATAGGTGTTGAATTCCGCCGCTTCGCGCGCGGCCATTGTCGTCGGCCGGCCGCAATCGCTCATGAAACGGATCGCATGCTCGGACTTGACCTGGCCCGGCCGGCGGGTCAGCACGATGACGCGCTCGGCCATGCTCACGGCCTCGCCGATGTCATGCGTGATCAGGATCACGGTCTTGGCTTCACGCCGCAGGATCTCGGTGATCTCCTCGGCGAGCGCCAGCCGGGTCTGGGAATCGAGCGCGGAAAACGGCTCGTCGAGCAGTACAATATCGGGGGCCGTACACAACGTGCGGGCCAGCGCCACGCGCTGGCGCATGCCGCCCGACAATTGCCGCGGCAGGTGATTGAGAAATTGACCGAGCCCGTAGCGGGTCAGCAGTTCCCGCGCCCGCTCGCGCGCCTTTGCCATCGGCGCGCCTTGGATCTCCGCACCAAGGAGCGTGTTTTCGAGAATCGTGCGCCACTCGAACAGATAATCCTGCTGCAGCATGTAGCCGACCTTGCGGTTCGGCCCGGTGACCGGCTTGCCGTCGATCAGCACGGCGCCTTCGGTCGGCGGGGCGAGACCCGAGATCAGCGACAGCAACGTGCTCTTGCCGCAGCCGCTCGGACCGATGACGGCGACAAATTCGCCCGGCGCGACCGTGAAGGAAATATCCTTGAGTGCTTCCGTCTCCCCTTCCCGGCCGAAATAGCGCAGGCCCACATTTTTCAACTCGACCTTGGCCTGCGGCACGGCTCAGATCGCTTTACTGGCAAAATCGGTACGGACGAGGTCCTCGAATTTAACCCGCTTGTCGGCGTCGAGGACGTGGCCGTGGACGAGAATGTCCTCGAATTTCTCGATCGCAGCCGGCGCGATCACCGGCGACGATTTCCAGATTTTCAGTTTTTGATAGCGCGCGGCGGCGTTGGTAATCGCCTGAGGATTGACCGATGGAAAAAACGGCGCAACGGCGTGCGTGATGTCGGCGGCCGACGCGGCCATGGTCCATTTCTGAGCGCGATAAATAGCATCGGTCCAGCTCTGCACGACCGGGGCATTCTCGGCGAGATATTTGTCGGTCGCCATGAACGCGGTGTAATCGGCAAAGCCGACCGTGGCGCCGATGGACGCCAGAACGAAGCCCTTGCCGTCGAGTTCCAATTGCGAAGCGTCCGGCTCGATGAAAATTCCGTATTGGCCCTGACCCGCGAGCCAGGCGCCGATGCGCGCTGGAACGGCAATATTGTTGGCGAGCTTGACGTCGGTATCCGGATTGACGCCGTTCATGCGCATGGCTTCTTCGAAGAACAGGATCGGCGTCGAGCCCGGCCGAAAGCCGAGCACGTCCTGGCCTTTGAGCATGCTCCACTCGAATTTCTTCGGCTTGGTGCGGCCAACCAGCATGAAGCCGTCGGTCGCAGTCAGGCCGCAGAAGATCCGCGCTTTGGTGGAGGAATCGCTATTGGCGACATAGATCGTCGTCTCCGGCCCGGCCAAGCCGATATCGGCGCTGCCGGAGAGCAGCGCGGCCATGGTCTTGTCGCCGCCATTGCCGGTCGCGAGATCGATGTCGAGACCGGCGTCTTTGAAATAGCCGTTGGTCATCGCGACATAGAACGGCGCGTAAAGCAGCGAGCGCACAACCTCGTTGTAGCGCACCTTGGTCAGCGGCTTGGTCTGCGCGCGCGTGACGGCCGGGCTCGCAACCGCGGCAATTGCCGAAAGACCGGAGCGAAGAATATCGCGACGATGAAGCATGGTGTTCTCCTTGCGCGGCGTTCGGCAAGCAAGCTTCACGCCAAGCGCAAGACGTTAACACCCGCATTCATGCATGGCCAGAATGCCGCGTCACGCGGCCGGCTCCATGCCAAGCGCGCGAATCCGGGCCTGCGTCGTCTCGTCGCGCAACGCGGTTAGGAACGCCTGTACAGCCGGCCTCTCGCGCCGCGCCTCTACCAAGAGAAAATCATAGTGCTCGGGCGCAATCGGCAAGAAGGAAAGTCCGTACATCCGCGCCACCGGCTCGATGGCGACGCCCCAGTCGGCACGGCCCTGTGCGATGGCCGCGGCCACCGCGTTGTGCGAGCGCGGCTGATTGGCATAGCCGGCGGGCTTTGCGCCGCGCAACAGACTATCGGACAGGACGCGTGTGCCGGAGCCGGCATTGCGGTTAACCATCAGGGCCGAAGGATCATCGAGTGCCGCACGCAACGCGGCCTCGGCAGTCTTGCCCTCGAAGCGTCGATCGCCGGTGCGAAAGACAAAACCCTGCATGCGCCGCCAGCCGGGAACGAGCGCAAGCCCCGGCGCGAGAAGATGCCTGTTGTAGATGCCGGTCGCGGTATCAACAAGATGAACCGGTGCGACATCGCATTCGCCGCGACTTGCGGCGCTGACGCCGCCGAGACTTCCGACTGCAATCGTACGCGCATGAAAGCCGCGCTCCGCGAGCGCACCGACCACGACATCGAGCGCGACGTCGTGGCTGCCCATGATGACGAGATCGGGAGCTTTGGCTTCGTCGCCGATCAGCGTGACGTCCATTGCCGTATCGGCGTCGAGCGCGGAAGCGAGCGCGTCGATCGCTAAAAAACCGTCGGCCTGCGAAAATGCGGTAACGGCGCCCGAGCCCTTGCCGCCGGGAAATGCGATCAGGCCGTCATTGCCGGCGACGAGCGACACCAGCACGAATTCCTCACGCCCGAGCTCGGACGGAATCCGCACCGGCACGCGCGCCTTAGCGGTGCGCGCGGCTTCCGGCGACAGCCCGGCGCGCGCACGAATGACCGGCGCAACAAAAGCATGGAACGTGAAAATCGCCGAAGTCGGAAAGCCCGGCAACACGATCAACGGTATCGTACCGATCACGGCAAGGCATAACGGCTTGCCGGGCTTGAGCGCGACGCCATGCACGAGAATTCCAGGCTCGCCGAGCTGCGAAACGATGCGATGCGACAAGTCGCCCGCACCTTTCGACGTTCCGCCCGACAGCACGACCATGTCGCAGCTTTCGAGCGCCGCGCGCATGGCCCTGCCGAGTATCGCCGCGTCGTCGGGAAAAGCGCCGAACGGCACCGGCTCGCCGCCGGCTTCGCTGATCGCCGCGGCGATGATTGCGCCATTGCTGTCATAGACGCCGCCGGGACGCAGCGGCGCACCGGGTGCGACCAGTTCGTCGCCGGTCGAGAGCACGGCGACGCGCGGACGACGGACCACATCGACTGCGGCGAAACCGCAGGCTGCGAGCATGCCGATCTCGCGCGAGCCGATGCGCGTGCCTTTGCGCAACAGCGTCTCGCCGCGCGCTATGTCGGAGCCGGCATAGGATATGAACTGTCCGGCGGCCGCCGCGCGCCGCAGGTCAATCGCGGGCACGGCTCCATCCTCGATCAGCTCGGTATGCTCGATCATCACCACAGCGTCAGCGCCGCGCGGAATGACGCCGCCGGTCGCGATCGCGGTCGCCGTGCCCGGCATGATCTCGATCATGGGCGCCACGCCGCTGGCGATGACCTCGGCATTGAGCGTGAAGCGTTTCGGCATCCCGTCGCTGGCGCCGGCGGTGTCCGTAGCGCGCAACGCAAAGCCGTCGACATTGGAGCGGTCGAACGGCGGCGCATCGACCGGCGCGATCACATCGCCGGCAAGGACGCGCGACAGCGCGCCGGCGAGGTTCACGGTTTCGGCGGCAAGCGGCGCAAGATCGATGCGAGCTTCGAAGCGCCGGCGGGCCTCACCGGCCGAAACCACTTCAAGAAACTGCTCCTGCCGCGCGGCACGCCGCACGGCATCGAGAATCGTATTGGCGGGCGGTGTTGATTTGGTGCTGACGGCCATGGCTTCAGCGCCAATATAGGCGCGCCATCCGCACGACGCCAATCTCAGGGCCAAGGCCTCACCGCAACCGGTGTGCCTGCAGCAAAGCCCTCACTGTCCGCCGGAACGGCGATCCAGCCATCGCTTCCGGTCAGAGCTTTAAACGACAAATAGCCGGACGCGAGCGGATCGGCGACCGTATTCTCGCCGGCCTGTTCATAACGAACCGGGACCAGTTCGGTCAGCCCGATTGTGGAAGCGATTTTGCGCTTGAGCGGCAGCACGCGCGGCGTGTCCTGGACAATGCCGCAGCCGAGCTTGGCAATGATATGGCGTCCGAGCAAAAGCCAAATCGCCAATGCGGAATCGAGCCGCCCCGGCACGATCAGAACCGGGCGCGTGCCGATGAAGCCGAGCGCCGCCGTTTCGCCCGGCGACACCGCGATGCCGTGGGCCTCGATACGGCCGAACTTGGCCAGGGTGCGCACGCTCGCATCGTCGCGGCCGCTGCCCGAACCGCCGACGATGATACCGGCATGCGCACGGGCTTCGGCCAGTGCCTCGTATACTCGTTCCGGCGCGCTATCGGTTGCGAACACCGAACCGCCGGCCGCCGCAACGGCGCGCCTGAGCATGTCGACTGCGGCCGGCACCAAAGAGGCATTGGACGCGCCGCCGCCGGCAAAGCACAGCTGCGGCTCGCGCACCGCGACGTCGGTGATTCCGGCCGCGGACAGGACCGCGATGTCACTCGTGCGCAGATAAGCACCGGCGCGGCACAGGATCGCGCCCGGCGAGACATCGCCGCCCGCGGCCAGCATACCCTCGCCCGGCGCAATCGCGGCGATCGCTTCGGCGCGGCCGCCGTAAAGCGTGACAGCTTCGAGCGGCAGCACGGCATCGGTTCCAGCCGGCATCGGCTCGCCGGCATCGATGCGCGGCGGCGCCGGCGCGAGCGGGATCGGGGCATAGGCGCTCGCATCCGCAACCGAGCTCGCCACAACCGCAAAGCCGTCGCGCAACGCGATCGGCTGCGCCGGCAGCTTGGAGGCGGTGATGTTCGCCGCCAGCACGCGGCCCTGCGCGGACGACAAAGAGCAGGCGCGCGGTGTCACCGGCTCGATGCGCGCGAGCCCGGCGAGAATCGCCTCGAGCGGCATCAGGCGTGAAATACGCTGGAGTGAGGAATCGACGGCCATCGCCGATATGTTAAACAGCATCTTTCCAATTGCCATGACCCGCACGACACTGCGCCACCATGACGGAAAAGATTCTGAACCTGCGCGGTCTCAAATGTCCTCTGCCCGCCCTGCGCACGCGCAAGGCGCTCGGCGGCATGCGGGCGGGCGACATTCTTGTCGTCGAATGCACCGATCCCCTCGCCGGTCTCGACATACCCAATCTGTTGAACCAGACCGGCGACAAGCTTGAACAGACGCGCAAGGAAAAAGGGCTAACGACCTTCCGGATCAGGAAAGCTTAGAAAGCCAACGCTGGGTCCTACTCCGCCGCCACCCGATGCGCGGCGACGCCTTTGGCTTTCACCACCACCTTGATCGCGTCGTCGACCCGGTCCTTGGCATAGCGGATGGCCGTCGGCAGATCGTCGAGCGGGAAAGTGTGGGTATGGATCTTCGTCGCGTCAAAACGCTTCTGCGACATGAAGGCTTCGGCGCGATGCGTTGCGGTCTTGCCCTCGCCGCGGATGCCGTAGAGATAGATGTTGTTGCGCACGATGTGCGGAACGTCGACTTGCACCTCTTCGTGCGGGAATGCGGCGAGGCACACTTTGCCGCCGCGATTGACCATGCGCACGGCTTCGGTCACCGCGGTCGGCGCACCCGAGCATTCGAGGACGTAATCGACCCCCTTGCCGCCGTTGAGGCGCTTCACGGCTTCGACCACGTTCTCATTGCGGACATTGATGAGGTGATCGGCGCCGAGCTCCTTGCCGATCTTCAGCCGATTGTCGCGGGTGCCGGTCAGGATCACGGGTTGCGCGCCAAGCGCCTTCGCCACCGCCACGCCGAGAAGGCCGATCGGTCCCGGACCGGTGACGACGACGCTTTCGCCGGCCACCAGACCGCCGAGCTCGGTGAGCCCGTACATCGCCGTGCCTGCCGTGACCACCAGCGTCGCCTCTTCGTCCGACATGGTGTCGGGGATGGCGACCAGCGTGTTGATGTTGTTAACCTGATATTCGCAGAAGCCGCCGTCGGTGGTGAAGCCGTTGGCACGGTGGCCCTTGTCGACATCGCCGTAATTGAGCCCGTAGTTATGGCAGGCCGTATACATGCCCTCGCGGCAGCGCTTGCACTGGCCGCAGCCGGCGTGGATCTCGACCGTGATGCGCTGGCCGATCTTGTACTCATCGACGCCGAGCCCGAGAGCGACCACCGTGCCCATATACTCGTGGCCGGGGGTGAAGTTCTTGTTGAACGGCTTGCCGCCCTGGATCATGGCCGGCGAGCCGTGATCGATGATTTCGAGGTCGGTGGCGCAGATCGCGACCGCGTCGATTCGCACCAGGACTTCAGCGCGCTTCGGCACCGGAACCGGCTTCTCGGTGAGCTTAAGCTCGCCCGGATTGCCAAGAACCCACGCCTTCATCTTGTCAGGAATGGGGAAATCCGGGCTCGTTTTCACACCGGGACCTGAATACATCGTTGCTTCCTTTTGCCTTTTCCCTCGCGGGCGCCGTCTGGCCAGCGACTGTTTACAAGGATTTTGAACACTTCGCAAAACCGTTCATTAAGCGAGCCCCCCGGCCGCGTCCCGGTCCAAATCGGCGAAAACGCCGCCGTCCCTGAGCACGACCTTGTAGGTCCGCAGCGCCACTTGGCACGGCGGGGCCTTCACCTCACCGGTCGGCACATGAAAGGAGCCCATATGCACGGCGCACTCGATGATGTCGCCATCCAGCATGCCATCGGCGAGGCTCGCCGAGGCATGGGTGCATTCGTCATCGGTAACATAGAACGTGCCGGCAATATTGAACACGGCAAGGCGCTTGTCGCCGACATCAAAGGCCGCAACGCTTTCCGGCGCGATATCGTCCTGCGCGCAAATCCGCACGATATTTTCGGCCATACCCGCTCCCCGTTTTGCTTGCTGCCCCGTCGCGTTGCCCCGCGCGCCTTCTTTATATAGTCATTTTCGGGCCAAACAGAGTGAGGGATGGAGACGCCATGCAGGTCCTGGTCGTCGGCGCCGGCGTAATCGGGCTTGCGATCGCGCGCACCGCGGCGCTCGCTGGGCACGACGTCACTGTCGCCGAAATGACCGGCGGCATCGCCAACGGCGTGTCCTCCCGCAACAGCGAAGTGGTCCATGGCGGCCTTTATTACCCGACCAATTCGCTGCGGGCGTACCACTGCGTGCGCGGCCGCCGCATGCTCTATGAGTTCTGCGCCGCCCACGGCGTCGGTTTTCGCAAATGCGGCAAGCTCATCGTCGCGACCAATGAGAACGAGTTCGCCAAGGTTGAGACCATCCAGAAGCAAGGCGAGATCAACGGCGTCGAGGGCATGGATATGCTCGGCGGCAATGCCGCGCGCGCGCTCGAAGGCGAACTGTCCTGCATCGGCGCGCTGCTGTCGGCGGAAACCGGCATTGTCGACAGCCACGGCTATATGACGGCGCTGTGGGGCGAGCTTGAGGATCATGGCGGCATGATCGCGTTCGAGACTCCGGTCGAGCGCATCAGCTATCGGGCGCCGCATTGGCGGGTGCAATTCGGCGGGAACGAGCCGGGCACGATCGAATTCGACGCCGTGGTCAACGCCGCCGGCCTCGGTGCGCAGGCGCTGACCCGCCGCGTCGAAGGCTATCCGGCCGACAAGGTGCCGAGGCTCGTCCTCGCCAAGGGCAACTATTTCAGCTTCGCCGGCCGGCCGGTGTTCTCGCGGCTGGTCTATCCGACGCCGGTCGACGGCGGGCTTGGCGTTCACGTCACGCTCGATCTCGCCGGCCGCATGCGCTTTGGTCCCGATGTCGAATGGATCACGCAAGAGACCTATACCGTCGATCCGCGGCGCGCCGACAGTTTCTATGCGCGCATCCGCACCTATTGGCCCAGCCTGCCGGACCATTCTCTGGTGCCGGACTATTGCGGCATCAGGCCGAAGCTGACCGGGCCGGGCGAGCCGGCCGCCGATTTTCTGATCGCGGGCCCCGCGGCTCACGGCATGCCGCGGCTCGTCAATCTGTTCGGCATCGAATCGCCCGGCCTGACATCGTCGCTGTCGATTGCCGACGACGTCACCAAGCTTCTCAACTGAACAGCAGATTATCGTACAGACGGCTGCGATACGGGCTGCGCTTGCGCGATCGTGCCCGGATCATCCTCGATCGCGTCGGCGGCGACCTGATCGATCTGGCGGCGATTGTTGAGCGCGCTCTTCGGCGAAATGACCGAATTCAACTGCGTCGCGACGCTCGACACCGTCACCGGCGTATAAGCCTGCGCCGGATTGCCGGTATAGGCCATCAGGCCGCTTTTGGTGGCGACGATGTCGCCCGGCCGCAAGGTCGGATCGGTCGGCAAGTCATAAGGCGCAAGCCCCATCGCGTTCTTGCCGTTGCAGGTGCAATTGGCGACGAGTTCCTTGCGATAGACAAAGGCGGTGTCGAGATCGGTGTAACGCGAGCCGTCCTTGGCGACGGAATTCTCGATTTCGGCGCCGTAGAAGACCTTGGTCTTGCTGGCGGGGCACATCGACCGGCAGGCCTCGACCGGCGTCGCGTTCATGACCCGCGCTTCGAGCGGGAAGTGCTGGCCGTCGCACAGCCGCACGCAATAAGCCACTCCATGGCCGGTCGAGCCGGCGCTCTGGCGCACGCTTTCCTGACCGAGCGGCGGCGGCGTCGCCGGTCCCGGCCCGGCATAGGAGGACACTGAGGGATTGGGGCCTTTGTCCGGGCCACCAAACAAAAAGTCGAAGAAGCCGGCCCTGGCCGGGGCAACCGCGAAAACGGTCGCCAGCACCGCGCCGGCAAGCGCGATTGCCTGCGATTTAAATTGTTTGCTGCTGCGCCCCATGGTGACGCCCCGCCTGCCCTTCGCCGGCACGCTGCCAAATAACCCGGATGATTAAGGAAAAGTTCGCGCCGAGCGGCGCCACGATGAAGGGAAAGGTTCACCATCTCATGGCGTGAGCGCGCCAAGACAGCGGCGATTTGGCGCCATGGTTAACAAGATCCGCAAGGTTCCTACGGTTGCCTCGCCGCGCGCCCCTTCAGAAATAGCGCAGCCAGACATAAACGTGGCAGATGAGGATCGACACGACCGTCATCGGCAGGGCGTAGAGCGTGTATTTGACGAAGCCGAAGGCTATGCCGTTACGCTCGGCAATTCCGGCGATGGTGAGATTGGCCGACGCACCGACCAGCGTGCCGTTGCCGCCGAGGCAGGCGCCGAGCGACAGGCACCACCACAGCGGCTCGATCTGTCGAGGCTCGATGTGGCCGCCCGAACCGAAAGCCGGCGCCGCGCTCTTGATCATCGGGATCATGGTGGCGACGAAGGGAATATTGTCGATGATCGCCGACAACAGCGCCGAGCCCCAAAGAATGGCATAACCCGCGAGCGCCAGATCATTTCCGGTCGCGGCAACAAGCTTGTCGGCGAGAATCTGGATAAGCCCGCTCATCTCGACCGCGTGGACCACAATGAACAGACCGATGAAGAAGAAGATCGTGATCCACTCGATCTCGGTCAGCGTGCGCGACACATTGTCGGCCTGCTTGTCGCGGTGATGCTGCCAATTGTCGAGCAGCATCAGTAAAGCCGCGCCTCCCATAGCGATGGTGGCAGACTCAAGATGCAGCCGACCGGCGAAAATCAGCGCCATGATCACCAGCGCCAAGATCGCAGCCGATTGCACAAGCAGCGGCATGTCGGTAATGGCAGCGCGCGCGTTCATCGTCATGACCCGCAACCGGTTCTCGATGGTCGCCGGCGTCGCGCGGCCCCAGAGCAGATGTACCATCAGCAATTGCGCCACGAGCACCAGAAGGGCGGCCGGCCCGGCATTGAGCAAAAAGGCGTTGAACGACAGGCCGACGCGCGAGCCGATCATGATATTGGGCGGATCGCCGATCAGCGTCGCCGCGCCGCCGATATTGGAGGCGACGATCTCGGCGAACAGAAACGGATAGGGCGGAATCAACAGTTCACGCGTGATCGCGAGCGTAACCGGAGCGACCAGAAGCGCGGTGGTGACGTTGTTGAGAATCGCCGAAATGAAGCAGGTGGCCAGTTGAAGCAGGAGAAGCAGCGCGGCCGGATGCGCCCGCGCCAGCTGGGCGGAACGGATGGCGATATATTCGAAGATTCCGGAGCGCTGCGCGATCGACATCATGATCATGAGGCCGGCGAGCGTGCCGATGGTATTCCAGTCGATGCCGCGCAAGGCTTCCGCCTGATCGAGCGCGCCGGTGAGCACCACGAGGCCCGCCGCGATCAGCGCGATGATGGCGCGGTTCAACTGATCCCAAATGATGGCGGCATAGGTGACGCAAAGCAGCGCCATCGATACCCATTTCGGGTCAAGGCCGAAAACGATGTGCGGGATGAAAGGGTCGGTCACGGCGGCGCCTCAACTTACCTTCGCGTAACCGGGACCTCCGCGCGGCGCAACAACAATCGGCAAGGCGATGCCGAAATCGGGGAGACGCACCGGTTCTGAGGAAGCGGCTTACCGATCCGTAAGCTTGAATTCGATGCGCCGGTTGCGACGATAAGCGTCTTCGGTATTGCCGGTATCGATCGGCTGAAATTCGCCGAACGCAGCGGCAACCAGATGGGTCGGCTTGACGCCTTTTTCGATGAGGTAATTCACGACGGAAATTGCACGCGCCGCCGAGAGATCCCAATTGGACTTGAACTGGCCGATCACGGGACGCACGTCGGTATGGCCGTCGACCCGCAGGACCCAGGGGATGTTGGCGGGGATCTGGCTTTCCAAGCCGATAATCGCTGTTGCGACCTTGTCGAGCTCTTCATGGCCTTCCGGCTTGAGATCGGCCTTGCCGGTGTCGAAGAAGATTTCGGACTGCAGCGCGAAGCGATCGCCGACAATGCGGATGTCGGGCCGGTTGCCGAGAATGTCGCGCAACTTGCCGAAGAACTCGGAGCGGTAGTTCGAGAGCTCTTGCGCACGCTGGGCCAGCGCCAGATTGAGCTGCGTGCCCAGATCCGTGATCCGCGTCTGCGCTTCCTGGTCTTTCTTGGTCGAAATATCGAGCGCCGACTGTATGGTGGCCATCTGCTGGCGCAGCGCTGCGATCTGCTGGTTGAGCATCTCGACCTGGCTCAGCGCGTCCGCGGAGGTCTTCTTCTCAGCCTGGATTGAGCCGGTCAGATCGTTGATCTTGCCTTGCGCTGCGGCTAGGCCCGCATTCGCGCTGTCATCGAGGCTCTTATACTTGTCGCGCTCGCTTTGGGCGGCCGCGAGGTCCGCATTCGCACTGTCGCTGAGGCTCTTGTACTTGTCGCGATCGCTTTCGGCCGTGGTCAGCGAGGCGCGCAGGTCGCCAAGCCGCTTTTGCAGATCGGTGTTGCCGGCCTTCTCCATCGACAGCATGTCGGCAAGCTTCGCCACCTGCGCATCGAGGCGGTGCAATGCCGTATCCTTCCCCTGCACTTCCTGCTGCAGATAAAATTGCACCACGACGAAGACGGTGAGCAGAAAAATGATGCCGAGAATGAGCGTCGACAGCGCGTCGACGAAGCCCGGCCAGTAGTTCATGCCGCTTTCGCCGCGGCGCGCTCGTGCAAGTGCCATGTCTGTCAGCTCGCGTGTGTCAGCCCGTGTCTATCAGCTCGCGCGTGTCAGCCCGTGTCCGTCGGTTCGCGTCCCGCTATCTCATTCCTGGGGCGCCACGCTGATAACCGGATAGCGGCGTCATTGTTTCTCTTTCTCGCGCGTAGCGACCTCGAGCAGGCGCTTGATCTCGGTCTGCTGGGCCGCCTGGCTTTCGACCCAGTCTCGGATCATCTGCTGCTCCAGCCTCATATTGTGGACCAGGCTTTGGATCGCCTCGGCGAGATTTGCCATCGCCGCGGCCGCGGCCTTGCTGCCGCCGGCGTCGCTCACCGCAGCGCGCAAGCGCTCGATCGCATTGCGCATTTCGCTGGCATTGCCGGGAACTACGGCCGTCGACACCGTCGTCTGGTCGTGGACGGTGGTGGACAGCCAATCTTCCAGTTCGGTGTAAAAGCGATTTTGCGCCTGACTCGACTGCAAATCGAGAAAGCCCAACACCAGCGAACCGGCCAAGCCGAACAAGGAGGAAGAAAACGAGATTCCCATTCCGCTGAGCGGTGCGGCCAACCCCTGGCGCAGCGAGTCAAACATCGAGGCGGCGTCCCCGGTCGCCTTGAGCCCCTGGATGACGCCGCCGACCGAACTCACCGTCGCGATCAAGCCCCAGAACGTGCCGAGGAGTCCGAGAAACACCAGGAGCCCGGTCATATAGCGCGAAATGTCGCGCGCCTCGTCAAGGCGCGTGGCGATCGAGTCGAGGATGCTGCGCATCATGGCCGCCGAAATGGCGACACGGCCGGCGCGGCTGCCGAGAATGGCCGCCATCGGAGCCAATAGCACCGGCGGCCGCCCAGGCTTGCCCTCGCGATCGCCAACGCGAACCCGATTGACCCAGGCAATCTCCGGAGAGAGGCGCAGAACCTGCCGGAACGCCAGCGCTACGCCGATCGCAAGTACCAGGATAATCAAGCTGTTGAGGCCCGGATTGGCCATGAACGCGACGTGTATCTGCTCGTGCAGCAGGAACACCACGACGCCGATCAGCGCAACGAATATGAGCATCCGAACGAGAAAGACGCCGGGCGAGGAAAGCTTCAGCGGATCGGTTTCTCTTGCCATGAGACTAATCAGGACTGTTCAACACGCCATGCCACACGGCAACAAGCCTGGACTAGAAATAAGGCGTCAGCAAGCGGCATGTGTTCGGCGCCCCCGTGCGCGGAAGAATGAGCAGCCTCCGCGTCCACTTTCGGATCCCTGCGCGAGTCCGAAGCGGCAAGACACAATCCCGGCCCATACGTTCCGGCATTACGGCACGAAGACCAGGAAGATGAATGTGGCGAACACCACCAAATGCACGAGGCCGGCGAGAATATTGGTGCGGCCGGAGCCGAAGGTGAGAACGCTCAGGAACAAAGTCAGCGCCAAGAGCAGCGTATCGCGGGAACTGACGCCGATCTGAATCTGCTTACCGAGCGCGATATTAGTCAGCGCGACCGCGGGAATGGTCAGGCCGATCGTGGCCAACGACGAGCCAAGCGCAAGATTGAGGCTCTTCTGCAGGACGTCCTTGAGCGCGGCGCGCACCGCGCTGATGCTTTCCGGCGCCAGGACAACCATGGCGATGATGATGCCGGCGGCAGCTTCCGGCGCGCCGACGCTGTGCAGGCCGACCTCAAGCAGCGCCGCGAATTTCTTGGCGAGCAGAATGACGCCGAGGAGCGCGACCAGAAGCGTCACTGAGCTGATCGTAACCGCCTTGTTGGATGGATAGACGTGCTGCCCGCCCGGCGCAGTCTTGCTGGCCGCGCGAAAATAATCGGTGTGGCGCGAGGTCTGGATGAACAGAAACGTGGCGTAGAGAATGACGGTAATGATGCTGACAAAGATGAGCTGGCCATTGGAATAATAAGGTCCGAGCACGGTCTGCGTATAATTCGGCAGAACCAGAGTCAGGACCGACAGCGCGCCAAGCAGCTGCAGATAGACCCCGGCGCCGGAGACCTGAAATTCCTGCTCATGATGACGCAGGCCGCCGACGAGAACGCACAGGCCGACCAAGCCGTTGCAGACTATCATGATCACGGCGAACACCGTGTCGCGCGCCAAGGCAGGCGAACTGTTCGGCATCAGCACGATCGATTCAATGAGCGCGACTTCGATGACGGTGACCGCAAGCGTCAGCACCAAAGTGCCGTAAGGCTCGCCGAGGCGATGAGCGACTATGTCGGCATGGTGCACGGCGGCGAAAATCGCGCCGAGCATGATGACGAGCATCAGCGTCGACAAAACGACCGAGGCGGGCGAGGCCGAGGCGCCGGCGACGAAGCCGAGATAGGGCGCCGCGAAAACAAAGCCCAACGCCAGAATCGGAAAGACGATCGAAGCAATCGGCGTTTCGCTCGGCGCGGCCATATGCGGGATTTTGGACGGAGATTGTAAGGCAGGCAATACTGCTTCATTGTCATTTTATACCGGCTCTGTACAGAGGCCGGCGGCGGACCGACGCCGGCGGCGAATTGAGGCCGCCCTTCAAAACGACCCGAACATCGTGCCAAGCACGATGACGGCGGCGAGCGCGAGGATGGCGCCGACAATGCCCACCATGACGATGTCGAAATAGCTTTCGCGGTGGCTCGCTCCGCAGATGGCAAGCAGCGTCACCACGGCGCCGTTATGCGGCAGAATGTCGAGCGTGCCGGAGCCGATCACGGCGACCCGGTGCATCAGCGCGGGCGCGATGCCGGTCGCCGAAGCGATTTTCATGTAAGTGTCGCCGAGCGCATCAAGCGCGATGGTGAGGCCACCGGAGGCCGAACCGGTCAGCGCCGCCAGCACATTGGTCGCGACTGCAAGCGACACCAGCGGCCCGCCTTCGATCGCAAGCACCCAGTCGCGCACCGCGGCAAAGGCCGGCAGCGCGGCAATGACGGCGCCGAAGCCGACGAGGCTCGCAACGCTTACGGCCGGCAGCACCGAGGCATTGGCCCCGGCATCCATGCTCTCCCGCAGTGCCGGCAGCCGGCGCCAGTTCAGCACGATGACGGCCGCAATCGCCGCGGCGAGCGCAACCACGACCGACCACACGCCGGCGACGGCGGGAAGCGAGGTCCCGCCCCAGCGCTCCTCGGCAAGGAAGGAAAAGTCGAGCCGCCGCAGCACCACGAGCGACATCAGAAGATTGACCATGACGACGACAACGAGCGGCGAACCGGCAGCGACGATCGAGGGCAGGACTTCGCTGCGCTGCCCGCGATTGATCTCGGCCGGATCGAATTCACGCGCGGTGGTGGCGCGCTCGCGCACCCTCTCATCGCTGGCAGCGGCATCGACGCCGATTCCATCCGTGCCGAACCCCTCGCCCTTGCGGCGCGCCGCGGCTTCGGCGCGATGAAGCCACCACAGGCCGAAACCGAGCATGATAATTGAGGCGACGATGCCGAGACCGGGCGCGGCAAACGGCGTGGTGCCGAAGAACGGCATCGGGATCGCGTTCTGGATCGAGGGCGTGCCCGGCAGGGCCGACATGGTGAAGGTCGAGGTGCCGAGAATGATCGCCGCCGGCATCAGCCGGCGCGGCACGGCCGCGGCGCGGAACAGCATCTGTGCCATCGGCGCCAGCACGAAGAAGGCGACAAACAGGCTGACGCCGCCGTAGGTGATCAAAGCACCGGCAAGCACGACAGCGAGCACCACGCGGCGCTCGCCGAGCGTCCGGGTCATGAATTCGGCCACCGCCGTCACTGCGCCGCAGTCCTCCATGAGCTTGCCGAAGACCGCGCCGAGGAGAAACAGCGGAAAGAACTGCGCCAGAAAGCGCGCAGCGCTGCCCATGAAGACTTGCGTCCAGTTGGCGAGCAGCGGCTCACCGCCGAAGGCTGCCGCAACCAGCGCCGCAGCCGGCGCCAGCAGGAGTACGCTCCAGCCGCGGAAGGCGAGCCAGATAAGGAGCGCAAGGCCGACGAGAATGCCGAGAAGCCCCATCGCGCGCTCCGTTCAGCACTCGTCCAACAGCATATCGAGATCGGCGGTTGTGCGCCGGCCGACATCCTCGCCGTGCTTGTCGAGGAATTCGCCGGCGCTGCGGCGGCCTTCGGCATGCAGCTTGGCCAAGAAGCCCCATTCGGCATTGAGCTTCGAGGAGGCGCCGAATTGCGCGAGCATATCGGTCATGATGCGATGCGTACGCATCTGCGCCCAGCGCGCGCCCTCGCCGTTGCCGGCATCCGCGACGCTGCGAAGGAGCGCGATCATGCGCAACTCCTTCATCAGCGGCGAATTGAAGGAAATCTCGTTAAGCCGGTTGAGAATGTCGTTTGCCGTTCGCGGCGTGGCGGCGCGCTCGCGCGGATTGATCTGCACGAGGATCGTGTCGTGGGCGTCGCTTTCGCGAACGAGCGGCGTGATGGTGGGATTGCCGGCATAGCCGCCGTCCCAATAGGCGTCGCCGTCGATCTCGATGGCGCGGAACAGTGTCGGCAGGCAGGCCGAGGCGAGCAGCACATCGGCGCTGATTTCGCCGTTGCGGAAGATGCGGCCGCGGCCGGTCCGCACATTGGTCGCGGTGACGAAGAGTTTTATCGGCGAGCGCGCAAGGCGATCGAAGTCGATGCTCTCGGCGAGGATCGTGTGCAGCGGATTGAAGCCCAGCGGATTGATGTCGTAGGGCGACAACAGGCGCGTCATGATATCCATGGCGAGATAGGCGGGCGAGGTGTCGAGCGACCAGCGGCCCATCATCCGGTCGAGCGGCGAGCGCTGCAGCGGACTGAATGCGGCCGCGGCCGACACGCTGCGCCAGTATTTTTCCAGCGCCGCCCGCGCGCCCGCGGCGCCGCCCTCGATCCAGCCGTCCGCCAGGATCGCGGCGTTCATCGCGCCGGCCGAGGTGCCGGAGATCGCCGCAATATGAAGCCACGGCTCCTCGAGCAAACGGTCAAGCACGCCCCAGGTAAAGGCGCCGTGCGACCCCCCGCCTTGGAGCGCAAGATCAATCAATACCGGCTCGCGATCCATCAGCCCCTCGACGGCGCAGTGTCCCTGCCAGCTATGGCGACCGTCTGGCCCGTTCGCTTATGCCAACCGCCGCAAACCGAGACCGATGCCGATCCAGCTGGCCCCGGCGAAGATGAGATCGATGCCGAGGAAGATGCCAAGAATGTAGAGGCTCGAGACCGGCCAGTGAATGAGGATGATCAGACCAAGCAGAAAGGTGATCACACCCGACAGCACGACGCCGACCCATGGCATTTCGCTCTTCATCGCAAAACCGAGCGCGATCCGCATCACGCCCGAGGCGACGAGCGCGCAGCCGAGGAACAAGGTCAAGAGCGCCGCCGCGAGCAACGGATTTTCGAACGTGACGAACCCGGCGAGGATGTAGAGCACGCCGAGCAGAAGCCAGAGCAGGAATTTGCCCCAGCTCTTGATCTGGAACGCATTGATCACCTCGGCAACGCCGGCGATCAGCATCATCACGCCGACCACGAAGACTGTGGCCACGGTGGCCAGCACGACGCTACCGAGTGCGATGATACCCGCAATCACATAGACGACGCCAAGAGCAACGATCCAGCCGGATTTGGCGCGCAGCGGCGCGAGTCCGGACGTCGGGCCGAGTGAACCTGAGACTTGCGCTGTGGATGACATGTCGCTTCCCTCCGATTTGCCTTGTCCAATGACCTGCCGGTTACAACCGACGATCCAAAATGGGCAGCCGAAACAGACAACGATGTCTTCAGAACGATAGGGATAACGCCGGTCAAAACAGATTGTTCATCGCGATGGCGCCGTTATGCACAATTTGTTTCAACTTCGAACAGGTTGAATTCTCGTACGAAACTATGACGCAAACGCGTGTCGTTGCCGTGAACCCGCCTCTTGCACCGCAACATGCACTGCGCAAACGGTCATATGCGTGTCATTTGCGCAAAGACCCGTGCCTTTGCATTATGCGCCGAACGGCCAAAGAAATTTCAAAACGGGAAGGACGTCAACATGACCGCTCACCGCTTCATCAATCCGGCGGCCATGCCGGCGACGCGCGGCTATACGCACGTCGTGGAAACGCACAGCCCAAGCCGCACCATTTACGTCTCCGGCCAGCTCGGCATGACGCCGGACGGTAAATTCGCAGGCAGCCCCGGCGACTTCCGAGCGCAAGCCGAACAGTGCTTCGCCAATCTGAAGCTCGCGCTTGCCGAGGTCGGCGCGACATTCGATCATGTGGTGAAGATGACGGCGTTCTTTATCGACATCGCGCATCTGCCGATCTATTTCGAAGTGCGTGATCGCTACGTGAATACCAAAGCGCCGCCAGCCTCGACCGCTATCCAGATCGCCAAACTCGCGCGCGAGCCGGCTTTATTCGAGATCGAAGCGATCGCGGTGGTGCCGGCCTAGATGGGATGCGGCATCAATCCAGGCCTGCAAAAGGTTCGTCTATTGGCGCTGCCCCTATGTGGCAACCATCGCTATGTGGCAACTATATAGACCGCGACGCCGAGGCCTGCGCACAAGACGAGCGCCGCAACCACCAGCACAAAATTCACGATGGCTTGTTGCATGGCTGAAACCTGGTGCATGCGCGGTTGATCGCGTTGCTGCTCCTATCGTTCGCCGGCCCTCTCCCCCGCTGCGACAATTCGGCCCAATAGATCAATCGCACCCGACAGCCGTTGCCGGCCGGGTCATCCGCGCTTTCGACCCGCGCCGACGGCGAGACGCATTCAAATGATGTGGACGAGCTGATCGCCGATCGCCACGGCCGCGATGATTGCGGTAATGCATACAAAAACGAAAGCTGCATAAGCGGAAACTTCCAGCTGGCGATCGTTCATGGTTTTGCCTCCCAACAGCCGCCCGAATGGAAACGGAGCCTAGCGCAGACCGGTTCCACCTGGGGCCAGGGCGTCTTGCCGCAGCCCGAGGTTGGCGTGATCTCCGCTTTGCCCGATATCCGATATCGCTTCGCCTGTATGAGCACACGCCTCTGAACGCGCCTGCGCCCGGCGCTGCGCGCGAGAGCGCGCCCGCCGCACCGCCTGCGGGCTGAACCGATTGGCGAACAGATCGGAGAACAGCCGGGCAAAAAGAAATTCCGACCGAAGGCGTCAAAGCCGAAGGCGTTGTCGGGCATGGCGAGCATGCTCGAATCGCGCCGCAAAACCGCGACTTTTATTTTTTGATCTGCACTAACGCCGCGCCAAAATCAGAATGGCGAGCCCGACGATCGCGGTCGCGCCGCCGTAATAGACCCACGGCCGGGCATCGATCATGAAGCTTTCCGCCGGCCAGCGGATAATGCCTGCGCCCTGCAACGCCCACAGAACACCCATGGCGAGCAGCGCCGCGCCGATGATGGTAAAGACGGTTTTCATTTTTGGTCCTGCGTCCCCCGGCTCGCTTCGCCCGCCACTTCCTCGCGCATTCGCGGAGAAAAATCACCTTAGCTAATGCGCCGCGTCCCAGTTATCCGCTGCTTTCGCTTCGACGCGCAAAGGCACCGACAGCGAAATGGCCGGCAGCGGCGCCTCCATCATCACCGCCGCAACCACCGGCAAGGTCTTCCCGACCTCGGCGTCCGGCACTTCGAAGACAAGCTCGTCATGCACCTGCAACAGCATGCGCGCGGTGAGCTTTTGCTTGGCGAGCGCCGCGTCCATGCGGACCATGGCACGGCGGATGATGTCGGCGGCGGTGCCCTGCAAGCGCGCGTTGATGGCGGCGCGCTCGTTGAACGAGCGGATCGAGGCATTTGAAGCGCCGATATCCGGATAGTGGCATTTGCGGCCGAACAGCGTTTCCACGTAACCGTGCCTCTTCGCATAGGCCTTGGTCTCGTCCATGTAATCGCGAATGCCGGGGAAGCGCTCGAAATATTTTTTGATATAGGCGCCTGCCTCCTCGCGGGCGATGCCGAGCTGATTGGCGAGACCGAAGGCGGAGATGCCGTAGATGATGCCGAAATTGATCGCCTTGGCGCGGCGGCGCACTTCGGCGGGCATATCCTTGACCGGCACGCCGAACATTTCCGACGCCGTCAGCGCGTGAATGTCGAGGCCGTCACGGAACGCATTGCGCAATTGCGCGATGCCGGCGATCTCGGCAAGCAGCCGCAACTCGATCTGCGAATAATCCGCCGAGACGAGCTTGTGGCCGGGCGCGGCGATGAAAGCGCGGCGGATCTTGCGGCCGTCCTCGGTGCGGACCGGAATATTCTGCAGGTTCGGCTCCGACGACGACAGCCGGCCGGTGGTCGTCGCGGCGAGCGCGTAACTCGTATGCACACGATGCGTCGTCGGATTGACGTAGCCCGGCAGTGCGTCGGTATAGGTCGATTTCAGTTTCGCGACCTGCCGCCAATCAAGAATCTTTTGCGGCAATTCGTGGCCGAGCTCGGCCAATTCCTCGAGCTGGCGCGCGCCGGTCGCCCATTGCCCGGTCTTGGTCTTGGTGCCGCCGGGCAATTGCATCTTGCCGAACAAAATGTCGCCGAGCTGTTTCGGCGAGCCGACATTGACCGGCTCGCCGGCGAGCTTGTTGATCTCGGCTTCGAGGCTGCCGGCCTCCTGGGCGAATTCTCCGGAAAGCCGCGACAGCACCTGCCGGTCGATCGAAATGCCGCGCCGCTCCATCTGCGCCAGCACGCGCACCAGCGGCCGCTCCAGCGATTCATAGACGCGCAGCACGTGCTCCGCGGCGAGCCGCGGCTTGAGCACCTGCCACAGCCGCAGCGTCACGTCGGCCTCTTCCGCCGCATATTCGGTTGCACGCGCGATGCCGACGCAATCGAAGGCGATCTTGGTTTTTCCGGCCTTGGCGATCTCGTCGAAATCGATGGTCTTGTGATTGAAGTAACGCTCGGACAGATTATCGAGACCGTGGCCGGCGCGGCCGGCATCGACCACGTAGGACATCAGCATCGTATCGTCATGGGACGCGATCTCGATGCCGCGTAGCGCGAAAATCTGCCAGTCGAATTTCAGATCGTGGCCGATCTTGAGCACGCCCGCATCTTCGAGGATCGGCTTGAGCGCAGCCAAGGCCTCGGCCTCCTTGATCTGATCGGGCGCGCGCTCACCGCCGAACAATCCGCCGGCAGTATCGCCGCCGCCGATGCTGCCGCCTTCGCGGTGCGACAGCGGCACGTAGCAGGCTTCGTTCGGCGCCAGCGCGAGCGCGAAGCCGCACAATTCCGCCTGCATCGGATCGAGGCTGTTGGTCTGCGTATCAAGCGCGACATACCCCACATCAACCGCGCGGCCGATCCAGGCTTTGAGCCGATCGAGGCTGCGCACGGTTTCATATTTCGAGCGATCGAATTTCTGTCGCTGCGCCGCCTCGAGCCGCGCCGCGGCGAGCAGCTTCGGCGTCAGTGGATTTAACGCCTCGGCTCTGGTTCTACGCGCATCGGCCGGTTGCGGCGGCCGCCCGAGCGGCAATTGCGGCGCGATTGCACCCTCGCCCGCCTTGGCCTTCTTGGCCTCGCGCGCGCCTGCGCCGAGAAAACTCGCATTGGCTTCGATCTCGGCCGCATCGATCTCGGCAAATTCGGCGACCCGCCGCGTCAGCGAATTGAATTCCATCGCCTTGAGGAAGGCGACCAGGCGCTTGTAGTCCGGCTCGTGCACGGCGAGATCGCCGATCGGCACGTCGAGCTTGACGTTATCGTCGAGCGTGACGAGCTTCTTCGACAGCCGGGCATTCTCGACATTGTCGATCAGCGTCTGCCGGCGCTTGTCCTGCTTGATCTCGCCGGCGCGAGCGAGAAGCGTTTCGAGATCGCCATATTCGCCGATGAGCTGGGCTGCCGTCTTGACGCCGATGCCCGGCACGCCGGGCACGTTGTCGGTCGAGTCGCCGATCAGCGCCTGCACTTCGATGACCTTTTCCGGCGGCACGCCGAATTTCTCGATCACCTCGGCGCGGCCGATCTTCTTGTCCTTCATTGTGTCGAACATGACGACGCGGTCGTTGACGAGCTGCATCAGGTCCTTGTCCGAGGACACGATGGTCGAGGTGGCGCCGGCCTCGCTCGCCCGCCGCACATAGGTCGCGATCAGATCGTCAGCTTCGAAGCCGGCCTGTTCGAGGCACGGCAGATCGAAAGCTGCGACCGCGTCGCGGATCAGGGGAAATTGCGGGCGCAGATCGTCCGGCGGATCCGGACGATGCGCCTTGTAGTCGGGGTACATTTCCGTGCGAAAGGTGTGCTCGGAAAGATCGAAGACGACGGCAAGATGCGTCGGCCGCTCGTCGGCCTTCATGTCGCGCAAAAGCTTCCACAGCATGTTGCAGAAGCCGAACACCGCATTGAGTTGCAGGCCGTCGGATTTGCGGTTGATCGGCGGCAGCGCATGGTAGGCGCGGAAGATGTAAGACGAGCCGTCGACCAGGAAGAGATGATCGCCCTTTTTCAAGGGTTTGCCGACCGCGGCGGCGGGTTTGGCCGCGGGCGCAGCCTTTGCCGCAGCGCCAGCTTGGGGCTTGGAAGCCTTTGGTGACGATTTTTGTGCTGTGGGCATGATCGCCAATATATAGGGGCTTCGCTCGGATTAGCACCGCTTTGGACAAGACTGTGGATTTTTCCCCGCTGCCGATCGACGCCGTGGTGCCGGAACTGACCGGAGCCTTGCGCGCGAACAATGCCGCGGTGCTGGTGGCGCCGCCCGGCGCCGGCAAAACCACGAAAGTGCCGCTGGTGCTCGCCAACGAGGACTGGGCCAAAGACGCAAAAAAGGACGGCCGCATCCTGGTGCTCGAGCCGCGCCGGCTCGCGGCGCGCGCGGCAGCCGAGCGCATGGCCAAGACGCTCGGCGAGCGTGTCGGCGAGACGGTGGGCCTGCGGGTGCGGTTCGGCTCGAAAGTATCGCGCAAGACCCGCATCGAGATCATCACCGAGGGCATCTTCACCCGGCTCATTCTCGACGATCCGATGCTCGACGGTGTCGCCGCGGTGCTGTTCGACGAATTTCACGAACGTTCGCTGGACGCCGATCTCGGTCTTGCGCTCGCACGCGACGTGCAGCAAGGACTGCGCGAGGACCTTCGGATCCTGGTGATGTCGGCGACCATCGACGGAGCGCGCGTCTCGGGCCTCCTCGGCAACGCGCCGGTGATCGAGAGCGAGGGCCGCGCATTTCCGGTCGAGACACGCTATGCCGGCCGCGACGCCTCGCCGGTCGAGCCGCAAATGGCGGGCACGATCCTGCGCGCGATGCGCGCCGAGCCGGGCTCGCTGCTTGCCTTTCTGCCCGGCGCCGCCGAAATCCGCCGCACGCAGTCCCAGCTCGAGGGGCGCACCGATCCTTCGACCGACGTTGTCGCACTCTATGGCGCGCTCGGCGGCGACGAACAGGACCGCGCCATCCTCCCCGCTCCGGCCGGCCGGCGCAAAATCGTTCTGGCGACGTCCATCGCCGAAACCTCGATCACCATCGAGGGCGTGCGCATCGTCGTCGATTCCGGCCTTGCGCGGGTGCCACGCTACGAGCCCGATGTCGGCGTGACGCGGCTCGAGACCGTGCGCGTCTCGCGCGCCGCGGCCGATCAGCGCCGTGGTCGCGCCGGCCGCACCGAGCCGGGCGTTTGTTACCGGCTCTGGGACGCGCCGCAGACGGCCGTCCTCGAGCCTTTCGCGCGGCCGGAGATTCTCGCCGCCGATCTCTCCTCCTTCGCGCTCGATCTCGCCGCCTGGGGCGCCGCGCCAGAGAAGCTCGCCTTCCTCGATCCGCCGCCGCGCGCCGCCCTTGCCGAAGCGAAAGCGCTGCTGACTGAACTTGGCGCCGTTGATGCTGACGGCCGCATCACCGAGGAAGGCAGGAAGCTGCGGCAATTGCCGCTGCCGTCGCGGCTGGCGCGGATGGTCGTTGACGCCGCAGCCGATGGCGGCGCACTGCCGGCGGCCGAGCTTGCCGCGCTGATCGGCGAGCGCGGGCTCGGCGGCGACGATATTGATCTGCGGGAGCGGCTGAACGCGCTGCACCGCGATCGCTCCAACCGCGGCCGCGATGCGCGTGCCATGGCGCAGCGCTGGGCCGACGTCGCGGCAACTCCCCTCTCTCTTGTAGAGAGCAGTGACGGGCCGGGGGCGGGACGTGAAAGAACGGCTGAGAGAGCCGCCGAGGATATGTCTCCGCGTGAGCAGCGCGTCTCGAGACCCTCCGCTATTCCCTCCCCACAAGGGGGACGGGAACCAACGGTCGGCGCGTTGATCGCGCTCGCCTATCCCGAGCGCATCGCCAAAAATCGCGGCGCGGCAACCGGCGCTTTCCTCCTGGCCAATGGTCGCGGCGCCAATGTCGATTCGGCCTCGCCCCTTGCACGCGAGCCGTTCCTCGCTGTTGCCGAACTCACCGGCACTGCCGCGCAGGGCCGCATTCTTTCCGCTGCGCCGGTCACGCTCGCCGAGATCGAGTCGCGGTTCGCCGGCCAGATTGCATCCCGCGACGACATCACGTTTGATGCCGCAAGCGGAAGTCTGCGCGGCCGCCGCGGCAAAAGGCTCGGCGCTATTACGCTCGCCGAACAGCCGATCCCGGTCGCGCCCGGCGAAGAAACGGCAAGCCTGCTGGCGGAGAAAATCGCCGGCATCGGCATCGATCGCCTGCCCTGGACCAAGGCGACCCGGCAATGGCGCGACCGCGTCATGTTTCTGCGTGCGAGCGGGGGCGAGGAGTGGCCGGATTTATCCGACGCTGCGCTGGCGAAGAACGCGAGCGAATGGCTGGCGCCACTGCTCGCCGGCAAAACCTCCATCGGCGAAATCGCGCCCGATGAATCAGCCGCCGCGCTGCAAGGGCTCTTGCCCTGGGCGCTCAAGCGCAGGCTCGATGCCGAAGCCCCCACCCATTTCGAGGCACCGACCGGGACGCACGCGCCGATCGACTATGAGGCCGAGGGCGGACCCAAGATCGCCATCCGGGTGCAGGAACTGTTCGGCCTCGACCGTCACCCGACCATCGCCGGCGGCAGAGTTCCGCTGGTGATCGAATTATTGTCGCCGGCGCATCGCCCGGTGCAGACGACCCGCGATCTGCCGGGCTTCTGGCGCGGCAGTTATGCCGCCGTGCGCGCCGAAATGCGTGGCCGCTATCCGAAACATCCCTGGCCCGACGATCCGATCGCCGCCCCCGCGACGCGGCGGGCGAAACCGCGCGGGACGTAAGCTCAAATTTTAGCGAACGAGTTAGCGCCTCTCTTACTATCGACCGCAAAGCAGGCGGGCGGCCAAGACCGCATTAGCGCATTTTTCGGCCTGTCCGTGATGAGGTGACCGGAAATTCGGAAATCGTCGCATGCGCTCACTCGTTTCCTTTGCTGCCATGGCACTCGCAGCCGGTGTCCTTGTGCCGCAGTACCTGTCGCAACATCGACAGAACGCCGCTGTTGCGCCGGCGATGATTGCAGCGCGCAGCGATGCGACACCCGCGTCCAATCCGGACAATACGCGTTCGCTGGTCTTATCGCCCGACAGCCGCGGCCACTTCCGCGTCGGCGGCCGCATCGATGCGCGGCCGCTCGACTTCGTCATCGACACCGGCGCCAGCATGATCGCGCTCACCGCCCGCGACGCGGCGACCCTCGGCATCCACCCGGCCTTCAACGATTACACGATCACCGCGCAGACCGCGAACGGCACCGTTCATGCCGCGCCGGTCACCCTCGACCGCGTGGAGATCGGTGGTATCGCGATCCGCGATGTCGCCGCGATCGTGATGCCGGAAGGCGCGCTCAGCGATAATCTGCTCGGTATGACCTTCCTGTCGCGCCTGCACCGCTACGAATATTCCGGCGGCCGCATGGTTCTGGAACAGTAGAACGCAACGGACTCAGGCAACCATTTCATCTCTGCTCTGTTTAGGCTATTGCTGCCGCGCCGTTCCTCAATCCGGACCAAACATGTTCCCGAAGCCCAAAGCATCGCTGAAGCCGAATACCTATGCCTACGAATCCGAGCCGATGGTGAAAGCCACCGGCTTTCGCGAATATGACGCGCGCTGGCTGTTCGGATCGGAGATCAATCTGATGGGGGTCGAGGCACTGGGGCTCGGCCTTGGCACGCTCATCCACGAACTCGGCGTCAAGCCGCATATCGTCACCGGCCATGATTTCCGCTCTTACTCGGCCTCGATCAAGATGGCGCTGACCAACGGCCTGATCGCCGCGGGCTGCAAGGTCTGCGACATCGGGCTCGCGATCACGCCCATGGCCTATTTCGCGCAGTTCGATCTCGATGTCCCTTGCGTCGCCATGGTCACCGCCTCGCACAACGACAACGGCTGGACCGGCGTGAAGATGGGCACCAACCGGCCGCTTACTTTCGGGCCGGACGAGATGACGCGGCTCAAGGACATCGTGCTGGGCGGGCATTTCAAGATGGCGGCCGGCGGCGCCTATGAATTCGTCGAGAATTTTCCGGCGCGCTATATCGCCGACCTCACCAAGCGGCCGAAGCTGAAGCGGCATCTCAAAGTCGTCTGCGCCTGCGGCAACGGCACCGCCGGCGCCTTCGCGCCGCAGGTTCTGGAAAAGATCGGCTGCGAGGTGATCCCGCTCGATTGCGAGCTCGATCACACGTTCCCGAAATACAATCCGAACACCGAAGACTTGAAGATGCTGCACGCCATGCGCGACGCGGTGCTTGAGCACAAGGCCGATGTCGGCCTGGGCTTCGACGGCGACGGCGACCGCTGCGGCGTCGTCGACAATACCGGCGACGAGATTTTCGCCGACAAGGTCGGCGTCATGCTGGCGCGTGACATCTCCTCGAAGATTGCCGGCGCGCAATTCGTCGCCGACGTCAAATCGACCGGCCTGTTCATGACCGATCCGGCGCTGATCCGGAACGGCGCCAAGACCGATTATTGGAAGACAGGGCATTCCTACATGAAGCGGCGGGTCAACGAGATCGGCGCCGTTGCCGGCTTCGAGAAATCCGGCCACTTTTTCTTCAACAAGCCGTTCGGCCGCGGCTATGACGACGGACTGATCTTCGCCTTCGCCGTCTGCGACATGCTCGACCGCAACCCGGACAAGAGCATGGCGGACCTGAAAAACGCGCTGCCGAAGACCTGGTCGTCGCCGACCATGTCGCCGCATTGCGCCGACGAAGAGAAATATGCCGTGGTCGACGCGGTAGTCAGGCACTTCGAGGACGAGCAGAAGAAAGGCGGCAAGGTCGCAAGCCAGGGGATTCGTGATCTGGTCACGGTGAATGGCGTGCGGGTGACGGTCGAAGACGGCACCTGGGGTCTGGTCCGCGCCTCATCCAACAAGCCGGAACTGGTCGTCGTCGTCGAAAGCCCGGTTTCGGAAGCGCGTATGCGCGACATGTTCAAGGCGGTCGACGCCGTGCTGCGCACGCACAAGCAAGTCGGCGAATATAATCAGAAAATTTGAACTATACTTCCTGAAACACGTCGATCTCGAGCGCGCCGGGAAACATCGAGCGCCAGGTCTGCAGATAGACCTGCATGCGCGGATCGCTGGCGATGCGCTGGCGGCCTAATTCCCATTCCTCGTCGGCATCATAGTCGATGATCTGCACGAACTTCGCCGGATCGTCGACATTCTGCAGGAGACGGACCTCGGCCTTGCCGAACATCTGATAGAACGGCGCCGCGGCCTTGATCATGGCGGCGAGCCGGGCCGAATCACCGGTCGGCAACGTGAAGCGCAATTGCAGCGTACGCCGGACCTTTGCTGCTTCCTCCTTGGGCATCGCTCTATCCCTCGCGTTAATGGCGCATGATCTTTTCCGAAAACCGGCTTCCACTTTTCGGGATCATGCTCTAGCTCACGAATTTTTCCCGCGACCGGTGCGTTGGATAAACACCGAGGATCCGCAAACTCTTCGGCTGCGAGACGAATTCCAGCTCTTCCAGCGCCAGCTCAAGCGCGCGGTTTTTCGGATGGCCCTCGACGTCGGCATAGAACTGCGTCGCGGTGAAATTGCCGTCGACCATGTAGCTCTCGAGCTTGGTCATATTGATGCCGTTGGTGGCGAAACCGCCGAGCGCTTTGTAAAGCGCGGCCGGAATATTGCGCACCTGGAAGATGAACGTGGTCATCACCCGTTTTTCCTTGCGGCTCGCCCATTTCGGCTCGCGTGCGAGGATGACGAAGCGGGTCGCGTTGTGCTTGGCATCGGCGACGTCGCCTTTAAGAATGCGCAGGCCGTAGATCTTCGCGGCCAGCTTGGTCGCAAGCGCGGCGCGCGTGACGTCGCCGGCCTCCGCGATCTCGCGCGCCGCGCCCGCGGTATCGGCGGACACGACGGGCTTGAGATGCAGCGCACGAATGATGTTGCGGCATTGGCCGAGCGCATGGACATGGCTCTCGACCGTCTTGACGGTCTTCAGCGTCGCCTTTTTCGGCGCCATGAGCTGATGCTGCACCGGCAGGAACCATTCGCCGATGATGTGCAGTTTCGACGCCGGCATCAGATGGTGGATGTCCGCGACCCGTCCCGCGACCGAATTGTCGATCGGAATCATGGCAAGCGCGGCCCGTCCGGTGCGCACCGCGGCGAAGGCGTCCTCGAAGGTCGGACACGGCAAGGGCTGGTAGGCCGGATAAGCGAGGTTGCAGGCGATATGCGAATTCGCCCCCGGCTCGCCTTGAAATGCGATCTTCTTGCGTTTGCTCATCTTCTTTCGCTTGCTTAGTCTACGCTTAATTTTTCCAGCCTGTCAGTATCTTACCCGGAATACTTAGCGTGCCAGGAAGTCATAGCGCGTCAGGAGTTCATGACGCGCCAGTGTACCTGCCAAATGTTCCTAAAGCGGCGTTCACGCCAGGACTTTGCGCGCTTTGGCGAGATCTTCGGGCGTATCGACGCCGAGCGGCACGGTATCGACGATGGCGACGTCGATGCGCATGCCGGCCTCGAGCGCCCGCAATTGTTCGAGCTTCTCCCGGCGCTCGAGCGGCGACGGCGGCAGGCTGACGAAGCGCTCCAGCGCCGCGCGGCGGTAGGCGTAAAGCCCGATGTGATGATAAAGCGGCCCCTCGCCCCACGGTGCCGTGGTCCGCGTGAAATAAAGCGCGCGCAGCCGCGACGGGCCGAGCGGGGTACCCACCACTTTGACGACATTGGGATCGGCGCGCTCACCCTCGACCCTGATCTCGGCGGCAAGCGTTGCGATATCGACAGCGTGGTCGGCAAGGGGCTCAAGCGCCGCGGCAACGGCTTTCGGCTCGATCGTGGGCAGATCGCCTTGCAGATTGACGATGAATTTGGCGCGGCGGTCGGGGTCGGCCTTGCCCAGCGCCTCGAAAATCCGATCCGAGCCCGAAGCATGGTCGGCGCGCGTCAGCACGGCGCGACCTGCGGCTTTATCCACAATGGCCGCGATTTCCGCGGAGTCAGTCGCGACCACGACCGGCCCGAGGCCCGCTTCCTGGGCGCGGCGTAGAACATGCACGATCATCGGCTCTCCGCCGATATCGGCGAGCGGCTTGCCCGGGAGCCTAGTCGCGGCCATGCGGGCTGGAATGAGAACAAGAACGTCAGCCATCGCCTTCATCGCGCCGAAATCGTGCTTAACCGGTTGCAAAAAGCCGCGCAAACCGGCTAATTGTGCGCCGCCTGCCTTCCGCTGCGGAGCCATTCAGCGATGAATTCCTTCGAAATCAACAAGATTCTCGGCGCCTTGCTCGGGACCTGTCTCGTCCTCGTTGCCGTGCACATTGCCTCCGGCGCGATCTTTGAGCCGCAGACGCCGGCCAAGCCGGGTTACGTGATCGAAGTGAAATCGGAGCAGCCGGCAGGCGGAGCCCCCGCGGCAGCGCCGGCCGAAACGCCGATCGCAACGCTCCTGGCCTCGGCGTCGGTCGATCGCGGTGCCAATGTCGCCAAGCAGTGCCAAGCCTGCCACAACTTCCAGGAGGGCGCCGGCCCGAAGATCGGCCCCGACCTTTACGGCGTGGTCGATCGGCCGATCGCTTCCGTTGCCGGTTTCAACTATTCGGCGGCGCTGAAGTCCAAGGCCGGCGGCAAATGGGACTTCGATACGCTCAACAAGTGGCTGACCAAGCCCAGCGCCTTTGCCCCGGGCACGGCCATGACCTTCGCCGGCCTTTCCAACGAAAAACAGCGCGCCGACGTGATCGACTATCTCGACTCGCTGTCACAGCATCCGGTGCCCCTGCCGAAAGCTGAAGGCGCGAAGTGACGGAGCGGAAACCGACCGCACAAGGTGGGCGTTAGCTGCTTAAAGCGCAGTCTCAAGTGCCGCGGGACCCGGCTACCATCGGGCCGTGTGGTTGCGCCGCACACCGGAGCGCTGGCGCGGTGCGGCGAAATGCGGATAATGACGTCGTTGTGCGCTTAACACCCGTCATTATCGTTCTCCCGCACCTACCGTTCATCCGCGAAACGCATTGGAGGGCCTGGTGAATCGCCGATCCCTGTTGAAGTCCGCATTGCTCGCAATCTCGGCACGCGGCCTTCCCTTGCCGGCCTGGATCAGCCCGGCGCTGGCGCAAGCTCCTGCGGCGGCACCCGCGCCCGCCGTTACACAAGAGCCGGCTTGGCGGCACGGCACTTCCGAATTCGGCAACCTGAAATATCCGGAAGGCTTCAAGCAGTTCGACTACGTCAATGCCAAGGCGCCCAAGCGCGGCACGGTACGGCAGATCGCGCTCGGCACTTTCGATAACTTCAATCCGGTGATCGCCGACGTCAAAGGCAAGCTTGCCGCACTGAGCAACAGCATTCTCTACGACACGTTGGCCGTCGCCTCGCTTGATGAAGTCTCGAGCGAATACGGCCTTCTCGCCGACGCTTTGCGCTTCCCGGCCGACTTCTCCTGGGCCGCCTATCGCTTGCGGCCGGAGGCGAAATGGCACGACGGCACGCCGCTGACTCCGGACGACGTCGTTTTCTCCTTCGATGTCTGGAAAAAGAACAGTCCGACATTGATGGCCTATTATCGCCATGTCGTTAAAGCCGAGAAGACCGGCGAGCGCGAAGTGAAATTCACGTTCGATGGGCCGGGCAATCGCGAATTGCCGCAGATCGTCGGCCAGCTGACGATACTGCCAAAGCATTGGTGGCAAGGCACCGACAAGGACGGCAAGCCGCGCGATATAACTCAAACGACCCTTGAGCCGCCGATGGGCAGCGGATTCTATCGCATCAAGGATTTCACGGCCGGGCGGGACATCACCTATGAACGGGTAAAGGACTATTGGGGCAAGGACCTCAACGTCAATGTCGGCATCAACAATTTCGATCAGCTGCAGTTCATCTATTTCCGCGACAGCACGGTAGCGCTCGAGGCCTTCAAAGCCGATACGGTCGACTGGCGCAACGAGAACGTCGCCAAGAATTGGGCGACCGCTTACGATTTCCCGGCCGTCGCCGACAAGCGCGTCATCAAAGAGGAATTCCCAATTCGCAATCAAGGCGTCATGCAGGCCTTCGTCTTTAATCTGCGACGCCAGAAATTTCAGGATCCGCGGGTGCGGCTGGCGTTCAATTACGCCCTCGATTTCGAAGAGATGAACAAGCAACTCTTCTTCGGCCAGTACAAGCGCATCGCCAGCTATTTCGCCGGCACCGAACTTGCTGCCACCGGTCTGCCGACCGGACGCGAGCTCGAACTGTTGGAACAGGTGCGCGACAAGGTGCCGCCGGACCTGTTCAAGAAGCCATATGCGAACCCCAGCAGCGGCACGCCCGAATTGGTGCGCGACAATCTGCGCGAAGCCATCCGATTGCTGCGCGCGTCCGGCTACGAGCTTCGCGATCAACAACTGGTCAGCTCCAAAACCGGCGAGCCCTTTACGGTCGAGCTTCTGGCCGACGATCCGGCCTTCGAGCGGGTCTACCTGTTCTACAAACCTTCGCTCGATCGCCTCGGCATGACCGTAAGCGTGCGCACGGTCGATCCAACGCAATACATAAACCGCCTGCGCAGCTGGGATTTCGACATCATCACCTCCGGCTGGCCCGAATCGCTGACACCCGGCAATGAGCAGCGCGGCTATTGGGGCTCTCAGGCGGCCGATCAGCCCGGCGCCGACAATCTCGGCGGAATCAAAAACCCTGCCGTCGACGAAATGATCAACCAGGTGGTTTTCGCCAAGAACCGCGCCGATCTCGAAGCCGCCGTCAGAGCGCTCGACCGCATCCTGTTGTGGAACTTCTACGTCGTGCCGCAATGGTTCTACCCCTTCGCGCGCACGGCGCGCTGGGATCGCTTCAGCCACCCGGATACGATGCCCAAATACGGAGCCTCGGCATTTCCGACCGTGTGGTGGTGGGACGCCGAAAAAGCCGCAAAGACGGGCTAGCGCATCCCGAACCGGAACAGGCGGGAAGCTGCCGCTTCCCGCCCATCGGATTCGAGGATGATGCCGACATCTGAAATTTCACGCCGGCACGCGCTTGTGGTCATCGCCGGCGTCGCCACATCCGCATTTGTACTTGCACGGCCCCGAGCCCGCGCCGACGATCTCGCCGAATCGCATGGCATGTCGGCCTTCGGCGATCTCGCCTATCCGGCCGACTTTCCTCACTTCAACTATGTCGATCCGCAGGCGCCGAAAGGCGGCAAGTTTTCGCAGATCGGGCCGGATCGCATCTACAATCAGAATTTCCTCACCTTCAATTCGCTCAACAGTTTCATCTTCAGAGGCGACGCGGCGCAGGGCATGGAGCTGACCTTCGCCACGTTGATGGTGCGTTCCGGCGACGAGCCCGACGCCATGTACGGGCTCGCGGCGGAGAAGGTGCGGCGCTCGGCCGACGGCCTCACCTACCAATTTTTGATGCGTCCGGAAGCGAAATTCCACGACGGCACCCCACTCACCGCGCATGATGTCGCCTTTTCGCTGAATATCCTGAAAGACAAGGGTCATCCGATCATCAGTCAATCGCTGCGCGATTTTACCGGAGCCAAGGCCGACGACGCGCGAACCGTCACCCTGACCTTTGCGCCCAGACACGCCCGCGACGTGCCGCTGTTCGCGGCCGGCCTGCCGATCTTCTCGCGCGCTTACTACGCCAACCGGCCGTTTGATGAATCGACCCTCGACATTCCGCTCGGCTCGGGCGCCTACAAGATCGGGCGTTTCGACGCCGGGCGTTTCATCGAATACAACCGCGTCACCGATTGGTGGGGCGCGGACCTTCCGGTCGCGCGCGGCCAGAACAATTTCGATGTCATCCGCTTTGAATATTACCGCGACCGCGACGTCGGCTTCGAGGGTTTCACCGCCGGAAATTATCTGTTCCGCGAGGAATTCACTTCGCGCACCTGGGCGACGCGCTACAATTTCCCGGCGCTGAAGGACGGGCACGTGAAGCGCGACGAATTCCCCGACGATACGCCGTCCGGCGCGCAAGGCTGGTTCATCAATACGCGGCGGCCGCAATTCGCCGATCCGCGGTTGCGCGAGGCGCTCAACAACGCCTTCGACTTCGAATGGACCAACAAAAACATCATGTACGGGTCGTATCTGCGCACCGTCTCGGTGTTTCAGAATTCCGAGATGATGGCGCAAGGGCCGCCGAGCGCTGAAGAGATCGCCCTGCTCGAACCGTTCCGCAGTCGTCTGCCGGACGAAGTCTTCGGCGACCCCTATACGCCGCCGGTGTCCGACGGCTCCGGCCACGACCGCACGCTGTTGCGCAAGGCGGCGCGGCTCTTGCAAGACGCCGGCTGCGAGCTCGACAACGGCAAGCGTGTGTTGCCGAATGGCACGCCGATCACGATCGAGTTCCTGATCGACGAACCGACCTTCGCGCCGCATCATGCACCGCTGATCAGGAACCTCGGCCTCCTCGGCATCGACGCCACGTTGCGCATCGTCGATCCGGTGCAGTTTCAGGCCCGGCGCGACGGCTTCGACTTCGACATCACCATCGACCGTTTCGGCTTTTCCGCAACGCCCGGCGATTCGCTGCGGTCCTATTTCTCTTCGCAGGCAGCCGCACTCAAGGGCTCCAACAATCTGGCCGGCATTTCAGACCCGGCGGTCGACGCGCTGATTGATGCCGTCACCGGCGCCAATTCGCGTGCCGCCCTGGTGACGGCCTGCCGCGCGCTCGACCGGGTGATCCGGTCGGGTCGCTACTGGATTCCGCAATGGTACAAGGCCTCGCACTGGATCGCGTACTGGGACGTATTCGGCCGTCCTGAGCGACAGCCCCGATATTTCCGCGGTATTCCCGACACTTGGTGGTATGACCCGCAAAAGGCCGCCAAAATCGGCAGAGGCAGCTGATGTGCCCCGAAGCGGGATAGCAGTGCCGCAACCATTGACCGCGGCCCATTGACCTGTGCCAATCTGCGGGGCAAGGGTTTAGGGAGAGCCCGAGGAAGCGACGCAAAAGCGTCACCAAGAATGTTAAACTGCGTCGGCGCCGTCCACCGCCCGACAAGAGCTGAAAACAACGGGCCCGATCGAGAATGACCGCCTACATCATTCGCCGTCTTCTGTTCATGATCCCTACCATTTTCGGGATCATGCTGGTTTCGTTCGTTGTCATTCAGTTTGCGCCTGGCGGTCCGGTTGAACGGGTTATCTCGCAACTGTCGGGCCGCGACACCGGAGCGCTCTCACGCGTCTCCGGTTCCAGCGGCGATTTTGGCGCCCAAGGCATGGGCAGCGGCGCGCAGGCGGATCTCAATTCCAAATATCGCGGCGCGCAGGGTCTCGATCCCGCCTTCATCAAGAGCCTGGAGAAGCAGTTCGGCTTCGACAAGCCGGCCTATGAGCGTTTCCTGCTGATGCTGTGGAACTATTCCCGTTTCGATTTCGGCAAAAGCTATTTCCGCGATGTCAGCGTCATTCAGCTGATCAAGGAGAAGCTTCCAGTCTCGATATCGCTCGGCGTCTGGATGACGCTGTTGAGCTATCTGATCTCGATCCCGCTCGGCATCCGCAAGGCGGTGCGCGACGGTTCGCCCTTCGACGTGTGGACCTCGGGCATCATCATTGTCGGATATGCCATTCCCGGATTTCTGTTCGCCATCCTTCTCATCGTGCTGTTTGCCGGCGGCTCGTTTTTTCAGATTTTTCCGTTGCGCGGACTGGTATCGGACGGCTGGTCGCAATTCACCTGGTACCACAAGATCGCCGACTATTTCTGGCACTTGACGCTCCCGATCATCTCGATGGGGCTCGCCTCCTTCGCGACCATGACGCTGCTCACCAAGAACTCGTTTCTGGAAGAGCTGCGCAAGCAATATGTGTTGACCGCACGCGCCAAGGGCTGCACCGAGCGGCAGGTGCTTTACGGACACATTTTCCGCAACGCCATGCTCATCGTCATTGCCGGCTTCCCGGCGGCTTTCGTGTCGGCCTTCTTCGCCGGCTCGCTGCTCATCGAGACCATCTTCTCGCTCGACGGACTCGGGCTCCTGAGCTTCGAAAGCGTGCTCAACCGCGACTACCCCGTGGTCTTCGCCAATCTCTACATTTTCGCGCTCGTCGGGCTCGTCGTGAATCTGATCTCCGACCTCACCTATACCTGGATCGATCCGCGCATCGATTTCGAGAGCCGGGAGGTCTGACGTGGACGCCAAGACGCTGCCAGAGGCCGTCTCCGACGTTCCCGGCGAGACTGGAGCGCCGGAATTCACGCCCGATCTCGAGCCGACCGGCCCGCTCGGGCTGACCTGGAAATCCCGCGGTTATTCGCTCTCTCCGCTCAATGCGCGGCGCTGGGCGAATTTCAAAGCCAACAAGCGCGGCTACTGGTCGCTGTGGATTTTTCTGGTGCTGTTCTTCCTCACCTTGTTCGCCGAGTTCATCGCCAACGACAGGCCGATCTTCATTCACGTCGACGGCAAGAACTATTTCCCGGTCTTCTTCACCTATCCCGACACCGATTTCGGCGACGATCTTGGCACTGCGGCCGACTACCGCGATCCGTATACGCAAAAATATCTCACCAAACACGACGCGATCGAAATCTGGCCGCCGATCCACTTCTCCTACCAGACCATCAATGACCGGCCGCCGATGTCGTTTCCGTCAAAGCCGACCTGGATGCTGACCAAGGCCGATTGCGACTTCGCGGCCAAGAACGGCTATGCCCAGTGCGGCACTCTCGAAATGAGTTGGCTCGGCACCGACGACCAGGGCCGCGACGTGCTGGCGCGGCTGATTTACGGCTTCCGCATCTCGGTTCTGTTCGGCCTGATCCTGACCATTGTCTCGTCGGTGATCGGCATCGCGGCCGGCGCGGTGCAGGGCTATTTCGGCGGCTGGACCGACCTGCTGTTCCAGCGCTTTATCGAAATCTGGACCTCGGTGCCGGAGCTTTATCTGCTTCTGATCCTGTCGTCCGTGCTGGTCCCCGGCTTCTTTGTGCTCCTCGGCATTCTGCTCTTGTTCTCCTGGGTGCGCCTGGTCGGCCTGGTGCGCGCCGAATTCCTGCGCGGGCGCAATTTTGAATATATCCAGGCGGCGCGCGCGCTCGGCGTCTCCAACAAAGTCATCATGTTCCGCCACCTGTTGCCGAATGCCATGGTGGCGACGCTGACATTCCTGCCCTTCATCATGTCGTCGTCGGTGATGACCCTGACCTCGCTCGATTTCCTCGGCTTCGGCCTGCCGCCGGGCTCCCCGTCGCTCGGCGAACTGTTGTCGCAGGCCAAGGCCAATGTGCAGGCGCCATGGCTCGGCCTCGCCGGTTTCTTCACCGTCGCGATCATGCTGTCGCTGCTGATCTTCATCGGTGAAGCGGTGCGCGACGCCTTCGACCCGCGAAAGACGTTTGCATGAATGACGCGAGCCAAAATCCAGACCAGGACCTCTGCCTGTCGGTCAAGGACCTCTCGATCGCCTTCCGCTCCGGCGGGCGCGAGACGCTCGCCGTCGACAAGGTCTCGTTCAACATCGTCAAGGGCGAATGCGTGGCGCTGGTCGGCGAATCCGGTTCCGGCAAGTCCGCGACGGCGCTGTCGATCCTGAAACTGCTGCCCTATCCGCAGGCGCACCATCCTTCGGGCCGCGTCCAGTTTCACGGCAAGGACATTTTGCAGTACTCCGAAAAGCAGATGCGCCAACTGCGCGGCGACGACATCACCATCGTGTTCCAGGAGCCGATGACGTCGCTCAATCCGCTGCACACGATCGAAAAACAGATCGGCGAGATTCTGCTTCTGCATCGCGGACTCACCGGCGCTGCGGCGCGCCAGCGCACCATCGAAGTTCTCACCCAAGTCGGCATTCCCGAGCCGGAGACCCGGCTCAAGAGCTATCCGCATCAGCTTTCCGGCGGCCAGCGCCAACGCGTGATGATCGCGATGGCGCTGGCCAACGAGCCAGACCTCCTGATCGCCGACGAACCGACGACGGCGCTCGACGTCACCGTGCAGGCGCAGATCATTGCGCTGCTGAAGGACATCCAGACGCGGCTGAAGATGTCGCTGTTGTTCATCACCCACGATCTCGGCATCGTGCGCAAGATCGCGCAGCGGGTCTGCGTGATGAAAGACGGCAAGATCGTCGAAGCCGGTCCTGTCGAACAGGTATTTGCCAAGCCGCAGCATCCTTACACGCAGGCGCTCCTCGGTGCCGAGCCGAAGCCCGATCCGGCGCCGCCGCAGCCGAACGCACCTGTGGTGCTCGACACCGATCAATTGAAAGTATGGTTCCCGATCCTGCGCGGGCTGATGCGCAAGACCGTGGGCCATGTCAAAGCCTGCGACGGCCTGACCATCTCGCTGCGCCAGGGCGAAACGCTCGGCGTGGTCGGCGAATCCGGCTCCGGAAAATCGACGCTGGGCCGCGCTATCCTGCGATTGATCTCGTCCGATGGCAGCATCGCCTATATGGGCCACAACCTGCAGGGCTTGACGTTCAAGGAAATGCGGCCTTATCGGCGCGAGATGCAGATCGTCTTTCAGGACCCTTACGGCTCGCTGTCGCCGCGCATGTCGGTCGCCGATATCATCAAGGAGGGGCTGTGGGTCCACCACCGGCGCATGACGGAGCGCCAGCGCGACGAGCGCGTCATCAAGGCGCTTGAAGATGTCGGGCTCGATCCCGCGACGCGCTTCCGCTTTCCGCATGAATTCTCCGGCGGCCAGCGCCAGCGCATCGCCATCGCCCGCGCGCTTGTGTTGGAGCCGAGCTTCATCGTGCTTGACGAACCGACCAGCGCGCTCGACATGCTGATCCAGGCGCAGATGGTCGACCTGCTGCGGGCGCTGCAGAAGCGGCACAATCTGACTTACCTGTTCATCTCGCACGACTTGCGCGTGGTCGCCGCGCTGGCGAGCCGCCTTCTGGTCATGCGTGGAGGCTTGGTCGTCGAAAGCGGCGACGCCGCCGAACTGTTCCGTAATCCCAAGACGGATTATACGCGCGCCCTGTTTGCCGCCGCGTTCAAGCTCGAAACCGCGCCCGAAGGCATTGTGGCGCAATGAGTTTGACTCAGTAAGATCGGACACCAGAAGAAGCGGCGGACTCCGCCGCCGAAAGGCAAAAGGGATGGAACGCTCTCACAAGCCCCTCGCGGGCCTGAGATTCTTTGCGCCGTTGCTCGCCGCGATAACGCTTCTCGCCGCGCCAGTGCGTGCCGACACCATCAAGATCGTCGTGCCGTTTGCCGCCGGCGGGCCGGTCGATCAATTGGCGCGTCTCCTCACACCTGAACTGGCAACGCAGCTGAAGGCCGATGTCATCGTCGACGATCGCGGCGGCGCCGGCGGCGCCATCGCTTCCGAGCTTGTGGCGCATGCGGCGCCCGATGGCGATACTATCCTGCTCACCAGCATGGGCGCGCAGATCCTGAGCCCGATCCTGAAGCCGCCGACGACCTACGATCCCGTCAAAGACTTGGTGCCGGTGATGATGGTCGCCGCCATACCGTCGCTTCTGGTGGTGAACCACGCGCTCGGCGTCACCACCATGAAGGATCTGATCGCCAAGGCCAAAGCGCAGAAGCTCACTTACGGCTCGGCGGGACCGGGCACGACCATGAATATCGCGCTCGAAATGCTCAACAATGCCGCCGGCGTGAAAATTACCCACGTGCCCTATCGCGGCGCCGCGCCGGCGATCAACGACCTGCTCGGCGGCCATGTCGACATGCTCAATGCCGATCTGCCGGTGCTGTTGCCGCTGGTCAAAGCCGGCACTGTGACGCCGATTGCGTTGTTCGCCTCGGAGCGCACGCCGCTGCTGCCCGACTTGCCGACAACCAAACAGCTCGGCCTGCCGAGCGTCGTGATGGAGAGCTGGTACGGCGTCTTCCTCCCCGTCGGCACGCCGGCGCCGGTCCGCGACAAGCTGGAACATGCGCTGCTCGCCGTGGTCGCGACGCCGCTCGTCAAGCAGCGCTTTGCCGAACTCGGCATGCACGGCACGCTCGGCCGCGAAGCGTTCGAGGCGCGGCTGAAACAGGATTATGCGCGATGGCCCGAGACGATCACCAAGCTCGGCATCACCGGCGAATGATGCGCCAGACCGTGATCCGATCAGGTTAAACCGGATCACGGCCCGCCTTCCCGGTTTGCGCATGATTCCGAAACCGGATTCCGCTTTTCGGGATCAAGCGCTAACGCGACTTCCCAAAAAGCTCGGAAACCGGTGTGCCGGAGGCGATCTTCTCTTCGCGCAGCCTTTCGGCCGTAACATTGCGCTGCGCGCGCTGCAGCACCTCTGCCCCCCGCTCGCGCGGTATGAAACAGACTCCGGTCTCGTCGGCCAGGACCAGGTCGCCGGGATCAACCGCGATGCCGCAGATCATCACCGGCTGGTTGATGGCGATTGTTTCGACCCGCCATTTACCGGTGATCGGACTAACGCTCCTCGACCAGATCGGATAGCCGATGCCGCGCGAATGATCGACATCGCGCACGCCGCCATCGACGATGGCGCCAATCTCGCCCTGGCGATGACCGATGGTGGCGGAAATGCCGCCGAGATTGGAACAGAAATCGACGCCTTGGATGACGATGACGTCGCCCGGCTCGGCGAGATTATGCGCCTCGATCTCGCCAAGTCCCGAAACGCCCGCTTTCACCTTGTCCGGGACCGGAGCACTCGCCGCAACATTGCGCACGGTGAGCGCCCGGCCCACGAGCCGCGCCGACGGATCGCGCGGCGTCAGCAAGGCCGCCGGCACGGTGCCGACGATGCCGAGTTCGTCCATCGCATCCGAAACAATGCCCGTAAGGTCAGGCAGCGCGCGAAAGCCGGCCAGCAGATCGGACGGCAGCACCGGAAGGTCGATCATGCCGAATGCGTTGTCCGAAAGCTTGCCGAGTGTCTTCTTTGTCATCGCCGCGCGTACGCTCTTTCGCCGAGGATCAATCGCAACGGACGGTCATGCCGCCGTCGACGACGATCTCGGTTCCGGTGATGAAGCGGGCTTCGTCGGAGGCAAGAAACAGGACGGCCGCCGCGGTGTCGCGACCATCGCCCATGAAGCCGAGCGGAATTCGCGCTTCACGCGATTTGAGCAGGGCCTCGATGTCGCCGCCGGTGCGCTGCTTGGCGAGCCGCGCCTCGACCATGGGCGTGTGCATCTGGCCCGGGATCACCGTGTTCACCCGAATGCCGTTCCTGGCATATTGCACGGCGGTGACGCGCGAGAACTGGATCACTGCGGCTTTGGAGGCGGCATAGCCGATCTGCGGCGAGCCGGTGAAGCGGATGCCGGAACTCGACGAGGTGTTGACGATCGCGCCGCCGCCCTGCTCGATCATGACCGGAATGACGTGGCGGCAAGAGAGAAATACGCTCTTGAGATTGTAGTCGATCTGCTTGTCGAAGGCCTCTTCCGACATCTCCGCCGCGCCGCCGGCGGCCGAGCCGCCCACATTGTTGAGCAGGATATCGATCCGCCCGAATCTCTTGCGGCAGGCTTCGGTCATGGATGCGACCTGCGCGTCGTCGAGCACGTCGCAGACATGGGTCGCGATCTCGCCGTCATTGCCGACGCGCGCGACGGTTTCCGTCATCGAGCCGGCATCCCTGTCGACGGCGAAGAGCTTGGCGCCCTCGCGCGCGAACAGCACCGCGGCAGCGCGGCCATTGCCCCAGCCCGGCCCGACGCAGCCCGCGCCTACGACCAATGCGACTTTCCCCTCAACCCGTCCCGGCATGCAGTATTTCCATTCTCGATGGTTGCAAGCGAATGGTAGTGCAGCGCCGGCGGCTGCACCAGCGGCAGCGGGCCATGATCATGATGCCATGATCATGATATTGAACGCAGGCGTGCCCTGTAGCGACCAATATCCGCCATCATGGCCACAATTGCGAGCGGGAGCCGCGGATGCTGCGACTTCTGTCTGCCGTGATCGCGCCGGTCGTCTGGTGCGGGGGTCGCGGCATCTATATACGCGCCAAGGACTGCGCACTCGACAATAGCGCGACCTGCGGCGGCAACGACCCGCGCGAAGGCGACGGCTTCCGCTAATGCAGCGTTCGCCGAAAGCGGTCCTGGCAATGATCGCGGCGGCTGTTACCGGCCTTCTGTGCATAGCCGGCGCAAGCCGGGCCGCCGCGCCCGATCCCACTGATCATCTCGCCGGCCATCCGACCGTGACCTATTTCGATCTGGTGAAGCAGATCGTCACCGATCTCGACAGCTTGCCGGCGCGAAATCCTCCTAAAGCTGGCGATCCCACCGCGCACACGATCGTCCCCTACCGGCACATCGAGGGCGAGGACGCCAAAACCGATCCCGCCGGACCGGTCGCCATTCAATTGCTGACCGCGTTCACGGTCCACGCCGACGGTAAATCGCGTCTGGCGCTGATGATCGATCTCGGCCCGTCGGATGAGGCGGTGACGGAGTTCACCCTGCTTGCGCTGTTCGATACGACGGATCAGCCGAAGCTGCTTGATGTCGTCGAAGTCGGCACCGACCGCTTGACCGGATTTGCCGGCAAGCCGCTGCCGCTTGGACGCGGCACGGACTTGATCACGATCGACAGCGATCACTTCAATTCCAATGAGGACTTCGTCGGAACCGAGCTCGTGTTCGTGCGCCACGACCGCTTTCGGCTGATCAACTCGCTTTTTACTTTCGACGTGCATCTATGTGCGTCGCGCCGGATGCAGGAGCCCGTGATCACGACCGGTGCCGATCCCGCCGCGCGTTATCGCAAAATTCGCCTCGCCGTGCGCGAGAGAGTGACATCGCTGCCCGACAGAGACGGCTGCAGCGGAGAGAAAGTGCCGCGGCCGTTTCGTAGAACCTATCACGCGACTTATCGCTGGAGCGCGGCGCGAAAGAAATTCGAAGTTACCGCAAGCAATCTCAACCGGCTCGATCGGGAAAATCAGAAATTGATATCGGGCGGCCTCTGAGCCAAGGTTCCAAGCGGCCGATTTTGGTTAACAGCTCCTTTACGCGCCGCTTCTAAGATCGATGGCCATGTCATCGGTCGTCACGTCACAGCTTGTCCCCGTCGCCCCGAGCGCGCCGGTTGCGCCCGCGCAGCTTCCGCAGCTGCAAGCGCTCGGCCAAATGGTGGGCCAGATCCTGACCGGCACCGTCATCGCGCTCCTCAACGAGACGACGCTGCGCCTGCAAACGCCGGCCGGGTTCCTCGACGTTGCCGCGGAAACGCCGCTGCCGTCCGGAACGCCGGTTGCCATAGCGGTTCAGGGCACCACGCAGCGGCCGCAGATCGTGATCACGCCGGTGTCCGCCGAATCGCAGCCGCCGCAACCGGCGCTGCAAGCCGGCATTTCGCATGAAAGCAGCCCGGCGCAAATCGGCGCCAGCAGCGCTGAAGAGAGTCTCCCAGCGCAGGCCTCAGGGAATTCAGCTGCCGCGAACCTCACGACGGCTGCACAGTCGGCGGCCGTCGCCATCGTGCGCAACGCCGCCGCCTCACAGGGAAGCCTTGGGGCGCTCTACGCTGATCTCGAAGCCGCCGTGGCTGCGCCGACGCCCTCGCTGCCGGCTCCCGTGCTTGACGTCGCCAACTCCTTGCTCGCGATGCGCCTCGATGTCGGGTCAGACGCGGCCATTGCCGCCGGCGATATCAAAACCGTGCTGATGCAGTCGGGCCTTGCGAGCGCCGTTCCGGCAACGGCAGATTCAACAGCGGCAAACAAAGCCGCTGACATCGGCAGCGTCCTTGTTGCGTTGCGCCAGACTTTGCAGACTTGGCTTGATCAGCAGCCGACCCCAAAGACGACGATAACGCCGCCAGAAACGGTGCCCCCAAGCACGCCACAAACCTCGACGCGCGCTGTTGCGCCGATGCCGTCCTATCGCGTCGCACCGAACGTATTGCAGACGCTGATATCGCAATCGTCAGCGCCGCCGCCTCTTCCGACGACGATCGCGCCACGCGAACAAGCCGCGCATCTTTTGCCGCAGACGTATTCGGACACGATGACAGCACCGCCGCAGGAAAATCCAACGCCGCCACAGAGCGCGACGCGCGCCAGCGTGCCGATGCCGCCGTTTCGCGGCGCGCCGGGCGTGCCACAGGCTCCCGTAGCCCCCTCGCTTGCAACGACGGCGCCGCCGCGCGAACAAGCGGCGCATCTCTTGGCGCAAACCGACGCCGCGATCGCGCGGCAGACGCTGCTGCGCATCGTCTCGTTGCCGGGCGGCGAACAGCCGAGCAGCAGCAGTCCGCACAACGACGACAACTCTACGCGCGTGATGTTCGAGATTCCGGTGGCCACCGCGCTCGGCACCGGCATTGTACCGATGACCGTCACACGCGACGGCCGCAAGGCGGAGACATCCGGGAGCCTGACGTCATGGATCGCGAGCTTCTCCATCGATCTCGCCGCGATCGGGCCGGTGCATGTGCGCATAGCCCTTGTCGGTGAACGCGCTTCGGTGACATTCAGTGCCGAGCGTCCCCACAGCGCCGAGCTGCTGGGGGCCGACCTGCCGTTGCTTGGCGCCGGCCTGCGCAACGCGCAAATCGAGCCGGGTGAATTGCGCTGCCGCGTCGGCGACGCCGCAGGCAGCACCGGCGCCAATCGTGACGGCGCAGCGCGCCCGCAAGCGGCGGCGCCCGGCATGTTTCTGGATCAGGCCTCATGAGCGATAGCAGAACGGCGCTCGCCGTCGCGCTCGAATATGAGAAACCGGGAACGCCACGCGTCACCGCGATCGGCAGCGGCGAGCTTGCACGCCGCATCATCGAGCTTGCGCAAGACAATAACGTGCCAATCACGCACGAGCCGGAGCTTGCGGCCGCGCTGTCGCGCCTGAAGATCGATCAGGAAATTCCCATCGAGCTCTACCGTGCCGTTGCCGAAGTGCTGATCTACATCCTGCGCATAGCCGACAGGGTCAGATAGTCGCGGACTCAAAAATCGAGGCGGTTTTTCCGCCTGCCACGAATTGGAAGATCTCCAAACTGCACTTTGCTGCCTTTACATTTCCACAGAATTTACCCACAGACTTTACCCGCAGGCGGACGGCAACAGGGCGCAATTTGCGTGCAAATTTTTGCGGATTGTCGGAGGCATGATGACTGAGGTGATCGAGCGCGCGGCAAGCAAGGTTCCCGCAGTCACGCTCGGTTTCTGGATCATCAAGATCCTGGCCACGACCTTGGGCGAGACCGGCGGCGATACGGTGACCATGACGCTCGATTGGGGCTACCTCGCCGGCACCGCGCTGTTTCTTTCGCTGTTGGTCGTGCTCGTCATTCTCCAGATCGCAGCGAAGAAATTTCACCCGGCGCTCTACTGGGCGACCATCATCGCCTCGACCACCGCCGGCACCACCATGGCTGATTTCGCCGATCGTTCGCTCGGGATCGGCTACGCCGGCGGCTCGCTACTTTTGCTGACCAGCGTGATCGCCACGCTCGGCATCTGGTACTGGTCGCTCGGCTCGATCTCGGTCGCCAGCGTCAGCACGCCGAAGGTCGAAGCGTTCTACTGGATCGCCATTACATTTTCGCAAACGCTCGGCACCGCGCTCGGCGACTGGACCGCCGACGACACCGGGCTTGGCTATGACGGCGGCGCCTTGCTGTTCGGTGCCGGACTGGCCGTCCTTGTTGTGCTCTATTTCACCACTAATATTTCGCGCGTCTTTCTGTTCTGGGCGGCCTTCATCCTGACCCGGCCGCTCGGCGCCACGGTCGGCGACTTCCTCGACAAGCCAGTAAGTGACGGCGGGCTCGCCTTGAGCCGGCCGCTTGCCTCCGCTGTCATCGCCGCTTTGATTGTCGCGTGCATTGTCGCCTTACCACAGCGGGCGGGACAGCATCCTGGACGGCTCGAAACCGCGCCCTAGCGTACCTATCTAGTCTGGGAGGGATGGTTGACCATGCTGACCACGATCGACGTCCAGCCAAACGCAAAACCGCAAGCGCCACCGGCGCCGCCTCCCGGGCCACGGACCGCGAGCCGCATGCGCGGCCGCGCCATCCTGTTGAGTGATCGTATCGACACCTCGCAGCTCGAGCATGACCACGTCGTCTCGACCGCCCCGCTGACCTATAAGTTCGGCAAAGACGGATTTGTGACGCTGTTCCGTTATGGCGTCGCGGTGATGATCGGACTTACGCCCGAGGAAGAAGAAGAGGTGCTGCGCGGCTTGCAGTCGCGGCTGATCCGTCCGGTGCAACCGGCTGAGGAAGAATCAGTCGTGATCGATCTCATCCCCGACAGGGATGAACAGATCATGCCGGGCGGTCCGATCGCGCTGAAAGCGATCACGCCGGACAGCCTCATCGTCATCGCCGACGCCTTGTCGAAGAGCGTTGTTCTGGCGCGCGACGAACGCCAGGTCGCCGCCGTGTTCGATCTCGTCGAGCCGTTCGCGCGGCAGCTTGCGGAAAAGGGCCGGGCCAGCGCCGGGCGTGGGCCCATTTTCAAGCAGATCGGCAATGCGCTTCTGGTGCAGCAGCGCGTCGCCGGCCGCGTGGCCGTGACCGACAAGCCCGACGTGCTCTGGGACCGGCCCAGTCTCGAACGTCTCTACGCGCGGCTCGAGGATGAATATGAACTCAAGGAGCGCACCGACGCGCTGTTCCGCAAACTGTCGGTGATCTCGGAAACCGCGCAAGTCCTCACCGATATCCTCGACACCAAGCGCTCGTTCCGCCTGGAGATGATCATTGTCATCCTGATCGCGGTCGAGCTTCTGGTCGCAGGCTATCAGACGTGGCTGCACTGAGGCCGCGCAGTCTCGCATGCGCGATCGCCCGACTGCATATCCCAAAATCCGCGACGGCGTGCTAGCTTTGCGCAAACATGACTCTTCCGGGGAGGAAGCCGATGAGCGGACGGGCCACGGTCACCGGACTTGCAGCCACGACGTCTCTCATTGCGGCAGCGCTACTGAGCGCATTGTTTTTCGTCAGCCCTGCGCAAGCTGAGCAAACTTATCCGACGCACGCCGTGCGGCTCATCCTGCCGTTCAACCCCGGCAGCGCGACCGACACCACCGCGCGGCTGTTCGCCGACCGGCTGACCGCGCGCTGGGGCAAGCCCGTCGTCGTGGAGAACCGCCCGGGTGGCGACGGACTGGTCGCGGTCAAGGCTTTCCTCGACGCCCACGACGACCACACACTTTTCTTCGGGCCGGCGGCGACATTTCTGGTTCATCTCTATGACCCGGAAGCGCCGCCCTATGTCCTGAGTGACATTGCTCCGATCGCAGGCGTCTATGTCACAGTGCTGGCCATCTCGGTGCCGGCATCGCTCGGCGTCAATACGATGGACGAGCTTGTCGCGCTGGCCCGGCGCGAGCCCGGCAAGCTCAATGTCGCCGCCGCCACCGGCAATTCGGATTTCCTGATCTTCGGCTTCATGAGGGAGATGAACCTGCAGGTCGTCCGCGTGCCTTATCGCGACATCATGCTGGCGCCAAACGATCTGTCGCAAAGCCGCATCCAGGTGCTGTCGTCATCGCTTGCGGCCGTGCAATCGACATTGCAGACCGGCCGCATCAAGGTCCTGCTCGTCACCAGCCGCAAGCGCGCACAGACCGCGTCCGATATTCCGACCGCGGCCGAGGCCGGCTATCCGCAGCTGACCATGGAAACCGCGGGCGGCCTCTACGGACCGAAGGACATGCCCAATGCAGAGCGCGAAAGCATCGCCGCCGATTTTCGCGATGTCGCGCTCCGCGACCCGATCATCAATCAGCGGCTCATTGATACCGGCCAGATCATGAACCTGCTGCGTCCTGCGGAATTCGCCGCCAACATCAAGGAACAGAACGATCAACTCGCGGCGATTGCCAAGACGCTGGATCTCAAGACACCGTAGATTTTCGCTGGAGCATGATTTTTTCCGAAAACCGGTTTCCACTTTTCGGGATCACGCTCCGGTGATCCGCTTCATCGCCGTGATCTCGCTCCCCGCAGCGCGGATGCGGACAAAGGCCTCCGCCATCGGCTCGACCGCGACCGCCATGTGAAACGCATTGGCGTGAACGATAGTCTCATCGTTGCGCACGATGGCGACATGGCCCTTCCAGAAAACGAGGTCGCCGCGCTTGAGGCCTTTGCGATCGGCGACCGGCGCACCAAGTGCCGCCTCCTGCATATCGCTGTCGCGCGGACAGGCGACGCCGCAGGCCGTCAGCGAGACCTGGACCAAGCCCGAGCAATCAAGCCCGAGCGCGGTCTTGCCGCCCCACAGATAGGGCACGCCGACAAAGCGCTCGGCGACCGCGACAAAATCCGTCTCATAATCGCCGAGCGGCTTGAGATGGACCGCCGGCACATAGGCGCCGCTAGACGTGACGGCAAGGCGATCGGACGTGCCGACGATAGTAACTGCCGCGCCGAACGGCAGCGCGTCGAGCGGTGGCAATTTGATCGATGGCCCGGGAAAGACAAAGCTGCGCAGCGCAACAACCCTGTGCGTCGGCAGCGGGCCGGCCGGCGCAAGCGCATTCGACGGCAGCCAGCCGACATATTTGTCTTGCGTCAGCTGGCCCCAGGAATAGCCCTCGGCATTGCTGTCATAGACCGCGACGCGCTCGCCCTTGAGCGCTTCGGTATCAAGTGGCGCATCGGGGCGCGGCTCGCGGCGCAGCGGCGCCACCGCCTCGATCACTTCCATGATACGGCCTTCGGCAAAGCGCGCCGCCGCGACTTTGCCTTCGAGATGCCCGGCGGCGAGATCGGCGCGCGCCGGCGTGACGCGAGGATCAAACACGGTCATCGTCAGCCGTAGCGTGCGGCAAGCAGCGCGAACAGCCCGCGGGCCGCCTGCAATTCGCCGCCTTCCGGCCGACCGGCTTTGGCGGACGCGTTCCAGGCGAAGACATCGAAATGCAGCCATGACTTCGTGGTGACGAAACGGCGCATGAATAAAGCGGCCGTAATAGCGCCGCCCTGGCTGCCGCCGACATTATTGGTGTCGGCGACTTTCGACTCGAGCATGGATTCGTAGGGCCGCCACAACGGCAGCCGCCAGACCGGATCGTTCTCGGCCGACGCGTGCCTCATCAGATCGCCGGCGAGCGCATCGTCGTCGGTGAAGAAGGCCGGCAGATCCGGACCAAGCGCAACACGGGCGGCGCCGGTCAAAGTGGCGAAGTCGGCGATCAGTTCCGGTTTGTCTTCGTCGGCAAGCGCCAGCGCATCGGCGAGGATCAGCCGGCCCTCGGCATCGGTATTGCCGATCTCGACGGTAACGCCTTTGCGCGAGGTGTAGATGTCGCGCGGGCGGAAGCTCGCGCCGGCGATCGAGTTCTCCACCGCCGGGATGAGCACGCGCAGGCGGACCTCGAGCTTGCGCGACATGATCATATGCGCGAGCGCAAGCGCGGTCGCCGCGCCGCCCATGTCCTTCTTCATGTTCAGCATGGAAGCGTCCGGCTTGACATCGAGACCGCCGGTATCGAAACAGACGCCCTTGCCGACCAGTGTCACGCGGGGATGCTTCGCGTCGCCCCACAGCATGTCGATCAGCCGCGGCTCGCTGGCGGCCGCCCGCCCGACCGCGTGGATCAGCGGAAAATTTCTTTCCAGAAGCTCATCGCCGATGATCGCGGTGATGCTCGCATTGTGGCGTGATGCAAGCTTGCGCGCCGCCTGTTCAAGCTGCGCCGGCCCCATATCGTTGGCCGGCGTGTTGATAAGGTCGCGCGCCAAGTTCACCGCTTCGACCACTTGCTGTAATTGCTCGCGATCGACGCTCTGCGGCAGATCGAGCTTGACTGCATGCGGTTCGGCTTTGCGGTAGCGGGTGAAGCGATAGGTGCCGAGCGCGACGGCCAGCGCGGCCAGCCGCGCATCGTGCGGTTCGTTGGCGAAACGGTAGACGCCGTTGGGCAAATGCTGCGCCAGCCGGCCGGGCAGAAACGGGTCCTTGGCTTCGTCCTCGCCTTCGAGGCCGAACAGGACACCGCCGAGGCGGACGTCATCGTCGGTCTTGCCTGGCAACAGCAGGTAGCGGCCGCTTTTGGGCTCGAAGCCCGCCGCGTCGGCGAAGCTGCGCGCTTCGGCGCCGATCATCTTGCGCACGTCCTCGTAGTTCGCCCGGGTGACGAACCAGATCGGCACGGCGTCAGCCGTCTTATGGGTGACGAAGATCGAATCCATCGGAGTCCTGACTATAAATGGCAGCGTTTGAGCTCGTGCCCTGCTAGCATGTCAGGCCCGATTTTGTCATGCCCGCTGCGCGACGGCAGCGTTTTGCGCGTGGCTGTGCCTCATTCCGTAAAGCCCGTAAATCACCAGCCCGACAACCAGCCATATCGCAAGCCGCAGCCAGGTATCGAACGGCAAGCCGAACATCAAGAAGACCGCCGACAGCGCGCCGAGCGGCGCGACGACATAGACCGCCGGCGTCTTGAACGGCCGCTGCAATTCCGGCTGCGTGATCCGCAGCACCAGCACGCCGATGCAGACAATGGCGAAGGCGAACAGGGTGCCGATGCTCACCAGTTCGCCGACAAGCCCGATCGGCAACAAGCCGGCGAGGATCGCGACGACGACGCCGGTCAGGATCGTGGTCACGTAAGGCGTGCGGAAGCGCCTATGCACGCTGGCGGCAACCGGCGGCAGGAGTCCGTCGCCGGCCATGGAATAGAGAATGCGCGGCTGGCCCAGCATCATCACCAGAATGACGGAGGTGAGGCCGAGCACAATGCCGAGCTTGATGAAAGGCGAAAGCCAGGTCAGGCCGACCGCATCGACACCGACCGCGATCGGATCGGCGACATTGAGCTTGTTGTAGGCGACGATACCGGTGAGCACGAATCCGACCGCGACATAAAGCACGGTGCAGACCACGAGCGAGCCGAGAATGCCGATCGGCATGTCGCGCTGGGGATTTTTCGCCTCCTGTGCCGCCGTCGAAACCGCGTCGAAGCCGATATAGGCGAAGAACACAACCGCTGCGCCGCGCAACACGCCGCTCAAGCCGAATTGACCCTCGCCGAGATTGGGCGGAATGAAATCGCCGCCGGGATTCTGCGCCGTGACCCAATGCGCGGTCGAAACGTAGGGCACCGTGGCCACGATGAACAGGACGATGATGAGAAGCTTGATGCCGACGATGACGTTATTGACGCGCGCGGATTCGCGAACGCCGATCACCAGCAAGACCGTGATCAGCGCGATCACGACCATCGCCGGGATATTGACCACCGCGCCGGTCATGCTCCAAACATGCTGCGAGGGATCGTAAGCCAGCGGCGCGGAAACATAGGCCTGCGGAATGACGACGCCGAAATCCTTCAGGAAGCTCACGACATAGCCCGACCAGCCGATCGAAACCGTGGTGGCGCCAAGCGCATATTCCAGGATCAGGTCCCAGCCGATGATCCAGGCCACGAGCTCGCCAAGCGTCGCGTAAGCGTAGGTGTAGGCGCTGCCGGCGACCGGCACGGTCGATGCCATTTCGGCGTAACACAGTCCGGCAAACGCGCAGGCGACGGCACCGAGTATGAAGGACAACGTGATCGCCGGCCCGGCATTGGCCGCGGCGGCATGTCCGGTGAGGACGAAAATGCCGGCGCCGATGATGGCGCCGATGCCGAGCGCGACCAGATTGGTCGCCGAGAGCGTGCGCTTGAGCGGCACGCCATCGTGCGTGACCAGTGCCTGGACCTCGGGCCGCTCCGCCTCGGCCTCCAAGGCTGCAATCGACTTGCGTACCAAAAAATGCGTCATGCGCTGCCTCACGACGGCAGATGACAACAATAACGACCGCGATGAGTTCCACTCTAGCACGAAAGCCTCCCCCGGCAGGGAGAGGCTTCGTAGTTGCGCACAGCTTCAGCGCAAACCAGAAAATCACATCCACGGCATCAGCGACGCATGGATCACGTCCGGCACGCCTTCGTTGCCGACAGAGCGGATGGCAACATCGACATCCTGCAGCCCGAAGCGGTGGGTGGTGACGAGTTCCAGCGGAAAGCGCTTCGAGGCAAGCTGCGCCAAAGCGAGCTCGCAGGCCTTGTAGCTGTGGCCGCGCGCGCTCTTCATGGTGATGAACTTTACGGTGAATTTTTCCAGCGGAAAATTCGGGAATTGCGCCATCTCGCCCTGCGCCACGATGATGCCGCCCTTTCTCTTGAGCGCTTCGATGCCAAGCAGGATCGGAATGGTGCCGGCGCCGGCAGTGCAATCAAGCGAGACGTCGACGCCCTTGCCGCCGGTAATGTCCATGATGCGTTGCAGCGGATCTTCCTTTTGCACGTCGATGACGTGATCGGCGCCGAGCTTCTTGGCGACCTCCATGCGCGCTTTGTCTTTCAAGGTGCCGGTGACGATGATGAGCGAGGCGCCAGCCTGTTTGCAGATCACGGTCTGCGACAGGCCCTGCTGACCGGGCCCCTGGATCAGCACGGTGGAATTGTAGCCGACATTGCCGTCGAACAAAGACCACTCGACGCCGTTGGCCATCGGCGTGACCAGGCCGGCAAGCTCGGCCGACACGCCCTTAGGCACATGGTGCACCACCGCGTTCCACGGCAGATAGACGTATTGCGCGAAGCCGCCCCATAGATGCGGCGCCTTTTCGGCCGAGGTGTAGCCGTAGCGGATGGCGTCAGGATTGGTGCGCCAATTGGTGTTCTCGCAGTGCCGGTATTGGCCGGCATGGCACCATTCGCATTTGCCGCAAGACACGTAATGCTCGACGAAGACGAGATCGCCTTCCTTGAAGCCTTTCCGATTGGTGAACTCGCGGCCGGCTTTGGCAATGACGCCGATATTCTCATGCCCCATGATGACGGGGGCGTTCGACGGCGGATGCTTATAGAGCTTGACGTCGGTGCCGCAGATGCCGCCGACCTCCATCTTCATCAGCGCCGCATCGGCCGGAATGTCCGGCATCGGATATTCGCGAATTTCGGTCTTGCTCGGCCCGGTCCGCACCGCCGCCAATACTGTCTCGGCCACTCGCTTTGTCCTTTCTTCGGGTCTGGCCGGCCGGCATTTTCGAAGAGCGGCGTCGCTCCCCTCGCCTAGGCCCGGCCATCCACGTCCTGGTCAGCGCAGGTGTATAAGGACGTGGAGGCCGGGGACAAGCCCCGGACATGACGGGTTGCCATGCTTGGATTCAGCAAACGCGGCGGCGATAGCGAAGCGTCCGGCCGCCTGCGCGACTGGACGCGGGCGCGTTTCGCACTCGCCGACGACGAAACCGTCATGGTCTCGGAGATGGCCTGCGGCGTGCCGGGCTGCCCGCCGGTCGAGACCCATCTGGTGTTCTGGACCGCGCGCGGCCGCCATCACTACAAAATCTTCAAGCCGCTTGCGGACGTGGTTGAAGACGACCTGCCGCCGGCCTTCATGAAGGACGCGCTGATCGTCCTCGACGGCGCGGATATCGATTGCTGCTGAGGAGACGGCCTGCTCAGCTGGCAGCACGTCATGCCGGCGGCAGCCCTGCTGCTTTGAGCTCCGCCGACTGCCGCTTGCTGACACGATCGAGCGAGAAATTCTCGATCGCCTCGTTGAAGAGCTTGTAGAAATTCAGCTCGGCGCGCAGATGCAAGAAGACGGCACCGAGCCCGATCGCAGCGCGATCCATGAACACGAATTCGCGCGGCACCGTGACCGGGCCTTTCTGCTTGAGCGCCTGGTGCACGCGAAAGGCTTCGCGGCGGCCGTATTCCGACGGCTTCACGCCGTCGGCAATGGTGCGGACACGATCGTCGAGCAGCGGCGCGTAGATGAAGCGCGCCCAGATATTGAGCGTGTCGATCAGGTCGCGGCTGAGCTTGCGGAAGCCCCAGGTCTCATAGGCATGGACGATGAGATCGTCCTTGCCTTTGAGAAGACCGGTGTAAAGATCGACGACACCGCCGACGAATTTCGGCGCGAAGATGCGGATGCAGCCATAGTCGAGAAGGTTGATGCCGGCGGGCTCCTTGCCGGTCGCGAACACGGTGTAGTTGCCGAGATGCGGATCGCCGTGAATGACGCCGAAGCGGCTGAACGGAAACCACCAGGCGGTGAACATCGCGGTCGCCAGCACATTGCGCGTTTCGAGCGGGTCATCCTTGTGCGCCAGCATCTTGGTGCCCTCGAGCCAGTCGAGCGTCAAAAGCCGCCCGGTCGAAAGCTCCGGCCAGGCGCGCGGCACCCGCACGCAATCGACGCCGTCGAGCATCTTGCGATAGAGCGCCACATGCATCGCCTCGCGCCGATAATCGAGTTCCTCGCGCACGCGGGCGCCGATCTCCTTGGCGATCTCGGTGGTGTCGATTGCGCTGTCGAAGCGGCGGCGCAGCGCCAGCAGCCATTGCAATTGCTGCAGATCGGCTTCGACGGCCGACTGCATGTCGGGATATTGCAGCTTGCAGGCCAACTCGGCGCCGTCGTGCGCACGCGCGCGATGCACTTGGCCGAGCGAGGCGGCCGCGGCCGGATGGTGCTCGAAGCTTGCGAATTTCTTCTCCCACCCGGCGCCGAGCTCGGCCATCATCCGCCGCTTGACGAAAGCCCAGCCCATCGGCGGCGCTTCGCTCTGCAGCTTCTGCAATTCGGCGGCGTATTCGGGCGGCAAAAGATCCGGCACGGTCGCCATCAATTGCGCGACCTTCATCAGCGGGCCCTTGAGCCGGCCGAGCGCCGACGACAGCGCGCTCGCCTCCCCGGCGCGGTCGGCCTCGCCGCCCAGGAGCCGCCGGCCGGCATAGCGGGCGGCTACGCCTCCAACATTGGCGCCGACACGGGCATAGCGCGCCGCCCGCGCCGAAAAGCGGTTCTTCTCGCTGTCGGGCTTTTCGCGGTTCGGCACTCTGTCAGCTCAGACTTTCCAGTTCCGAAACCATCCGCTCGATAACCCCGAGCCCGCCCTGCCAGAATGTGGGCTCGCGGGCATCGAGGCCAAATGGCTTGAGCAGTTCGGAATGATGCTTGGTGCCGCCGGCCGACAGCATCGCGAGATATCGCTCGGCAAAGCCTTCGGCGGCATGCTCGTAAACGGCGTAGAGCGAATTCACCAGGCAGTCGCCGAAGGCATAGGCATAGACGTAAAACGGCGAATGGATGAAATGCGGGATATAGACCCAGAAATTCTCGTAGCCGGGCTTGAGCTCGATCGCGGGCCCGAGGCTCTCGCGCTGCACGTCGAGCCACAACTCGCCGATACGCTCGGCCGTCAGCTCGCCGCTCCTGCGCTCGGTATGGACGGCGCGCTCGAAGGTGTAGAACGCAATCTGCCGCACCACCGTATTGATCATGTCTTCGGCCTTGGCGGCGAGCATCGCCTTACGCTCCTTCTTGTCGCGGGTCGCCGCCAAAAGCTTCTTGAAGGTGAGCATTTCGCCGAACACGCTTGCGGTTTCGGCGAGCGTCAGCGGCGTCGGCGCCATCAAGGCGCCGTTCGGCGCCGCCAGCACCTGATGCACGCCGTGGCCGAGCTCATGCGCAAGCGTCATCACGTCGCGCGGCTTGCCCTGGTAATTGAGCAGCACATAGGGATGCGCCGAGGGCGTGGTCGGATGCGCGAAGGCGCCCGGCGCCTTGCCCGGCCGTACCGGCGCATCGATCCAGCGCTCGTCAAAAAACCGCTTGGCGATCGCCGCCATTTTCGGCGAGAACGCGCTATAGGCGGTGAGCACGGTGTCCTTGGCCTCGGTCCAGCCGACAGTGCGTGTCGGCACCTGCGGCAAAGGCGCGTTGCGGTCCCAATACGGCAACCGCTTCTTGCCGAACCATTTCGCCTTCAGCGCATAGTAACGGTGCGACAATCGCGGATAGGCGTCGCGCGCGGCCGCGACCAGCGCATCGACCACTTCACGCTCGACGCGGTTCGACAAATGCCGATCGTCGGCAATATCGGCAAAGCCGCGCCAGCGGTCGGAAATCTCCTTATCCTTGGCGAGCGTATTGGTGATCAGCGCGAAATCGCGCACGTGCTCCTTGAAGGTCTGGCTCAGCGCATCAGCGGCGGCTTTGCGCTTTTCGCCGGAACGGTCGACCATAAGATTCAAGGTCGGCTCGATAGCGAGCGATTTGCCGCCGACCTTGAAGCGCAGATTGGCGATGGTCGCATCGAATTGCCGGTTCCACGCGGAATAACCGGTGACGGATTTTTCGTGGAACAACTGTTCGACGCGATCTTCGAGCTGATAGGGCTTGTAGCGGCGCATGTCTTCGAGCCAGGGCCGATAATGGCCGAGCGCGGGATCCGACATGGCCTTTTCCAGAACGGCGTCGTCGACGCGGTTTAATTCGAGCGTGAAAAACAATAGATGCGTGGAGGCCGCCGTCATGCGCTCCTGCACGTCGCCATAGAATTTGGTGCGGGCCGGATCGAGCGTATCGCCGGCATGGACAAGTCCGGCATAGGAGCCGACGCGGCCCATCAGATCGTCGATGGCTTCGTAGCGCCTTACCGCTTCGGCAAGCTGCGCGCCGCCGTCCGGCGCCGCAGCCATCGCTGCAAGCTTGCCTTTGAAGGCCTCCTCGAAGGCAATGCAGTCGGCGTCGGCGCGGTCGAGATCGCGCGTGACCGCCGGATCGTCGAGGCCGGTATAGAGATCATTCAGATTCCATTCCGGCAGCCGGCCGAGCGACTTCGCGATGGAAGGATGCGGCTTGCCGGGGCGGCGGGCAACGCGTTTGGTCATTTTGGGGGAGCGGGGCATGGGGTGGCTATTCCTCAGCACTTCATGTGGCGCAGGTCTAAGGCGCCCGCAAGGCGGCGTGGTCGTCACCGGTTCACGTATCAGCGCGGCCAGGCTGCAGGATGCGTGCCAAGAGGCACACTTGGCCGCGCCCAATACGGTTGAGTCTCGCTCATATCAGCCGCATGACGAACTGCGGTGAGCCTGCCAAAACCGGATGGGCTCTCCACAAGACAATCGCCGACATCGGCGAGACCCGGATCGTCGCGCGCCATGCCGTCGATCCGGCCGAGCCGGCGCAGCCACAAACCGGTTTGCGCCAGCGACAATTGCACATGCCAGGAGCCGCCTTCCTCCATGCGCCGCTTCAGCGCGGCGAGTGCGGCGAAAGCGAGCAAATAGCCGGCGCCATGGTCCAGCGCCTGTGCCGGCAGCGGCCTGGGCTTGGCTTGAGGTTCGCGTGCGCCGAAGGCGCGAGCTTCCTCGTCGTTCAAGCCGCTCGCGTTCTGCACCAGCGAGTCGAAGCCGCGGCGTCCGGCCCATGGCCCCGCCTGCCCGTAAGCGCTCAGCGAGACATAGATGATGCCGGGGCGGATGCGCGCGGCGGCGTGCGGCGAAAAGCCTCGACCGGCGATAGCGCCGGGCCGATAGCCCTGAACGAGAATATCGGCGTCGCGCAAGAGTCCCGCGAGCGCTTCGCGTCCGCGCTCCTCGCGCAGATCGACCGCGGCCGACAATTTGCCGCGCCCGGTATCGATGACCAGCGATCGGACCGACGGCAAATGCGCGGCGGTGATCAGCAGCACATCGGCGCCGTGAACCGCGAGCGTGCGGCCGCAGACCGGGCCGGCAATGATGCGGGTGAGATCGAGCACGCGCAGCCCGGCGAGCGGGCGCTTATCGGCGCCGAGTTCGAGCGGCGGCGCGTCGCCGATCTTTTCGATGCTGAACAGCGGCAATTGCGCAATCGCAGCGCCTTGCGGATGGCGGTCCCATTCGGCGAGCGACCGCGACGCGGTGACGACAAGACCCGCCTCCGCCGCCGCGGTTTCGAGCGCCTCGGCCTGCCACTGGTCGAGCGCGCGCTGCACGCCCGCTTTGTCCTCGGAGCAGCCGAGCAATTTGACCAGCCCGACGCGATGATGCGGCAGGACCGTGTGCAGCCGTATCCAGCGGCCGTCACCACAGCGATAGAGGCCGCTGATGTCGTCCCAGATTTTGTCCGGCCTTTGGCCGTCGACCGACACATAGTGCTCGCTGCGAAACTCGATCGCCGCGCGCCGCATATCGACGCCGACGCGCTGACGGCGCCCAGTGCGCAAGCGCCAGATCTCGCCGGCCGCGAGCGCCGCAGCAGCTATCGTCGCTTGCGCTGCCGTGCCGACCGCGAACGACGACGGCAGCGCGGGCTCAGCGCCGGTCAGATCGACGTCGCCGAGCGCGGCCTCGTCAAATCCGCCATCCTGCCATAGCTCTCCAAGCACGGTTTTGGAGTCTGGCATGATTTCTACTGTCGAATCTGCCGCGGATTGAACAATCGACATGGCCTGCATCCGGCATGAAGCAGCGCATTCCGCTGCCGCGGGGGCATTGAACGGCGCAGCGCCGCTTAAATCAAGGAGCGGCGGCCTTGCTGGCCAACGAGGCCTGTGCTCTCTTTTGCTCGAAATACAGAGACTCGATCGTATCGGGGAGGACCGCACATGCTGAATTTTCGTCGCGTGTTTAATTTTCATCGCGTGTTTCTTGGCATCGCCATCAGCGCGGCGCTGGCGGCGCCGGCCGTCGCGCAACCGGCCGGGGGCACTAAAGTGGGCGTGCTGACCTGCAAAGCGTCGGCAAGCCTTGGGCTCATCATCGGCTCGCGCCAAGGTGTCAGGTGCAGTTTCTCGCCCGACCGCGGCGGGCCGCCGGAAAATTATGTCGGCCATATCGGCCGGCTCGGCCTCGATCTCGGCGTGCGCGGCGGCGGCGTCATGGTCTGGGGCGTGGTGATGCCGACCAACGGCTATCACCACGGCGCACTCGCCGGCAACTACGTCGGCGTCAATGCCGATGCCTCGCTTGGACTCGGCGCCGGCGCCAAGGTTCTGGTCGGCGGCTCGCATCGTTCGATCTCGCTGCAGCCGCTGTCGGTCTCGGGCCAAGTCGGCGTCAATCTCGCCCTCGGCGTGGCCGGACTGACATTGCGATCGGTGCGATAACGGCGATCGGTGCGATAACGCCGAATATCGGGCGCGCTGCGATCGCCTTCCGGTTTTTAGGTACGGCGGCGCGCGCGGAAGGATCTGTCATGACCACCGGGCGCGATCGGCATTCCCCGTCGTCGCCGCGCTTGCCGCGCGCTTTTCCCAGGCGCGCATCACGCTCGATCCGCACGGCGGATGTTCACGCATGCCGGTGCGGTGGCGCCCGGCAGGGTCACCGCGATCGACACGCATTGGATCTGGCAAGACAGGCAAAAGCTCATCAACGAACCGCCGCGGATCAAAGACGGCTGGTGGCGCGCCGATCCGAAGTTTCACGCCCTCAATGTTGCGGAGCATAGTGCGATGGCGAAAACACGCGTCGGCCTGATCGGCTCGGGCTTCGTCGCCGAACTGCATATGTACGCCTATAAGCGCGTCTATGGCGTCGCGGCCGAGGTCGCAGCCGTCGTGTCTCGCGGCGACCACGTTGTGGAGTTCGCCAAGAAGCACGGCATTGCCCAGGCGCATCGCGACTATCACGATCTTCTTAATGACGCGACAATCGACGTCATCGATATCTGTACGCCGCCGGCTTCGCACACGCAGATGATTGTCGACGCCATGCGCGCTGGCAAGCACGTCGTCTGCGAAAAGCCCTTTGCCGGCTATTTCGGCCGGCCCGGCGATCCGGCGCCGATCGGCAAACATGTGCGCAAGGCGCTGATGTACGAACGGTTGATGCAGGAGATGGACGCGACGCGCGCAGCAATCAAATCTTCCGGCAAGCTCTTCATGTATGCCGAGGACTGGGTCTATGCGCCGGCGGTGGCGAAGACGGTCGAGATGCTCAGAGCCACCAAGGACAAGATCCTGTTCATGAAGGCCGAGGAGAGCCACTCCGGCTCGCACGCCGCCCATGCGGCGCAATGGGCGATGACGGGAGGCGGCGCGCTGATCCGCATGGGCTGCCATCCGCTCGCCGCAGTGCTTTATCTCAAACAGGTCGAAGCGCGCGCCCGCGGCGAGATCATCCGCCCAGTTGCCGTGACCGCCGACGTCGGCAATGTCGCCGCCGGTCTTGCTCCGGAGGAGCGGCAGTTCATCAAAGCCAATCCGGTCGACGTCGAGGACTGGGGCACGCTCACCGTGACTTTCAGCGACGGCACCAAGGCGACGATCTTTTCCGGCGACATGATCATGGGCGGCGTGCGCAATCTGATCGAGACCTATACCAACGGCGGCTCGCTGTTCGCCAATATCACGCCGAACAATCACATGCTCACTTACATGACCGACGTGCAGAAGCTCGCCAACGTCTACATCACCGAGAAAGTCGACCGGAAGACCGGCTGGCAATTCGTCTGCCTGGAAGAGGAATGGACCCGCGGCTATCTGCAGGAGATCCAGGACTTCATGGAATGCGTGGCGACCGGGCGCGCGCCCCTGGCCGGCCTCGACCTCGCCTATGAGACGATGCAGGTCCAATATGCCGGCTATTGGTCCGCCGAAGACGGCCAACGCATCGCGCTTTGATCGGCGTCGCTATACCGGCCGCGTCTATCTGCCCGGCTTAACATCGCGTTAAGCGTCCTGGCTCAAAGTGCCCCGAAACGGGACAGCGATACATCCCTCGAGTGCGGGCGAGTTCAATGAGTATACTGATTGTTGACGACGATCCGGTGCAGTGCCGGCTGCTCGAAGGGACGCTGCACAAGTTTGAATACGAGACGCAGACGCGCGATTCAGGCGACGCCGCGCTCACGCTGCTCACCGGCCCCGACGGCGCTGATATCGATTGCGTCATTCTCGATCTGGTCATGCCCAATCTCGATGGGCTCGGCGTGCTCGCCAAGATGCGGCAGGCCGGCATCACCGCGCCGGTGATCGTGCAGACCGCACATGGCGGCATCGACAATGTCGTCTCGGCGATGCGCGCCGGCGCGGTCGATTTCGTGGTCAAGCCGGTCGGCGCCGAACGGCTGCATGTCAGCCTCCGCAATGCGCTCAATGCCAGCGCGCTCGAAGGCGAATTGCAGCGGATGAAGAAAAGCCGCGCGGGCACCCTCGGCTTTGGCGACATCATCACCAAGAGCCCGTCGATGCAGGCGGCGATCCGCGTTGCCGAGAAGGCCGCGGCGTCGAGCATTCCGGTGCTGATCGGCGGCGAATCCGGCGCCGGCAAGGAACTGATTGCGCGCGCCATTCACGGCTCGAGCGAACGGCGAGCGAAACCGTTCGTCGCGGTCAATTGCGGCGCAATGCCGGAGAATCTCGTCGAATCGATCCTGTTCGGCCACGAGAAGGGCTCGTTCACCGGCGCCACCGAGCGCCACACCGGCAAATTCGTCGAGGCCTCGGGCGGCACCCTTTTCCTCGACGAGGTCGGCGAATTGCCGCCGGCGGCGCAAGTGAAACTGTTGCGCGCGCTTCAGGAAGGCGAGGTCGAGCCGGTCGGCGCGCGACGGCCGGTCAAGGTCGATGTGCGGCTGATCTCGGCCACCAATCGCGACCTGATCGCCGACGTCAAAGCCGGCCGCTTCCGCGAAGATCTGTTCTATCGCCTGCACGTCTTTCCGATCACCGTGCCGCCGCTGCGCGAGAGGCCCGCCGATATCCCGGCGCTGGCCAGGCATTTCCTGGCGCGCTTTGCCGCCGAGGAAGGCAAACGCATCCGCCTGATCGCGCCCGAGGCATTGCGCCTCCTCATGGCATTCCGCTGGCCCGGCAATATTCGCCAGCTGGAAAACATGGTGTTTCGCGCCGTGGTGCTGGCGGAATCCGACGAGATCGGCATCAACGAATTGCCGCAGCTGGCGGCGCAACTCGCCGCCGGCGATATACCGCCCGCTGAAATGGCGAATACCCCCTCGGCACCCGTGGAAGGCTTTGAGCCGGTGCTGATCCCCAACGGCTTTGAGGACGAGCAGATATTCCAGCCTGGGCCGAGGCTTGATTCAGCGTTCGGCCCTCCCATCGCACCAAGCGACATGCTGTCGCTCCTCGATGCCACCGGCGAGGTCCGGCCGCTTGAAGAGATCGAGGCCGAGTTGATCCGCTATGCCGTCACCCATTACCGGGGTCAGATGTCGGAAGTGGCCCGGCGCCTGCAAATCGGCCGTTCGACGCTCTATCGCAAGCTTGAAGCGCTCGGCGTGACCGGAGAGCGAACCGATGCAACCGGCGAAACCGGCGGCGGCTAGACGTTTCGTTGGAACACGATCTTTGCCGAAAACCGCCCTCCGCTTTTCAGGATCAAGCTCAAATAGCTCCGCCTTTCTCCTGCCTGTTTGTTGCCGCGGCGGCGCCTCCAAGCCGTTGCGAAAGTGCGACAGGGCGGCCGAAAACCGCCTGCCGGGACGGTTTTTGACATTGTCTTTACGGGACAAGCCGCCACGGCTCACGTAAGGTGAGGTGCGTCGGATTTGTAACACTGCATGGCTTCAAAAAGGGCAGAGGCTGCTGAATGCCATGCCTTGGCAATCATGCCTCGGGAATCATGCCTCGGGAATCATGCCCTGGAAATCAAGGGCTGCGTTTTGGCCACGATTGGGGGCTGGGTCGTCCCCAAGGGGTGGCCTTTGCGGTCGAAATCGGTAAGCCCGTAAGGAGATATTGGCAATGTCAGGACTTCGTCTCGATCGGCTTCTGACCTCGACGGCGGTTCTGTTGCTCCTTACGGCGGCGGCCGGCAGCGCGCTTGCCGACCCCAAAGACATGGCGACCTCGAACGTTGCGACCTCGGACGTGACACAATCGGTTAGTGCAACCGCTCGACCGACGGCCAACGACCCTTCCGCCGCCGGAGCCCCTGCTGCCGCGGTGCAGAAGCCCGACCAGCCTGCAGCCGCCCCCGCAACTGCCGCGACCCCGGCAACCGCGCCGGCACCGACAACAGCTTCGAGCCCCGCCGAGACCGCGGCTCCGGCAGCAGCCGCCGGCACAGCGCCCCCCGCGTCGGCGCCGGCATCAACAACAGCCACGGCTCCCGCCGAAACCGCGGCCCCGGCTGCCGCCAGCACTGCCGCGGCCGCGCCCACGGACCCGGTGGCGGACCAGTTGCACAATCTCGCCGACAGCAAATTCGATCAGATCTTCGGCAACAAACAGCTCCGCTCTCAGGTCGACGCCTTTTATTCCGGCCGCAATTACGCGCCGATCTGGATCACCAACGGCAAGGCCAACGAACGCGCCAATGCCGCGATCGCCTATCTCAGCCATGTCGACGCCGACGGGCTCAACCCTGCCGATTACCCGGTGCCGAATTTCGCATCGATCAGCGATCCGGCGGCTTTGGCCAATGCCGAAATGCAGTTGACCGCGTCGGTGCTCACCTATGTGCATCATGCCGCGGTCGGCCGCGTGCACTGGTCGCGCGTGAGCCCGGACATCGAATTCAACGAGAAGGTGCCCGAACCGGCCGATGTTCTCGCCGGTATCGTCAGCGCCACCGACGTTGCCGCCGCGCTTGACGCGTACGAGCCGCAGACGCCGGGCTACAAGGCGCTGAAGGCCAAATATGCCGAAGTTCGCGCCGGCAAGATGCAGAAACAGGCCGACAAGATCGGCTCAGGTCCGGTGCTGAAGGCCGGCATGCAGGACGATCGCGTGCCGGCGCTGCGCGAGCGGCTCAACGTGCTTGGCGACGACGGCACCACCTACGACAAAACGGTCGCCGAGGCCGTGAGGAAATTCCAGCGGGAGCATCAGCTTGCGGCGACCGGAACGCTGACAGCGGCGACCGTCGAGGCGCTCAACGGCAAGACGCCCGACCATGCCGCCGACATCATCCAGGCCAATCTCGAACGCTGGCGCTGGATGCCGCACCATCTCCCCGACACCTACGTGATGGTCAATCTGCCGGACTTCACGCTGCGCGTGATGCACGACAATCGGATGGTCTGGACGACGCGGATCGTGATCGGCAAGCCGGACAAACCGACGCCGCTCATGACCGCGGAGATGAAATACATCACCATCAACCCGACCTGGAACGTGCCGCCGTCGATCGTCAATAACGAATATCTGCCGGCGCTGGCGCAAGATCCGACCGTGCTCGACCGCATGGGCTTGAAGATCGGCCGCAATCCCGACGGCAGCGTCCATATCTGGCAGCCGCCCGGCGACAAGAACGCGCTCGGCCGCATCCGCTTCAATTTCCCGAACAAGTTCCTGGTCTATCAGCACGACACGCCGGATAAATACTTGTTCGCTTATGAAAAACGCGCCTACAGCCACGGCTGTATGCGGGTGCAAAATCCGCAGCATTATGCCGAGGTGCTGCTGTCGCTGGTGCGGCCGAACGACGGCTATAGCGAAGAGCGCATCAGGAAGATGATCGCCGAAGGCAGCGAGACCGATATTCAGTTTCCGAATTTCGTCCAGGTCGATCTCACCTATCAGACCGCCTTTGTCGACGATCAGGGCAAGCTGGAATTCCGCGACGACGTTTATGGCCGCGACAAGGCGCTGATCGCGCTGCTCAAGAGCGACGACAAATTCGCCGATATCCCGGTCGAGCACAAAGAGGACATTTCGCGTCGCGAGGTGCTGGCAATGCCCGACCAGCCATCGCTGTTCGGCGGCAACCGCGGCCTGTTCGGCGGTCGCAGCAATAGTTATTCGGGCGGTGGCGACAACTTCTTCTCCCGGCTGTTTGGCGGCTTTGCCGCCGACCCCGCGCCGCCGGTACCGCACAAGCCCATCCCACATGGCCGCAAGGTCTCACGCGCCGGCGATACGACGGTATCGCGTTGACGTTTCCGGTCTGTGGACAAATTGCCTCCCCGCGCTTCCAAACGGCGGGATAATCGCAGGAAGTTTCCTTGCATTCAAAGCGTTAGACCGCCTGCAGCGGCAGCCAGAGGGATGCCTGGCAAGACCATCCCGTTAACCACTGCTTAGGCCCCCGCCGGGGAATGGCCATATTTTGCCACACTAGGACGTTAGCCCTAACACCGGTCGGGGGCGGGGTGACGGTAACGTCTCGTTAACCCTTCCCAAATTAACAATGCGTTAGGGTTATCCGCCGCGGTGGGACACCGCCGCATCGGATGATGTCGCTGAACGCGTCATTGCGAGATGCCCAGTGCTCGTTAACAACGCGCGCCTGAATACTCGTAGTCTGTCCGCTCGCGCCAGTTATACGTGCGGTCTTGCGGTCCTCTTCCTTCTCTTCGGTGCAAAAGCCCTGCAGAACGCGGTCGCCGAGGGCGACACGCGCAGCATCACCATGCACCACCTGCACACCAACGAGGACATCACCATCACCTACAAGCGCAACGGCCAGTACGACGAGGCCGCGCTCGAGAAGCTGAATTGGTTCCTGCGCGACTGGCGTAAGAACGAAGAGACCAAAATGGACCCACACCTTATCGACCTGGTGTGGGAAGTGCAGCGCGAAGCCAGCACCACAGCGCCGATTCAGGTCGTCTGCGGCTATCGTTCGCCGGAAACCAACGCCATGCTGCGCCACCGTTCGGCGAATACCGGCGTTGCGCGCTTTAGCCAGCACATGCTCGGCCATGCCATGGATTTCTACATCCCCGGCATTCCGCTCGAAAAATTGCGCGAGATCGGCCTGCGCCTGCAGCGCGGCGGTGTCGGCTTCTATCCGACATCCGGCTCGCCCTTCGTGCATATGGATACCGCCGACATTCGCATGTGGCCGCGCATGACCCGCCAAGAACTGTCGCGTGTCTTCCCGGACGGCCGCACCGTGCAAATTCCGACCGACGGCCGGCCGATGGCGGGCTATGCACTGGCGTTCGCCGATATCAAAAAGCATGGCGGCATGCCGTCGGCAAATTCGTTGGGCGTCGCCCGCGCCGCCGGCATCGATGTCGGTGTTGATACGCTCGTTGCCGGCAACGAGAATCACAGCAATCCTTTCGCCAAATTGCTCGGGCTCGGCGTGAAGGATGAGGACGACGACGAAGATACCGTGGCAAGCGCGGCACCGACCCCCGCTCCTGCCGCGAACCCGGTTTCGGCTGTTGCGCCGCAGCAGGTTGCTGCGGCCGTGCCGATACCGCCGCGGCGCCCGATCATTGCGGCAATTGAGCGCGACGCCCAAGCTGCGGAAAAGGCGACCGTCGCTGCTGCGGTCAAGGTCGCCGATGCTGCCGCCAAGGTGCAATTCATTCGTGTCGCGGACGCGGCGCCGCTGAACGCACACGCGCCATCGCCGGGAGCCACTCAGCCGCCAGAGCAAGCGCCGTTGCAGCCGTCACTGCCGACCCAGCCGGCGGCAAGCAATGCGCCCAGCGTCGATCAAGTCATTACCGATCGCGGTTATTGGCAAGGCCCGGCTGACGGCACCGTCGTCGCCAACCCTGGCGCCGCCGCAAGACTGGCGCGCAGCGCGCAGCCCGCCGGCAAACAGCCCAGTGCCGGCCCCGACCTGACCACCGGCGCGATCGGGCCGTTTGCCAACCCGAACGCCGATCTCCGCGGCTCCGGATTCGCGCTTTCCTACGCCGAAACGCCTGCCAATGCGCTTCCGTCCGGCAATGCCACCGCATCCGCGCCGATGGGTGCGTTGCACGCCGCGGCTCCCACGCCGACACAGACGGCACCCGTGCCGTCCGCCGCGGTGCAAGTCGCACCGGTGCAAGGATCGTCCAACGGCACCACCGTCGCCCTGAAGCGCTTCGGCGATCAGACCTCGTCCGTCATCATGACGGCGAGTTCGAGCTCGGTGACCGTGGTGAAGTCCGACCCGCGCCTGGGCAATCCATGGATGCGCGCCGTCGTCCTGTCGCCCAGCGTGCGCCGATTCCTCACCACAGTAGAACTCGGCGCCGGCGACTTGCGTTCACTCGCGGCGATGATGATAAAGCCGTCCAGTGCCGTGCTGATGACCTTCGCCGCCGATCCGAATCCGGGACTTGACCATAATCGCTTCGCCGGCGCGGCGATCGTCTTCCTGCCGACCGTGAACTATTCGTCCCGCACGGCATCCTTGCAGTAATATCGCCTCTCGGATTGGGTGATGTGCGGCCGGGTGCTGCGCGTCGCGTCGCGGCGCGACACGCTGCGGCGCCTCAGTTCAGCATGCCGAGCGCATGCAGATAGGTCTCCAGGATCGCCTCGTGCTCCTTGCGCTCGTTGACGTCCTGCTTGCGCAGCCGCACCACGACGCGCAGCGCCTTGATGTCGAAGCCGTTGCCCTTGGCCTCGGCATAAACGTCGCGGATGTCGTCCGAGATGGCTTTCTTTTCTTCCTCGAGCTTTTCCACGCGTTCGACGAATGCCTTGAGCTGATCCTTGGCGAAACGGTGGGCGGTCTGTTCGTCTTTGACGGCGGCAGCGGTGGCCATTGTGAACTCCTCTCGACTGAGCCGAGAGGTTTCGGGAGCAAGCGCCTCGAGGTCAAGACGCGCTTGTCTTCATCCACGCTCTGCACAGGACAAAACTGTCACAAAGCCCGCGTCAGTGCTTTTGGCTTGCTTTTTCGAACGCCGCCTTCTGCGCCGGCGTCGCTTCCTTCTGGTGCAGCGCGCGCCATTCATCGTAAGGCATGCCGTAGACGATTTCGCGGCTCTCTTCCTTGGTCATCGGCACACCTTTGGCGTCGGCGGCCTCTTTCATCCAATTGGACAGGCAGTTGCGGCAGAAGCCGGCGAGATTCATCAAATCGATGTTCTGCACATCGGGACGCCCACGCAAATGCTCGACTAGGCGGCGATAGACCGCGGCTTCGAGTTCCGTCGTGGATTTCGCATCAATGGCCATGGTCGTCTCCGCAGTTGAGCTATCGCCAAGATAGGGCTAGCAGTGCCCTCTCGCCATAGTGCTGTTTCGGCGGGATCAAGCTTCCGTTGGCACTCTCTCTTTGTAGGTCCTTCTTGGCCACCCGATCGCGCGATCTGCTCGAATCGCTGTTCCGCAGCGCCGTTGCTGCGGCGCATCCTGTGCACTGCCTGCCGCCGCACTTGCCGCCGCCACCAGCGCGCGGAAAGCTGATCGTGCTCGCCGCCGGCAAGGCGGGCGGGTCGCTCACGGAAGTGGCCGAGCAGCATTATTTGGCGCGCCTGCCCGAGAACCGGATCAACGGCATCGCCGTCACCCGCCATGGCTATGGCCGGCCGACCGAACTGATTCCGGTGGTTGAAGCCGGGCACCCGGTCCCCGATGAGGCCGGTCTTGCCGGCGCCGAAAGGATGCTGGCCATCGCTGACGAAGCGACCGCCGACGATCTGGTGCTGGTGCTGTTGTCCGGCGGCGCTTCGGCCAACCTCATCGCGCCCGCGGCCGGGATCAGTTTTGCCGACAAGCAGGCGGCGACGCGCGCGATCTTGCGAAGCGGCGCCAATATCGGCGAGTTCAACTGCGTGCGGAAACATCTCTCGCGCATCAAGGGCGGCCGGCTCGCCAAGCGCGCCTTCCCGGCCGAGATCGCGACGCTCGCGATTTCCGACGTGCCTGGCGACGATCCGGCGGTCATCGGCTCCGGCCCGACAGTGCCGGATCCGACCACGCTGGCTGGCGCCCGCGCCATTGTCGCCAAATACAGGCTCGAATTGCCGCAGGCCGTGATCCGGGCGCTCGACGATCCCGCCAATGAATCACCGAAGCCGGGTGACGCCGCCTTCGCCAATTCCGCCTATCACATCTTGGCCCGGCCTGCCGATGCGCTCGCCGCGGCCCAAGCCCGTGCCCGCGAAGCCGGCTACGACTGCGTGCTGCTCGGCGACCGGCTGCAAGGCGAGGCCCGCGACGTGGCTGCTGAACATGCCCGGCTCGCCCGCGACTATGCGGCGCAGGGGCGGCCGATCGTCATCCTTTCAGGCGGCGAACTGACGGTGACCTTGCGCGGCAAGGGACAGGGCGGTCCGAATCAGGAATATGCCTTGGCGCTGGCCGTCCATCTCGACGGCGCCAAGGGGATAGCCGCCATGGCGGCGGATACCGATGGGACTGACGGCGGCCAGGGGCGTCCGGACGATCCTGCCGGCGCCTTTATCGACGAAACCACCCTTAACCGGGCGCGGGCGGCCGGCCTCGATCCCGCCGCCTTTCTCGCCGACAACAATTCTACGGGGTTTTTCAACGGCATCGGCGATTTGTTCGTGCCTGGACCGACGTTTACGAACGTCACTGATTTCCGCGCCTTGGTCGTTGATCCTTCTTAGTGCGGAAACACAAAATCTGAACGGGAAATGAGGCAGGCTTTTCTACCGAGACTGGCGGCGGGGGCCGCGCTGGTATGCGCGCTGGTCGTGCTGATCCTTGTTTCCTCGACGCGCCCGGCGGCGGCCGATTTCCGGCTCTGCAACAACACCGCCGGCCGCGTCGGCGTCGCCATCGGCTACAAGGACGCCGACGGTTGGACCACCGAAGGCTGGTGGAATCTGCCGGCGCGCACCTGCGAAACCATCCTTAAGGGCAATCTTGTCGCACGATATTATTACGTTTACGCCATTGATTACGATCGCGGCGGCGAGTGGATGGGGCAAGCCTATATGTGCACGCGCGACAAGGAATTCACGATTCGCGGCATCGGTGATTGCCTGGCGCGTGGCTACGACCGCACCGGATTTTTCGAGGTCGACACCGGCGAACAGCGCGCCTGGACCGTGCAGCTCACCGAATCGGCCGAGCAGCCGACGCAGCAGGCGCCGCCGATGTCGCCCACGAGCACCACTCCGCCGGGCACAGTTCCCGCCATGACGCCGCCGGCGACCGGCGGCAACTCGATCGCCCCCAAAGCGCCGCGGAGCCAACCGCAATGAGGAACTGGCAATGAGGCGGCAGCGGCGGACGAAGGTTGTGGCCACGCTCGGTCCGGCTTCAGGAAACCGCGACATGATCACCCGGCTGTTCGAAGCCGGCGCCGACGTGTTTCGCATCAATATGAGCCACACCAGTCACGAGCGCATGCGCGAACTCGTGACCACGATTCGCGCCGTCGAAGTCGAACATGACCGCCCGATCGGGATCCTGGTTGACCTCCAGGGACCGAAACTGCGGCTCGGCAGCTTTGCCGAGGGCGCGGCGATGATCGACGAGGGCCAGCACTTTACGCTCGACAGCGACCCCGCACCGGGCGACGCCAAGCGCGTGGAGCTGCCACATCCCGAGATTTTCGCCGCGATCAAGCCGGGCGACGCTCTCCTCATCGACGACGGCAAACTGCGCCTGGTCGCTGCCGAAGTGACGCCGCAGCGCATCGTCGCCACCGTCGAGGTCGGCGGCAAGATATCGAACCGCAAAGGCGTCAGCCTGCCCGATACCGTCATACCGCTGGCGGCGCTGGCGCCGAAGGACATCGCCGATCTCGAAGCCGCGCTCGACGCCGGCATTGACTGGATCGCGCTGTCGTTCATTCAGCGGCCGGAAGACGTCGCCGAGGCGAAGAAGCTCACGCGCGGACGCGCCGCTGTCATGGCCAAGATCGAGAAGCCGCAAGCGGTGGCGCGGCTCGGCGACATTCTGGAACTGGCCGACGCGCTGATGGTGGCGCGCGGCGATCTCGGCGTCGAAATGCCGCTCGAGCGCGTGCCTGGCGTGCAGAAGGAAATGACGCGCGCCTGCCGCCGCGCCGGCAAGCCGGTGGTCGTCGCGACGCAGATGCTGGAATCGATGATCGCGAGTCCGGTGCCGACGCGCGCCGAGGTCTCCGACGTCGCCACCGCGATTTTCGACGGCGCCGATGCGGTCATGCTGTCGGCGGAATCGGCGGCCGGCCAATATCCGGTGCAAGCGGTCGCGACCATGAATCGCATCGCCGAGGAAGTGGAGAGCGACCCGGCCTATTTGCCGTCGGTGCATCTACTGCACACCGAGCCAGAAGCGACGGGCGCGGATGCCATCGCCGCGGCCGCACGGCAGGTCGCCGAGACGCTCGATCTGCCGGCCATTGTATGCTGGACCTCGTCCGGCTCGACCGGCACGCGGGTGTCGCGCGAACGGCCGAACTGCCCGATCATCGCAATCTCGCCCATCAACAGCACGGGACGGAAGCTTTCAGTCGTCTGGGGCATCCATTGCGTCATCGACGAAGACGCCCATGACCAGGACGACATGGTGGAGCGCGCCTGCCGCATCGCCTTCCGCGAACGCTTCGCCAAAGCCGGCCAGCGCGTGATCATCGTCGCCGGCTTGCCGCTCGGCACACCGGGAGCGACCAATTCCATGCGCATCGCCTATGTCGGCGACGACGGCGCCGGCGAATAACTGAAGCGGCGAATGGGGATTGATCCATTCGCTATTCGCTGTTGGCCAATCCATCTATCTCGGCGACGACCCGTTCCGCGGCCGCGTGATGCAGCATATGACCGATGCCGGGCAGCACCACGAGTTTGACCGTGGGCATCGCTCCGGCAAAGGCCAGGCCATGCTGACGCGCCGCGACAATCAAATCACGGTCGCCGGTGATGAGGGTTGTCGGCGCCGCGAGGGTCGCGTACCGCGCAGCCTGCAGCGGAAGATTGATCTTGAGATCGGCGATGTCGCATGAGTTCGCCAAAAACGTCCCGGGTCGCAGCGACAACAGCGTGCCGGCGCGCTTGAGATAATGGCGCGGCGGGATTTGCGGCCAGAACGCGCTCCAAAATCCGATGCCGATGAAGAGCACGCCTACCGGCAGCAGCATGGTGTGGGCAACCAGCCAGCCGAGATACGGTGTCGCCATGATGTCGTAGAACCACGTCACGCCGCGCATCAGTGGATAGAGCGGCGGCGCGAGCAGAACGAGGCCGGCGACACGCTGCGGCTGATCGAGCGCGAGCCGCAGCGCCAGTACCCCACCCCAGGAATGGCCGACCACGATCGCGCGGCCGATGCCAAGCCGGTCCAGCACCTCGGCCACCATCGCCGCCTGGTATTGCGGCGAACTGCCTTGCCGGCCACGCCGTTCGCTCCAGCCGTGGCCCGGCCGATCTATGAATATGATTGTTCGCCCGGCCAGCCGATCACCGAGCGCAAGCCGCATGTCGTCGAGATTGCAGCCGGCGCCGTGAATGAGGACGATCGGCAGCTCGCGCGCGGGCCCATTCGTCCCGGTCTCGACCACGTGCTGGCGCAAGCCGCCGATTTCGATGAAGCGACCGCGCGGCGGATGCGCGCGCTCGATCAGCACGGTGCCGATGAACGTGATGATGGCGCCGATGACGAGGACGATTGCGATGCCCGTCAGCACCGTGGTCACTCCTGTAACGCGGCCGCCGTCAGCCAGAATACTTCGCCCGAGCTCTCTGCCGTATCGAGCCAGAGAAAATCCGTGTCCGGATAGTCTCTTTCGATCGTCTCGCGGCCGCGTCCGATTTCGCAAAGAAGCCCGCCGTCTTCGCTCAAATGAGCGCCGGCTTCGGCGAGGATGCGCCGCACGATGTCCATGCCGTCGGCGCCGCCGGCCAGCGCCAAACGCGGCTCGTGTGCGTATTCGGCTGGCAGCTTCTTGACGGCCCTGGCCGTCACATAGGGCGGATTGGCGAGGATGATGTCGTAGACCCCCTCGCCGATCGGCGCAAAAAGATCGCCCTGCAGGAGGGTGATGCGATGCTGCAGGTCATGTTTGGCGACATTGATCGCGGCAACCTCGAGCGCCCTGTCCGATATGTCGACTGCATCGACGTGCGCGTTCGGAAATACATTGCACGCGAGGACCGCCAGGCACCCCGAGCCGGTGCATAGTTCGAGCACGCGCGTCACGGCGTTCGAATCGACAATCGGCTGTTCGCTCTTGAACAGCTCGCTGTAGAGCAGCTCGGCAAGATAGGAGCGCGGAACAATGACGCGATTGTCGATGTAGAACGGTAATCCCTGAAGATAAGCACAGTTCAAGAGATAGGCTGCCGGGATGCGAAGCCGGATCCGTTCTTCGATCAGCGTGAATATCCGCCGGCGTTCAGCCGACGTCATCTGCGCCGGCAGAAACGGATCGATGTTGTCGATCGGAAGCCCGAGCGCCTGGCCTACCAGGAAAAGCGCTTCTTCGACGGCATCGAATGTCCCTTGTCCAAATGCGACTTTGGCCTCGACAAAGCGGGTCGCCGCGTAGCGAACGAAGTCCAGTATGGTTGCGAGCTCGCGCGGCGGAGTCTTTGAACGGGACGACGAACGAATGTCGAGAGCGGCTTTGCCAGCAGCCTTCGCCGCTTTTGAATTCTTACGCACGATGGATCAAAGCACTCCGCCGTCGAGCCAGCGCGCGCCTTGGGCATAGAGCGCGTCCAGATCGGGACCTTCCAGGCCCGGCATGTCGGTCTTCACCTTGTAGCCGATCTTGCTCTGCAAATAGGCCAGATGCCGATAGCCTTCAGGAAAGCTGTTGAGCAGGTCCTGGTCGAGCGCAAGCTTCGCCGAGGGATCGACCGGATCGAGGCGATCCTTTTCATAGACCAGCCGCTTGAGCACCAGTCCCCAGCGGCCGCTGCGCCTCTCGAAGAAATCATAAAACCGCCCGGTGCAGACCACATCGCAGATCACGCCGTCGACAGGCGCGCGCTGCGAAATCGTCATCTTGGTCTGCGCGATGGCGCGATCGCCGGCGACGTCGATCGACGAGCCGCCGAGGAAATGCAGAATGCGCACGCCGCGCTTCCAGCCCTCCTCGTTGCCCTTGATGAATTCCTCGAAGGTGCCCTGAAACCAGGTCGCCATCATCCGGCCTTCGGGATGCCACACGGTACGGAAGCGATCCCACAAGCGCGCATCGCGCCACACCGCCCAATTTTCCACGAGCTCACGGATTGTCAGTCGATCGGCGTCCATGCATTTCCCCCGGCTTCGGCCATTGCGATCAGGGCCCAGTGTAGCCTGGATTGCGCAGAGCGAAATCCGGGATGCGGACCTGCGATCCAGCCAAAGCAGGCGGGGTTAGATCGGACGGCCTTCGACTTTTTCGCTCAACGTTTTGACCACCTCGGGAATGTTTTCGAGGTGCGGGTCGATCGCGAGCGCCTTGCGATAGGCTTCGAGCGCATCCTTGTCGTCGCCGATGTCCTGCAGGATGAGACCCAGGCCCGAGAAGGCGCCGAAGTGCCGCGGCTCCTTGGCGAGAACCACGCGCAGATCGGCGAGCGCATGGCCATAATCCTGCTTGAGATAGTAGACCGTGGCACGCCGGTTCCAGGCTTCGACATAATCCGGCTTCAGCGCAATCACGGCATCGAGCAGCCTGATGGCAAGGTCGTAATCCTTATCGTCAGTGGCGTCCTTGACCCGCGTCATCAACAGCGTGCAGGTGTCGCTGCCGGAAACCAGCCACATCGCCCAGATGCGATCCTCGATCGCCTTGGCGCTCGCCCCATCCGGCGCAATTTTCAGCGCTGCAAACAGCGTATCGAGGCTGTAAGTGTCGCCGCGCACGGGTTTGAGCGTGTCGCCCGGCGACGATGGCCAGTGGTCGTCATCCTGGGCGAAGGCAGCCGTCGGTGCCGCCGCAATGCAGAGACCCATCGCAACAGCAAGCATAGCCAGGAATCGAAATTTCATGCGCACGAGTCTAATTCCCCGCCGTCCTGCGGCAAGTGGGAAAAGTACCCTATCGGGCGCGGAAAATGCGGCGGAAGTGGGCAGCCCGCAGCGTCGACCGGGGGTCGCGGCTTTAGACGGCCTCAGCCTTGGCGAGCCTTGAAGCGGCGCTGGGTCTTGTTGATGACGTAAACCCGGCCCTTGCGACGCACGATGCGATTGTCGCGGTGGCGGCCCCGCAGCGATTTCAGTGAATTGCGGACTTTCATGGCGTTATTCCTTGGAATTTGACCGGTTGATTAAGGAGGCGGCCCTGCCTTGTCAATGTTGCGTTCCCTGACGAGCATATAGGGTGGAAATGCGATGAATTCAGCTTCGTTACGGCCGGTTTCTGGGGTCGGCGGCAAGGGACCGGCCTGTTTCCTGCTCGAAACCACCGGAAAGCGGCTCCTGCTCGACCTCGGCGAAGGGCCCCCGCCCGGATATTTGCCGGATATCGAGAGCCTGGGGCCTGTCGACGCGATCGTCTTGAGCCACGGCCACAAGGATCATGTCGGCGGGCTCTCGCTCCTGCCCAAGCTGGGACATCCTCCGGTCTATGCGACCGCAACCGTCGCCCGGACCCTGCCGGGCTCCGTCGCCACGCGGCCATTGCCGGTCCGCGGCCAAAGCGACGTCATCGGCATTCCGGTCGAGACCGGCCGCGACGGGCATGCGCCGGGCGGGATCTGGCTCAATTTTCGCGTCGGCGATGGCTTTCTCTATACCGGTGATATTTGCGCGGAGTCGGTTCTCTACGCCTACGACCCGCCCGCCACGCATGCAGCGACGGCACTGATCGACTGCTCCTACGGCGATTATCAGACGCCACTGGCGGAATGCTGGAGCCGGCTGGCGACATTTGTCGGCCGCGGTCCGCTGCTGCTCCCCATACCGGCAAACGGCCGCGGTCCTGAGATCGCGCTTGAACTGATGCGTCACGGCGTCGACGACATTCATGTCGACGAGCCGATGCGCAAAGCGCTGCAGCATCTCGCCGACGGCGACCATCTCTCAATGCACGATGGTTTGCGCGCGGAGATCGCGCGTCTCGTTCAAACGGTCAAGCCGATCAGCGGAGCACGCGGCGTCATGCTCGCGGCTTCGGCGGACGGCGCCTCGGGCGCGAGCGCAAAGCTTCTTGCGCAATTCGAAAATAAGGCCAAAGTGACGATCCTGTTTACCGGCTACATCAATCCCAAGACGCCTGCAGAGCGCCTTGCCAAAAGCGGCCGCGCGCAGACCATGCGCTGGAACGTGCACCCTCGCCTCGCCGACATCGTCGCGCTGGTGAAATCCGTCAACGCCAAGACCGTGATCCCGGCTTTTTGCGAGCGCGCGCAATTGCCGGCACTTGCCGCCGCGCTCGCGCCGGCACGCGTAACCATGGACGGACCGATCGGGAACTGAGCTTGACGATGCCGCTACGCCGTCTTGGCTTCGGCATGCCGGGCTTCGGCAGCGGACTGAGGTGCGCTCTCGAGCGCAGCGCTACTGTCGGAGCCGGTGACGATGCCGACGAGCTTGTTGAAGGCGCGCAGCGCAAAACCGGCCAGGCGCGGCATGCTGTGGCGGCAGACCGCCAGCTTGCGCACGTGATCCGGGATGTGCCAGGTGCTCACCGCGCCTGCGGGGAAGAACACCATGTCGCCCGGTCCGACGCGGCGGACATTGTCGTTCTCGTCGGTGACGAAAACCTCGCCGGAGATGAGGTGAATCGTCTCGTCGACCGTGTAGTACCACTTGAAGCGGCCGGCTGTGCACGACCAGGCCATGACCGTCGACGTGCCATCGGCGCTCGTGGCGAGGCGTTTGGAGCAGGCCTGCGGATTGCCTTCGATGACCCAGTCCGGCGGAATCGGCGCCGGATCGAGTTCGACATCCGCCGGCACGGCGAAAACCACGGGGTTCGGCACGGGCACCCTCCAGGGACATGAAACGGCGCTAAAGGCGCGACGCTCAAGGCCCGGCAGTAAACACTTCACTGCCCAAAAAACCGTAAACCGAATGTATAAAGCTATTTCAGCTCGCCCAAACTTTTGGCTCGCGGCTGCAGCGGCAACGGCCAGTCGCGCCAGATGCGGCGCAACCGGGGCGACTTGATCGCAGCGGTTGCGTTGCGCCGCTCCGCCTTGCGGGCGCTCAAGAACGACACCCATTTTTCATAGACGCTGAGCGCCGCCGGTCGCCACGTATTTTGCAATCCGGTCCCGAGCGCCGCGTTGGGGAATTCCGCCATCAAAGCGCTGCGCTGATCCGCAGTGCCGGCGGCGAGCTTGGCGGCCATGGCGCGCTCCTGAAAGCTCTCGGCGCGCGCGGTCGCGACATCGTCGAAGTAATTCCGCGGCAAGTTCGGATAGACATCACGCTCGCCGTTCAAGAAACGCGCAACGTCGCGGCGATATTCGCGAAACAGCGTGTCGGCATCATATTCCGGATGACCCTGGAAATAGAGAAATAAGCTGCCTTCCTGCTTCGCGAAGGCATCGACACCGGCCGTCGCCGAGCGCGCGAGGATCTTATAGCCGGCGGACATCAGGGCGTCCTCCGGCAGCGTATTGAACCGCGAATGCGGCACCCAGAGCGGCTCGGGAAACTGCTGCGTCATGGGATGGTCGGCGGCGAGCCGGCAATCGAAAACGCCGAACTGCTTTTGCGGCAGCGCCTGCCGTTCGATGCCGTCCGCATGCAGCACCGCCGCATGCGCGGCGAGGCAGGACCAGACGGTAGACGCCGTATGATCGCGCGCCCAATCGACGACGGCGCTGAGATTCCGCCAATACGGCTCGTCTTTCAGATTCTTGGCGCGCGGCTCGGTGCCGGTGACGATCAAGCCATCGAGTTGGGTGTCCCACAGCTCGGCAATGTCGCGGTATTTGCCGGCAAGAGAGCCGAACATCTCCGCGGCGCGGGGCACCTCGGGAATGGCGAACAGCTTCAGGAGCACGATGCGCGACGGCCCGGCGTCGCGGATCAGTTCGATGAATTGCCGCTCGGTCGCCTCGAAGGCCGCGTCCGGCATATTGTTGACAAGACCGATCGTGACGGAGTTCGCAGCATTGAGCTCCGCAGGCGATCGACCGGTATCGAGGAAAAGCGGCATGTTCGTTCCGGCCTTTCCTGTTCACTCCGCGGCCAGGAGCGGACGCCGCGACTGCGAGGCCCCAAGCGCCTGATCGAGATCGGCGATGATGTCGTCGATATGCTCGATGCCGACCGACAGCCGGATCATTTCCGGCTTTACACCGGCCTTGGCCTGTTCCTGCGCCGACATCTGACGATGCGTGGTCGAGGCCGGATGGCAGGCGAGCGACTTGGCGTCGCCCATATTGACCAGCCGCTTGAACAGTTTCAGCGCATCGTAAAAAGCCTTGCCGGCCTCGAGCCCGCCGAACACGCCGAAGGTCAGCAGCGAGCAGGCTTTGCCGCGGAGATATTTCTGCGCCAGATTGTAATGCGGATGATCGGCAAAGCCGGCATAGTTGACCCAATCGACGCGGGGATCGTCGCGCAGGAATACGGCGACGCGCATCGCATTCTCGACATGGCGCTCGACACGCAGCGCCACCGTTTCGATGCCTTGCAACAGCAGGAATGACGACAGCGCCGGCAGGACCGCGCCGGTGGTGCGTTGATAGACACTGCGGCAGCGCGCGATATAAGCGGCCTCGCCGAAATGATCGGCATAGATGAGACCGTGATATGAGGCGTCCGGTTCATTGAACATCGGAAAGCGGGCGGCGTGTTTCTTCCAGTCGAAACGGCCGGAATCGACTATGGCGCCGCCGAGCGTCGTGCCGTGACCGCCCATGAATTTGGTCAGCGAGTGGACGATGATGTGAGCGCCGTAATCGATCGGGCGCATCAGGATCGGCGTCGCGACGGTATTGTCGACGATGAGTGGCAGGCCGTGACGCTCCGCCACCGCCGCCAGCGCCTCGATGTCGCAGATATTGCCGGCCGGGTTGCCGACGCTCTCACAGAAAATAGCGCGGGTCTTGTCGTCGATCAGGTTCTCGATCGCTTCGGCTCTGTCGGATTCGGCAAAGCGTACACTGATGCCTTGGCTTGGCAGGATGTGGCCGAACAACGTGTAGGTGGTGCCGTAAAGCTGCGGCACCGACACGATATTGGTGCCCATGCCGGTGACGTTGAGGACCGCATAATTCAGCGCCGCCTGCCCGGTCGCGACGCAGAGCGCGCCGACGCCACCCTCGAGCTCGGCGACGCGGCGCTCGAGCACGGCCGTAGTCGGATTGCTGATGCGGCTATAGCGATGGCCCTCGACTTCAAGATTGAACAGCGCGGCGCCATGATCGGCGCTGTCGAATTCGTAGGCCACCGTCTGATAGATCGGCACCGCGACGGCTTTCGTCGTCGGGTCGGTCTCATAGCCGCCGTGAACGGCCACCGTTTCGCTTTTCATGCGTCCCTTCGCCTGCCTGCAGTCAGTCGCGCGATTTTTTTGTGCGCATTTCACGGCGCAATACTAGAGAGATTGCGTTTCTTATCCGTGGCTTGTAGGGGCGGAGCAACGTAACAACGGCGAATTCGAGCGGTTAACTTTAATTGTTTGCCATTGCCGCCCGCATCGTCGTGAGCGGCGATTGCGGTCGCTCCGAATTCGTTCAAATTTCGTCCAATCTGGAAGCGAAAGATTCACTTTATTGGGCGATGGTCCGGCATGGCTTTCACCGAAATGACAGAGGCCGCACGAAGTGCCGGGAGTGACGGCGCGTTGCGCTCTTGGGTGCGCGCGCTGGAGGCGACAGCACCTATCGCGAAACAGCCGCAGCGTCTGCTGTCGGATATCATCGCCGAAATGGCGCACAAGCAAGGTGACGCACCGGCGCTCGTCTCGGAGCAAGAGTCGCTGACCTATCGCGCACTCGTCGCGCGCGCCAATCGCTATGGGCGCTGGGCGCTGGCACAGGGCCTCAACAAGGCCGAAACCGTCTGTCTTTTGATGCCAAACCGACCGGATTACCTCGCGATCTGGCTCGGCATCACCAGCGTCGGCGGCGTGGTGTCGCTGATCAACACGCAGCTCCGCGGACAATCGCTTGCGCATTGCATCGATCTCATCGCGCCACGGCACGTGATCGTTGCTCATGATCTGATGGATGCATTGCAATCCACAACGCTCACTGTCGGCGCAAAGATCTGGGGCCACGGCGGCGGTCACCTTCCCCGCGTCGACCAGGAGATCAAAAGCCTTTCCGGCGCGCCGCTGAGCGTCGCGGAACGCCGCAGCGTGACCATAACCGACCGCGCGCTCGCGATCTACACGTCCGGCACGACCGGCCTGCCGAAAGCCGCCAATGTCAGCCATCAGCGGCTGTTGCAGTGGAGCTTGTGGTTCGCCGGCCTGATGAATGCGACGCCGAGCGATCGCATCTACGATTGTCTGCCGTTCTATCATTCGGTTGGCGGCGTGGTCGCGCCGGGCGCCCTGCTGGTGAGCGGCGGTTCTGTCCTCATCGCCGAGAAATTCTCGGCGCGGCAATTCTGGGACGACATCGCCAAATGGGACTGCACGCTGTTCCAGTATATCGGCGAGCTGTGCCGCTATCTGGTCAACGCGCCACGGCATCCAAGCGAGCATGCGCATCGGCTGCGGCTCGCGGCCGGCAATGGATTGCGCGCCGACGTGTGGGAGAAATTTCAATCTCGGTTCAGGATTCCGAAAATTCTCGAATTCTATGCCGCGACCGAAGGCAACGTCTCGCTTTACAATGTCGAGGGCAAAGTCGGCGCCGTCGGCCGCGTGCCGCCGTTCCTGAGGCACCGCTTTCCGCTGGCGCTGGTGAAATTCGACGACACGACGGGCGCGCCGGCACGGGATAGCAACGGGCGTTGCATCCGCAGTTCAGCTGCTGAGGTGGGCGAGGCAATCGGCAAAATCCGGAGCCGGAGCGACGGTGCGTCGGACCCCGGCGGCGAGTTCGAGGGCTATAGCAGCGCGGCCGATTCCGAGCGCAAGATCCTGCGCGACGTATTTGAAGTTGGCGACGCGTGGTACCGCACCGGCGATCTGATGCGCATGGACGAAAACGGCTTCCACTATTTCGTCGACCGCGTCGGCAATACCTTCCGCTGGAAAGGCGAGAATGTCGCAACATCCGAAGTCGAGAATGTGATCACGACCTTCCCCGGCGTTGCCGACGCAACGGTGTATGGTGTTGCTGTTCCGGGCACCGAAGGCGCCGCCGGCATGGCGGCGCTGGTCGCCGGCGGCGATCTCGATCTCGCAGCCTTGCGCAAACATTTCTCCGAGCGGCTCCCCCCTTATGCACGCCCTCTGTTCCTTCGCATCCGGGACGGCATCGACGTCACCTCGACGTTCAAGCACAAGAAGTCCGATCTTGTCCGCGAAGGTTTTGATCCGAGCGCCACATCGGATGCGCTCTATCTCGACGACCCGCGGCAACAGGCCTATGTGCGGCTCGATGCGACGTTGCACGCGCACATTGTCGCCGACGACCTTCGATTTTAGAACAAGTCGCGTCCGCAAGCCGTAGTCGCGGCGAAGTCTGGCCCTCGGCAAAATCAGCCGCTAGGATCACGGTCGCGACCGGCGGCCAACACGCCGGCGCGGCGGGTGGACGCGTCCATGCAAAGTTCTGTCGAGCTTGCCGGCTCAGAGGCCGCGCGTGAGGCCGATGGGGGTCAGTCGCTGCCGATCGGCGCAACGCCCGTACCGGCCTGGCCCAAACCGGCCTGGTTGAGCGGCGTCGAGATGGCCGCGGAAGCCGTTGTCGTTTTCGCTTTGCTCGCCGAGCTCGCGCTGGTCTTGGCCAACGTCGTAGCCCGGGTCTGTTTCCGCACATCGTTTCTCTGGTCGGACGAAGCGGCGCGGCTGTCGCTCTCGATCCTGGCCTTCATCGGTGGCGCGGTCGCCTATCGGCGCAGCGATCACGCGTTCGTCCGGCTGGTGCTCGATCGCTTGCACCCCGCGGCCGAGCATGCCTGCCTGATCCTGTCCGACATTATCGTCCTGTTTGTCGTCGGGCTGACCGGACTTGCGTCCGCGCAATTCATCGCTTCCAGCTGGCACGAGCTGACGCCGGTCCTGCAGTTGCCCGCCGGTTTGATTGCATTGCCGCTTCCCGTCGGCACGGCGCTGATCGCGCTTCATGCGCTGGAAAAGCTCTTTCGCAAGGACACGCGCATGGCGCTCGCCGTCGGTGCCGCATTCGTCGCGACGCTCGCCCTCGCCGCCGCCACGCGTGATTTCTGGCTGCCCTATCTCGGCGGCGATGCCGCAATCGTCACGGCGCTGCTTCTGTTCTTTGTCGCCATTTTCGCCGGCGTGCCGGTCGGCTTCGTACTCCTTCTCGCCACCGCAGCTTATCTGTGGGTGACGGACATGCCGTTCGTGGTGCTGCCGCAGAACATGGTCAACGGCACCGGCAATTTCATTCTGCTCGCGATCCCGTTCTTCATCCTTGCCGGCCTGATCATGGAACGCGGCGGCATCAGTTTACGCCTGGTGCGCTTCATCCAGACCCTGGTCGGCCATTGGCGTGGCGGGCTTCTCCAAGTCACCGTCGCCAGCATGTACGTGGTTTCCGGCCTGTCCGGCTCGAAGCCCGCCGACGTCGCGGCGGTCGGCACGGTGATGCGCAACAAGCTGCGCGAGCGGCATGGCGCCGAAGAAGGCGCCGCCGTGCTCGCCGCGTCCGCGATTATGGGCGAAACCGTTCCGCCGAGCATTGCCATGCTGATCGTCGGCTCGATCACCAGCGTCTCGGTCGGCGCCATGTTCGTCGGCGGTCTCATTCCGGCCGCCGTCATGGCCGCTTGCCTGATGGCACTGATCTATGTCCGCGCCCGGCGCGCCGGCATGGCACCCGAGCCGCGGGCGCCGCTTCGCGTCATGTTGCGCGCAGGCCTCGGCGCGATCCTGCCGTTGCTGATGCCGGCGATGTTGCTGGGCGGCATTCTGCTCGGCATCGCCACGCCCACCGAAGTCGCGGGCTTCGCGGTGCTCTATGGCCTCGCTTTGGCGATGCTGTTCTATCGCGAAATGGATCTCGGCAAGTTTCTGCGCACGGCGCTCGACACTGCGGCGCTGACCGGTGTCCTGCTGTTCATTTTCGCCGCGGCATCCGGATTCCAGTGGACGCTGACGGTCGCCTATCTGCCGCAGCGGCTGGTCGACCTGTTGCACAGCTTTGGCGGATCAACCTTCATCTTCATGCTCGGCTCGATCGTGCTGCTGATCGTGATCGGGGTTCTGCTTGAGGGCCTGCCGTCGCTCAATGTGGTAGCGCCGCTGCTCATTCCAATCGCCGGCAAGCTCGGCTTGAGCCAATTGCACTATGCCCTGGTTCTCATCATCGCCATGGGCATCGGCGGCTTCATGCCGCTCGCCGGCGTCGGCTTCTACGTCTGCTGCGCCGTCATGCGCTGCGACATCGAAAAGGCCTCGCGCGCGATGCTGCCTTATCTGATCATGGTCATCGCGGGGCTTTTGGCCGTCGCCTTTGTGCCTTGGTTCGCGTTGGCGCTGCCGCGCTATTTCGGCTTTCACGTTTAAGAAACATCGGGAGAAACGTCATGTTTGGCAAGATCGACCGCAGAAATCTTCTCAAATCCGGTGCGGCCGGAGCCGCATTGTCGGTCGCGGCACCTTACGTGTCGCTGCGCGCCGCTCCGCTTACCATGCGCTTTGCCCATTTCGCCGCCGAAGACCATCCAGCCAATATCGCCGCCAAGCAATTCGTCGCGCGGGTCGAGAGCCGCACCAACGGCGCGATCAAGATCAATATCTTTCCGAACAACGTGCTCGGCGGCCCGCCCGAACAGGCGCAGCAGATCAAGCTCGGCACCATCGATATGGGCCTGCCGACGCAAGGCCAATTGGACAAATACGACACCGCCTTCGCGGCCGTGGAATTGCCGTTCATCTGGGACAGCCCGGAACATGCCTTCCGCGTGCTCGACGGACCGGCGATGGCTTGGCTGGCGCCGCTCGCCGAGAAGCAGGGCTTCATCACGCTGCGTAATTGGGACTACGGCTTCCGCAATGTCACCAATACCGTGCGTCCGATCAATGTGCCGGACGACGTGAAAGGATTGAAGCTGCGCACACCGCCGGAATTGCAGATCCAGGCGTCGCTCGAAGCGCTCGGAGCGACCGTGCAGGCGATTGCTTTTCCCGAACTCTACCTAGCGCTGTCGCAACATGTTGTCGACGGCGAGGAAAACCCGATCGCGGTGATCTATTTCAACAAATTCTACGAGGTCCAGAACCACCTCGCGATTACGCGGCATATCTACAACAACATGATCCATACGGTAAGCGCGGTGACATGGAAGAAGCTCGACGATAGCCAGCAGACCATCTTCCGCGAGGAGAGCGCCGCCGCCGGCAACCTGATGCGCAAGCTGATCGCCGACCAGGAGGATGATCAGATCAAGAAACTGGTCGCCTCCGGCATGCTGCTGACACGGCCGGATCTGGCGCCGTTCCGTGCCTTGATGGGGCCAGCCAATGCCCGGATCGCCGCCTATGCCGGCGTCGACAACGTGAAGAAGTTCCAGCAAATGGCCGATCAAGGGCGGACCGGCTGATCCCGCCGTCCGGAGCTAAGAGACAATGACTGAGACTGAGAAACGCCTTGCGGCGTATCGCGATCTGTTTCGCCTCGACGGCAAGACGGCGCTGGTGCTGGGAGCCGCGTCCGGCATCGGCAAGGCCGCCGCCGAAGCACTGGCCGCGCTCGGCGCGACCGTCATCTGCGCCGACAAGAACCGGGAGGGCGTTGAGGCGACGTCGCGCGAGATCGGCATGGAGCATCGCGCCGGGGTTCATGTCCTCGACGCCGGCGATGCAGCAGCCGTCAACGCGCTCGCAACGGCCGTCGAAACGACGTACAAGCGCCTCGACATCGCGGTGACGACACCGGCGATCCATGTCCGCAAGCTGATGCTGGATTACACCGACGAGGAATATGACCGCGTCGCCGATCTCAATCTGCGCGGCACGTTCTATTTCTTGCGCGCCTTCGGCCGCATGATGGTCAAGCACGGCGGCGGCAGCCTGATTGCGAGTTCCTCGGTGCGCGCCACCACGCTCGAGCCGGGCCTTGCGATCTACGGCGCGACCAAAGCCGGCATCATTCAAATGGTACGGGGGCTCGCGTCAGAGGTCGGGCCGTTCGGCGTGCGCGTCAATGCCATCGTGCCGAGCATCGTCGAAACCGGCTTAGTGGCACCGCTCAAGGCGCGGCCGGAAATCTGGAATGCGCTTGGCGCCCACACTGTCTTCAACAGATGGGCGCAGCCAAGCGAAGTCGGCGCGGCGATCGCCTTTCTTGCTTCCGACGCAGCGAGCTATGTCACCGGCACTGCGCTTCTGGTCGATGGCGGCTGGACCGCGGTCGACGGTCCGCCGACCGGGCTGACCAAGACGCACAACGACGCAAGTTAGGGGCGACACCGTTCAAATTCCGGCGCGACTGTGGCGATCCGAACGCATCAGGTCGCCGCGGCGACAGTTTCACGCACTCCCGGAACAGAGCTCGCATCTGGCGATTGATCACCGTGCGCCGCGGCGAGGCGTCCGCCGCGATCAAAAGACTTGTTCCAAAGGACTGGAACCCAACCAGCGTGGAGAACGACATGAGATCGAAACTGTTAAGCGGCGTTGCGGCTCTTGGCCTTACAGCCTGCACAGTGCTTGCGACGGCGGCTCCGGCATCGGCGGCGCCATGGGGCTGGCATCACGGCTGGCACGGCGGCTGGCATGGCGGCTGGGGATGGCCCGCCGCTGTAGCAGCAGGCGTCGTGGGCGGTGCGGTCGCGGCGGCAACGTCACCGCTGTGGGCGCCCGGCTATTACGACTATTACCCAGGCTACGCCTATGCGCCTGGACCCTATGTCGCCGGTCCCGTTGTCGCGGAAAACGGCGCCTCGTACTGCGCAGCGCGATTCCGCTCCTACGATCCGGCGTCGGGAACCTATCTGGGCTTCGACGGATTGCGGCATCCGTGCCCCTGATGCGGCGCACTAGGCCGTCGCGCCGGCATCCACCGTCAGCACCGTGCCGGATATGCTTTGCGCCTTGTCGCTGAGCAGATACTCGACGGCATTGGCCACATCATCGACGCCGGCGAGCTTGCGCAACGCGCTGCGGCGCGTAATCTTTTCGCGCTGCTCGCCGGCAAGCCCGTGCGTCATATCGGTATCGAGAAAACCCGGCGCGACGGCATTCACCGTGATGCCGAGCCGGCCGACCTCGCGCGCCAACGACCGGGTGAAGCCAAGCATCGACGCCTTGGTCGCGCCGTAGACGGAGAGCCCGCTATAACCGGTAAAACCGATGATCGAGGCAACGTTGACGATACGGCCGTGGCCATCCGACATCATCGCCCGCACGACGTATTTGGTCAGCACTATGGGTGACAGCGTGTTGAGCCGGATGAGTTCTTCAATCTGCGTATTGTGCATCAGCGACAGCGCGCCATCGCGGCCGAGTGCGGCATTGTTGACGAGGCCGAACAGCGGGCCGAATTCCTTGCGCAGATCGCGGACCAGATTCGGGATCTTGCCGATCTCGCCGAGATCGAACGGTACGAAGTGCAGCGTGCCGTTCTTGGCGCGCTTGGCTGCGGCGACGGCGGCGCTGAGATCCTTGTTCTCGCTGCGCGCTACAGCAATGACGTCGTAGCCGCAGGCGACCAGCTTGCGCGCGATACCAAGGCCGAGGCCCCGGCTCCCGCCGGTGATCAGCACTGTGCGCGAAGCTCTCTTCGGGGGCCGCTTTTCGAATTTTCCTGATGCTTTGGCCATGTGCCCCAACCTCGGCTTCCTAGCCTTGCCGCCGGGCCAGCTTGCCCGACGCAGCCACGTCAAGCGCCGGCACGATGCTGATCGAGGCAGGAACCTTATGGCGCGGCAGCGCATCGCGGCAGAGCGTGAGAATGTCGCCTTTGACCGCTTCGACGTCGTCGTTGCCCGAACGGAGCACGACGTCAGCGACCACCAGCGCGCCGGTGATCGGGCTGCGTTTGCTGCGCACGAGAGACATCCGCACCCGCGGATGCCGATTGATGACAGCCTCGACCTCTTCAGGATGAACCTTCTGGCCGCCGATATTGATGATGCCGCCGCGCCTGCCGGTGAAAACATAACGATCGCCGCGCCGCTCCACCATGTCGCCGTTATCGACAAAGCCGTCCCGGTCGGCCAGCCGCGCGGCGCTGCCGACATAGCGCAAAGCGGTGCGCGGCGAACGGATGCGCAGCGAGCCGTCCTCGACTTTCATCTCGACGCCATCGCGCACTTGCTCGACATAGGACACCGGAAAGCCGGCAAGGCCGTCGCTGACTTCAAAGGCGACGCCGGCCTCGGTCGAGGCAAAGGCATGGCTGACAACGGCGCGTGGAAACGCGGCCCGCAGACTGTCCAAGATCGCCTGGTCGGCGATTTCGCCGGAGAGCCGGACATAGCGCGGCGATATCTTCCTGATCGCGGGCGACATCAACGCGCGCCGCCAATGCGTCGGCGTGCCGAGAAGATGCGTTACGCCGTGTTCGCCAAGGCGGGCGAGATGTTCGGCAACCGGTTCGCCCGCGCTCGAGAGCACGAGCGACGTGCCGCCCAGCACCGCGCGCAAGAAAATCTGCAAGCCGCCATAGCGGCGGATATCGTAAAACGTCCCCCACACTATGCTCGGATCCGGCGGCTTTGCCGCGAACGAGGCGGTCAGGCCGGCGACTGTGTGCGCGACCATTTTCGGCACGCCGGTCGTGCCGGAGGTCAGCATCACCCATTCGGTTTGAAAGGTTGGTGCCGGGAGCGTGTCCGCCGCACCGATCTCGGGTGACGCCGCAACGCGCAGCGGAATATCGTAGAACTCGCTGGGCGAATTGAGATCGCCGACAACGGCATCGACCTCGGCACCGGCGATCAGCGCGACGAAATGTTCCGGCGCGGCGTCGGGTGGCAAGATCGTGATGCGGCGCGCGACCCCATCGAGCTCGATCGGTGCCAGCGCCGCGGTGAGCTGGTTGCCGGCCGCAAGCAGCACCGACGTGCCGGTCAATTCGGCAAGCCGGCCGCCGAGACACGTCCCGCGCGACAGATGGCTGTAACAGGCGCGCGCGGCGCGGCCGAAAAAGCACCGCTCCGGCGAATTATCAGAAAGGTGCTGGCGCAGCGTCTCAGCGCGCGCCATTTTCATAGACCTTCACGAAGTCGCCGAGCGTGACGGGGAACGCCGCATCCTCGGAGGCCGTGAACGGATCAACGCCGAACTTGTCTTCGAGACGAGCGACCAGCACGGCAAAGCCAAGCGAGTCGAGACCGGAATCGAGCAGCACGAGATCGTCGGAGAGCGGCGCCAATTGCTTGCCGTGCTCGCCCGCAACCTGCGCCATCTGGTCCATTATGGTTAATTTTATCGACATGGTGCCGCGCCTACCGTTTGTTCACCCGCCACCCCTATATTCGCGAAACGCTTACGATCAAGTTCACGACGCAGTCGTGGCCAACGTGAATGAGTTCCACCCTGCCCGATATCCGCTGCCGACAGATCGAGGAAGCCGATGTGCCTGCTGTGGCGGAACTGCTCACTCGCGGTTTTCCAAGCCGCGGCGGCGAGTTCTGGCGCCATGCGCTCGACCAGCTGGCGCGGCATGAGCCGCCGGACGGCCTGCCGAAATATGGTTACCTTCTGGAAAGCTCCAACGCTCCGGTCGGTGTGCTTCTTCTGATTTGCGCGGCGATGCCGGCCGACGGCGCGTTCGCGCCGCGCTGCAATCTGTCGAGTTGGTATGTCGAGCCCGCCTTCCGCGCCTATGCGCCGATGCTGGTGTCGCAGGCGCTGCGTCACAAGCAGGTAACCTACACCAACGTGTCAGCCGCGCCACACACCTGGCCGATCATCGAGGCGCAGGGCTTCCACCGCTACAGCGATGGCATTTTCGTCGCACTGCCGGCGCTCGCCTTTGGCGGCGAAGAGGCCGACGTGTTTGACGCGCGCTGCGAACCCTCCGTGAGCTTCGATCGGTTCGACCGGGAAACGCTCGCAAACCACGCAGCGCATGGCTGCATCAGCCTATGGTGCGAAAGCGCCGGACAGGCTTATCCGTTTGTGTTCCGGCCGCGGCTGGTCAAGGGCTGCGTTCCGTGCGCGCAACTGATTTACTGCCGTGACATCGCCGATTTCGGCCGCTTCGCCGGACCGCTGGGCCGCTATCTGGCGCGGCGCGGCCGGCCGGTCGTCATTGTCGATGCCAACGCGCCGATCCCCGGTCTGGTCGGCGTGTTCCGCCGCGGCAGCAAGCCGAAATATTACAAAGGCCCGCAGCGCCCGCGGCTCGGCGATCTCGCTTATACGGAATACGCGATCCTGGGCGTGTAGTTTTTTCCGGCATCTTATCCGGACGACAAAGCCATCAAATGCCGAGCACCTGACGCACGCCCGCCGGCCATCGAGCAAACTCGACGCCATGCATGGCAAACAGCGCCAGCGCTAGCCGATCGATGCCGAAGGCGACGCAGCCGGTATGCATGATCTGGCCTGCGGTATCGCAAAGGCTCCACGTGGTGCCGAAATGGTCGCGGTGATAGTTGAAGCTCATGCAGGCGGTCGGCTCGTCTTCGGAATGAACCGGAACCAAAAGCTCGAATTTCAGCGCCTGCTCGACCTGACTCATCGCCATCAGCCGGCCGCCACGGCCGAAGAACGGATCGCTGGCCTGATCAATGCGGTAGCTGAGGCCCAATTGGCTGGCAAAACTCTCGGCGCGCTTAAGCCAGCGCGCGCGGAAATCCTGGATCTGTTCCGGCCTGCCGATGCAGACATATTCACGCATGCGGAAGGATTGCAGCCGATCGAGCAGCTTCGACGGCTCGCGGCGAAAGCAGTCACAGGCGACGTCGAATTTCAGGCCGGCGCCGGGCACATGGCCGCGGCTCGCAACCAGCGGGTAGACCGGATAACAGGCCGCTGGACTCAGCACCAGGTCGGCAGGCGCCAGCCCGCCGGTCCACTCGCCACCGGCGTCGTAGCGCTCGACATGCGATTGGATCTTATCTTCGGAACCGGAGAGACAGCTGACGCAGCCGAGGAAATGCGGGAAGCTTTTCAGATAGCCCGACTTCTCTACCTGGCGGCGGCTCATCACCGGCGGAAAGCGCAAGACTTCGGTATCGGCATCGCGATAGGACGAGATGAAGGCGGACAGGCCATCGACCGCTTTTTCGAAGATCTCGGTGCGCGCGTAGACGCCGTCGATCCCGGTCGGCAGCATCAGCGCTTCTGCAATCGAGTCCAGCGAACGGGCCGGACCGGGCGGTTTCTTGAATGCGACGTTCATCAGTCTACGCCTCTGTTTGGATTGTTTTTTAGTCGGCGAGCGAATCCGGAATGCCGCTCACAAGCGCTGCGGTCGCGGCATTGGCGAGAATACGGTCGTTGTTGATCATGATCGGCGACGACAGGATATCGCGCAGATGCCGGCCGATGCTGAAGTCGCCGTCATTGCGATAGCCGGCAAGGCCGCAGGCCTGCATCGCGCTCATCACGGTCCCGACAGCGAACTCGGAGGCATTGACCTTGAGCAGGTTCATGCCGTTCTGAAAGTCGATCGCCTCGAGCGCCTGCACGTCGGCTGCTTCGAACCGGCGCAACGACGTGGCAATGAGACTATTAAGCGCGCGCAGCGACGCATTGGCGCGCGTCAGATGGGCGGCGGCCGGCGGCAGCGTGCCGCCCGAGCGCTGCATGGCCTTGCGCACGAAGTCCCGCGCCCGCGTAACGGCTGCGGCAGCGATACCGGCCCAGGCCGAGCTCCACAGCAGATGCGCCACCGGCATCATGGTCCGGACGTGAATCTTATCGTAACCGACCGGCAGGATCTGTTCGCTCGTTCCTGAGGCCACGAGCCTGAAGCCTTCGCTGCAGGTTCCCCGCATGCCGAAGGCATCCCAACCCGACACCCGGTCGAGCGTGTAATCGGCTTTGAGAAAGGCCACCAGAACCTGGTCTGAGCTTGCGGCGTCGGCGGAACGCCGCGCCGTGGTGACAATGCCGTCGGCGGCCTTACCGTAGGAAATGACAGTCGCCTGCCGCTCGAGGCGGATGCGCGTGCCGTTGCGCTCAATCGGCGCCGCGCTGTTGCGGACGTCGCCGCCATTCTGCCCCTCGGTGGTCGAGGACGCGAGCAGCAATTGTTCGCCGGCAAGCCGGCGCAGCAGAAGCTGATGCCAGGCGCTGCCCCGGCCATCGGCGTCCCGATAGTGGCGCACGATGCAGGCGACCTTGGTCTGATGCATCGCGTAAATCATTGCGGTCGAGGCGCAGGCGCGGCCGAGCGCGTAGCAGACATCGGCAACGGCGGCCGTGCTCGCACCTTCGCCGCCGAACTCCTTTGGTACCGCGATACCGAGGAGACGCTCGGTGCGCACAGCGGCGATCGCCTCTTCCGGCAAGCGCGACTCGCAATCGACAGCAGCGGCCTGCGCCGCCGCAACGCCCGCGACTCTCTCCGTGCGCGCGCGTAAATTGGCGCCGCTCTCGGCAGACAAATTGCTTCCCGCCGTCAACAGGCTGCGCGTCGCGTGGCGCGCCGCTTCAACGTCCTGATCGATTTCGAAAACCGTCGCGGTCCGCGCTTTCATCAATAAGCTCGCTCGAGAGTGGCCGTCTGTCATAGATGCGATCAGCCTGCTTCAACAGCTAGCGCAGAACTTACAAAACCTCGCAGCATTTGCATGAAATTAGCGCGCTTCTTTGCCGTAAAGGTTACGATTCGAAAACCCTTTATGTGATAGGGAGTTTGCGCACTGCGGATGCAATACACGTTACGCAAAACCGCGGTTTTTCTGTTTGGAATTTGGAAACCGTTCACCGTGCTGGACCGCATCAATTCGGATCGCCAATTGCCGGCCACCGACCGGATCACGGCGCTGGTACATGCGATCCTTGCCAAGCGCGCGATCACGCGCCTCATCGACCGCGACGATGTGCTGAGCGAATGCGGCATCTCGTCACTGGACATGGTGAATCTAATGCTCGCGGTGGAAGCCGCGTTCGATCTGAAGATTCCCGACCGCGACATGACGCCGGAAAATTTTCGCACCGTCGCGCAGATCGAGGCTTTGGTCGAAAAGCTGCAGAAATCCGCCTAGGCGCGCCCAAACAACCTCGGGGCCATTCCCGAAACCATTGCCGCAACCACTCTTGGCGATCGCACGTCTGCAATGAGATGATGCGGCACCGCGCGGCGTCGTGCTGCGTGTGCAAGAAATGCCGAGGCGGGGAAATATGTCCAAGACGGTGTTTTACGCCAGCGTCGGCCCGGTACTGACGGCGTACGATCTCGATATCGACAATGCCGCGCTCACGAAGCGCGGCGCGATCACGCTGCCGGCGAATGTCCAATATCTGTGGCCGCACCCGTCGCGGCGTTATGCCTATGTGGTGTCGAGTACCGGCGGACCGGGCATCGCCGGCGATAAGCATTTTGCCAGCGCGCTTGTTGTCGATCCGGCTAGCGGCGACATGAGGCTTCACGGCGAGCCCGCATTGTTGCCATCGCGGCCGATTCACACCACGGTCGACGCGAGCGGCGCGTTCCTGCTCACCGCCTTCAACGTTCCGAGCAACGTCACGGTGCATCGTCTGAACACCGACGGCACGATCGGCCCGCTGCGGCCGCAAGCTGAAACGCTCGACACCGGGATCTTCGCACACCAGGTACGGATGATGCCGTCAAATCGTGCTGCAGCGCTGGTGACGCGCGGCAACAACGCCGAAGACGGCAAAGCCGAAGACCCCGGCGCGATCAAGACCTTTAGCTTTGACAACGGCGTGTTGAGAAACCTCGCCTCGATCGCACCCGGAAATGGCCTCGGTTTCGGCCCGCGCCATTTGGACTTTCATCCGACCGAGCCGTGGGCCTTCGTTTCGATCGAGCGGCAGAACAAGCTTTATATGTACAAGCTCGATGAAAGGACGGGTTTGGCGCGGGAACCATCGTTCATCAAGGAGACGCTTGCTGATCCGCGCGGTCCCACCGAGCAAGGCGCCGGCGCCATCCATGTCCATCCCAACGGCAAATTCGTCTATCTGACCAACCGCTCCTTCCCGGCTTCGCCGAGCGGCGGACGGAAGATGTCGGCGGGCGGCGAGAACAGCGTCGCCGTCTTTGCCATCGACGAGAAGACCGGCGAACCGACGCATATCCAAAGCATCGACGGCCTTGGCGTGCAACTACGCACGTTCTCCATCGATCCCGATGGGCGCATCCTGATCGCCGCCAGCATTCTGCCGGTAGCGCGGCCCGATGGCACGACAGTGAGCGCCGGGCTGACCGTGTTCCGTATGGGCGGCGACGGCAAGCTCGCTTTCGTCCGCAAATACGATGTCGACGTCGGAAACTTCCAGCAGTTCTGGAGCGGCATGGTCACCCTGCCCTGACGGCTTCCGCGAAGTAACGACACCCTCCTTCGACATGCGCCGGTATCAGCCATGTGCCTTCTTGCTCCACCGCGCGCATCGCCCATCTAGCCGGTAACACCCGATCACCTGATAAAGGCACACTGCCAAAAAGGTACACCGCCATGTCGATCCGGCCCGTGAAACGCATCGTCAAGTCCCAGCCCGTCATCGAGGGAGCGGGGGTGCGGCTCGACCGTGCCTTCGGTTTCGGAAAATCGTCGGAATTCGACCCATTCCTGTTGCTCGATGATTTTCGCAACGAGCGGCCGGAGGATTACCGCGCCGGCTTTCCCTGGCATCCGCATCGCGGCATCGAAACCATTACTTACGTGCTGGCCGGCACGGTCGAGCACGGCGACAGCCTCGGCAACCGGGGCAGCCTCGGCGCCGGCGACGTGCAATGGATGACTGCCGGCCGCGGCATCATGCATCAGGAAATGCCGCAGGGCGACGTCAAAGGCCGCATGCATGGCTTCCAGCTGTGGGCCAATCTGCCTTCGCACCTGAAAATGACGGCGCCGCGCTACCAGGACATCAAGGCCGCCGAGATCCCGGAGGTCGTTGACGATGACGGCACGCGCGTGCGCGTGGTCTGCGGCGACTTCTGGGGCAAGCGCGGTCCGGTCGAAGGCGTTGCCGCCGATCCGCGTTATCTCGACGTCTTCGTGCCGCCCGGCAAGCGCAAGACGTTGCCGGTCGAAGTCGACCGCCATGCCTTTGCTTATGTGTTCGACGGCTCGGGCAATTTCCGCTTCGCCTCGAAACCGTTCGGCGTGCTGACCGAAAAAAGCGACGGCGAGAACGAAATCCTGATACGCGAGCAGACCGGCAATCGTTCGCTGGTCCTCTTCGATCGCGGCGACGACGTTACCGTGCAGGCTGGCGATGAAGGCATCCGCTTCCTTCTGGTCTCGGGCAAGCCGCTGGAAGAGCCGGTGGCCTGGCACGGCCCGATCGTGATGAACAGCCAAGCCGAGTTGCAGCAGGCCTTCGCCGAACTGCGAAACGGGACGTTTATCAGATAAGGTCGGCCAAGCATCCCACCCGCTCGTCCCCGCCAAAAGCGGGGACTGGCGCCAACGCATCGTCCGGCAGGATTCGCGCTGGCGCGGAAACCAGCAGATTTGACCGCTACGTCCCGCGAAAATCTGCTATCCTCTCCCGCCAATTGGCGCGCGGACCAAAAGAGTCCAACGCGCAACAGACAACAAAAACAGTGACAGCAAGGGAGGAACCACGCATGAAAAAGCTGCATTGCATTGGCTTGCTCGGTTTTCTGCTGACCGCTGCGGCCGTTCTGTCCAGCGCGATTGCCTATGCCGACGATTTTCCGTCGCGCCCCATTACCTTTGTCGCGGTGTTCGGGCCCGGCAGCGCCAGCGATACGGTCTGCCGCATCATCGCCGATCCGCTGAGTGCGGCGCTCAAACAGCCGGTCGTGGTCGAAGATCGCCCCGGCGCCGACGGCGCGGTCGCCGCGCAATACGTGCAGCACGCCAATCCCGACGGCTATACGCTGATGCTGGCGACCAATTCGCCGCTCTCAGCCGATCCGTTTCTGTTGCGCCACGTCAGCTACGATCCGGTGAAGGATTTCACGCCCGTCACCCGCGTCGGCAGCTTCACCTTGATGCTTGTCGTCAATCCGAGCTTGCCGGTGCATTCGGTCAAGGAACTGATCGCTTACGCCAAGGCCAATCCCGGCAAGCTATCCTTTGCCAGCGGCAATACCGCAGGCATCGTCGGCGGCAAGACCTTCACCCATTGGGCCGGCCTCGACATGCTGCATGTGCCCTACAAGAGCTCGCCGCCCGCAATCGAGGACGTGATCGCCGGCCGCGTCTCGATGATGATCGTCGACTTCACCGTCGGCATGCCGCACGTCGCCGCCGGCCAGGTGCGCGCGCTCGCGGTGACGCGGCTCAAGCGCTCGTCGCTGTTCCCCGACCTGCCGACGCTGGATGAATCCGGCATGGAAGGTTTCGAGCTCGATGCCTGGGCGGGCTTCGTGGCGCCAGCCAAGACGCCGCCCGACGTGGTCGCCAAGCTCAACGGCGCCATCGGCAAGATCATCGCCGATCCTGAGGTCCAGAAAAAATTCCACAATGTCGGCTTCGAGGGCTTTGCCTCGACGCCGGATCAGCTCGGCGACTTCATCAAGGTGCAGGCCGCCAAGTGGGGCAAGATGGTCAGCGACGCCGGCATCCAGCCGGAATAGAACTCACCCCCGCCGTGCGGCTGCGCGGCGGGTACCCATTCCTCCGTGCATGACATGCTCGCTCGTCTCCTTCGCGCGAGAGCGAAAGCCGCTTGACTCAAGCCGGATGGTAATGCGTACCATGTGCCGCATGGCGATCATGCTGTATCGCCATGCGGTACACATGCCGCGGATAAGACGAAAGCAGGGAGCGCAAGGAGCGCAAGGAGTGAATGAGCGCCGCAGCGTCCGAGCCGGCTTTCCGCCACCACAAGATTCCAACGCCGAAAAGCGAGCCCTATATCTGCATCGCCGGCCCCGATGGGCGCTTGTGGTTCTGCGAAAGCGGCGCCGCGAAGATCGGGCGGCTTGATGTCGGCGGCGGCGCCTTTGCGGAATTCGCGCTGCCGGAAGCCAACGCCATGCCGATCGGCATCACGCCCGGTGCCGACGGCAATCTGTGGTTCTGCGCCAAGAAAGCGAACAAGATCGGCCGCGTGACGCCCGACGGCGCGATCACGCTGTTTGCATTGCCGACGCCGCAGGCTGGGCCCGACGGCACCTTGCTTGGGCCCGACGGCAATGTCTGGTTCTCGGAATCCGATGCCGGCCAGATCGGCAGAATAACCCCGCAAGGTGAAGTCACCGAGTTCAAGCAGGGCATCACGCCGGGCAGCCGGCCGCTGTCGATCGCGGTCCGCGACGGCGCGTTGTGGTTCAGCGAAGCAACCGGCAATCGCATCGGCCATATCACTGTTGACGGGACGATCACGGAATTTCCCATTCCGAGTCACGACAGCCAGCCGCGCGCCATGGCGGCGCATCCCGACGGCAGCATCTGGTTCGTCGAGACCAGCACCAACGCGCTCGGCCGCATCGATGCCGCTGGACGCATCACTGAACACCCCGTCGTCACACCGGATTCGTCGCTGCGCGGTGTCTGCGTCGCGCCAGACGGCGACCTCTGGTTCACTGCCAATGCCGCCAACAAGATCGGCCGCATGAAGCCTGACGGCCGGGTCGTCGGCGAATATCCCATCCCGGTGCGCAATGCCGGCGCGCGCTGCATCTGCGCCTGGCCCGACGGCCGCCTGTTCTACACGGCGTTCGACGCGGGCCTGATCGGTGAAATCATTCCGCGGTAGAGAAGGCAAATGACAATTGAGCGGATTTCATATCAGGCCGGCGGCAGGCGTTTCATCGGCGCGCTGGTTTACGACGACCGTGTCACCGGCAAGCGTCCGCTCTTGCTGATGGCCCCCAATTGGCTCGGCGTCACCGAGGAGGCCATCGCGCGAACGCAGATGATGGCCGACTCGCATTTCATCGGTTTTGTCGCCGACATGTACGGCGACGGCAAGGTGAGCGCCGGGCCGCCGGAAGCCGCGCAGCTGGCCGACGCGCTGCGCGCCGATCCCAAGGAACGAAGGCTGCGTATCGATGCCGCGCTCGCCGCTCTTGTCAGCCAGAGCGAGAAGCGCGGCATCGGCGACAGTTCACGAAAGGCCGCGGTGGGCTTCTGCTTTGGCGGCGGCAATGTGCTCGAACTGGCGCGCGCCGGCGCCGACCTGCAGGCGGCGGTCTCGCTGCACGGCGATCTCACGAGCCTCAATCCGGCCAAGCCCGGAGATATCAAGGCCGCTCTGCTTGTGATGCACGGCGCCGCCGATCCGGCCGCACCCAAGGCGCAGCGCGACGCCTTCGAAGCGGAAATGGAAGCGGCCAAAGCAAGCTGGCAAATGCTGACGTTCGGTCATCTCGTTCATTCGTTCTGCGAACCGGAAGCCGATGTGCCCGGCATCGCCGAATACAATGAAGAGGCGGCACGGCAGAGCTATCGCCTGATCGATCAGTTCATCGCCGACGCGTTCGCAGGCCATATCGTGAAAAAATAGATTGAAACAGAGACTGGTTCGAATGAGCCGAGAATAAGCCGGGATAAAAGTCTCGGCTGGGGAGGAAGAGATGAGATTATTGTGGCGCGGCATTGCTCTTGCGTGGCTGGCCTTCACAACGCCGGCGATGGCGGAGACCTATCCGGATCATCCGATCAAGCTCATCGTGCCGATCTCGGTTGGCTCGATCACCGACGTGGCCGCCCGCTTGGCGGCGCAAGACCTGCAGGAGCGGCTCGGCCAGCCGGTCGTCGTGGTGAACCGGCCGGGCGCGGCGATGGTGCTCGGCGGCACCGATTGCGCCAAGTCGCCGCCCGATGGCTACACGCTCTGTCTGGTCAGCCCCGACACAATGTCGTTCAACCCGCTGACGGTGCCCAATCTGCCCTACGATCCGGACAAGGACTTCACGCCGGTCATCGACATGTACAACGTGATCGAGGGCCTGATCGTGCCGGCGGCGACAGGCGTCAGTTCAATCGAGCAATTGCGCGCCAAGGCAGCGGCCGAGCCCGGCAAGCTCAATTACGGCACACTTGGCGAACGCACCACGACCGATGCCTTCCGCCAATGGCTCGGCGAGCATTGGAACACGAAATTCGTCGCGATCCCGTATAAAGGCGGCAGCGAAATCACCAGCGCGCTTCTTGGCGATACGATCGACGTCACCAAGATCGGCATCGGCAACATGGTCAGCCAGCTCAAGGACGGCAAGATCAAGATTCTGGCGCTGACCGCCTCGCATCGCTGGCCGCAATTGTCGAACATCCCGACCTTTGCCGAAGCGGGGTTCGGCGCTTATCCCGGCGGACCGATCTATTGGGGCGTGGTGGTACCGACCGGCACGCCGGCGCCAATCGTCGCGCGCCTGCACGATGCGCTGCTGGCGATTTTCCAGAGCGAGAAGTTCAAGGATTTCGCCAATCAGAACTTCCTCGAACCGGCCGCGGGCTCGACCGGCGATTTCGCTGCGTTTCTGAAAAAGGATCGCCAAAGCGCCGAGGTGCTGGTGAACAAGTATATGAAGTAACGCGGAACGGTCAGGCCGCGGGCGACGCGCCGCCTACTCCCCCTTCATCCCCGCCGCTTTGACGATGGGGAACCATTTTTCCATCTCGGCTTGCTGAAAGGCGCCGAGACCTTCGGGCGTCTGCCGGTCGAGCGGCACGACCTGCTGGCCGACCGCGGCAAGCTTTTGCCGGACGGCGGGGTCGGCGAGCGCTTGTTTGACGGCGGCATTGAGCTTCGCAATCACGTCGGCCGGCGTGCCCTTCGGCGCCCACAGGCCGTGCCAGAGCGCGCCGTAGAAGCCCGGCAGGCCGGCTTCGTCCGTCGTCCGCACGTCTGGCACCGCGGGCGAGCGGGTTTTGGCGGCGAGCGCATAGGCGCGCACCGTATCGGCCTTGATCTGCGGCACCGAATTCGACAATTGATCGACCATCAGATCGATATGGCCCGCGATCAAATCCTGAATCGCTGGCCCGGCGCCGCGATACGGCACGAGCTGAAACTGCGTCTTTGTCATGGTTTCGAAATTGACCACGCTCACTTCCGCGACGGGCCCCGCGATGCCGACGGAGACGCTCTTCTGATTTTGGGCAAGCCACGCCAACAGCTCCTTGAGATTGGTGGCCGGCACTGTTTTCCGGGTGACGATGATCTGCGGATTGTCGGTGAGCTCGGCGATCGGCGCGAAATCCTTCACGATATCGACCGGCATGTCGTAAAGCGCGCCGACCAAAAGGTTCGAGCCGTTATTGCCGAGCTCGAGCGTATAACCGTCAGCGGCGGCTCGGGCGACGCGGGCCGCGGCGATGCTGCCGCCGGCGCCGGCAACATTCTCGATCACCATCGGCTGGCCGAGCGCCGCCTGCATCTTGTCGGCGACGACACGCGCGACCAGGTCGGTCGGGCCGCCAGCGGCGAACGGAACGATGACGGTCACCGGCCGCGACGGATAGCTTTGCGCCAGCGCGGACGAAGCGGCGGCGAGCATAACAACAATTGCCGCCACAAATCGGCGGGTCAAAACATCCATGACGTGCCCCCCAAGGCTGGCCGGATTTTATTTGCCTCTCAACGGCGCAGGCTGTTCGTCGAGCATAGCCTGGATGGCAAGCCGTGTCGTCGCCGGATCGAGCCCGTGCTTCCGCACGAGGTCGGCGCAATCAGCGAGGATGGCGTCGGCATCCTGCATGATCTTCAGGCGCTTATAGTTGTCGTCGTATTGCAAGCCCATGCTGATGCCGACGATTTCGTAGAGGTTCATGATGCGGAACGGATAATCGCGCTCGTGCGCGCACAGTTCGCGGTGATCGGAATGATAGACGGCAACCAGCGCATCGACGCCGGCGGCCTCGGCGGCGGCAAGCTCGGCTTCTTGCAGCTTCTTCCGGAATTCCGGAAGTACGCGCAGATTGTTGCTCTGCAGGCCGACCGCCGGCTGATCGAGATCGACAATCTCGATGCCGGGCACGGCGCTCAAAATATCCTCGGCCGCTTCGACCACGCCTTTGACGCCGGGATGGCGGTGCACGGCGATCCGCATCGGCACCGGCTCGCGCAACAACGGACGGAGCCGGTCGAGATTTTTGTGCACGAATAGCGTGAACGGCGTCATTTCGAACGGCTTGGCGCCGCGCAACTTCTCGACGGTCGGCAGCGTCGTTTCGGTGAACTGGACCTGGCACGACGGGCACCACGAGAGAACTTGTCCCATCTTGCTCTGCGACAATTTGTCGATGGTGTTCTCGCCAATGCGGCCGGACGTCGCCACGTCGCCCATGCGCATCTGCACGATGCCGCAGCAATGCGACGGCCCGCCCATCACCTCGTAAGTGATATCGAGCGCATCCATCACGTCGAGCGCAAGCAGCGCGATATGCGGCGTCTTGAGCACGTTGCAGCCGGTATAGAAGACGAAGTCCGGCTTCGTGTCGGCCGCGCGCGCTACTTTGCCGGTGGCCCCCTGCCCCAATCGCGCCAATAGCGCATCGTCGAGCTGGATCTGCGAAAGGTGCGCGACGTCGCGCCCGACCAGGCGGTAGGCATCGAAACCGGCGCGGCGCTCGGCGACAGCGTCTGTCTTGGCGTGCGACAGCGCGATCCGCGCCATATAGAGGAGAAAGCGCGGATTGACGCCGTAGTCGCAGGCCTTGACGCATTCGCCGGAGAGCAGGCAACCGCTCGCCCATTTCTCCGCGGCATCGCTCCCCTCCTCGCCGCGAATGATGTCGATGATGCCGGAAATGACCTCGACCGGGTCGCCTCGCTCTTCGGCCGTCAGGCCGGCGGCCTCGGTGGCCGGGCAGACCTCAACGCATTTGCCGCATCGGGTGCAGGCACCCGCCATCGCATCGGCACGGGCCTTCAGCGCGGATTCAAATGTCTCGACTGCGGCAGCGGTCATGTCCCCAAAGTAGCGCCGACTCGGGCTTTATTGAAGGGCTGATTGAAGGCCCTCGGCAGTCGCGGTAAGACCGGGTGTCTTTCTTGCCCGGCCGCTTGCCGGGCGAGTTTTTGTGGCATGTCATTGAAAATCGGACAGCGAGGAAGCTATGGGGGAATTCGCCATCGGGCAGCCGGTCCCGCGCTTTGAGGATCCGCGGCTGGTCAAGGGCCACGGCCGCTACGTCGCCGACATGGTCTTTCCCGGGATGGCGTTCGGATTCGTGCTGCGCTCCCCGCACGCCCATGCACGCATCCGCGCAATCGACACAACAAAAGCCAAAGCCGCGCCCGGTGTGCTCGCGGTGCTGACCGGCGCCGACTACAAGGCGGCCGGGTTCGGCGATCTGCCGGTGCCCGGCGGGCTCAAGCGGCGCGACGGCGCGCCCGGCTACAAGCCGCGCTATCCGGCGCTGGTCGAGGACCGCGTGCGCATGATCGGCGACTACGTCGCTTTTGTCGTCGCCGAAAATCTCTATCAGGCGATAGATGCGTCGGAACTGATTGAAGTCGATTACGAGCCGCTGCCGGCGATCGTCTCCACGAGCGACGCCGTGAAGCTCGGCATGCCGCTGGTGTGGGACGACTGTCCGAACAATATCGGCTTCATCCAGATCGAAGGCAACAAGGACGCCACCGACGCCGCTTTCGCCCGCGCCGCGCATGTGGTCAAGCACGACTTCGTCATCAACCGCGTCACCGCCGCCGCCATGGAGCCGCGCGGCTGCATCGGCATGTTCGAGCCGATCGAGGGCCGCTTCACGGTCTATACGACCTTGCAGCGCACCAACGTGTTCCAGACCGAACTGTCGCAAAACGTGCTGAAAGTGCCCGACAGCAAGATCCGCGTCGTCTGCGGCGATATCGGCGGCAGCTTCGGCATGAAATCCGCCGTCTATAACGAAGTGGCGCTGGTGCTGTGCGCGGCGAAACTCACCGGCCGGCCGGTGAAATGGGTGGCGACGCGCTCGGAGAGCTTCGTCTGCGATGCGCAGGCGCGCGACAATGTCACGACCGCCGAGCTCGCGCTCGACAAGGACGGCAATTTCCTCGGCTTCCGCGCCAAGATCATTGCTGCGATCGGCGCCTATATGCAGACCGGCATGCCGGCTTTCACCGGCAATCTCGGCACGCTTGCCGGCGTCTACCGCACGCCGGCGTCGCATATCGACGTCACCGCGGTTTTCACCAATACCCAGCCGGTGCGGCCCTATCGCGGCAACGGGCGGCCCGAAGCCGGTTACGTGATCGAGCGCATGGTCGATCTCGCCGCCGACCAGATCGGCATGGATCCTGCGGAATTGCGCAAGCGCAACACCATTCCGGCGAGCGCGATGCCGTTCAAGACCAGCGTCACTTTCACTTACGATTGCGGCGAGTTCGAGAAGAATCTCGATCTGGCGCTGCACGCCGCCGACAAGGATGGCTTCGAGAAGCGACGCGCCGAAGCCAAGACGCGCGGCAAGCTGCGCGGCTTCGGCTTCTCCAACACCATCGAGCGCTCGGCGGCGGCGGGACTTGAAGGCGCCGAAATCCGCTTCGACCGCACCGGATCGGTGTCGATCTTCTCCGGCAGCATCAATCAGGGCCAAGGCCACGAGACCGCGTTCAAGCAGGTGGTGTGCGACCGGCTCGGGCTCGATCCGCGCGAAGTGACTTACATCCAGGGCGACACCGACCAGGTGTTCTTCGCCGAGGGCACCGGCGGCTCGCGCTCGGCAGCGTTCTCCGGTGCGGCATTCACTCTGGCGGCAGAGAAAGTCGAGGCAAAGGGCAAAGCGGTCGCGGCGAAGATGCTCAAGGTCGACCTTTCCGACATCAATTTCCATGAAGGTCTTTTCTCCAGCAAAAAGACCAACCAGACGCTGACGATCAAAGAAGTCGCCAAGGCTTCGCTCGATCCGAAGAATCTTCCCGACGGCATGGAACCGGGCCTGATCGAGAAGGCGATCTATAGCGGCTCGATGGCGGCCTATCCGAACGGCGTGCATGTCTGCGAGCTCGAGATCGACGAGGAGACCGGCACCGTCGAGATCGTCAATTACAATGTCGTCGACGATGTCGGCACCGTGATCAATCCGCTGCTCCTGCACGGCCAGATCGACGGCGGCATCGCGCAGGGCGTCGGCCAGATTTTGATGGAGGACATCAAGTTCGATACGGAGGGGCAGATCCTCACCGGCTCGTTCATGGATTACGCCATGCCGCGGGCGGGCGACCTCTCCGCGTTCCATGTCGAGAGCAATCCGGTGCCGACCAGGACCAATCCGCTCGGCGTCAAAGGTGCGGGCGAGGCCGGCTGCGTCGGCGCCATGCCGGCTGTGGCCAATGCCTTGGTCGATGCACTTTCCCCGCTCGGCATCAAACACGTGCCGATGCCGGCCACGCCCGAAGTGCTGTGGCGCACCATCACCGAGGCACGGCCGAAAGCGGGGTAGCCAGCCCGCTCTCGTTCGTCGACACACAGGAATTCTGTCCGAGGCTTTGGCCGGCGGGCGACGCGAGCAGCAACGGCTTGCCCGCGCGCGGTTATTTTTGAGCGCCCGGCCTTATACATCTTGTGATTGTCATATTAAAGTGTCACAATCTTATTGAACTGACGATTTCCCATTGCCGGTCGGCAGCTGAGTCACGGCTTCGGCCTTCGCGCGCAACATCGGCTTTCCGTACGCATTGGCTTTCGCACGACATTGGCTTTCGCGGATTATCTCGGCTTTCGCAGATCACATCGGCTTTCGCACACCATATCGGCTTTTGCATCATGACCGGCGGCGGATTTGGGCCTTTGCAGCGAGACGCGTCTTCGCCCGCACATATATGGTATGAGATACTTGCCAGCGTCCCGCCGTTGACCGGCGCTGGCGGAGATTTCGTCACCGCCGCGTCGCGCCTGGAGGCTTCCACGTCAAGCCCGCCGGTCAAACTTCAAGTGCTGCTTCGCAAAGCGTGGCGAAACGCCGACGGCATTGAGAAGGTGCGGACGCTCCTGACCGAGATCGGCCTGAAGCCGACGGCCTCAGGCGCCGCCACCATTTCGGCAGAAGCACAGCCCGAGCATTTCGAAACTGTGTTTGGTGTCAGGCCGGACTCAAAGCCGCCGCGGCCGCCGAGCGGCACGGATTTCGGCCAATCCGGCGGGTCGGTTTCTTCCGACCTCGCCGTGCCGGATGCACTCGCGCCGTACGTTGAAAGCATTTCCGCCGCACCACCGCACGTCTACCTGCAGAACTGATTTCTACGGCTTCCGTCAGAAAGGATCTGCCGATGTACGCATATAAACGCGCGACGCAATCTGCGCGCGACCAGGAATTCGCGCTGCCCTCCGACGAGCTTCGTATCGCGGTAACGTTCAAGCGCCAGAACGGCACGATCGGACCGACAAAATTCCTGCCGCCGCTGTCTTTGGCGAGCGTGCGGGAATTCGATCCCGACCCGATGCATGTCGACCAGGCGATTCATTATCTCAGCCAGCTTGGATTCTGCCCGACGCGGCGCGGCAAGCTGAGCGTGTCCATCCGCGGCACCCGAATGCTGTTCGAGCAGACCTTCAATACGCAATTGCAGGAAATCAACCTCGACCCGAAACAGGATTACGCGTTTCAATCGTTCTACTACCCGGCCGACAACGCGAGTTTCGCGATTCCGCCAGCGCTCGCCGACCTCATCGACGACGCCTACATCCAATGGCCGCATATCTATATGGCGCGGAAAAAAGCCGTTCGGGCCGCCAAGCGAGGCGGCACAGCGCATGCCGCGCCGCGACCGCGCATGCATGCCGGCGCCGCGGCAGGCGTCTCCGCGACCCCGCCGCCGGTAAACTATTTTCACCTCGATCTTCGGTCGCCACCGAGCGTGCCGGCCTTGCTGAACGTGCCGCAAGTTCACAGCGCGGGAACCACCGGCAAGGGCGTGCGCGTCGTCATGGTCGATACCGGCTTCGCCTTCAGCCATCCGTACTTTGCCGGCAAAGGCTACAATACCAGCGTCGACCTCGCCCCGCACGCCATCAACGATGCGACGGACCCGCAAGCGCACGGATCGGGCGAATGCTGCAACCTGCTGGCCATCGCGCCAGGCGTGACCTTCATCGGCATCAAGCTCGACAACGACGACGACCCGCGCAGCGGAGCGAGCATGCTCGAAGGCTTTCAGCAGGCGCTGCAGCAAAATCCGCAGATCATCTCGATGAGCCTCGGCTACGACCTGCGCGCCGGCGACCAAGTCTCGCAGCAGACCGTCCTGCCCAACAGCATGGCGGCGCTGGAAGCCGAAATTCAGGCCGCCGTCGCCAAAGGCATCGTCGTCGTCATTTCCGCCGGCAACGGCCACTACTCGTTCCCAGGCATGATGCCCGATGTCATTTCCGCGGGCGGCGTGTTCGTCGACCAGAACGGAGCGATGCAGGCCTCCGATTACGCCAGCGCGTTCCACAGCAAGATCTATGCGGGACGCTCGGTGCCGGACCTGTGCGGATTGGTCGGCATGCTGCCGCGTGCCAACTACATCATGCTCCCGGTCCCTGCGGGAAGCGAGCTCGACCGCGAGATGGCGGCGCCCGACCCGCAAGGACAGCCCGGTGACGATACGGCGCCCGATGACGGCTGGGCCTTGTTCAGCGGCACTTCAGCGGCCGCGCCGCAGCTCGCCGGCGTCTGCGCGCTGCTCCTGGAAAAGAATCCGGGCCTCACTCCGTCCGACGTCAAAGCGATTCTGCGCCGCTCGGCGCGCAGCGTGACCAAAGGCGCCGCCAATCCCGCGAGCAGCGAAGACGGTCAGGGCGAGCCCGCGGATTCGAGCGACACGGGCGCCGCGGGCGCCGGCCTGGTCGACGCATTGGCGGCCTGGAAGCAGGTATAGGCGGCCGAAGCAGATACGGGCGGCCCTTGCCGACGCGAGAGCGACTGAACGGGATGATCTCGAGGGAGGATAGTCATGAACTTCGCACGTGACGTCGATCAAGTCATCACGCAGAATCTCGACAAGTTGCGCAAGCCCGGCGTGCTGTCGGTGCGGCCGGGATATCAGGTCGTCGACGGCTGGCCGACCAAGAAGCCGGCCATCGTCGTCACCGTCGCCAACAAGAACGACGACGTTCCCGCCGCGGATCGGCTGCCGGAAACGCTCGGCGGCTATGCCGTCGACGTCCGGCAAGCCGACCCGCTGCAGCAGCTCCGCGCCAGCAAACCGGCGCTCTATACCAGTGTCGCAGCCTCCGTCACGCCCGAGCTCGAGCGCCCGGTATTTCCCTACGAGCGCGATCTGTCCGGCCAGCCGCTGGCGCCGCTCGCGGAGACCGTGGAAGCCTTGCGCAAGCCCGCCAAGCAACAAATCAAATACGTTCCGCCGGCGGGAGCGCCGCTGCACGCCGTCGACGAGAAGATGACGATCACATGCCATGCGAGCCCGGATGCGGGCTGGCCGACGCTCAAGGCCTTTCTCGATGCCACAAGCAAGACGCTGACTGTCGGCATGTACGACTTCACATCCGCTCATATCGCGCAGACGGTGGAAACCACGATGGGCAAAGGCGGCCGCGCGCTCAACCTTGTCCTGGACCATCCTCCCGGCAAATCGAACCGCGAGCAGACCGACGATCAGACGGTCGAAGATCTGACCTCCGCGATCGGCAAGCGCCTCGACTTCGCCTGGGCGCTCGAACGCAGCGATCCCAAAGTGGCGACGTGGATCTTCCCCTCGGCTTACCACATCAAGGTCGCCGTGCGCGACAAAGAGGCGTTCTGGCTTTCCAGCGGCAACTGGAATTCGACCAATCAGCCGGATATCGATCCGTTGACCGATCCGAGCGCCGCCGCTCCCGTGGTCAAGAAAAGCGATCGCGATTGGCATGTCATCGTCGAGCACGAGGGGCTGGCGCAGCTGTACGAAAAATACCTGCTCAACGATCTCAGCGTCGCGTCGAAGAACCAGACCAGCCCGACGCAGGCGGCCGCACTTGCGGACGCGCTGGCGCAGCTGGCGGAACCTGAGATTCTCTTGGCCGCGAAGGTCCCGCAGCAATATTTTCCGCCGAAAAAAATCACCGCCAAGATGAAGATCCAGCCGATCCTGACCCCGGACAATTATGTCGGATTGATCCTCGCCCTCATCAATTCGGCCGAGAAGTCGTTCTACATGCAGACCCAATACATCAATTATCCGGCCGACCCGCAGGACCCGAAGAATGCGCAGAATCAGCAGTTCATGGCTCTGGTGGCCGCGGTGGCCAAGAAGATCAACGCCGGTCTCGACGTTCGCCTGATCATGAGCCAGTACGAAACCAACGATAAGCTCGAGGTGCTCCAGGACGCCGGCATCGACCTCTCCCACGTGCGCATTCAGGCGAATGTTCATAACAAAGGTATCGTCGTCGATTCGCAGGTCGTCGCCGTCGGCAGCCAGAACTGGTCCGGCGACGGCGTGCTGCGCAATCGCGACGCCACGGTCATCATCTATAACGAAGAAGCCGCGCAATATTGGGAAGAGATCTTCATTCACGACTGGACCAAAATGGCGAGCCAGCACGCGGTTGATTAGGCGCGATTTCGCGGCGCTGGAAACGACAGGCCGCGATTAGCGATCATTGGCAACGTCGCGGATCCGCTGGGCGCGAGCTCTGAAGCCGAGCGGCTGTTCATTTGATCTTGATCAAGGGCTCCATGGCGGCCGCGTGGTTGAATTACGATCAACGATGTGAGGCTGCCATGTTCGAGAAAATCCGAACGGCATGCGGGCAGATGCGCGATTTCGTCGCCGGCTTGACGCGGCCGCCCGAATTTACCTGCGGCGATTGCGAGCGGTTTCCGCATTGCGGGCTTCCGCCCGACGAGGACTGCCTCGAGAAGGCGATGCAGCGCGAGCGCGATCCGGACGGCTGGATCCTGCGGGCGAAGCGGCGGGCGCCCTACATGTTGCAGAGCCTGGGGCCCATATAGTCCCATGTAAGTCTCATGCAGGTCGCATGTGAGTTCACTGGGCTTATGTGAGCTTGCGCCTACCGGGCGGGTAAAAAACCACAGCCGTTTTCCGCGCGTCCCCGCGAAGGCGAGGTGGGGGTTTTCCGGATTCCCGCTTTCGCGGGAATGAGCGGGTGTGTAAAAGCGGCCCATGACCTCCAAGACCGTCGGCCAACAGGAAAAAGCCGCGAGTGACGCGCTCCCCCTCGCCGGCCTGCGGGTGCTCGAATTCTGCCATACCATCATGGGGCCGACCGCAGGCCTGATCTTCGCCGATCTCGGCGCCGATGTGATCAAGATCGAGCCCAGGGACGGCGATGCGACGCGCCGGCTGCCCGGTTTTGCCGCGGGCTTCTTCCCGGCCTTCAACCGCAACAAGCGCAGCTTCGCCGTCGATCTGAAATCCGACCAAGGCCGCGCGATCTTGCATCGGCTTGCGGCGACCGCCGACGTCGTGCTGGAGAACTACGCGCCGGGCACCATGGACCGGCTCGGCTGCGGCTACGGCGATCTTGCGCGGCTTAATCCGCGGCTCATCTATTGCGCGCTGAAAGGCTTCCTCAGCGGGCCGTACGAGCACCGCCCGGCGCTCGACGAAGTCGTGCAATTCATGTCCGGCATGGCCTATATGACCGGCCCGCCGGGGCAGCCGCTGCGGGCCGGTTCCTCCGTGGTCGATATCATGGGCGGCATGTTCGCCGTGATCGCGATCCAGGCGGCTTTGCGCGAGCGCGACCGCACCGGCCGCGGTCAACTCGTCAAAACGGCGCTGTTCGAGGCGACAAGCTTTCTGATGATGCAGCACATGGCCGGCCAGGCGGTGACCGGCCGGCCGCCGCCGCCGATGCCGGCGCGCGAAGGCGCCTGGGCGGTGTACGAGCCTTTCACCACCGCGGACGGCGAGCAGATTTTTGTCGGCATCACCAGCGACCGCCACTGGCGGCGTTTCTGCGAGCATTTCGGCCGCGCCGATCTGCTGGCGGACCCGGCCTACAAGACCAACGAGGACCGCGTGCGGGCGCGGCCGGTGCTGCTGCCGCTCGTCGCCGAGATCGTGAAGCAGCACAAGCGCGCCGAACTCACCGCGATTTTCGAGCGCATTGCCATTCCGTTCTCGCCGGTGGCGAGGCCCGGCGACCTGTTCGACGATCCGCAGCTCAATGCCGGGAACCGCATGCTCGCGCTCGACCTGCCAAATGGCAGCCGTACCAAACTTCCGCGCATGCCGATGGAGATCGGCGACCATGATCTGGCGCTGCGCCGGCAGCCGCCGGCCATCGGCGAGCATACGGCGGAGATTCTCGGCGAACTCGGTCTTGCGGCGGATGCGGTTGCGGCGCTTACTGAAGGCAAGATCGTCGCAACCGCGAAGACCGGATAAGCCTCACGAGCCCGCCAATGAGCGATCTGCCGCAAGCCGTGCATATCAACGAAGAGGGTCCGCGCGAGGGCTTTCAGATCGAAAAAGGCCCGATCGCGACAACGCGCAAGATCGAGCTGGTCGACGCGCTGGCGGAGACCGGCATCGATCACATGCAGATCGTGTCCTTCGTCAATCCGAAAGCGGTGCCGGGCATGGCCGATGCCGATGAGGTCGTCGAAGGCATCAGAATCAAGCCCGGCGTCGCCTATACCGCGCTCTGGCTCAACGAGCGCGGCTTCGAGCGCGCGCTCGCGCACAGCAACCGGCTGTCGTTGGGCGGCTCGATCACGCTTGTGGCTTCGGAAAAGTTCTCCAAGCGCAATCAGAACCGCACCGCTGCCGAGCAGCTCGCCGGCCAGCACGCGATCGTCGAGAAATACAAGGCGGCCGGCATTCCGGTTGAACGCGGCATGATCATGGCGGCGTTCGGCTGCAATTTCGAAGGCGACGTGCCGGTCGCGCGCGTCGTCGCGCTGGCGCAGCAGATTCTCGACGTCGCCAAAGAGCATGGCGTGACGCTGAAATATATCTCGCTCGCCGACACCATGGCCTGGGCCAATCCGCTTGCCATCAAGCGCGTCATCGGCGCGGTGCGCGAACGCTGGCCGGATGTCGATTTCGCACTGCATCTGCACGACACCCGCGGCATGGCGGTCGCCAACGCTTTCGCCGGACTCGAAATGGGCGTGAAGCGCTTCGATGCCGCGGTGGCCGGGCTTGGCGGCTGCCCGTTCGCCGGTCACGCCGGTGCGGCGGGGAACATTTGTACGGAAGATCTCGTGTTCATGTGCCAGGAAATGGGCATCGACACCGGCATCGATCTTGATGCTTTGATCGAATGCGCGAGATTGGCCGAAGACATTGTCGGCCACCCGCTGCCCGGCTCGGTAATGAAGGGCGGCACGCTGACGCGCTTTCGGCAGCAGCACTAGAGCGGAGTCGATTCACATCGCGACGATGCGAGCGGCGATTTCGGTGAAGAAAAAACCGCATTCAATAGCTGCTCAGTAGCCGATCAGAATTTCGCTCACGCTCAGCTTCGCCGCGCGCACGTCGGGATCCGCGGAACTGTATTCGTGGTCCGCCGACATCGCGCTCGCGGCATCCTTGGCGGTCTTCGGATCGGCGTGAAAGTTCACGCTGGCCTTGCAGCCGCCAGGCAGCGTGGCGAGCGCGCCGCCGTCCCAATCGCTGACCGCGGCCACGCCGTCCTTGTCGAAGCCCTTGAGCTTGAACGGTTTGCGATTACGCTTTTCGATATCCGGCAAGGTCAAGCCGAGATGCAGGCCTTCCGGCCCCGTCCAGATCGATTTCCCCGTAATGTCGATCAGAAACAGACCGGTGCGGTTCGGATTCTGCCACCAAACTTCGAGCCGCCGCCTGGGATCCTTCGGATAGACGATCGTCGCGCCAACCTCGCTGTTCTGCACCTTTTCATGAGTGAAGGTGACATTTCCGTCGCCGAAGGTCATGGCCAGGGAGAGCATGCCGGAGTCCTGCGCGAACGGACCGCTGCAGGCAATGACGGTGTGCGAGCCGCTGGGCAGTACCGGCCTGGTTGTCGCGGCGCGTGGCTCCGCCGTTGCGCTCGCGCGCGCCGCCGGATGCGACGCGGAGGGCGGCTCCGATACGGCCGGCGGAATCGGCTGGTTGATTTGCGAGGGGGCAAGCTGATCGTCGGTGCTGACGCTGCCGCGACTGGGCCGCGGCGCGATAGAGCCGCGCGGCTGCGCCGCCAGCGGATTCATCGCCGCGAAACACAGCGGCAATGCGACGGCGAGTCCAACACTTGCACATGCGAGGCCAGTCCACCGCATCGGCTTCCTCCCCTTGCTCGGTTCCCCCGAGAGAGCCTAGCACGCCGGCTCAGTGCAGCCGCGGCTGTTTTGCACATGGTCGAGCGACAAATCGTCAGTCTGTTTGGCGCGGCCGGCCGGGCTGCGCTTTCAGGACGACGGCCGCCAATCACCCGCGCTCCAGAATCTTCCACACGCCGCTTCCGGACGCGACGATGCGTTCGCCGACCTTCAACGTCGAGCGCATGAAAATGATCGAGCGGGTGATGCGCACGACTTCGCAATGCGACTCGACGAATTCGCCGATCTTGACCGCGCCGATATATTGCATGGTGAGCTCGATCGTGGCGTGCGTCTTGCCCCCGGTCGCCCGCATCGCCGTCATGCCCATGGACTGATCGGCGAAGGTCGCCAGCATGCCGCCGTGCACGATGTTGATGTGGTTGGCGTGCTTCTCGGTGGCGAGAAAACCGAACAGCGGATCGCCGCGGCGCCAGATCGGCCCGACCAGTTCGCCGAAATTGTGCGCTTTGACCTTTTCCCAGCCCGCGGCAGCGGGGTCGAAAGCTTGTGTTGCCGTTGAAATGTCGTTCATCTCTTTCCCAAAGGACGTCAGCGGCGAATAGCGCGAACCATTCGCCACGCTCCGGCAGCTATTCGCCGATTTTCACATAATGGCAAATTCAGTATTGCGCCGGTCGGTCACCAGCATCGCGCCGGGATAATGCGTGATGCAGAATTCCGGCTTGACCGCCATGATCACCGATTGCGGCGTCACTCCGCAGGCCCAGAAAACCGGAATCTCGTCGTCGTGCACCGGCACGGCGTCGCCCCAATCGGGCTTACCGATATCCTTGATGCCGATCATTTCCGGCTTGCCGAGATGCACCGGCGCGCCATGCACCGTCGGAAAACGCGTGGTGATCTGCACAGCGCGGATCGCGGCCGCCGGCTTCATCGGCCGCATCGACACCACCAGCGGCCCGTGGAACGGACCCGCCGCGTTCGTCTCGACCGAGGTTCGATACATCGGCACGGTGCAGTCGCAGGTCATGTGGCGCAATTCGATGCCATCGTCGAGCAGCGCCTGTTCGAAGGAGAACGAACAGCCGATGGCGAAAGTGACAAGATCGTCTCGCCAATATTTCACGATGTCGGACGGTTCGTCGACGAGTTCGCCCTTCTTCCAGACGCGGTAGCGCGGCAGATCGGTGCGGATATCGAGATCCTCGGCGATCGCCGGGATCCGCCAATCGCCGGCGGCGGAGACGCCGACCAGGGGACAGGGCTTGGGATTGCGCTGGCAAAAATGCAGGAAGTCCTGCGCCAGGCTTTGCGGCAGAATGGCGAGGTTGGCCTGGACAAAGCCGGGCGCGAGACCAGATGTCGGCCCGGAATGCCGGTTTTGCCGGATTTTGTGCCGCGCCGCGAGCCCGGTTTGCGGAATCTGCAGATCATCCGTCACGTCGGCCGCGGTTGCCGCCGCCACTGCCCTGTTCATTGCCAAATTCGGCTCCTGCCTGTAGCTGCGCTAATACTCGTCTGCATACCCCGGCCTTCAGGTACTTGCGGGGAATTTCTGTCTGTTAACTTCATTCGCCGCAAACTGTTTGCCTATTTTACCAGCAAAAGTGCGCAAGATCATACGACATTATGAAATGGCTGCGCGCGACGATCTTACGCGGCGCGCAGAAGTAGCCTTCCAGGACCAAGTGCGCGAATCCAGTTGAAACTTAAACCGACTTCGCGTTTGCTAAGGCCAGCAAAGATCAAACTAGAAGAACCCCTTGCAAGGGGCCGCCGGGGAACGCGATAAATTCAGAGGGAGAATTTCAATGGCTGAGAAATGGAGAGACGCGCCGTGGGCACAGGACTTCTGGTACCGCGGCAAGCTCACGCGGCGCAGCCTGATCGGCTATGGCGGCGGCGCCATCGGTGCCATGATGCTGATGCCGGCGCCGTGGGGAACGGCCTTCGGTGCGGCCAAACCTTATAAGGTCGGTTCGGAACAGCCGCTGTCGGGCGCGGGCGCGGCCGGCGGCAAGACCGCGATCGTCGGCCTGCAAATGGCGGCCGACCGCATCAATGCCAATGGCGGCATCAACGGCCGCCCGGTCGAGCTCGACATCGTCGACGACGAAAGCTCGCCCGCTGTTGCTCGGCAAAAGACCCAGAAAATGATCTCGGACGACGATATCGACGTCCATGTCGGCGGCTTCCTGTCCAATATCTGCCTGGCCTGCATGCCGGTTTGGCAAGATGCCAAGATTGTCAACATGATCACGGTGTGCCTCGACACCACGCTCACCACCTCGGCCTGCAATCGCTACAGCTTCCGCCTGCACGATTATGCGCCGGCGCAAGCAGTCGCCTTCGCACCGACGCTGACCAAGATGGGCAAGAAGTGGCATATCGCCTTCGCCGATTACTCCTGGGGCCAGTCGACGCGCGACGCCTATATTGCCGAGATCAAGAAGAACGGCGGCGAAGTGGTCGGCACCACCGGCATCCCGCTCGGCACCGCCGACATGACGCCATTCCTGTCGAAAATCTCCGGTGACTTCGACGGCCTGTTCGGCATTTTCTTCGGCAAAGACGGCGTCACCATCGCCAATCAGGCCTACGATCTCGGCCTGACCAAGAAATACAAATGGGCCGGCGACGGCTCGATCTCGGAATCGACCAACCTGATCGCGGTCGGCAACAAGCTCGACGGCTTTACCGCGATCAACCGCTACATCCCGGTGTTCGACGGTGCGCTCAATACGCCCTATCTGCACCGCTTCTTCGATGAAGCCAAAAAGCGGCTGGCAAAGGTCGATCCGTCCGGGCCGCTGCCCGACAAATACGTGCAGTCGAACTACGAAGCGCTCAACGCCATGAAGATCGCCATGGAGAAGAGCAAGTTCGAGGGGCGCGCGGATACCATGAAACTGATCGAGGCGCTCGAAGGCCTCGAAGTGAAGGAAAGCGACGACTTCCCGCAGGGTGACAAGACGCTGCGCAAGGAGGACCACCAGGCCTTCCTGCGCGAATTCATCTTCACCATCGGCAACGGCACCTATCATCTGCAGCAGATCGTGCCGAAGGAGAAGACCTACGTGCCGCCGGCCTGCAAATTCCAGTCGGCGTAACCGTCCACAACAGACGTTACGTGAGCGCACAAATGTCCGCCGAACTGAGCTCCCCGGTGCAAGGCCGGGGAGCGGTAGCGGCGTCGATTCTCAGGACCGAGCTGCTGACCGTCCGTTTCGGCGGGCTGACGGCTTTGTCCGGCATCAATTTCGAAATCACGCGCGGCACCGTGCACGCGATCATCGGGCCGAACGGCGCGGGCAAGAGTACGTTCTTCAACTGCCTCACCGGCGTGCTGCGGCCGAGTTCGGGCCGCATCATTCTCGACGGCGAGGACATTACCGGCCTGCCGTCGAACGCCATCTCGCAAAAGGGCGTCGCGCGCTCCTATCAGATCACCAACATCATGCCCAATGCCACGGCGCTGGAGAATGTGCGCATCGCCGCGCAATCGCGCCGCCACGGCTGGAACATGCTCTCGCACCACAGCGCCCTGGCCGACATCAACACCAAGGCGGAGGCGGCGCTGCAATCCGTCGGCCTGCTCGCCAAGGCCGAAGAACTGGCGTGCAACCTGTCGCACGGCGAGCAGCGCAATCTCGAGATCGGCATCGCGCTCGCGACCGAGCCGAAACTGCTCTGCCTCGACGAGCCGACGGCCGGCATGAGCCAGGGCGAGACCGACGAGACCGAAGCGCTGATCCGGCGGCTCGCTGACGATCCGGCCAAAAACCTCACCATCCTGATCGTCGAGCACGACATGCAGGTGGTGATGGGATTGTGTGACCGCATCACCGTGCTGAACTATGGCGCCGTGCTCGCCGTAGGCACCCCGGCCGAGATCCAACAGAACCCGAAGGTGCTGGAGGTCTATCTCAAGACATGAGCGCCTTGGAAACAACAGGCCCTCTCGCCGACAACCCGACGATCGCGCCCGCCGATAGCGTCGAGCCGCTGATCCGGGTCGAGGACATTCACACCTATTACGGCAAGAGCCACATTCTGCACGGCGTGTCGCTCACGGTCGCGCCCGGCGAAGTGGTCGGCCTCCTTGGCCGGAACGGCGTCGGCAAGAGCACGACGCTCAAGACCATCATGGGCCTGGTCAAGCCGAGCCACGGCACCGTGATGCTCGACGGCAATGCCATCACCGGCATGCCGCCGCACAAACTGGCGCGGCTCGGCATCGGCTATGTACCGGAAGATCGCCGCATCTTCCGCTTGCTCACGGTGATGGAAAATTTGCGCACCGGCTTCGACCGGGCCGGTGTCACCGACGAGAAACGCAAGGCGCTGCTCGACAAGGTGTTCACGTTCTTCCCGGTTCTGGCGGAGCGGCGCAGCCAGGCCGGCGGCACGCTGTCGGGCGGCGAGCAGCAGATGCTGGCGATCGCCCGCGCCATGATGCTCGAACCGAAGATCATCCTGCTCGACGAGCCGACCGAAGGGCTGATGCCGCGCATGGTGTCGCAGATTCACACCATCATCGACACCCTGCACGCCGAAGGCGTCGCCATTCTGCTGGTCGAGCAGAACGTGCCGCTGACGCTGGCGGCAAGCCAGCGGATCTATTTGATGGAAAAGGGGACCGTGCGCCATCAATGCGCCTCGCACGAACTCAGCCCTGATCATCCGATCGTCAAGCAATATATGGGGGTGTGAACGATGGGTGGGGGCAGCCATCTCCTCGACCTCTTCATCATCCAGACGGTGAACGGCGTCGTCACCGGCATGATTCTGGCGCTGGTCGCGTCCGGGCTGACCTTGATCTTCGGCATCATGGATGTGGTGAATTTCGCCCACGGCGAACTGTTCATGCTCGGCGCCTATATCGGCGTCGTGGTCGCGGCCATGACCGGCAGTTTCTGGCTCGCGCTCATTGCCGCGACGCTGATCGTCGCCGTCCTCGGCGCCGCCTTGCAGATCACGACCTTGCGGCCTTTAATCGGACGCGATCCGCTGAACACGATCCTTGCTACGTTCGGGGTCTCTTTGGTTCTGCAGAATCTGGCGCTGTGGGAGTTCGGCCCGACGGTGCGGCGCATCCCCGAACCGCTCGGCTCCTCGTTCACGCTGTTCTATCTGGACTATCCCTGGTATCGCATCCTGATCGCCGTGCTTTCCGCGCTGATCATCGGCGGCTTCTATCTGTTCCTCAAATACGGCAAGTTCGGCGTCTGGATTCGCGCCACCGCGCAGGATCGCATCATGGCGCAGGCGATGGGGATCCCGGTACCGCTGGTCTATACCGGCGTCTTCGCAATCGGCGCCGCGATGGCGGCGGCGAGCGGTGTATTGTTCGCGCCGCTCTCCGGCGTCGATCACACGATGGGGCTCGACTGGGTGTTGAAGGCCTTCATCGTCGTCGTGGTCGGCGGCATGGGCAATCTCGGCGGCTCGATCGCCGCCGCGATCTTCATCAGCCTTCTCGAATCGTATGCCACGATCTGGGTCGACCCGTCGCAGGCGGTGATCGTGTCCTTTGTCGTGCTGATCCTTACGCTTCTGATGCGCCCGACAGGTTTGTTTGTCGCGACGCCCAAATGACGCACGCTCAATGACAACCGTCCCGCTCGAAAAACTGTCGCCGCTCGCCAAGCCCCGCAAGAGCCGGCTCAGCCATACCGCCGTGTTCTGGATCGGCTTTTGCGTCATCATGGCGCTGTTAATCGGCGCCCCACTGCTGCTGCCGGAATTCTGGCGCCGGCTCCTCACCGAAATCCTGATCTGGGGCCTGTTGGCGATGTCGTCCGATCTCTTGATCGGCTACACCGGCTTGATCTCGTTCGGCCATTCGGCCTTTTTCGGACTCGGCATGTATGGCGCCGCCGGCGCGCTGATCGCCTTCGGCCCGCCGAATCTGTGGCTCGCGCTGGCGTGCGGACTTGCCGGCGCGGCGGGCGTCGCTTTGTTCGTCGCCTTCTTCTCGACGCGGCTGCGCGACATCTATTTCGCCATCACCACGCTGATCTTCAGCCAGATTTTCTACGTCATCATCTTCACCTGGACGGCGGTGACCGGCGGCGAGAACGGACTGATCTTCACCCGGCCCCACCTTTGGATCCCGTTCCTCTACGACGCTCGCTTCACTTCGACCACCATGCACTGGTTCGTCCTTGCCGTGGTGGCGGGCTCCTATCTGTTCCTGCGCCGGGTGACGCAATCGCCGTTCGGCATGGTGCTGCAATCGATCCGCGAAAACGAGGCGCGCACCCGCGCCATCGGCTATGCGGTGGAACGCTACAAGATGATGTCGGTGATGCTGTCCGGCCTGTTCGCCGGCCTCGCCGGCGTGCTGTATGCCATCCAGAACCAGTTCGCCGCGCCCGACTTCGTCTACTTCCTCACCTCGGGCGACACCGTGATCTACAACGTCATGGGCGGCATCGGCACCCTGGTCGGCCCGATCGTCGGCGCCGGCTTCTTCCAGCTCTTACGTGATCTGCTCTCGCGCATGCTCGGCGACCAGTTCCCCTATCTGATCCCGCTCGGCGTCATCTTCATCGTGATGATTATTTTCTTGCCGCAGGGAATTCTGGGCTTCGCGCGGCGGTGGCTGAACAAGTGATCCTGCTTGCCGGCGCCGCAAGACGGCGGAATCAGGAAGTGCCCTTATTCAAGAATCCAAGCAGCGCCGCGGTGTCCGTCTTCTTGCCGCTCTCGAAATCCTCCGCGATCCGCTCATAAAAATGCGCGGCGCCTTCGTAGAGTTCGTGCGCGGCCGGATCCTCACCGACGAAGCCCGCGATCTCCTGCATCTCGGCGATCCAGCGATAGGCCTTGGGCGGCATCATCGATAATGACTTCTTGAACCAAGCGAGCATTTCCTTCTGGCTCGACGACAGCTCGGCGAACAGATCGTCGGCATTGCCGGCGCGCATCGCCGCGAGCATCATCGCCGCGCCGATCGCCTGCGTGCCCTTGGTGATGCCGGCATAGGACATTTTCAGCGCCGAAGCGGCGCTCATCGTCCCGTTGAGGACGCGGATGTCGAGACCATGGTCGCGCAAGGTCGCAAAGCGCTGCGCCGCCGGGCCGGACGCGTAAAAGCGCGGGCCGGCGTCGCCGGGCTTCGGCGGCTGGCCGACGATGCCGGAATCGGCAAACAGACATCCGGTCGGCGCGATGGCGGCCGCCACCTTGTCCACGGTCTTCGGATTGATGGCGTTGCAATCGACATAGACCGGCTTGGCATTGCTGGCCGCGAGCACCGGCACGAAGTGCTGCGCCAAAGCCAGCGCGTCGCCCGGCGGCAGGATCGAGAGGATGAAATCGCTGCGCGCGATCTCCTCGTCGCCCGCATCGCTCATGCCGGCGGCTTTCGCGCGGGCCTGCGTCTCGGTGCTGCGGCCCTTGAGTGAAGTGAGCACTTTAAGGCCGCTGTCGGCGAGCCTCTTGCCGACGGCGGCGCCCATGGCGCCGGGCGCGATCACTGCGACGGTGGGAGTCATGATGACCTCATTGCGAATTGCGCCGTGAGGATAGCAAGTCAAAGGGGCTGAAAACCAGCGTCCTGGAACGACTGCCTATACGTCCTTGGACGCACTCGCAGCAGTCGCACTTTGCAGCCGCCGCCGCAACGCCGGCAGGCTGCCGTCGGCGCCGGGCTGATAGACGACGCTGTAGCGCGCCACGCTCTTGGCGAAAGCCGCCGCATCGGCGGGCTTCTTCACCTCGAAGGAATCGAAACCGGCGCGGACGAGAAAAGAGAACTGGTCACGCAACACATCGCCGGTGGCGCGCAAGGTGCCGCGAAAGCCGTACTGCTCGCGCAGGAGCCGGGCCTGGCTGTAAGCGCGGCCGTCGCGGAATTTGGGAAATTCGAGCGCGATCAGCGCCAGATGACCGAGCCAGGGCTTCAGTTCAGCGACGCGCTTATTGTTCGGCCACGACACGCCAAGCGAGCCGTCGCGGGCGATCAGCGCGTCCGCCTCGGCGAGAAATCGCGCCGCCGGCACGATGACCGGCACGCGTTCCGGGATCGGCGCGTCGGCGGCGACCCGGACATAGCGGTCCTCGGCGATCTTGCCGTTTTCAACGAGCGGCATAGACCCGCTCCCTGAACGGCTCGATGCCGGTGCGCTCGAGCGTATCGATGAATAGCTCGTCCGGCCGCGCGCGCAACTCGAGATAGGCCGAGGCGACGTCCTCCACCACGTCGGCGACTTGCGCATAAGGCACCGCCGGCCCGATCAGGTCGCCCAGCCGCGCGTTCTCATCGGCCTTGCCGCCAAGCGTGATCTGATAGAACTCCTCGCCATTCTTTTCGACACCGAGAATGCCGATGTGGCCGACGTGATGATGGCCGCAGGCATTGATGCAGCCGGAAATATTGACGTGCAGCCGGCCGAGGTCGCGCTGCAGATCGAGCTTGGCGAAACGCCGCGAAATCTCCTGCGCGATCGGGATCGAGCGCGCGTTTGCCAGGCTGCAATAATCGAGCCCCGGACAAGAGATGATGTCGGCGATGGAATTGACATTGGGCAGCGCCAAGCCGAGCGGCTCGAGCGCGCGCCACAGCGCCGGCAGATCGCGCTGCGCGACTTGCGGCAGGACCAGATTCTGCTCGTGGCCGACGCGAATCTCGCCGAACGAATAGCGGTCGGCGAGATCGGCGATCGCATCCATCTGCACGGCGGTGGCGTCGCCCGGCGTGCCGCCGACGGGCTTGAGCGATAGTGTCACGATCGCATAGCCCGGCACTTTGTGATTGGCGACGCAATTGCCGACCCAGGCGTCGAAACGGCGGTCGCTCTTGCGCGCCGCGGTGAATGCATCCGGATTGTCGGCAAGCTTTTCGTAGCGCGGATAGACGAAGCGGCCGGCAATATCGCCAACGACGGCATCGTCAAGGACCAGCGCGCCGTCTCTGATGTTCGCCCATTCCGCCTCGACCTCCCTGGCGAAGGCTTCCGGGCCGAGTTCGTGCACCAGGATCTTGATCCGCGCCTTGTAGATATTGTCGCGGCGGCCGAACTGATTGTACGTGCGCAGCACCGCTTCGACGTAGCTCAGCACATCGCGCTTGGCGAGAAACGGCTTGATGGTCTGCGCCAGAAACGGCGTGCGCCCGAGCCCGCCGCCGACCATGACCTCGAAGCCGATTTCGCCGGCGGCATTGCGATGCATCTGCAGCGCCAGATCGTGGATGCGCAGCGCTGCACGATCATGCACCGAGGTCCCGACCGCAATCTTGAACTTGCGCGGCATGAAGGAGAATTCCGGATGCAAGGTGACATGCTGGCGGATGAGCTCGGCGAAGATGCGCGGATCGTCGATCTCGTCGGGCGCAACGCCGGCCCACTGGTCGGTCGTGATGTTGCGCACGCAATTGCCTGATGTCTGCATGCCGTGCATGCCGACGCTTGCCAGCTCCGCCATGGCATCGGGCAGTTCGGCGAGCTTGATCCAGTGATACTGAATGTTCTGGCGGGTGGTGAAATGGCCGTAGCCGCGATCGTATTTGCGCGCGACATGCGCCAGCATGCGCAACTGCTCGGACGACAGCGTGCCGTAGGGGATGGCGATCCGCAGCATATAGGCATGCAGCTGCAGGTAGACGCCGTTCATCAGCCGCAGCGGCTTGAATTCTTCCTCAGTCAGTTCGCCCGAGAGCCGACGTCCAACTTGATCGCGGAATTCAGCGACGCGCTCATTGACGAGCGTCCGGTCGAAGGCGTCATAGACATACATGCAATGCTGCCTGCCTAATCGTTCTGGATCGCCGGAATCCGCCCAGACTGTTCAGCCTTCACGCGGCATCGGTTTCGAGCACTCTGCCGGCCTCGACAGGAGGCGTGATGGTCGGGCCGCCGAGCCGGATCAGCTCGCGCAAATTGCCGGGCCGCACATAGCCGCCGGGCAGAAGCTTCACAGGTGCGATATAAGCGCCGACGGCGCCGAGATCGTCCGCCGCGGCGCCGGCCATCAGCTGCTGCGCGCTTGCGCCGTCAGTGGCGATCACGGCGACGGCAAGATCCGTAGTCCAGCCTTCCGCCTGCCGGTAAATGACCGCGCCATCGCCGGTGCGATTGGCGGTGACCACAACCGGGCCGGTCACTTTGATCTTCTTCTGTTCGAGCGGCGACGTCATCGCGGCCTCATGTCCTGACTTGGGTTCGCCCGGCAAAGAATGTTATTCTATATATAAGGATAAATACGGCTGCAAACAGAAGAATATTCTATCAAATATAGCCCCCGAAATGGGATATTGCTGCCTAAAACCGCGCGCCCATGAAACTTTGTTTGCAGCGCAGCGAATACCGGGGGACGAGGCTGAATGAGCGAGAATTCCGGTTCGCCAGCGGACCCTGGCACGGGCACAGCGGCCGAGGTGTTTGGCGCGTTCCTGCGGCTTGGGCTCACCAGCTTTGGCGGCCCGATCGCGCATCTCGGCTATTTCCATGAGACCTTCGTGGTGCGCCGCAAATGGCTTGATGAGCGCGCCTATGGCGACCTGGTCGCGCTCTGCCAGTTTCTGCCCGGGCCTGCGTCGAGCCAGACCGGATTCGCCATCGGGCTGATGCGCGCGGGCTATGCCGGAGCGCTGGCGGCCTGGACCGGCTTCACCCTGCCCTCGGCTATCGCCCTTGTTCTGTTCGCCTATGGCGCCGGCGCATTGAACGGACCTTTGGGCGAAGGTTTGCTGCATGGCCTCAAGCTGGTCGCTGTCGCCATCGTCGCACAAGCGGTGTGGGGCATGGCGCGCTCGCTGGCGCCGGATCGCGAGCGCGCTTCGATCGCTGTGGCCGCGGCGCTGATCATTTCGTTCAGCACTTCGTCGTTGGCGCAGATCGGCGCGATCGCGCTTGGCGGCATTGCCGGACTTTGGCTGTGCCGCAGCGCGGCGCCGAGCGCTGTCGGCTATATGCCTTCGCCCGTATCCCGCCGCGTCGGCCTTGTGGCGCTTGCGCTGTTCTTCATCCTCTTGGCCGGACCGCCGATCCTGCGCGGGATGGGGGCCCCGCAGGGCGTCGCGGTGTTCGAGGCCTTTTATCGCTCCGGCGCGCTGGTGTTCGGCGGCGGCCATGTCGTGCTGCCGCTCTTGCGCGACGCTTTCGTCACTCCGGGCTGGGTCAGCGACAATACCTTCCTTGCCGGCTATGGCGCGGCGCAGGCCGTGCCGGGGCCGCTGTTCACCTTCGCCGCTTATCTGGGCACGGTCGTCAACGCGACGCCGCATGGCGTGGCCGGCGCGATCCTCGGGCTGTTTGGAATCTTTCTTCCGGGAATTCTTGTTCTGCTCGGCACCTTGCCGTTCTGGAACACATTCCGCCAGCGCGCCGACGCGCAAGCCGCCATGCGCGGCATCAACGCCGCCGTCGTCGGCGTGCTCGGCGCCGCTCTCTATAATCCGGTCTGGACCAACTCAGTCGCCTCGCCGAAAGATTTCGGCGTGGCCCTTGCCGGCTTCATTCTGCTCACCGTCTGGCGTGCGCCGCCGCTCGTGGTCGTGGTTCTTGGCGCACTGGCCGGGATAGCGCTGGCGCTCTAACTGTTGCTGAGCGGGCCGGCTTGGGCTTCGCCGCCGGACCGAGCCCGGTGACGCACACATTCAACGTGCGTCTCAAACGGTTCATGCCCTTGCGCAGATCGAGGTCGCCGTCCGACAGCCAGCGGCGCAGTTCGACCTGATAGATGCAGAAGATGGTCCAACCGATCAGTCGCGGCGTTTCTGCCACCGCGACGCCGCCCTGCTCCATGGCAAGCGTGACGGCTTTGGCGATGAGCGCGATCAGCGCATCGCGCGTCGCCTGAAAGGCGCGCGCCTGTGCGCCGGTTTCGTAAAATGTCATTTCGCGCAACACCAGCCGCGACAGCACCGGCTGGCGGGCGAAGAAGGAATAATGGCGGCGAAACACCGCGAGCAGATTATCGAGCAGCGGAGCGTTCGGCCTCACCGTGGCGGCGGCCGCAGCAGCAGCTTCCTCAAGTCCATCATTGGCGATGAGAAAGAGCAGGTCGCGTTTGTCGGCCGCATAAAGAAATACCGTGCCGAGTCCGACGCCGGCGCTGGCGGCGATCTCCCGCAGCGTCGCATCGTCAAAGCCTTTGGAGACGAACAGCTTGCGCGCCGCGTTCTTGATGCGAATGAGCTTGTCGCGCTTGTTGCGCGCGCGGCGGCCGGAGCGCGATTCGGCGGGCCCGGCGACAGCCGCCGCGACGCGCCCTCCCCGCGGAGTGCGGTTTGTCGTCATGAACCGAACTTGACACAAAAACCGATGCGTTGAAATATGAACATGTTCAGAAAAACAGCAATCAATCTGGGAAGCGCCCATGGCCGACACGCCGCGTTCGCAAACAAGCCTCAACGCCAAGCTCGCGTCAGCGGGCGACCGGCTGCCGGTGCATTACGACCGCGCCCCGCAATATGCCGGCATGATTGTGGAACGGGACGTCGCCGTGCCGATGCGCGACGGGGTCAATCTTTCGATCGACGTCTACCGGCCCGACACCAAGGAAAGGCTCCCCGCTCTTCTCGCCTTTGCGATCTATAACAAGGACCTGCAAGGGCCGGACGTCGCCGAGGCGCTGCCGCCGCAGCCGGCTTGGTCGTCGCTATGGGCGGGCCCGCTCGAAGCCGGCGACACCAAATTCCTCGTATCGCGCGGTTATGTGCACGTGATCGGCTCGCCGCGCGGCGTCGGCAAATCCGATTCCGGCGGCTCGCGGCAATGGGACAGCTACGATCTGATCGAATGGATCGCGCAGCAGCCCTGGTGCGACGGCAATGTCGGCATGATCGGCATTTCCGGCTTCGGCGCCGAGCAGCTCTATGTGGCGCGGCAAAATCCGCCACATCTCAAGGCGATCATGCCGCTCGACCCGCGCGGCGCCTATGGCACGCTCGGCAGCTTTCGCGAGGAATATCCCGGCGGCGTCATTCACCTGTTTCGCTACTACCTCATGCACCTCGCCGCGATGCACGGCGCCAAGGGCAAGCCCGGCGCGCTTGCGCCCGACAAGGAGGCGCTGTGGCAGGAGGCAATGAACAATCCCGACTACAAGATGTATCCGCACATCTATAACGTGATCGCGCAAAAAGGGCAGCACATGCCGCCCTATTTTCAGCTGCTGATCGATCCGTACGATAGTGAAGCGGCCGTCGAAGACGCGGAAAAGAGTTTCGAGAACATCAAGGTGCCGACCTATACCGGATCGGGCTGGTACGGCTACACCTACAAAACGCATTTGAACGGCGCGCAGAATTATTTCGAGAAAATCTCCGCGCCGAAAAAGCTGATGTTCGCCGGCCCCTCGCATCACGAGCGGCCGTTCCACGCGCTGCACGGCGAGATCCTGCGCTGGCACGATCAGTGGCTCAAGGGCATCGACACCGGGATCATGAACGAGCCCGCCGTGCGCTACTGGGTGATGGGCGCCAATGAATGGCGCACGGGCTCCGATTGGCCGCTGCCGGAGACGCAATGGACAAAGTTCTATCTGAACAGCTGGGAGCGGTTGCAGACCGCGCCGTTCGTGCCGTCAAGCGCCGAGGACGAATTGCCGCCGGATGCGTTCGTACAGATGCCGCCGACCCAGACCAACGGCGTGCAAAGTCTCCGCTATCTGACCGATCCGCTGCCCGAGGATGTGCTCGTGGCCGGTCCGGCGGCGCTGACTCTGTTCGCGGCAATCGATCAGGACGACACCAATTGGTTCGCGATCCTCAAAGATGTCGGCCCGGATGTATCGGTGCGCACGGCCCGCGAGGGCGAGCGCGAAATCCCGCGCGATTTGCCCGAGCGCGAACTGACCCGCGGCTGGCTCAAAGCTTCGCTTCGCGCGCTCGATCCGAAGCGATCGAAGCCGTGGAAGCCCTGGCACAAGCTCACCCGCGCTGCGCAAAAGAAAGTGACGCCGGGCGAGATTACCGAATATGCCATCGAGATTCTGGCGACGGCGAACCTGTTCCGCCGCGGCCACCGCATCTGTCTCGAGATTGCCTCGACCGACATGCCGACCGGCATAGGCGGCGCGACCAATGCTGAATACGTGCCGAACCACATCGTCAGCAGCCGCACCACGCTGCACAAGATCTATCATGACGCGAAGCGGCCTTCGCACCTGTTGCTGCCGATCATTCCGCTTTAGACCGCGATACTGACAAAGATCATGCGCCAAGAAGAACCCATCGTGCCGGCCCCGCATCACATTGCACAGCGATCGGGGCCGGGCGCGAGCAACAGGGTTACGCGGCTTTGACCGTGATCTTCTTTTCCGACTTCAGAGCCTCGGCGCTCTTCGGCAATGTCACGGTCAGGACGCCCTTGTTGAAACTGGCCTCGATCTTGTCGGGGTCGACGCCGCTCGGAATCTGGAACGTCCTCTGGAACGAGCCGAAGCTGCGCTCGCTGAGATAATAGTCTTTTTTCTTTTCTTCTTTTTCTTCCTGCTTCTCGCCGCGGATCGTGAGCACGTCGTCGGCGACCTTCACTTCGATATTCTTCTCGTCCAGTCCCGGCAGTTCGGCGGTGATTTCATAGGCTTTGTCGGTCTCGGCGACATCGACAGCCGGCATCGCGGCCATCGCCGCCGGACCGCGCCAAAACGGCTCCATGTCGAAAAACGGACGACCGAGCGGCGAACGCCACATGCCGCCGGCGAAATCGTCGAACAGACGATCGACCTCGCGACGGAAATTCTCGAACGGCCGCAACGGATGAAGCGTTGCAACAGAGGCCTTCTCGGACTTTACGGGAACTTTGTTGGGCTCGGGCATGACATAACCTCCATTGGAGTTACGCAGGTTGAAACCAAAAACGACAATGAACCGGCCCCGCAAAATCACTTTGATATGCGTCAATCCGCGTTCAAGTGCGCAGCTGCAATAAATCTTTGTGACGCGGCTTCTGCCGGAGACGGCATTTCGCCTCGCGTCAAATTTGCCGCAGATGCCGGGCCAATTTTTTGCCGCAATACGCCGTACGCCTCTGATGCGGCGATGTGCTAAGGTCGCGCTTGGACGGGTCCAGCGGCGGCACAGGCGGAGGGAACAGCTTTGCTTCTCGCACGGAAAATTGCAGCGGCGGCCTCTGTGCTGATCGCGAGCGGATTTTTGTTGTTCCCGGCAGCGGGCGCGCGCGCCCAAGGCAGTTCCGCGAGCTGCGGCGAGGCCGTCGGGCTCGCCGTCTTGCCGGCGCCGATCGCGCCATGGACGGGCGCGCCGCTGCGCGTCATGTTTGTTACGGAGAAGGCGCTCGACGGCCAACTGTCGCTGACCGCGCCGAACGGCACGGTTGCAGCCGCTTCACCCGAGCGGCACGGCGGCCCGCCCTATTTCTGGTTCGCCGAAGTCGAAACGCCCCAGGCGGGAACATGGCATGCGACGCTGGCGCTCAATGGCGCGCCGGCCGGCTGCTCGACGCTGACCCGCGACATCACGGTGAGTGCGCGGAAGCCGCCCGCCCCGCCGGCAGCGGAAGGCAGCGTCTGGCCGGTGCGCAATTCCTGGAACCGCACAACCGAAGACCTCTATTCGGCCTGGATCGCCAAGCTGTTCGATGCGCCCCCCGATCAGGATCTGTCCTGGAAGGCATGGCATGAAGTACTGCGCGACCGCTCGCGCAATCTGCTGTTCAATTATCTCGGCATGGGCGAAGACAATGTGGCGGTATCGCTGCGCCCCGACTGCGCCGACTTCGTCTATTTCCTGCGTGCCTATTTCGCCTTCAAGATGGGGCTCCCGTTTGGCTATTCGAACTGCTCGCGTGGCATGGGCGGCTCGCCGCCGAAATGTTATCAGTGGTTCGACATCCTGCATCCCACAGTGACGCGTCCGGCGCCGCCCCCCGAGCAAGTTGCGGCAGCGGAGCCGCCGGCCGCGCCTGCAGCGCCGCCTCCGGCGCCAAAACGGCTCGGGCTCGCACCGACATTCGCGCAATATCTGCGCGCCGTCGGCGACGTCGTGCACACCGGATCCGTGCGCGTCTCGGCGACCGACGACAATACCGACTTCTACATGGTGCCGCTGACGCAGGACACGCTGCGTCCCGGCACGGTCTATGCCGACCCCTACGGCCACGTGCTGATGCTGGTGGCGCGCGTTCCCGAAGTGAACGGCACACCGGGCGTTTATCTGGCTGTCGACGCCGAACCCGACGGCACGGTGACGCGCAAGCGCTTCTGGCGCGGCAACTTTCTGTTCGCGCATGACCCGGCGCTCGGCAGCCCGGGCTTCAAGCGTTTCCGGCCGATCGTGCGCGCCGAGAACGGCGGCCTGCGCCGGCTGACCAACGCCGAAATCGCCAAGAATCCAAATTACGGCGACTTCTCGCTCGAACAGACGAAGCTTGGCGTCGAAGACTTCTACGATCGCATGGACGAAGTGATGTCGCCCGAGCCGCTCGATCCGGCGAAAGCCATGGCGGACGCAATCGCGTCGCTGGAAGAGCAGGTGAACACCCGCGTCACCGCAGTCGAGAACGGCCGCAAATTCCAGAGCAGCGGCAAGGGCGAAGCCGTGATGCCCAATGGCGCATCGATCTTCGAGACCAACGGCGCCTGGGAGGATTTCTCGACCCCGGCGCGCGATTTCCGCTTGCTGGTCGCCATCGACGTGGTGCGCGGCTTCCCGGATCGCGTGGCGCGGCTGCCGCAACGCTACAAGATTCCATTCGGCCAAACCGCAGCCGGCGTCAAAGCGCAGCTCGAGGGCGCGCTCGCCGCTGAGCTCGCCGCCCGCAAAGTGACCTATACGCGCAGCGACGGATCGCCGTGGACGCTGACGCTCAAGGACGTGGTCGATCGCGCGAACGATCTTGAAATGGCCTATAACCCGAATGATTGCGTGGAGCTGCGCTGGGGCGCGCCGCAAGGCAGCGACGAGGCCTCAACCTGCAAGCGCCACGCACCGGCCGCACAGCGCGCCAAGATGAGCGACTATCGCGCCTGGTTCCACGAGCGGCACTGGCCGACGCATACGGGAGCGTGAGCGCCGCGCAACCCTAAGCCGCCCGCCCTGTCGCGATCGCCGCGACTTTTGCGGCATCCTCGGGCGCCGCGTTGCCGCGCCAGACCACGTGCATGTCCGGACGGACGAGGATGAGATCGTAGCCGTAGACGTCGCGCGCCACTTTGTCCGGCACGTCGAGCACCCGCACCGGCGCGCCATGCGCGGCGATGGCGCGCTGCAAGCCGGTCGCGTCGGCCTTGGTGCTCCCAAGCTTGAGGATCGCATAGCCGTCCGGGATCCTGTCCTGCAGCGGCGTGCCGTCGTCGAGCCGGACATGCGGCAGACGGGCGCCGGGCCAGGTGGTCGGATGATATTCGCGGAACAGATGCTCCGGGCCGCCGGGAATGTTGCAGATGATCGGCGAGTCGACATAGCGATAGCCGAGCTCGGCGCCGATCATCTCGTTGCTCTTGCGCTGCTCGACATCGGCGACGGCACTGAGCTTTTTCCTGGTCTCCTCGCCGCCGGGCGAATCTTCCCGGATATTCGGCCGCCACATGCCGCGCCATTTGCGCCGGCCGAGCGTGGCATAGCGCGAGGCGCCGACATTGCGGTCGCCGATCTGGCGGCGCTCGATTTCGTAGGACTTGAGCAGTCCCGGTCCGCCCCAGCCGGCGAGCGTGGCGGCGAGCTTCCAGGCGAGATCGGTGGCGTCGCCGACGCCGGAATTCATCCCGAGCCCGCCGGTCGGAATGACCAGATGGGCGGCATCGCCGGCGATGAGGACGCGCCCCTTGCCGTAGCTGTCGGCGAGCAGCAGGTTCTGCCGCCATGGCGCACACGACAGCATGTCGTATTTGACCGGCACGCCGATGGTGCGCTCGAACTGCGCCTTCATCTCGTCGTCGCTGTCGACCACCGAATGCAAGGTCCAGTGCTTGGTGGAATCCTGCATGATCAGGAATGTCGCCTTGTCGTCGGCGACATGATAATGGCGGCCGTGACCCGGCCCTTGCCCGTGGCCGTTCGACAGCGGCAGCCGGTCGAACAATTCGTCGCATTTGAAGAGTGCCTGCCGCAGCGACAGCAGGTTGCCCTCGCCGGACAATTCGATGCCGAGCTGCTTGCGCACCAGGCTCGCACCGCCGTCGCAGCCGACCAGATATTGCGCGCGGATCTGTTTGCTCTTGCCGTCGAGCGTCTTGACCTGCGCGATCACATGGCGCTCGTCCTGTGTCAGCGACAGAAACTCGCAGCCGAAACGCACATCGATCGCCGGGATGGTTTCGGCAACCGATTTCAGCAGCGGCTCGAGCGTATATTGCGAAATCAGCTGATACGGTTCGAGCGGCACCGAGCCGTCATTGGTCGCGCGCACACTCTTCTGCGCTTCCTCGACCGACGGATAGTGCAGGCGCAGCAGCGGCGGCTCGTTGAGCGCCAGCATGATGTAGACATCCATCGGGACGTCCGGCCGCAAGCCCGCAGCGCGGATCTGCTGCGATAGGCCGAGGCGCCGATAGATCTCCATGCTGCGCGCATTGATGCGCTCCATCTTCGGCAGAAAGGCCGGCTTTTCCTTCTGCTCGATCAGCGTGCAACGCACCCCACGCTTGCCGAGATCGATCGCGAGCGTCAGACCGGTCGGCCCTCCGCCGACGATCAGGACATCAGTATCCGCCATATAAATCCACCAATTGCATTCGCCGCTTGCAGGCGCAGGTCTTACTTCCCGGGGACGACCTGTTCAAGCTCGGTGAAGGGCGTATAGACGGCGTCGCTGCATAGCTCGGGCGTGGAATCGATAAATTGGGTAATGTCCCCAGCCAGATAAATCACCACTTTGTTCTTGATCTGGCTGCGCCCGTTGAACTGCAGACATACCACGTAGTGCGGAGCGTCGCCGCCGACCGGCTTGAGCACGGGCGACGAAATACGGGCCCCACGGAAATCGGAGCGGTCCGACAGTTCTTGCGAAAGGTAGACCGCGACTTGCTTGCGGTAGTTCTGCGGATAGAGGTTAGGGTCGACCTGAGGAGCTACGGGGTGCTGTACATTAAAGCTGCACCCGGCGAGGCAAGCCGCCAGAAGTGCCGTCAGAATAAAGGGTCTGAAGGCCCGACAAAGTCGCCGACCGCCCAGATATACCCCTCCAACCCTTTGAACCACTTGGACCAACCCGCTCTTACAGTCCCCCTTTTGGCATTATAGCAAAGCGCCGCGGATGATTTCACGGCTGTGCGGCGGCAAGTCGCGGGCCTGCGTACGGTCGTCTCGGCAGACTCGTGCGCCAATCGCGTGTCAATCTCCCGGCGCCGGTCCGCACCAGCCCGGCAGATAGCCGGCGTCGGGCGATTTGGCGAGTTGCAGCGCCTTCTCCAAAGCGCCGTCGAAATTGTTCTCGACATTCTTGCGCTTCATCCGCCGGCGCAGAAATTCCGCCCAGATGAATTCGCTGAACGGCGTCGTGTCCTTAGCATAGCCGCCCTGGCGGCGCAGTTCGCCGGCCAGCGAGCGGAACGGATCGTCGATCAGCTCGGTGATGGATTTCGGGATGTCTTTATAGTGCTTGCGGACGCCGTTGTCGTCGAACGGATGCATCCAGTTGCGGTTGTCCATCACGTTCCAGAATTCATCCGGCTCGAGCCTGCTCAGATTGGCGATCACCGTCACCGCGATGTCCTTGACCTTCTCTTCATGCAGCGCCAGCGAGAGATGATGGTGATCGACGACGTAGTTGCGTTTCTTGGGGCCAAGGACCACCGGGATCATATGCTTGCCGAGAAACTCGCCGCCCTTCTTCATTCCGATCTCGCGCCAGTGCTTGCGCTTGGCTTGGACCTCGCGCATGCCGACCGTGATCTGCGTCGGACGAAGATCGGTAATGGCGACCGTCTGCAATAACGGCTCACGAACCATGATGTCCTCCTCAAACGAACCGCCGCGTCCAACAATATCGGCACGCAACCGGTGCTGAAAGCCGTCCGCCGACATGTTGCACCGCCGCAACCAATAGCTGAAAATCGGCTGAAAATAGTGTCGAATTCGGGAGGACGACCATGCGCGGGGTGACATTCCTCGGCGATCGTAAATTAGAGCTTGCCGAATTTCCCGATCCGAAGCCGGGTCCCGGCGACGTGATCGTCGAAATCAAGGCGTCCGGCATGTGCGGCAGCGACCTCAAGCCCTATCGCGCGGCGGCGGGAGCTGCGGCGGCGCTTGGGCTCGGCAAGGTCAGCGGTCCGGTCATTGCCGGGCATGAGCCGTGCGGCATTGTCGCAGCCGTCGGATCCGGCGTCGGCGCGCGCGCCGCGCAGGTTGGCGATCGCGTCATGGTGCACCATTACAGCGGCTGCGGCGCCTGTCGGCATTGCCAAAGCGGCTGGACGCAAATGTGCGCGGAAGGCAGCGTGGTCTACGGCGTCACCGGACATGGTGCGCATGCGCCATACATGAAGGTACCTGCCTCCACACTCGTGCCTTTGCCGGAGGCCTTGAGCTTTGCCACCGGCGCCGCGATCTCCTGCGGCACCGGCACCGCCTATGGCGCCCTGCGCCGGATGAATCTCGGCGGCACGCACAGCATTGTCATTGTCGGCCAAGGCCCGGTCGGCCTGTCGGCGACGCAATTGGCGGTAGCCATGGGCGCCCGCGTCATTGCGCTCGACGTCAGCAGCGAACGGCTCGCGCGGGCGAAAGAGTTCGGCGCCGATGCATTGATCGATCCGAAGGCCGGTGATCCGGTCGCAGCCATCAAGGAGCTGACACGCGGCCCGGGCGCCGATCTGTCGCTCGACACATCCGGCGTGGCCGAAGGCCGGCTGATTGCAGTGCGCGCCACGCGGCCCTGGGGCACGGCATGTTTTGTCGGCGAAGGCGGCAACGTTACGCTCGATGTGAGCCCGGACATGCTGCGCAAGCAGCTGACGATTATCGGTTCGTGGACATTTTCGACGATCATTCAGGCGGAATGCGCGGCCTTCGTCGCCGATCGCAAGATCGACGTCGAGCATCTGTTCACGCATCGCTGGCAGCTCCTGCAGGCGGACGAGGCCTATCGGCTGTTCGACCGCCAGGTCAGCGGCAAAGGCGTGTTTCTGATGTGAGCGGCCGCGTCATGCATTGCCGATCGAGCAACGGCGTGGCGACGGACGGCAAGACGAGCATGGCCGGAGCAAAGTCCGGCCATGACGACGTCGTGAAGTCGATCGACTGCCGTCTACTCAATGCGCCAGCGGATCGGGCCGCACCTGGATGTGCACGGCAAGCGACAGGCTGCCCTTGCCCTCTTCCTTGAGCCAAGGCGTGCGGTCGCCTTCCGACGACCACAGGCCCCTGCCCTTCCAGCCGGCCTTGGGGTCGTCGATGCGGGCATCCATTCCCTTGGCGTAGAAGCTGAGCGGATAAGGAACGCGCAGCATCACCATCTTGCCGTCGACCAGCGCCGCAAAGCCGTCGTTCTCATTGGCCGTCGAGATCGGCACGTCCTTGCCGAGGCCGACGGCATTGTGCTGATCGACCCAGGTGTAATAGCTGGCTTCGGCGCTGTTATCGCCGATGCCTTGGAAGCCGGGCCCCGGATATTTGTAGAAGGTCCAGCCTTCCGGGCACTGATCGCCGGTGGCTTTCGGCCCGTTGAGCGGGCCTTTGCACCTGGAACGATCAAAGCTGCCGACATGGCCGCTGGCGAGCGACACCCAGACCACGCCTTTGGAGTCGATGTCGCCGCCGCGCGGGCCGAAACCTGGCATCGGGATGGCATAGAACTCCGACAGTTTGGTCTTGGGATCAAACCGCAAAACGCCGGCGCGGCCGGCGAACACATTCATCGTGTACCAGATCGAGCCGTCGGCCGGATTCGGCATCACCGCATAGGGACCCGAGCCGGCAATGCGGGCATCTTTGGTCGGATCGATCGGCTTGCCCGGCTCAGTGTAGTCGTCGAGCTTGCCGTTGCCGTTGGTATCGAGCACCCACGGCGCCCAGCCCTGCGCCTTTTCGGCGTCGCCGGTTGCGTCGAACACTTTGGTGTCGAGCCAGCCGGCCACCGGCCCGCTGCCGCTCACCCACAGGGTATTATCCTTGTCGAAGGCGAATTGCAGATGGTGGGTGCCGAAGCAGGTGTCGATGAAGGTGAACTTCTGCGTCTTTGGATCGAACACGGCCAATTGCCGCTCGTTGCTGTCGATCGGGAACGCCTTGGCGTAAGGATTGTTCGAGCCCTTGCGGCAGAACGCGGGCGTACCGGGCGCATGATTGGTGCCCGTCATCCACACGCGGCCCTCGGCATCCATCATGTCGTTGTGATTGTCGAATTTGGTATCCCAGATCTGTTCCATGCCCCAATAGGCCGAAGCCGCGAGCGGCTTCTCGATGGCCGCATGGCCGGGACCGAAGGCTTCCGGCACGTCGGCGCCTTCCGGAGGCGTGATATAGGACACTTTCGACGTCTTGGGATCGAGCACCGGCAGGTGGTCGGTCGAATATTCGGTCGAACCATAGATCGGACCATTGGCGTCGACCGTCGGATTGCGCTTGTCGGAAGAGATCAGGTCATGAAGATAATGTTTGTCGTCGCTCCAATCCCATGTGGTGATGACGACGTTGCGCTCGATGCCGGACGGCCGCGGCGGCTTGGCAAACGGCAATTCGCCCTTGGCGATGCGATCGGTCCAGTCGCCGAAATATTTGAACGGCACGCCGCCCAATTGTCCGGCAAGCGGATTGACCATCAGCGGCGAGGCTTGGCCTGATTGCACGCGGCGCATCCATGCGTCTTCGCCGCTCTTGAAGGTGCCGAGCGCCGCGGGGATGGTGCGGGTCCGCAGCTGACCCAATTGATGACAGCCGACGCAGGCCTGGTTCTTGATTGTGGTGAGCCAACCGATCTGGGTGACGTTTTCCGGAATATCGCTCTTGCCGCCGAACTGATCCTTGTCCGGGATTTTCAGCATCGCGAACCAATAGATCGCTGGATAATATTTGGCAGCGCTGGCCTCGTCGGGCGCGGGCACCGCGGTGAGGCTCAGATGCTGGCCGGGCGTCGCATCGACCTTGGAGGAATCGACCAAACCATAGCCGCGCACCCAGACCTGATATTTGGCCTTGGGCAGATCGGGCACGACGAACCGCCCTTGATCGTCGGTGACGACCATCTTGGCATAGCGGGTCGGGAGATCGTGCGTTTCAGCGATCACCCAGACCCCGGCTTCAGGACCGTGGGGACCGGATACGACGCCGCCGATATCGTCTGCGTCGATTTTGACGTGTTGCGCCGCAGCATCCTGCTTCACGGCACTCTGCGCCCAAGCCGGTTGCACGTTGAATTGCGTCGGTAATGCCGTCCAGAGCACGGCCAAGGGTGCGGCAATGGCCAGCGCCGCAGCGTGGCAAAGCAATGCCCGCTTCATGCGAACCTCCCCGATATATATTGCCGGCATCATTGGCCGGCATTTCGATTGTTGTGGCGAAGGAATCCTGCCTCACCACCTGCCCACCCGCAAGGGGCAGGGCCCGAAACACGACCTTATTTAGTCCTGATCAGCAATGCGGGAAACGTATGCTCGCACACGATCCCGCAAAGTCGATGATCCGAGCAGCCTTGGCAGTGTTTTGCACCGTGCTGCGGCGTCAACTACGACGTCATCCGACGTGCTAATGTTGTGATTCTGATGATCCGCCCTCGGCATGCCGTGTTGGCCGCCTGCATCGTCACGATCGCGCTTGCCGCGCCGGGACAACGGCCCGCTTTCAGCCAGCAACAGCAACGCCCGGCTTACGGCGCGATACGGCCCGCGCCGGCGCCAAGCGCTGTGCCGGCCGAGATATCAAATACGGCAGCAGCGCCTGCCTCGCCCGGTGCCGCAAGTCCGCTACCGGCGGCCAAGGCCACGCCGGCTGCGGCATCGGCGCCTGCCGCCAAATCTGCATCCAAGCCTGCCTCCAAGCCTGCCTCGGCCGCCAAGCCCGCCGCGGCGGCCTGCCATCCGGAAAATTTCCGCGTCGTGGTCGATGTCGGTCACACCGCGGACGTGCCCGGCGCCATGAGCGCGCGCGGCGCGACGGAATACAGTTTCAATCTGGCGCTCGCCCGGCAGGCCAAGCAAGCGCTGCTCGACGCCGGCTTTGCCAAGACGGTGCTGCTCATCACCGACAAGCCGCCGCTGCAAGGCCTGTTCTCGCGCGCGATCGCGGCGAACAGCCTGCCGGCGGATTTGTTCCTGTCGATCCATCACGACTCGGTGCCGGATAATCTTTTGCAGACTTGGCAATATGAGGGACAGGACCAACACTACAACGACGACTATCCGGGCTACGCGCTGTTCATTTCGAACGATAACGGCGACCGCGCCGGCAGCTTGTTGTTCGGCAGCTTCCTAGGCAAAGAGTTGCAGGCGCGCGGCGAGCACTATACCCCGCATTACACGCTCGCCTTGATGGGCCATCGCCGCCGCCAATTGGTCGATCCGGTCGCCGGCGTCTATCGCTACGACCAGTTGATCGTGCTGCGGATGACGCGCATGCCGGCAGTGCTTCTTGAAGCAGGCTCTATCGTCAATCGTCAGGAAGAACTGGAATTGGGCACGCAAGACCGCCGCGCCCGCACCAGTGCGGCGATCGTTGCCGCCGTCCAGGATTTTTGCGCGGCCCGCGCCCGCCCGGTCGCGGCAAAGCCTGCGTCATCGCCGCGGCCGAAACCGCTTCGGACCGGTACGATCCAGCCGGCGCATTGATTTTGTGGATTTTAGGCGAATGCCGTAGTCCAGCGCTTGCGCAACGCAAGTGTCCCGACCAGCGCCAGATTGATCATGTTGACGCCGAGTCCGGTAGCGAAGGCCGGCGCGTAATAGCCGAAATGATCGTAGAGCAGTCCGGCGAGCCAGCCGCCGCCCGCCATGCCCCAGCCGCTGAACAACAACAGCGAGGGCATCCGCCAATAGGCGTCGCCGGCCGGAAACATTTCGCGCGAGGCGAGCACATTGGCCGGAACGAGGCCGCTGAAGCCGAGCCCGAAAAGCGCCGCGACCGTGAACAGGCCGACTTCGTCCTGAGTCAGAAGAAACGCCATCATGCCGAGGGCCTGCAGGGCCGAGCCGGCAAGCATCGTATAGAGGCCGCCGATGCGGTCCGAAATCAGGCCCCAGACCTGCCGGCTCATGAAAGCGGCGGCGAGCAGCACCGACACCATCGCGGCGCCATGCGCGGCTGAGATGCCGAGATCGCTGCAGAGCGCGACGAGATGCGCCTGCGGCATCGACATCGGAATGCAACAGGTAAAGATCGCGCCTAGCTGGAGGCCAAAGACGAGATTGGGCGGCCAGCCCATGACCGCGGCCTTGCCGTGCTCGGCGCCCGACGCGGTGAGGTGATGCATCGTCTTCGGCGGCCGGCGCATCGCGACGAGCGCCGCGGGGACGATTACCAGCAATTCCAAGCCGGCGAAATACAGCATGGTTTCGCGCCAACCGAAATAGGCGATCGTGCGCGCGAACACCGACGGCCATACCGCGCCGGCGAGATAAGAGCCGCTCGAAATCAGCGCCAGCGCCGAGCCGCGCCGGCGGTCGAACCACTGGCTGACATAAACATAGGACGGCGCATTGATGCCGCCGATGCCGAGAAAGCCTATGAACAGCCCGTGGCCGGCATAGAGTGGCCAGGATGGACCGAGCGAGGAGATCGCAAGCCCCACAGCGATCATCGCGGCGCCAAAAATGAAGGTGAAGCGTACGCCGAGCCGCTCGGCGACGCGCCCCATGAACAGCCCGCCGAGCCCCGAACCGATCCACATCAGCGCGGTGGCGAAGGCCGGAATCGAGCGCTCGCCGTTGACTTCGGCGGCGATGTCCTTCAGCGCGACGATGGTAATCCAGGGCGCGCCGAAGGCGACCGCCATGACCAGGAGCACCACGCTGGCCACCGCCCATGACGTACGTGTTTCCACGGATGGGACAGCCGGCTGCAGCATAGGGCCCGTGTTTCTGGCGCCAGACTTTCAAGGCTTTGGCGCGGTTGGTCGAAGCAGAATCCCGAAGGGCAAGAACGGCTTCGGGAAGGATCATGCTTAAACGAGATGTCCCTATAGCAGCGCGCGGCAGCCCCTGCCCATACATTATTCGGACACCCGATATGCGGCGCCGGGAATAAAGCTCCCCCTCCCCTGATCAAGCTGCCTGGAAGCCCGAATGGCCGTTCACAGATGTGGCGGCCCGGCGCAATGGCTTCGAGGGAGACTGCCATGGAATCCGATCGCGATGACGGCGTGAGCCGCCGCAAAGTTCTCGAATGCATGACCTGGGCCGGAACCGGCGTGCTGTGGACCATTTCCGGCGGGGTTCCGCATTCGCTCGGCATCATGGGCGAGGCGCAGGCCGAGGAATCAAAGAGCCTCACTTTCCTGCAGCTCAGCGACAGCCATGTCGGTTTTGACAAGCCGGCCAATCCAAATGCGCTCGGCACCTTGGAGGAAGCCATCGTCAAGGTGAATGCGCTGCCGAAGAAGCCGGCCTTTGCCATTCACACCGGCGACATCAGTCATCTTTCGCTGGAATCGCAATTCGACGATGCCGACCGCATCATCTCGCAGTCGCACCTCGACGTGCATTACGTGCCAGGCGAGCACGATTTCCTCGACCCGGATCAGAAATTCTACAAGGACCGCTACGGCCGCGGCACCAAAGGCGCCGGCTGGTATTCGTTCGACGCCTCCGGCGTGCACTTCATCGGCCTGGTCAATGTCTTCAATCTGAAAGCCGGCGGGCTTGGCGACCTTGGCGCCGATCAGATCGAATGGCTGGAAGACGACGTCAAACATCTCTCGGCATCGACACCGATCGTCGTCTTCGCCCACATCCCGCTCTGGACCATCTATCCGGATTGGGGCTGGGGCACCGACGATGCGGCGCAGGCGCTGTCCTATCTCAAGCGCTTCGGCTCGGTGACGGTGCTCAACGGCCATATCCATCAGGTGATGCAGAAGGTCGAAGGCAACGTCACCTTCCACACCGCGCGCTCGACCGCCTTCCCGCAGCCGGCGCCGGGCCAAGGCCCTTCGCCCGGGCCGATGAAGGTGCCGGACGATCAACTGCGCACCATGCTCGGCATCGCCAATGTCACGTTCAAACAGAACGAACAGCGGCTCGCCATCATCGATACGCCGTTAAAGGCGTGAGGAGAACATAATGGCCATCTCGAACACCGTGCGCAGCGCGCTGATCGCCGCTGCGCTGGGAGCGGCGACCGCGACCATGCTGGCCGCAGTCGTCATTCCGACCTCGGCGCAGAATGTGGCGCCGGCAGGCGCCGTATCGATCGACAACTTCACCTTCACCCCGGCGAGCCTGACAGTGAAGGCCGGCACGACCGTGACGTGGACCAATAAAGACGATATTCCGCACGGGATCGCCGCGGCGAACAATGAATTCAAGAAATCGCGGGCGCTCGACACCGACGACAGCTTTTCGTTCACCTTTACGACGCCCGGCACCTATAAATATTTCTGCTACATTCACCCGCATATGGTGGGCACGATTGTGGTAGAAGCGGCGTCAGGCGGCAACGCCACGCAGTGAACGGCAGCCACGGCAACATCAAGCGAGACGATGGCCAGCGATGCAACCGCCGAACAAGACCGCGCGCGGCGTTTTCGCGACGCCGCGCTGCCTTATCTTGACGATGCCTATGCGCTGGCGCGCTATCTCATGCGCAATTCTGCTGACGCCGAAGACGCCGTGCAGGAGTGCTATTTGCGCGCGCTGCGCCATTTCGACAGCTACCGCGGTCCGGCCATGAAACCCTGGCTGCTCGCGATCCTGAAGAACGTCTGCTATGCGGAATTCGGGCGCCGCGGCAAACAGGAGACGCCAGCCGATTTAACCGACAGCGACCCTGTCGCCGAAGATCCGATATGGCAGGAACCGCAGTCGACGCCGGAAGCGGTCGTGCTGCGCAAGCAGGATGACGCGACGGTGCGGCGGCTCGTCGAGGCATTGCCGGGACCGTTCCGCGAAGCCCTTGTGCTGCGCGAGATCAACGACCTCTCCTATCAGGAGATCGCCGAGGTCGCCGGCGTGCCGGTGGGAACAGTGATGTCGCGGCTCGCGCGGGCGCGCGCGATGCTGCGCGCGGCGTGGAATGCCGCGGACGGAACGGCCCAAGCGCCTGCGCGCTCAGCCGCGCAGTCGGCGCCGTCCGCCGCCGCGGCGACAGGATCCGTGTCATGAGCGTCACCACAGATTGCGCCGATTATGAGATGCTGCTGCATGCGCTGGCCGACGGCGAGCTTGATGCCGGCCATGTGCGCGATGTCGAAACGCATGTCGCGGGCTGCACCGCCTGCGCCGAAAGACTGAAAGCCATCCAGACACTGCGCTCGGCCATGGCGGACGCAAACCTGAGGGAACCGGCGCCGGCGCATTTGCGCGGCCGCATCGAGGCGCTGTTTCCCGCCGCGACGGAAGCGCCACGCGCGGCCAGCATTCCGCAGGAAGGACCGGTCCGGCGCTGGTGGCGTTCCTTCATCGGCGGCTTCTCGGTCGGCGCGGCACTTTCGGCCGCCGCCACGGCGATGCTTGTCATCGGCCTATTCACTACAAGTCAGGATCAACAAATCGCCGACGAGGTCGTATCGGCGCATATCCGCTCGCTGCAAGCCGGCCATCTGATGGACGTGCAGACCAGCGACCAGCACACCGTCAAGCCGTGGTTCAACGGCAAGGTCGACGTGGCGCCGCCGGTGATTGATCTCACCGCACAAGGATTCACGCTGCTCGGCGGCCGCCTCGATTATATCGACGGCGAACCGGTGGCCTCGGTGATCTATCAGCGCCGCAAGCACGTCATTAACCTCTTTGTCGCGCAGCGGCTCGGAACGGCGCGCACGACCGTCCTGACGAAGACGATCCAGGGCTACAATGTGCGGCACTGGACCGAGCAAGGCCTCGATTTCTGGGCCGTCAGCGACCTTGCCGGTGACGAACTCGACGAGTTCGTGCAGAAAATCTCGGCCGCGCTGCGGCCGCCCGCCGCCTCCTGAGCGGCCCTTCCCGATCCGCCGATCTGCCCAGCAAAAGCCGATATCCCCGCCGCTGGCCTGTGACACTTTTACCGGCTAAGACACGGCCGGGGCACACGGGCGCAGACCGTGTCTGCAATCGTGCAAACGGCAACCTTATTGACACGTTAAACGTTCAAGCCCGATGGATCAGCGCGTCGACAACGAACGCCGCCAAGACGAGAGGCGCCAGGATGAAAGGCGTCAGGACTCCGAGCGCAGCCCCGCGTCCAATGACGGTCGCGACGCGGATAGCGGAGCCGGCGACGACAAGAAGACCGGAAAGCAGACCGCCGCAGCGGGTGCGCTGCGCAAGCGGCGCGGGCTCGTGCTCGCGCTTGTTGTCGGCGGCATCATCCTTGCTGTTCTGCTCGGCCTGTGGTGGCTGAACGCGCGGAAATATGAATCCACCGACGATGCCTTCATCGATGCGCGTACTGTTCAGATCAGTGCGCAAGTCGCCGCCGCGATCGTCGACGTGCCGGTGACCGACAATCAAATGGTCGAAGCCGGCGCCGAACTGGTGCGGCTCGACGACCGCGACTATGTCGCCCAACGCGACCAGGCGCAGGCGAGCGTCAACAACTACACAGCCCAGATCGCCGAGCAAAAGGCCAAGATCGACCAGGCCGAAAAACAAGTCGCGCAGGCGCAAGCCACGCTGACCTTCGCCCAGCAGCAGGCCGAGCGTTATCAAACGCTGGCCAAGCAAGGCAGCGGCACCGTTGAACAAGCCCAGCAATATTCGTCCAACCTGCTGCAGAGCCAGGCCGCTTTTGCGGCTGCGCAAGCCAACGCGGCCGCAACCGAAAAAGAGGAGCCCGTCCTCGAAGCGCAACTGAAGAATGCGCAGGCGCAATTGGCGCAGGCCGAAGCAAATCTGTCGCGGACCATCATCACCGCGCCGGTCGCCGGCCGCGTCACTCATCTGACGGCCGCCAAAGGCGCGTACGCCGCGGTCGGCCAGGCGCTGATGATGTTCGTGCCGCGCGACATCTGGGTCACCGCCAATTTCAAGGAAACGCAGCTCGATCTGATGCGGCCCGGCCAGCCGGTCGATATCGAGATCGATGCCTATCCCGACCATACGTTCAAAGGCCATATTGCCAGCATACAGGCCGGCAGCGGCACGGCTTTCAGCCTGCTGCCGGCGGAAAACGCCACGGGCAATTACGTCAAGATCGTCCAGCGGGTGCCGGTCAAGATCGTGTTCGACAAGCCGCCCGATGTCGAGCTCGGGCCCGGCATGTCGGTTGTGCCGACCGTGAAAGTGCGATGAGCGAGCAAGCGCCGAGAAGCAAGACGCTCGCGCCGGCCTGGGACAACAGCCGCTCGGCCGCCGGCGACCGCAACCCCTGGCTTGTCGCCGTCGTGGTTTCGATCGCGACCTTCATGGTGGTGCTCGATACCGCGATCGCCAATGTCTCGCTGCGCTACATCGCGGGCTCCATGGCGGCGAGCGTCGACGAGAGCACCTGGGTGGTCACGACCTATCTGATCGCCAATGCCGTGGTCCTGCCGGCCAGCGGCTGGCTGTCGAATGTGATCGGCCGCAAACGCTTCTACATGATCTGCGTGGCGCTGTTCACGGTAAGCTCGCTATTGTGCGGGCTTGCACCGAGTCTCAGCGCGCTGATCTTCTTCCGCATCCTGCAGGGACTCGGCGGCGGCGGCATGCCGACCAGCGAACAGGCCATCCTTGCCGACACCTTTCCGCCGCACCGGCGCGGTCAAGCCTTCGCGCTTTACGGCGTCGCCGTGATCGTCGCCCCGACCGTCGGTCCGACGGTCGGCGGCTGGATCACCGATAATTTCTCCTGGCATTGGATCTTCTTCATCAATGTTCCCATCGGCATCGCTTCGCTGGCGCTGGTGCACTGGCTGGTCGACGAGCCGGAAGTGCTCGAGCGCGAGCGCCGTGAGCGGCTCGCCCGCGGACTGAAAGTCGATTGGACCGGCTTCTTCCTGATCGCCGTGACGCTGGGCTGCCTCGAAGTCGTGCTCGACCGCGGCCAGATCGACGACTGGTTCAAATCGGGCACGATCGTGTTTTTCACCGGGCTGTCGGCCATTGCGTTCATGGCGTTCATTCCCTGGGAGCTCAGCCAGGACGAGCCGATCGTCGAGCTGCGGCTGTTGTTCCACCGTCAGTTCGGCATGGCTTTCTTCACCATGCTGATGATCGGGGCGATCCTGTTCGGCTCGAACCAGATCATGCCGCAGCTTTTGCAGACAACGTTTCCCTACACCGCCATGCTCTCGGGCCTAGCGATGATGCCGGGCGGCATCGCCATGCTGATACTGATGCCGATCGCCGGCCAGGTCACCGGCCGCGTGCAGCCCAAATATCTGATGGTGATCGGGCTCTCCGGCATTGCGCTGTCGATGTGGTATTCGACCTCGCTCACCCCCGACGCCAGCTTCGATTATTTCGGCTGGGTGCGCGTCTATCAGATGGTCGGGCTGCCGTTCCTGTTCATTCCGATCAATGCGGTGGCTTACGACGGCTTGCCGCCGGATCAGACCAATCAGGCCTCGGCGTTGATGAACATCGCGCGCAATGTCGGCGGCAGCATCGGCATTTCGGCCGCCAATGTGGTGCTGACGCAGCGTGAGCAATTTCACCAGGCGCGCCTCGTCGAGAATACCATTCCTTCGTCACCGGTCTTTCAATCTACGCTTTCGCAAATGACCAAATATTTCATGTCGCATGGCTCCGCAGCCGGCGATGCCTCGAGTCTAGCCATGAGCATGATCGGTCAAATGATCCGGACCCAGGCTACGATCCTCGCCTATATCGACGTTTTCCACGTCTGCGCCATCGCCGCGGCGCTGATGATCCCGCTGGTGTTGATCATGGTGCGGCGCGTGCAAATTCACGGCCATGCGGCAATCGGGCATTGATATGATAAGGCTTGGTGGTTGCCGGCTGAATTCCCGGCCCGGCTTTCATTTGAGGCTGCAGACACGTCATGCCTGCGGGATTTGTTTTGTTTGATGAGGATTCGCCCCGGCGGCGGAGCGCTTGAGGAAGATCAAAAATAAATCATGAAGCAGGAAAGCCGGGGACACCATCTTTATCGCATTGCCCGGACCGTGACGCGAATGGCTGTATTCGCTCTGCTGCCGTCGCTGCTCGGCGCTGCCGGAGCTGAGCCTGTCACGCTCAACGTCGTCATGGTCGACTACCGATTCCAGCCCGACCATCTGATTTTGCAGCACGGCGTGCCCTATCGGCTGCATCTGGAAAATCACGGCAAGGAAACGCACGAATTCACCGCGCCGACATTCTTCGCCGCTTCCGAGATCGGCAATCCCGATGTGCTCAATCGCGAGCACACCGAGATCGTGATGCAGCCCGGCGACGTCAAAGACCTCCTGATAACACCCGGACCACCCGGGACATACGACCTGCGCTGTGCTGATCATGATTGGGACGGAATGGTCGGCGGCATCACCGTGCAATAGCCGCCGACAGCGGCGCACCAAAAGCGGCGGCCCGAATCGCGACCTGGCTGCCGCCGCGGACGCCTGCATCGCAGGCAATATCTCAGGCAACTTGCCGAAAAATGAGTCCGTCATTGCTGCGCAGGCTTCACGCCCGCCCGGCACAAAAGCCTGAACGTCTCGGGACCAAGGCCGAGGCGAGGCCGCGTTCGCTCGCGCGAATGTGCGATTCATATCACTTGCGCGGGCCGCCAGTTCCTTAGTTGCGCCGAAATGTCCGCTCAGCATGGAACCTCGGCACTGTTCTTGCTTGAACTCGTTATCGAGGGGGTTGCGGGGCTGACTGGCGCAATGATCTGGAAGAAAGGAGTCGCCAATGTGTGACTTTAGCCTTCAAAGCGTGCGTTCTAGGCCGGCGAAAGTCGGTGATAAGCTCGTAACACGTGACTTCGGGACGGGAACTCGCGGGTTTTCCGCCGCCGATGATCCAGGACTAGCAGTGTGCATCCGACCCGGCACCGAACTGGCCTTCGCCAGCGAGGTTGCCTGCCTGCCGGCTGGCCTGCTCGGCTGGAAGACCAAGACTATCAACTACAAGACAGCCATCTTCCGCCAAGTGAACAAGGACAAGATGGCTGCGCATCACGATTCGCTCGAATTTCCCGACGGGCGGAACGTGCTGCTGACGCTGTTGTGCGAAGGCCAAGAGGCCACCGTTCTGCAATTGCCGGCAGAGCCGACGAGTGCGGAAGAGGCGCGCGAGCAGGAACGCGTCAGCTACGTCGGCTAAGGCAGTTCGCTCGGCCGACAGGCGCAAACGCATGAAAGAGGCCGGCCGCCCGATAGGGCGACCGGCAGCTTCAGCTTTCAATTTTTCGTGACTCGTGGTTCGGCTGCGGGGCATGACCACCTCAGCCGAAATAAAGCGCGGAGCGTATGCTGCCGTTCTGACGCAGAGCGGCAGGAGAAGCTTTGCTTCTTTTTCATGCCAGCGAGCCCGTTGTGCGTAAAGGTTAGATAGAGCGGTTACCTGGAATTTACGGCGCCCGGCCATGCGACCAGCCGATTGGTGTCATGCCGGCAGGCGAAATCGCCGAGGGCGCCTGCCTTTGACCACAATGTTCCCCGATCGAAGCACCTCACCGGCGTGACTTTCGCCGCCCGCGACCCTCGCGGTTGCCGATTACATCAACGCCCCAGCGCATTGCGCCATATCGGCAAGTTGCATCCGCGTTGCACCGGCCGCAGTCATATTGGCAGTCGGATCGCGGCGTGCGATACGACGGTTTCGCCTAAAACTACGCGATATAAGAAGCGATGAATGATTCCCTGAACCGTCCGGAGGCTGCGGACCATCCCGCCCAAGGCGCCACTGCCGTGCCGGAGCAGCCGCAAGAGACGCCGGAACAGGGATCGGACACTGAGTCTCAAGACAGCTCAGAATCTCCCGCATCGCGCTCCGCGGGCGCGCAATTTCTCATGATCTTTCCGCCGATCATGCTGCCAATGTTCATGGCGGTGGCGGATCAGACCATTGTCGCGACCGCATTGCCCGCGATCGCGTCCAGCCTCGGCGAAATCGAGCGCGCCTCCTGGGTGGTGGTGTCGTATCTGATCGCCAATACCATTGCCGCGCCGGTCTATGGCCGCCTCGGCGATACGTTCGGGCGGCGCACGATGATGTTCGTGGCGCTCACGATCTTCATGATCGGCTCGGTCCTGTGTGCGCTGGCGCCGAATATTCCGTTGCTTACTTTGTTTCGCGTACTCCAGGGGTTCGGCGGCGGCGGGCTGATGACGCTGTCGCAGGCCTTGATCGGCGAAGCCGTGCCGCCGCGGGAGCGCGGCCGCTATCAGGGCTATCTCGCCGGCATCGCCGTCACTTCGAATTCGTTCGGCCCAGTCGCCGGCGGCTACCTCACCCAGGCATTCGGCTGGCCGTCGATTTTCCTGGTCAATATTCCGCTCGGCCTGTTGGCGATGTTGTTCGTCTCCCGCATTCCGGCACGGCAAGGCGACCGCCGCCGCACCACGTTCGATGCGCCGGGTCTCGTTCTATTCGCGCTATTTGTCGGCCCCGTCATTCTTGCGCTCGAGCAAGTGCAGCGCATGCAGGCGAGCGCGTTGCCACTGATGATCGGGCTGTTCGCCTTCGGACTGATTTCGCTATTCCTCCTGATCTGGCAGGAAAGGCTCACCACCTCGCCGCTCATTCCGCCGAAGCTTTTCCGCCAGCCGTCGATCTGGCGCAGCGACGCCATGGCGGCCTTTCACGGCGCGGCCTTGGTGTCGCTGATCACCTTCCTGCCGATCTATCTGCGCGCCGTGCGCGGTCTGTCGCCTTCGGAAACCGGCTTCATGCTGCTGCCGCTGACGGCGGGCATCGGCATCGGCTCGATGGCGACCGGGCAAATGGTCACGCGAACGGGATATACCGCAGCTTTTCCGACTTACGGGCTGATCGGGGCCACGGTGAGCATGGCTTTGCTCGCTTTCTTCATTCCCTATCTGACCGCGGCGCAGATCGCCTGGGCGTTCGGCGGCGTGGCTTTGTTCATGGGCACGGTCATGGGCGTGGTCCAGGTGACGGTGCAGACCGAGTCCGGGCCAAGGCTGCTCGGCACCGGTGCCGCGATGGTGCAGTTCTCCCGCTCGGTCGGCGCCGCCTTCGGCACCGCGACGGTCTCAGCGATCTTGTTTTCCATTCTGACCGCGACCGATCGCGATACCGCAACCTTGTTCGGCATCGTCATCGAGCGCGGCCCTGATGCGCTGGCGACGCTCGACCCGGTACGGCATGCGCTCGTGCAGTATCAGATCGATCAGGCGTTTCATGCCGCTTTTCTCACCGTTGCATGTTTCACCGCTGTCGGCGCCTGGATGGCCTGGACGATGCCGTTGCGGCGCATCTGACCCTCCCTTACTTGGCCGCACGCCTCTGCGCTAAGCTCGGCGAGTTTGGATGGCCTCGCGAATTGTGGGGAGGGTTATTTGCGCCAGGCGGCACGCCGACGGAAATTGTGACGGCGCTCAATAACGCGTTGAGAAACGCCGCGGCGGATCCCAAGATCGTCGCCGCTTCACCGAAGACGGCGGCGTGCCGGCGACCATGTCAGTCGACGAATTCGCCAAATTTGTCGCCGACGACGAGGCGCAATGGCACAAAATGGTCGAGACCGCCGGATTAACCGCAGAGTGATAAACCGAATGAGCCGCAACAGTGCCATCGCCCGCGCGCACACCTATTTTGATGACGGCCGCTTTCTTGCCGATCTCGGCCGCCGCGTCGCCATACCGAGTTCGAGCCAAGAGCCCGAGCGGGCCGATACACTGCGCGCCTATCTTGCCGACGAGATTGCGCCGGCGCTGACTCACCTCGGCTTTGTCTGCCGGATCCTGGACAACCCGCTCGGGCCGCCGGTGCTGTCCGCGGCGCGCATCGAAAATCCGGACTTCGTGACAGTACTGGTCTATGGCCACGGTGACACCGTGCGCGGCCTCGATGATCTGTGGCGGCCGGGCTTGTCGCCCTGGCGGATCGCGGTCGAAGGCGAGCGCATCTACGGGCGCGGCACGGCGGACAACAAGGGCCAGCACACGATCAACATTGCCGGCCTCGCCGCCGTGCTCGAAGAGCGCGGCGCGCTCGGCTTTAATTGCAAGTTCCTCATCGAAATGGGCGAGGAAGTCGGCTCGGCGGGCTTGCATGAATTGTGCGAACAACATCGTGACGATGTGTTCAAGGCCGATGTGCTGATCGGCTCCGACGGGCCGCGCAATGCGCCGACCGAGCCGACGATCTTTCTCGGCGCGCGCGGCACGCTGCCGTTCGAACTCATCGTCGATTTGCGCGAAGGCGCGCATCATTCCGGCAATTTCGGCGGGCTCCTCGCCAACCCGGCGATCATCCTGGCGCAGGCGCTGGCATCGATGACCGATGCGCGCGGCACGATCCGCGTGCCGGAATGGCGGCCGCCTTTGCCCGACGAGGTGCGCCAGGTTCTAACGGACGTCGAAGTCGATGGCGGCGCCGACGGTCCGCGGATCGATCGCGATTGGGGCGAACCTGGCCTGACGCCGGCCGAGCGGGTGTTCGGCTGGAACAGTTTCGAGATTGTAGCCTTCACCGCCGGCACGCCGGAACGTCCGGTCAATGCCATTCCGGGTTCGGCGCGGGCGCATTGCCAGCTGCGTTATGTCGTCGGTACCGACGTCAGCGACATCCTCCCGGCATTGCGTCGCCATCTCGACGCCCGCGGATTCGACCAAGTCGAAATCCGCACCGGCCAAGGCGGACATTTTTATGCAAGCCGGCTCGATCCTGCCGATCCGTGGGTGAGTTGGACCAAGCGTTCCGTGCAGCTTACCACCGGACGCGCCCCGACCATTCTGCCCAATCTCGGCGGCTCGCTTCCGAACGACATTTTCGCCGATGTGTTGCAGTTGAAAACGATCTGGCTGCCGCATTCCTATGCCGGCTGCTCGCAGCACGCGCCGAACGAACACATGCTTGCGCCGATTGCGCGCGAGGGTCTGGGCATCATAGCCGGCCTGTTTTGGGACCTTGGCGAAGCCGCTTCATTGCCGCCGCGGTAAATCCGACCGCCGAACAGCTCATTGGCGCTCGATCACCATTGCAGCCCTCACCGGCGCGCGGCACACTTCGCACCGCAAACCGGCAGACAATAATGCAATGATCGTCGACGCTCAGGCCCATCCATATGCGCCGGAAACGCTCCGGCGCTATCCTATCCGTTCAGCGAGCGGCTCGGCTGGACGTGAGCCTGGCACATGACCAAGATCCTTCTGACGCGCCACGGCCATGTCGAGGGGATCAAGCCCGAGCGTTTTCGCGGCCGCGAGCCGCTTGAACTGACGACGCTCGGGCGCCAGCAGGCAGCGGCGATCGCCGGGCGCATCGCCGGGAGCTTCCGGCCGCGCAACATCTATACGAGCCCGATGAGCCGTTGTGTCGCGACCGGCGCCGCTATCGCGGCCGCCGGCGGCATTGCGGCGGAGATTTGCGGCGACCTCAATGACATCGACTATGGCGCGTGGCAATTTAAAACCTTCGACGAAGCCAAGGCGCTGGATGCGCCATTATTCGCAGCGTGGTTTGCAGCGCCGGAGCACGTCCGCTTTCCCGGTGGCGAGTCGCTGCAAGACCTCGTCGCGCGCGCCGGCAATGTCTTGCGCATGGCGCTCGAACGGCATCCAAGCGATACGATTGTGCTCGTCGGCCATGACAGCATCAATCGGGCGCTGTTGCTCTTGCTTCTCGATCAGCCCTTGTCGGCCTATTGGCGAGTGGCGCAGGACCCGTGCTGCCTCAACGAAATCGACATCGCCAATGGAAAAATTGCGGTACGGCGCATCAACGAGACGCGCCATCTCGATGTCCTCGCGAATCCGACGTGAAGGCGTGGCAGATTAGCGCCCCATGCAGATCCGCGCCCATCACGTCAAATGGGGAGCCTTGTTGATCACGGCGTCGTCCGCGATCGTCGGGCTGTATTTTCTCGTCGCCTATATCGTGCTGCCGATGTTCTGGCGGCATTACGAGCACCAAAAGGGCCTCGCCGGGCGCACAATGATTACGCGCACGGCGGCCGGCATCCCGGGCGACCCGATCAATGTCGGCCTGGTCGGCTCGCGTGGGGACGTGCTGTGCGCGATGAACGCGGCCGGCTGGTATCCGGCCGATCCAATCACGCTGCGCTCGAGCATCGAGATCGTCGGCAGCGTGCTGCTCGACCGCCCCTATCGGCAGGCGCCCGTCAGCCATCTCTATTATGACAGCCGGCGTCAGGAGCTTGCTTTCGAGAAGCTTGTCGGCAACAGCGCCGACAAGCGCAACCATGTCCGCTTCTGGCGCGTCCTGGAGCGCGGCGAAGAGGGCCGCGCGGTATGGCTCGGTGCGGCCACGTTCGACCGCGGCGTCGGCTTCAGCCATGACGATGCCCGCATCACCCATCACATCGGGCCGGATATCGACGCCGAGCGCGACCTTCTCACCACCGATCTCAGACATGCGCGTGTCGTGCTCACGATCTACGAAGTCACCGGCATCGGCCCGACCGTCGACGGCCGCAACGGCGAAGGCGATCGTTACTATACCGACGGCGACGTCAAGATCTCAGTCCTGGTCCAAGGCTGCAATCAGCACGCCGCGACCACGGCGGTGCTGGAAAACCCGCCGCTGGTCGCGATCAAAAACCTGGCCTGGGACACCATCGCGAAATCGATCATGTCTGCAACCGGTCCGGCGACAAGCGGCCGCTAGGCTTCCATCGGGAAGGGACGCGGCCGCCGGCGCTCAAGCCGGCGCCTTGTGCGCAAGCCAGCGGCCGGCTTCCGCGGCGGCGAACAAGTCGGCCAATGCGGCATTGACCGCGGCCGGCTCTTCGCTGGTGATGGTGTGCCCGGAGCGCGGGATGACGAGCAGCCCGGCGCTCGGTGCGGTGCGCTTGAGAAAGACACTGCCGTCGAGGCAGGTCTCGTCCTCGTCGCCGCAGATGACCAGAAGCGGCACGGAGAATTTCTTCAGATCCGCTTCCATGTCCCACAGCGTCGGCCGCTTGCTCTGCAACATCGCCATGGTCAGCGCATGGCCAAGCGCGGAATGTTCCGAGAGCATGGCCACGAATTCGGCAAAGCCGCGCGGGTCCTTATATTTCTGCGGATGCCGCGACGCCGTATCGGTATAGATCACGGCCGCCTCCGCCATGCCTTTCGCCGTGAACATTTTCGCGTTTTCGGCGGCTTGCGCGCGCATCGCGGCACGCGCGGCAGGATCGGGCACCGAGCCCCAGCCGCAGCCGGCTGCGGTGACGGAAATGCAGCGCTCCGGATGACGAATGCCGACATGCAGCGCGGTATAGGCTCCCATCGAGTGACCGACCACGTGCGCTCTGTCGATGCCGAGCGCGTCCATGACGGCGATGACATCGTTGCGCACATGGTCCTGTCCGTAGCTTGCCGGATCGTTGGGGATATCGGAGGGCGGATAGCCGCGCTGGCTGTACGTCACGCAGCGATGCGCGCGCGCGAAGTAGCGCATCTGCGGTTCCCAGGTGCGATAGTCGCCGGCAAATTCGTGCACGAAAATGATGGGCGTTCCCGTCCCGGCTTCCTCGCAATAGAGACTCACGCCGTCCGCGGTCTTGACCTTGGGCATTCGCACGCTTCCCGTCATGATTGATCACGCATCGTACAAAGAACGCGTGACGGCGCAAATCGCTTGCGGACGCACTCGCCGCTGCAAACGAGAAGGCGGACCGCCCGAGAAGAGCGGCCCGCCAGTTTGCCAGTGTGCGTCGCCTTAAGAAACTCGTCGATCAAACCTGCTCAGACCATCCAGAACGGTTTGGCGGATTCCCGCGCCGCGTCGCAGCGCGTCAGGCCGAGATCGCGCAATGCAGCGTCGCTCAGGCCCTGCAATTCATGGCGCGCTCGCGCCCGGCGCCGCCATTGCACGAGGCGGTGTTTCATATATCCCCACCGCCAACCGAAACTCGGCATGTCGCTGATGAAGATCCTGGTCATGACTCGCTCCGTAAACCCGGCCCGGTACGGTGAAATACTTATGCCGGCCTTGCGATGCGAGATGTGACCTGCAGCACACATCGTCGGATTTCGGCCAAACCTCTGTCGACATTACAAAGTTCCCCGCGGCGGTGCCTTGCTGCGGCGCATGGATAGAGTTCCGTAAAGTGCAAATAAAACCCGCCGTCTCGACAGCCCTGATCGGGAATGAGCGGCGTTTACGCCGCTTGTGGAGCGGCTTCCGCCATGACTTCGCGCACCCGCGTCACCCGCTCGGCTGGAGCTGCGGCCTCCGCCTTGTCGTAGCCGACGACCCGCAACATGCCGGTCGCCGGGCACATCGCGACTGCAAGCCGGGTATAGGGATTAAGCACCGGTTCGCGCACCCAGTCGAAGCCCGGCGCCGACAACGGCCCGTCCCACGCCTTGAGCGTCTCACGGCGCAGGCGGTTATAGTCCGTTGCCTCCGCGAAGGAACTCCTGAGAAAGCGACGCATGCCGATCCGGCCTTCCCAGCCGGCGCGGCACGGCACCCAATCATTGGCGGCGCTGGGTTCGTCCTCGCGCGTGACGAAATCCGTCTCGGTGCGCTCGACGATGCAGCTGTCTTTCGCCTTGACGCCCACCAGTGAATAGATGACCGGGCGAGCCACCGGCACGGTTTCCAGCATGCGACGTGCGGAGACATAATCGTCGCAGACCTCGAAGACTTGGCGCAGCAGTTGATCGGGCGGCATCAGATTATCAGACCGCCAGATCGCCGCCGCATTGACCGCGAAATCGTAGCCGCGAAGCCAGCGATGCGCGGTGCGCCGGCGCATCGGTGCCTGGTTGACGCAAGCTGCAAAGCGCTGCGGCGCCATCGCGGTGAGCGCGCCGACATAACCGGGCCAGGTGACGCTGTAGAAGTCGCCGCATGGCCCCCGCATTTGGGCCACTTCGGCATAACGGCCCAATCCGGCGAACGGCCAGTCCAAAGTGCGCAGGAGCCAAGGCAGGCCGCTCTCCTCGCCGACGCGAGCGGTGCAGCCCCACTGATAGGATGCGTTCAGGAGCCAGATACCGGAAAAATCGAGCGCGCCGGCGATCTGCGCAATCTCCGGCATATAGGGCGAGCGCGAGCGTTCGAGCCAGCTTTGCGAGGCGCGGTCGAGCACCGGCACGAGCGGCAGCACCGGGCGAGGAAAGATGCCGAGGCAAGCGTCGCGCAAGGCACGGGCACGTGCCGCGCTCTGGCGGACGTGACGCGCTGCGTCGCCATCGCGCAGATCAACGACGGGAATATCGGTCAGCTCGGACATCATGCGATTGGCCGGCAACCTCGCGGCAAATTTGCGGCGGGTTTTACCAGAAACCCGGCGCAAGCACCGCAAGACTTTTTGGCGCCCCGGCGCGGCCGAAGACCCGATTTTAGAACCCGGCGTCGTCGTCCTTGAGCGCGAGCGCGCCGTGGGCACGGGGGGCCGGCCGCTTGGCGACAGGCGCGGCTTGGCGCGGCGCGGGCTCGGCCGCGTCGGCGTCATCGCCGTCCACGGCATCCTCCCACGCGGCCGGCATCGTCGCGGCCGGCACGGCGGCATTGGCCGCCTCGTCGAGACGGAAGAACGACACCCGCTCGTCCATGGTCCTGGCCTGATGCTCGAGCGTCTTCGCCGTCGCCGCATTCTCCTCGACCAAGGCCGAGTTCTGTTGCGTCACCTCGTCCATCTGCGTCAGCGCCCGGTTGACCTCGTCAACCCCGCTCGACTGCTCCACGCTGGCCCCGGCAATGTCGGACACCAGGTCCGCCACGTCCTTGATCGATTCCACGATCTCGCCCAAAGCCTCGCCGGCCTTGTTGACCAGTTCCACGCCGGCCTGAACCTGCCCGTTGCTGTTGGTGATCAGGTCCTTGATGTCCTTGGCCGCCTGCGAGGAACGCTGCGCCAACGTCCGCACCTCGGCCGCCACCACGGCAAAGCCGCGTCCGGCGTCGCCGGCCCGCGCCGCTTCCACCGCGGCATTGAGCGCCAAGAGATTGGTCTGCCGCGCGATCTCGTCGATCACGCCGATAATGTCGGAGATCTTGCCCGACGACGTCTCGATCTGCGCCATCGCCGCCACCGCCTTGGCCACCACGTCGCCGCCGTGATTGGCCACCTGCCGCGCCTTGGCGGTCGACTGATTGGCCGCTTGCGCGTTCTCGGCGTTCTTCTTCACGGTCGCGGCGATCTCTTCCATCGACGCCGAGGTCTCTTCCAGGCTCGCCGCCTGTTCCTCGGTGCGCTGCGACAGGTCGGTGGTGCTCGACGATATCTCCGCCGAGGCGTCCGACACTTCGCGCGCCGCCGCCTTGATCTGGGCGATGATCTGACCGATGCGCTCGGCCGCGGTATTGGCGTTGTTCTTAAGTTCCGCGAAGTCGCCCTGATAATCGGTGGTGATGCGCTGGCTGAGATTGCCTTGCGCGAGCGCGCTCAGCATCTCGATCAGGTCGCCCAGCGCCTTGGCGACATTGTCGCACAGCGAGTTGATCGCGGTGCCGATATTGAGGACGAGCCCGGTCTTGCCCTGAAGTTCGACGCGCTTGGAAAAGTCGCCGGCGACCGCGGCCTGCACGATGCCGCCGACCGTGGCCTGGAACTCCTCGGCCATCCTCTCCATGGCGGCCTGCCGTTCGGCCTCGGCCTTGCGGTCCAGTTCGGCCTTGGCCTGGGCTTCCGCTTCCGCCCTCTCCGCCGCTTTGACTTTGAACGCCTCCACCGCCTTGGCGATATTGCCGATCTCGTCACGGCGCTTGAGACCCGGCAGCACAACGTCGAAATTCCCCTCCGCCAATTCCCGCATCCCTTTCGTCAGGGCGGTAATCGGGTTGGAAATCGATCGCCCGACAAAGAACGCGATCAAGCCGCCGATGAGCAGGGTAACCGCGCCGATGATCTTCTGGTTGAGCACCGTGCTCACGATCGAGCTTTCGACATAGTTCTTGGTGTATTCGAAATTGTCGGCCAGTTCCTGCCGCGCGCCCGCAAGCGACTGCTGCAATTGGCTGATCTGCGGCGTGACCTTGTCGGCGAAAATATCGTGGACCCGGTGGACGCGGCTGATCAGGCCGCGGGAGACGCCATGCAGATCGTTGACCATGGTTTTGAGCGGTGCGATCTGCGCGCGAAGATCGTCCGGACCGACGGCCTCCAAAGCGGCAATGGTTGATAGCGCTCTGGCGACGGCTGCGTCCAGAACCGGCAGCATGTCGGTGTTATGCACAAGCTGACCGCGCAGATTGACGATGCGCAGCTGCAGCAACTGCGAATCGAGCTTCAGGATCAACGGCGCGATAGCGGGATTCGCATCAGGCGCGGCGTGATCCACATATTTGTCGATCAACGTGTTGAAACGGGCAGCCATGTCCTCGCCGGCTTTAATAACTTTGACCTGGTCGGCCGCGGTCTGGTCAACCGCGTCGAACAGGTTATGTGTCTCCTGCTGCAGGCTGGCGAGACCGGCCTGCATATCGCGATACATCTTCTTTCGCTCTTCGCGCGGTGCCGACTTTTCCGCGCCTTGGAGCGCAGCAAGCACGTTGGCCGCCATCTCGTCGTTCTGCTTCCGCGAAGCCTGATCGCGGTCGTAGACGTATCGCAACGTGCTGCGGCGCAGGATCTCCAGACTCTCCTCGGCCTGCAGCGTTCGTGCATTATTGGCGGCGATCGAGTTCATGCGGGTGACGACGGCACCGACATCGCCGAAGACAATGGCGCCGTAGAGGACGAGGCCGATGGTGATGAGAACAAGGACGCCGAAGCCGCCATAGAGCCGGTATTTGATCGACATGATCCACTTCCTTAAAACTGCGGCGCGCGCTTCGTTGGCCGCCTATTGTCCCGGAGGTTTTCGCGCTGCGCGCGGGTTGAATTGTCGAAGCTGATCGGCGCGAGCGCGCGCGGCGCCGGCCGTACCGGCCGGCCGCCATGTGGCCCGGCGCAGCGCACCGCGCCGATCGCAAGACCGATGAATCCGGAGGAGGTGGTGCGAACTCGGAACAAATCGCCGGCGCCTAATCCGAACGCGATCGATGGCGCCGGTCGAATTTCAAGGGCGGGGCACATTCAAGCGACTTCTATCATTCACCGCGCGGACTGATCCCGCAGCGCATCTGCGACCTAACACCAGGACTTGGATGAAATTACCCGACAGTAGTTAACGTTTGGTGCGGCCATGGCGGCGGTGCGCGGGCGGCTCTGCGTCCTTCAGCCGCGGCCGCCTTGGCACGCCCGACTTTCCGCGACGGGCCGCGAGCCGCCCTAAAGCCTTCCCTGATGCCCCGACGCGACGGTGCCCCGACGCCATCCGGACGTTTCCAGGTGCGCGCGGCGTCAGCTAGCCGCGAGCATCTCGCTTTGTTCGGACAGAAGATTGTTGAGATTGATCAGCGCGATCATGATGCTGTCGATTGTCACCAGACCAGACAGGAAATTGGCCTGGGACGCCCGCGACACGTGTGGCACGGGCTGCACCTGCGAACCCTCGACGGAAACGATGTCGAGCACGCGGTCGGCGAGCAGACCGACGGTCTTGCCATCGACATGGACCACGATGACGACATGAACTGGCGTTGCATCGGTCAGCCCCTGCCCGAAGCGGCAGCGCAAATCGATGATCGGCACCATCGTGCCGCGCAGATTGAGCACGCCGCGCATATAATCGGGCTGATTGGGCAATTGAGTGACGCCCGACCACTCCTTGATCTCGCGCACCGCCATGATGTCGACGCCGTATTGCTCGTCGCCGATGGCGAAGCTGATGAATTCAGTGGAGGATGATTTGGCGCCGAGCCGGTTGCCGGCTTCCGCACCCGACGCAATGGACGGTGCGAGCGCAGGATCGATGGTGGAACTCATACTGGGCGGCTTCCGTGTGCCGTTGCGCTACGAACTTTCAATCGGCCGCTCATCGGATGATGAGACGCGTGCCGTATTCTCATTCCCATTTACGTGCTACGAGCTTCGGACCCGTGAATTTGTCTACGCAGGCGGTTGCGTATTGAACAGATTTACATTGTAGAAGTTAATGATTGGTACGGCATGTCCGGTCAGCCGGACGTCAAGACGACGCACCCGCAATCGGCCGACTGATCGGAATAGTTGCAGCCTTGGCGGCGCCCAACCCGACAATCGCGTCTATGCTTGATCAGCCCGCGGCCATGCGATGAGGCTTGTCTGGGATCCGTGCGTGCAAGTAAGAGTACGGACCAAATTCGCAGCGGAAAGGGTTGGGATCATGGAGTTGAGATCGACACGCCGGATCGTCACCGGGCACGACGCCAAAGGCAAAGCGGTTGTCGTGTTCGATGGCCCGATAAAGGCCAAACAGCGCACGGCAGGCAGCAACGGCATGACGCTGCTCTGGACCACGCATGAATTTCCCCTGGACGCTTCGGCCTCGACCGATCGTGGCGAAAGCCATCAAGGTGTCCCACCGTCGCCCAACGGTACCGTATTCCGCATCGTCGACTTCGCGCCGATCCAACCCGGCGCCGCGCCGGTCGATCATCATCAGGTCCTGGTGTCGATGGGCATAGACCCAGCGACGCAAGGCTTCAGCCGGCACGCCAATACGCATCGCACGAGGACCGTCGATTACGCCATCGTGCTCGACGGCGAGATCGACATGCTGCTCGACGACAGCGAGATCCATGTGAAGGCAGGTGACGTGCTGGTGCAGCAAGCCACCAACCACGCCTGGGTCAACAACGGCACGCAACCGTGCCGGATCGCCTTCATCCTCATCGACAGCAAGACGCCGCCGGCCTGGACGCAGAACTGGAAGCCTTGATTATACACCGGTGCCGGGCGGCCGGCCGCGCCGCCGGCATATGATCTTCACTGCAAGGACGACAGAGATTATTCCGCCGCTTCCTGATGCCGGTGAAACAACGGCACGACGCGGGCGCGCTCGCCGGCCAGCGCCACGACGACGTGGTTTTCCGGCACCGCTACCCAGTTCTTGTGGTCGCGGTCGAGCGGCTCCGACACGATGACGATGCCGCGTTCGGTTTCCCTGAAGTACAACGTATTGGCGCGGTCGTTCACTGCGTAGCGGAAGGCATAAAGGTCTTCACCATTCGACAGCGCGGCGGTGAAGCGAAAGCGGTCGCCGGGTTCGGTCTGACTAACAAGGTTGCTGATCGTGTGCAGGACCTTCTCCGCAGCCGTCACCGGCCGCTCCATACCGGCGCCGAGCATGGCGAGGAAGATCGCCTCCGAGTCGGTCGTGCCGACCCGTGCCGGATAAAGCTTGTCCGGGATCAGCGCCTCGATGCTGCGGCGCAACCGGCTCCAATTGCCGACAAAGCCATTGTGCATGAACATCCAACTGCCGCAGGCGAACGGATGGCAATTCGGCCGGGTGATCGGCGTGCCGGTCGCGGCGCGGACATGGGCGAAGAACAGGTGCGATCGCAGGTGCCGGCACAGATAGCGCAAATTCTCATCCGACCAGGCCGGGCGGACTTCGCGATACAAGCCGGGTTCCGGATGCTCGCCGTACCAGCCCAGCCCAAAACCGTCGCCATTGGTGCTCGACATGGCTTCGAGCGCATGGATGCTTTGCGAGATCAAAGAGTGCTCGGGCTCGGTCACATAGTGCTCGAGCGCGGTGGCTTCTCCCCGATATGCAATCCAGCGGCACATAGAACGGCCTTAAGGTACCTTTCCGGGCCTCAGCCCTCATCGCGCGGTCAAGCCACCAAGGTGGCGTCCCGGATCCATCGAATCACCTTATGTAGAGCAATATCGGCGCCTTCGTGTTCACTTTCGGTAAAGATTCGTAACTGGGTGTCGGCCGAGGTGCCCGTGAGCACGATGGAACGGCAGTGCTCCAGCTGCTCGGCACAGTTGAGCCGGTCGCCGTCGGCTTCGATCATATCCACGACTAGGTCGAGCATTTCGGCCACCGATACGGCGCCGGACCTGGTCACGAACGTGCCTTGCACCCCGTAACGCTGGGCGCGCCATTTGTTCTCGACTGCGATTGCCCGCTCCACGCTGTCGATCCCCGCATTGTGCTCCGGATGACTATACAAATAGTGTGCCAGCGCCCGGTAGAGCGCCGCGAGCGCGATCGTGTCGTCGATCCTCGTGCAGCAATCCGGCGCCCGCAGTTCCAAGGTCGGATATTTCAGCGACGGCCGGATCGACCACCACAAATGGCTGGTATCCTGCATCGCGCCGGACCGCTGCATGGCATCGACGAAGGCATTGTAATCGTCTTCGTTGCGGAACAGATCCGGCAGGCCGGTGCGCGGCAACTCGTCATAGGCGGCGAGCCGATAGGCCTTCAATCCGGTGGCACGGCCTTGCCAGAACGGCGACGACGCCGAGAGCGCGACGAACAGCGGCAGGTAGGGAATGATCCGCGTCATCACATCGATGCGGCGCCGCGGATCGGGGAATTCGACATGCACATGCATGCCGCACAGCATGTCGCGCTCGCCGATCATCTGCAGCACGTCCATGACATGCGAATAGCGATCCTTCGGGCTCTGCGCCGACTGCCCCCAACGCGCCAGCGGATGCGTGCCGCAGGCGAGCACCACATATCCATGCTCCGCCGCCGCGGCCGCCGCATTCTGGCGCAACCGCAGAAGAGCGGCGCGCGCCGCCCCGGCATCAGCTTGCGGCTCGCTCGCGACCTCGATCTGCGCTTGCAAGAACTCGCGCTCGATCCGGCCGCTGACGCCGAAATCGGCGGCCTCGAATAACGCATCGGGTGTCTCGGCCGGCACTTCGAACGTGGCGGCATCGGACAGGAAATATTCTTCTTCGATGCCGAACTTGAAATCATCGGTAGCGACGAAGCTTTCGGCGTTATGCCCCGCGGGTGCCAGCGCACGCATATGCAGCCGCCGCGCTTGCGGGTCGTAACGGAATTCCATGGCTGAACTCCTCAGTTTTGCTGATTCGTCTTCGACCGTTTTCGGCTACGCGGCACGCTGCGCCCAATCTCCCGCCCAGTCCCCGACAACGTCCGGGCACCCGCCCAGTTCCCGTGAGTTCCACGGCAAATGCCAGCCATGCGGCGCGCCCGCCGCATCGCGAGAAATCGCCCGATGAAATTTCTTCAGGTCAGCAGGCGACGCACCGCCGATGCCCACGTCGCGAGCTTGTGTTCTCGTGTTGCGGCAGCCATCTGCGGGGAAAACCGGCGCTCCAACTGCCAATGATCGAGAAAGCGATCCGGTTCGGAGAAGAAGCCGACCTGCAAGCCGGCGAGATAGGCCGCGCCAAGCACTGTCGTTTCCTTGATCTGCGGCCGATCGACATTGCTGCCGATGAGATCGGCAAGACGTTGCATCGTCCAATCGGAATTCGCCATGCCGCCGTCGACACGCAAGGTCCTGAGCGTCGTATCCGCCGCGCGCCAATCCGCTCGCATGGCGGCGATCAGATCGGCGGTCTGAAAACAGACGCTTTCAAGCGCAGCCCGCGCGAGCTCGTGCGCCCCGGTGGCGCGCGTCAGTCCGAACAATGCGCCGCGCACATCAGGCCGCCAATACGGCGCGCCGAGGCCGACGAAAGCCGGGACCAAAATGACGTCCTGGGTCGGATCGGCGTCCGCCGCGAGCGGCCCGGTCTGCTCGGCGCTTTGCACGATGCGCAGATTGTCGCGCAGCCATTGCACGGCAGCGCCGGCAACGAATATCGAGCCCTCGAGGGCGTAGCTGCGCACGCCGCCGAACTGATAGGCGATCGTGGTGAGAAGCTTGTTGCTCGAAGCCACCGGCGTCGTTCCGGTATTGAGCAGCGCGAAACAGCCGGTGCCGTAGGTCGATTTCATCATGCCGGGCGTGAAACAGGCTTGGCCGATCAGCGCGGCCTGCTGATCGCCGGCAATGCCGCAAATCTGAATCGCGGCGCCGAACAGATCGGGATCGGTGGCCCCGAAAGCCGTGGATGAATCGCGAACCTCAGGCAGCAACGACCTTGGTACGCCGAGAAGCTGCAGGAGCTCGTCATCCCAGCGTCCGGCATGAATGTCGAACAACAGCGTGCGCGATGCATTCGTCGCATCGGTCGCATGCACTCTGCCTCCCGTAAGACGCCACAGCAAATAAGTGTCGACCGTGCCGAAGGCGAGTTCGCCGCGTGCGGCTTTGGCGGCGGCACCCGGCACGTTTTGCAACAGCCATGCGAGTTTGGTCCCGGAAAAATAGGGATCGAGCAGAAGCCCGGTCTTGGCTGCAAATTTCGGCTCCAGTCCTTTCGCTTTCAGCTCAGCGCAAAGATCCGCGGTGCGGCGATCCTGCCAGACGATGGCGCGATGCAGCGGGCGGCCTGAAGCGCGATCCCACAGCAAGGTGGTCTCGCGCTGATTGGTGATGCCGATGGCGGCAATGTCGCGCGCCGCCGCGTTGGCCTGACCCAATGCATCACGGCACGTCGCGAGCGTCGTCGTCCAAATATCTTCCGGATCGTGTTCGACCTCGCCGTCGGCGGGAAAATGCTGCGGAAATTCCTGCTGTGCGACGGCCGCGATCGAGGTATCGGCGCGGAACAGCATGGCCCGCGTCGACGTCGTGCCTTGATCGATGGCGAGAACGTAAGACGGCAAGCGATCCCTCCGGCCTCGGCATTATAGACTATTTGTCTGTCGTCGCGACGCCGGCGGCGCCACGCCCTCGCCTCTGCCGGAAAGCGCCGCTTACGCCGTCTCGGCGTGCTTCTTCACTGCAGCGAGCTGCTTGAACTCGGGCGACTTCTTGTAGAAGGCGTCGAGCGGATAGCAGCCGGAGACGATGTTGTTGCGCGGCGCCGTGGTGCAATCGCTGAAGGTACGGCATAGGCGCTTCTTTTGCACCGGCCGGCTCTGCAGAATGTCGAGCGGCAATTCCGGATAAGCGAGCACCATGCGGCCGAGGCCGACCAGATCGACCCAGCCCTGGCGCACCACCGCCTGCGCGACATTCGGGAAATAGTCCTGAAGATAGGTGTAGCCCGAGCCCATGAAGCAGAAATCCGGAAAGGTCGCTTTCAACTCGCGCACGACCTCAAGATGGCGCATTACGCCAACAAAGGGATCCTCCGGCGGATGGTAGCCATCGGACGGCGGATAGAGCGCCGGCCGAATGTAATGCGGCGTGTAGTACGGACTCCCGGCGGTGATGTTGACGAGGCGGATACCGAGCCCGCGCAGGATTTCCAGGAATGCCTTGGGCTCGGTGAGGTCGTGGCGCAGCGGATTGTCCGGATCGGCGCCGAAGGCATAACGGTACGGCCGTGCGAAGTCGTCGGGTATGCCGGGACCGAGGGCACCGGGCAGCGAGCGCTCGGGATCGGGCTTGAACGGCACGGTATCGACCGCGCTCAGGCGCACGCCGATGCGCAGCCGCGGCGCTTCGGCACGGATACCTTCGACGACATCGCGCAGGAAACGCGTGCGGTTTTCCAGGCTGCCGCCGTAAGGACCTGGCCGGTCGACGGCGGTGAGGAATTCGTGGGCGAGATAGCCGTGGCAATGCTTGACGTCGACGAAATCGTAACCGCAGGCTTCCGCGCGTTTGGCCGCGATGACAAAATCCTCGACCAGGCGCTTGATCTCGTCGTCGCTGATGACCGGACGATCCGCCGGATAGCGGAACTTCCTGTCGAGCAGCGGATGACGATAAGCGATGATGGATTCGAACTTGGTATTATCGTGGGGCTTACAGAAACGGCCGGAATGAGTGAGCTGCAAGCCGATGACGAGATCATCTTGCCCGCCGGTCGCTTCCTTGTGTGCATCGATCACGATCCGGCGAAGGTCGGCGATGTCCTTCTGGCTCTGCTCGGTCATGACGAGCTGCCGCGGATTGGCGCGTCCGTCGGGCCGCACCGCGCAGGCCTCGCCACCCCAGATCAACTTGGCGCCGCTCAATCCGAACCGCCGCCACCGCCGCTTGGCGTTGTCCGAGGGACGGCCGTCGGTCTGACAATCCCAGCCTTCCATCGGCTGCACGGCGATGCGATGGCCGATCGTCATGCCGTCGAATTCGAGCGGGGCGCCGAGCGGCGAATGCGGGCCGCCCGAGACGATGTCGTCGCAGGGCATGTCGAGCCCGAGCGACTGTACGTAACTGCGAAAGCCGGAGACGCCGTCGAACGAGCCAGCTTTGGGGTAATCGCCGAATTTCATATTTCCTCCGCATCGCCGCCGCGCCGTTCGCCTGACGCGGTTTAGGCCTTCACATAAGAGATAATGACCTCGACGGCGTGCTCGCGCCGCGCCTTGCGCTCGGCTTCGCTCGTCAGATCGCGGCCGAAACCCGTCGACAGCGTCGCCGAATTGGAAAAGTAGAAGTAGCTTAGCGCCGACATCGACACATAAAGCTGAAACGGATCGATGCCGGGCTTGATCACGCCCTTCCGCTCGCCGGCAGCAAGAACATCACGGAGCATGTCGACAAGGGTCAGGTGCATGGCCCGCAGCCGCCGCGAGCGCCTGAGATATTTGCCGCCGTTCATGTTCTCGGCGGCAAGCAGCGAAATGATCCGCGGATTCTCGACATAATAGTCGAATTTGAACTCGACCAGTCTGCGGATTGCCTCGTTCGGCTCGAGATCGGTGAGCTTGAGCTCCTTCTCGCGCTCGCGCATTGCCCCGTAAGCGCGCTCGAGTACCGCGACATAGAGGTCATCCTTGGAACCGAAATAATAATAGAGCATCCGCTTGTTCGCCGCGGCCGCTTCGGCGATGACGTCGACACGGGCGCCGGCTAGGCCTTTGGCGGCGAACTCGATCTCGGCGGCGTCAAGCAGCGCGCGCCTGGTGCGCTCGGCATCGCGCACCGGGTGCAGTTTGGCTTTCGCCGCCGCCGGCCTCTTTGCTCTCGATGTCACCGCAACCGGCATGAAAGCCTCTTCGGTTCAGCCGGCGCCGTGCAGGCGCAGCACCGTGTTGAGCCGCGCGGCGGCCCGATCCGGATCGCGGATCAGGCCCGCCGCATCGGCCAATTTGAACGCGTCGACGAGATGCAGCAAAGAGCGCGCACTCTGCTGTCCGCCGACCATGACGAAATGCGATTGATGCCCGTTGAGATAAGCGAGGAACACGATTCCGGTCTTGTAGAAGCGGGTCGGCGCCTTGAAGAGATGCCGCGACAGCGGCACGGTCGGCTCGAGGATGCGCCAATAGCCGTCCATATCGCCGCGGCCATGCGCGTCGAGCGCGGCCGCGGCCGCCGGCGCGATGGCGGCGAAAATGCCGAGGAGCGCATGCGAGAAGCCCTGCGCGTCGCCCGCGATCAGTTCGGGGAAATTGAAATCATCGCCGGTATAGGTGAGCACGCCCTGCGGCAGACGCCGCCGCAGCCGGATTTCCTTGTCCTTGTCGAGCAGTGACAACTTGATACCGTCGACCTTGTCCGCATGGTCGCCGATGATATCGATGCAGACATCCATCGCGGCCGAGTGATCCGCGCTGCCCCAGTAGCCGGCGAGCGCCGGATCGAACATTTCGCCAAGCCAATGAATGATGACCGGCTCGCGCACCTGATCGAGAATGCGCCCGTAGACCTTGGCGTAATCGTCGGGCGACTTCGCCGCGGCGGCGAGTGCGCGGCTCGCCATCAGAACAATGCGGCCCCCGCATGCCTCGACCGCCTCGATCTGTTCCTCATAGGCGCGGATCACATCATCGAGCGTGACGGCTGGCGACGGCGCCAGCTGATCAGTGCCGACGCCGGAGAAAACGACCGCGCCCGGCACCTCACGCGAAGCAGCGACTGAGCGCCGGATCAGTTCGAGCGCGTTCGGCCAGTCGAGCCCCATACCGCGCTGCGCCGTATCCATTGCCTCGGCGACGCCGAGCCCGAGCGACCAGAGATAGCGGCGGAACGCGATGGTCGCGTCCCAATCAATCGCCGGCGTCAGCCAGGGATCGCCATCGGCCAGCGGATCGGCAACGACATGGGCGGCGGCAAAGGCGATGCGATCGAAGCGATGCGCGACTTTGGCCGCATCGGCATCGACCTGCTTGCTATCCGCTGCGCCGCCATTCCAAGGCTGCGGGCCGCGCATGCGATAGCGTTCGATCCGGCCGTTTTTGCCAGGCAAATCAACGAGCGGCGGCATTCCTTGGCGCGTCCATAAGCGCTTTTACGGCGCTTGCTTTTGCTAATTATCTAGTTAGTTATATCGCTGTAGCCGCGGGGTTGTCAACCAAAGCAGGGAATAATCCAGCCGCATGAGCACGTTACACAGCGAAGAAGTGACCTCGGTCAGGCATTGGACGGAAAGTCTTTTCAGCTTCACCACCACCCGCAACGCCGGCTTCCGTTTTCAGAACGGCCAGTTCGCCATGATCGGCCTCGAGATCAGCGGTCGGCCGCTGCTGCGGGCTTACAGCCTCGCCAGCGCTAATTACGAGGAGAACCTGGAATTCTTCTCCATCAAGGTGCCGGACGGGCCGTTGACCTCGCGGCTGCAGCATCTCAAGACCGGCGACCGCATTCTCGTCAACGGCAAGCCGACCGGGACTTTGATCCTCGATAATTTGCTGCCGGGCCGGCATCTTTATTTGCTGTCGACCGGCACCGGGCTCGCACCGTTTCTCAGTATCGTCAAAGATCCCGAGACCTACGAGCGCTATGAGAAGATCGTGCTGGTGCATGGCTGCCGCCAAGTGGCCGAGCTCGCCTATGGCGATTTCATCACCCGGGACCTGCCGCAGCACGAATTCATCGGCGAGCAGATCCGCGACAAGCTGATCTATTTCCCCACGGTGACGCGCGAGCCGTTCCGTAATCGCGGCCGCCTCACCGACCTGATCACATCCAGCGCGCTGTTCGACGAGATCGGCTTGCCGCCGCTCTCCGCCGCCGAGGACCGGGTGATGATGTGCGGCAGCCCGAGCATGCTGCGCGATCTCGTCGCTATCGTGCGCGACCTCGGCTTCGAGGAAGGCCATCACAGCGAGCCGGGCCAATACGTGATCGAGAAGGCCTTTGTCGAGAAATAATCACCGAAGAAATTTGTCCAGCAAACTAACAGAGCGGCGGCTCGATTGCGGCCGCCTTTTCTTTTGGTCCGCGCATCTGGTTCAGCGCCAAGGCAGATAGTCCGGTGTCTCGGCACAGACCCAGCCGCCGGTGCCGAGCGCAGGCGGAAAATATGCGAGCACGAATCTGTCATGCGTAGCGACTGACAGCCCGCCGCGCTGCAAGCAGTCGCGCAGCACGGCAAGCGAGCGCACCGTGACGGCATAGAGACCGATGAAAGGCAGCGACGGGATCGCGACATCCGGTGCCAATTCGGCTAACGCTTCTGCCGTCGTCAATTGAACGCCACCGCGATCGAGCCGGATGGCCTTTCCGAAAGCCGTGCCGACAGCCGGGCGGCCGGTGAAACGCGCAAAGCGCTCGGCGGCTTCGTCGACATCCGCCGTCGCAATCACGACATCGCTCAGCCCGACGGCACCGTTCGGATGCGTAAGCCAGCGCGGCTGCCAGACCGCGGCTTCGGTATGATGCGTGAGAATCTGAATCCGGCCCTCGGGCATCTCGCCGCGCTCGACGCGCGCCACGGTGAATTTGGCCGTATCCGGTCCCTGCTCCGTCTCGACCGGCCGCTGCATATGGGCGAGCGGACGGGTGCGAAAGCCCAAAGACTGAAGCCGCTGATGCGTCGCCGCCGCATCGGCAACGGAGAATGCCGCGAGGTGAACGCCGGCATAGCGCGCCATCGCGTCGTCAAGCTCGCGGCCGAGCGCGGTGTCGGCAGTCTTGTAAAGCACTTCGATATAGCCGCCTTCGAACATGCTGGTGACATTGCCAGTCCCGGTGAGCACCACGCCGCCCTTGCCGTCAGGATTAACCTGCACCGAACGCGGCGTCGCAAAGAAGCCCGCGGCCTCGAGCGCGGCGCTCGCAGCCTCAGGGTCAGGCGCAAAGTGGCCGACATGGTCGAGAAAAATCTCCTCGCGGAGCGGAAGCTGGCGATGGCTTTTGTCGGCGGGCACGCCGTGAACCCATTTACTTGTTGCGTTTTGTTCGGGGCTACTGGAAGCGACTTGGCGAAATATCCATTTGCTTCGCGCGAGTCACTCTAGGCATTCGTGTGCCGACACGCACCAGGAAAATGCAGGCATGGAATGCGTGCGCGTCATTCCGTCTCGGCGACTTGGCACACGGATTGCTAAGTGCTGGCTCGGAAGGCCGCGTGCAGCTTGCGGGATGCCATTATCTCGCCGGGTCCCGAAGCGCGGCACAACCACACAATAAATATCCAGGCCATAAACAATCAGGATTGTGACATGTATCAGGTGAACAGGCGCGCTTTTGCAATGTATGGTTTGACGGCGCTCGGCGCCGGCGTGCTGGCGGGCCCTTTCTCGCAGGCTCTCGCCGATATTGATTATCCGAAATCGCCGATCCGCCTGATCGTGCCGCGCAGCGCAGGCGGCGTGCTCGACATTATCGGGCGCGATTGGGTTTACGGCGCGGCGCAGAAGCTCGGCACCATCGCCGTCGAGAATTTCGGCGGCGGCGGCGGCATGACCGGCACGGCGATGGTCGCCCACGCCAACGCGGACGGCTACACGCTGCTGCTCGGCAGCACCAGCGACCTTGTGCTCAATCCGGCTTTGTCGGGCGAACGGCTCTACGATCCGGTGAAGGATTTCTCCGCCGTCGCGGGGCTGGCGATTTCGGTGGCGATGATCATGGTCAATCCATCGGTGCCCGCGCATAACCTCAAAGAGCTTGTCGCCTATGCCAAGGCCAATCCCGGCAAATTGTCTTACGGCTCGGCGGGCGCGGGCACGATGTCGAATCTGTGCGGCGAATTGTTCAAGAAACTCGCCGGCCTCCCGGACATCGTTCACATCCCGTACAAGGGCGCGGCGCCGGGCTATACCGATCTCATTGCCGGCACCATTCCGATCATGTCCTCCAATATCAGCGGTACGGTGCTCGAAATGCACAAAGCCGGCCAGGTGCGCATTCTTGCGGTGGCAACCGATCACCGCCTTGCGGTCGCGCCCGAGATCGAGACGACGGCGGAAGCCGGCTATCCCGACCTGATTGCGCAGCTTTTTGTCGGCGTGTTCGCGCCGGCCGGAACGCCGAAGCCGATCATCGGTCGACTCGCTCAAGTCACCAGCAGCGTCGTCGCCGAAAAGGATTTTCAGGACAAGTTGCAGAATGCGGGTTTCGAGTCGGTCATCGATTTCGGGCCCGACCGCACCACCAAATATCTGGCGCAAGAGCAGGTGCGATGGCTGCCGATCCTGAAAGAATCCGGCTTGAAATCCGGATAGGCAATGCGCCGGTTCAGCGCCGCCGCTCGGCGCTCACGCGCTCCTCGGCGAGCTTGCGCAGCACCGTACGGTCGATTTTGTTGGTCGAGGCGAGCGGCAGCTTGTCGAGAAACCAGACAAAGCGCGGATGCTGATAGGCCGGCGCGTTGGCAAGCGCATATTGCTTGATCTCCTCGGCGCTCGGATGCCGCCCGACTCTGGGGATGATGAAAGCGACCGGCTTCTGGCCTTTGATGTCGTCGTCGATCGGCACGACGGCGGCTTGGTTGACGTCGGCGTGGGTCTCCAGCATGCGTTCGACGTCGCCCGGATAAATATTCTCGCCGCCCGAATTGAACATGTCGTCGGTGCGGCCGATGAAATAATGAAAGCCCTCCGCGTCGCGGCGGAACACGTCGCCGGTGCGATAGAAGCCGTCCGGCCCGATCGGCGAAGCAACATCAGGACGATTGTGATAACCGGTCATGACGGCCGGACATTTCATCTCCAGAACGCCCTGTGCGACGCCTTTGTCGCCACCGTCCACCAGCCGCAGCTGCACTTTTGGATGCGGATAGCCGACCGAGAGTTCCGGCGTCGGCAATCCCTTCGGATGCGGCCCGAACACCACCGGCCCGGCCTCGGTCGTGCCATAGGCATTGGTGACGGCGGCTTTGGGCAGCTCGCGTTTGAGCGCCGACATCAGGCTTTGGCTGACCGGCGCCGAGCCCATGCGCACGAACTGCACGCTCGACAGATCGGTCGTCGCCAAGAGCTCACTCTCGCGCAGCATCATGGCGATCATCGGCGGCACCGCGGTGAGCCAGGTGCAGCGATATGTTTGGATGGCGTCGATATAGGCGCGTGCGGTGAAATTCGGCAGCAGAACGATGGTGCTATGCGCAGCAACGGCGAGTTGCGCCAGCGCCAGCGCGTTCATGTGATAGAGCGGCGCAGCAATCAGATAGCGCTGCGCCGACAAATCCTGACCGGCGAGCCTCGTCTCGACCACCCATAGATGACTCTGGTGCGAGAGCACAACGCCTTTCGGAATTCCCGTCGAGCCCGACGTATAAAGAAACATTGCCGGCTCGTTAGGCTCCGGCGTCACTTCGCTGAAAGGGCCAGCGTCGAGGAAACTCTCGAAGCTCTCCTTGCCAGCGCCGCCAAAACAGATGACAGGCAGATTCGCCGGACAATCGGCGCGCCGCTCGATGTCGCAAAAGATCAGCTTGGCGCCGGCATCGCGAACGACAAAATCGATGGTCTTCTTCGGAAACTTGAAATTGACCGGCACCGCGACCAGGCCGGCGCGCATGATGCCGAAGCAGGCGGCAATATATTCGGTGCGATTGGCTGAAAGAATTCCGATGCGGTCGCCGCGCTTGAAGCCGTCGCGGACCAGCGCGCGGGCAACGCCGTTCGCGATGGCGTCGAGGGCGCTGTAGCTGAATTGGCGCGCGCCGCCCTCGCCGCCGAGATCAATCACCGCGATCTTGTCCGGATCGCGATCCCGGCCGATCAGCTGCCCGAGATTGTTGAACGGAAACATCTGCCTTTCACTTTACCGCAGAATGCGCACTCAACCCTTTGGCGGCGCGTTGAAATAAGTGCCCCGCCCGCTGGCCAGCAGCTTGCCCTGAGCGTCGAAAATAGAGGCCTCTGACGACGAGAACTGGCTGCCGAGCCGCACGACCTTGCCACGGCAGGTGAGATCGCCGGGCATGGCGGCGCTGTGATAGTCGACGCGTAGATCGACGGTCGGCACCGGCCGGCCGACTTTCTTGAGCATCGCCCAATCGGCGGTGAGATCGACCAAGGCTGCAAGCACGCCGCCATGGGTGTAGCGCCGCTCCGGGTTGACTACCCATTCCTCGCGCCAGGTCGCGGTGAGCTCGATGCCATCATCGTGCAGCCCGGTCACTTTAAGGCCGAGCCATTGATGATAGGGCGCGCGCGTGATCATCGCCTGCGCCTTTTCCAGTGTAATCTCTTCGCTCATTGTCTCACTCACGGCGTCACGATGACTTTGCCGAACACTTCGCGATCCTGGATCAAGCGCAGGCCTTCGATCGCCTGATCGAGCGGCAGCACCTTGTCGATCACCGGCTTCATCTTGCCGTCCTTGATCAGCGCCATCAGGCCCTTCAGATCTTCATCATAGAAGCTGTTGGAGCCTTGGATGTTGATCTCGAAGCTCCAGACGTAGCGCAAATCCTCCTTCGGATCGTGGCCGGCCGAAGCGCCGCAGACCAGGAGCTTGCCGCCGCGCTTGATGCAGCGGAGCGACGGCACCCAGGTGTCGCCGCCGGTGAAATTGACCACGACGTCGACGCCGCCTTCGTAAGAGCGGCGCTGCGGCTTGCCGTATTTCTCCACCGCCCACTTGGACCAGTCCACCTTGGTATAGTCGACCACTTCGTCGGCGCCGATGTCTTTCAGCCGTTTCAATTTCTCTTCGCTCGAGGCACACGCGATCACTTCGGCGCCAAGAAGCTTGGCCAGCATCACGCAGCCGGTGCCGACACCGCCGCTGGCGCCGAGCACGAGAACTCTGTCGCCCGCCTTGACGGTTTTGTGCGTGATCAGCATCCGATGCGCGGTGCCATAGGCGACCGGCAGCGAGGCGGCCTGGGCAAAATCGACGCCGTCGGGAATGGCGACCAGTTGGTCGGCGGCGACCAGACAATATTCGGCCATGCCGCCGTCGAGCATCTCGCCCATCAGGCCTTTCTTTTTGTTGACCGGATTCACCAGAACGCGATCGCCGGCTTTCCATCCGGCGACGCCGGCGCCGACCTCCGCGATCTCGCCCGCGAGATCGAGGCCAATGATGACGGGCAGCGGCACCTTGATGCCCGGCATGCCCTTGACGGTGAAAAGGTCGTGAAAATTGAAAGACGAAGCCCGCACTCGAATGACGACGTGCCCCTCGACCGCTTGCGGCGCCGGATAGTCGCTGACCATTTGCAGGTTGTCGAGCCCGCCGTGCTGCCGCAGCAGCAGCGCCTTCATCGTCTTTGCCGTCACTCCGATCTCCTCAATTCCGGGCGCCGAGAACCCGGTTCACATGCGAACACACCTGCCCAGCCTCGACCCCATAGACATGGATCGAGATCGCGGCTTCCAGGCCGGCATTGCCCAGCCGATGAATCTGCTCAAGCCCGGATCGGGCGAAGCATCCGTAACCAGCACGCCGGATTTCGCTGCGCAAGGGGATCGCCTCGTCGGTCGCAGCATCGAAGCCGAACAGCGTTTCGGTCAGCACGCCGCGGTGCACCGCATAGGCGCACCAGGTGTGGTGGGCGTGCACCGGGCTGAATTGGCCGCCGGACCAGACCAGCGCGAGCAGGGTGAACCGGCCTTTCGGGTCGGCATAGAGGACATGGCGGGCGTAGCGGTCAGGGCAAGGGACACATTGATCCGCCGTCAGCAAGATCGGATCGGCGGCAGCAGCCTGAAGGGCCGCAACCACGCCAGGCGCCATCCGGCCCGGCGCGCCGTTACAGGCGATGGTGATTTCGGCGGCGAGCCGTCCAAGTGTGCCGGCTGGCGCGGCATCGGCGTGGGACAGCGGGGCGCGCGCGCGGACAGCTTCAGGCATTTGAAACTCCAATAAAATTCCAAGGCTGCCGGTGGGGAACGTGGCCCAGACACACGGCCACCCTTGCGACAGTTCGTTTATTCTAGTTTGTACCACAGTAATAGTGAAATATACTATAATCAGCGATTATAGCAGCATAAATATGTCATAAACAGGCATCAATTCAATTGCTTTATTCTCCGTAAATTTCTTAGATCGCCGGAAGCGCAATTGCGCTGCCGATCAGAGGCTTTAAACCTACGGCCGACCGCCAGCCCGAAGGACCCTCCATGCAAGAGAATTTCCGCCAGTTCCTCGACCGTTTGCGCCAGGCCGGAGAACTCGTCGACCTGCATCAGCCAGTCGATATCCGCCACATCGCAACGCTGGTGGACCAAGCGAAGACGGCGCTCTTCTTCCACAAGGTGATCGGATACGACCTGCCGGTGGTCTCCGGCATCATCCGCACCCAGGAGCGGGCGATGATGTCGATGCATGCCGAAACCTACCGCGACATCGAAGACAAGCTGCAGCAGGCCATCACCAAGCCGATCGCTTCGAAGACGGTGAAGCAATCGCCGGCCGACGGGATCTTCCTCGAAGGCGACGACGTCGATCTCTACAAGCTGCCGATCCCGATGTCGTCGATCTATGACGGCGGGCCGATGATCACCGCCGGC
>DATJLN010000036.1:0-3615 GCA_035509535.1 Xanthobacteraceae bacterium | reverse complement strand
GTCTTCGCCGAGGGCGAGGAGGAACAGGTGATCCGCGCCGCGGCCTCGTTCGTGCAGCAGGGGCTTGGCACGGCGATGCTGGTCGGGCGCGAGGCGCGGGTGCGCGAGACCGCCGCCGCGACCGGCGTCGAGCTCGGCGGCGGCATCGAGATCGTCAATGCGGCGTTGTCGTCGCGCAACGCCGCCTATGCCGCTTATCTCTACGAACGGCTGCAGCGCCGCGGCTTCCTGCAGCGCGACTGCCAGCGCCTGGTCAACCAGGACCGCAACCATTTCGCCGCCTGCATGGTGGCGCTGGGCGACGCCGACGCCTTGGTGACCGGCGTTACCCGCAATTTCTCGGTGGCGCTCGAAGACGTGCGGCGCTGCATCGATGACAAGCCCGGTCACCGGGTCATGGGTGTCTCGCTGGTTCTGGCGCGCGGCCGCACCGTGCTGGTCGCCGACACTGCGGTGACAGAAACACCCACCGCGCAGGATCTTGCCGAGATCGCCAAGGAAGCCGCCAGCGTGGCGCGCTCGCTCGGCTACGAGCCGCGGCTAGCGCTCTTGGCGTTTTCGACCTTCGGCCACCCGTCCGGCGAACGCTCCGAGCGCGTGCAAGAGGCGGTGCGTATTCTCGATCGCGAGCGGGTCAATTTCGAATACGACGGCGACATGGCGGCCGACGTGGCGCTGAACATGGAATTGCGCGAGGCCTATCCGTTCTGCCGCCTCTCCGGGCCCGCCAATGTGCTGATCATGCCGGAGTTCCACTCGGCTTCGATCTCGACCAAGATGCTGATGGAGCTCGGCGGCGCCACCGTCATCGGCCCGATGCTTGTCGGCCTCGACCGCTCGGTGCAGATCGTGTCGCTGTCCGCCAACGACTCCCAGCTCGTCAACATGGCGGCGCTCGCCGCCTATAACGTCAGCGGGTGAATTCCCGCGCGTTTGGAACGAGCATGCAAAAACGCAAGCTTGGAAATGCGGGCCCGGAGGTTTCGCTGGTCGGGCTCGGTGCCAACAATTTCGGCGGCCGCATCGATCTTGCGGCCTCGCGTGCGGTGGTCGAGCGGGCGCTCGAGCTTGGCGTCACGCTGATCGACACCGCCGACATTTACGGCGACAAAGGCGGCTCCGAGGAATGTTTGGGACAAATCCTCGGTCCGCGCCGCAAGGATGTCGTGCTGGCCACCAAGTTCGGCTTGCCGATGGACGATTCCGGAACACTGCGCGGCGCGTCCCGGCGCTATGTCGTGCAGGCGGCCGAAGCAAGCTTAAGGCGGCTCAAGACCGATTGGATCGATCTCTATCAGTTGCATCGGCCCGATCCGCGCACACCGATCGAAGAGACCTTGCGCGCGCTCGACGATCTGGTGAAGGCGGGAAAAGTTCGCTTCATCGGCTGCTCCAATCTTTCCGCCGCTCAGCTTGAAGATGCGCAGCGCGTCGCCGAACGCATGCATCTGACGCCGTTTATCTGCTGTCAGGATGAATACAATCTGCTCGAGCGCGGTCTGGAAAAAGATCTGCTCGTCGCAATGCGCAAGTACGGCGCGGCTTTGCTGCCCTACTTTCCGCTCGCAAGTGGTTTGCTCACCGGCAAGTACAAGCATGGTGCTCCGTTGCCGTCCGGCACGCGGCTAGCGAACAATCCGCCGCGCGGCGGCGGTGTTCTCAACGCGCGCAACTGGCGTATCGTCGAGGCGCTGAATGAATTCGCCGCGGCGCGCGGGCATACGCTGCTCGAATTGGCGATGAGCTGGCTCGCCAGCCGGCCATACGTTCCGAGCATCATTGCCGGCGCCACCAAGCCCGAGCAGGTCGAGCAAAACGTCGCCGCTGTCGGTTGGGCGCTGTCGCCGGCAGATCTTGCCGAAATTGACCGGATAACGCTTTAACCGTTACCGGCAAAACGCTGCTCCTTATTCACGTCCCCGAAACCAGTCTCATCTAGCGTCCTGCGAGCGCCTCGGTCGCGTCCTTCGAGGCTCGTGTTGCAGCTCACGATCACGGATCGCGGACAGTGCTGTCGCCCACGCCTTTGGCCCTTGAAATTCGCGGCCTTATCAAGCGCTTCGACCGGCCGGCAGTCGACGGTTTGGAGCTTTCCGTGCGCACCGGTGAGTTTTACGCGCTGGTCGGCCCCAACGGCGCCGGCAAGACCACGACATTGCGGATGATCGCAGGACTGCTTCGCCCCGATGCCGGCACGATCCGCATCGGCGGCATCGACGCGCTCGCCGATCCGATTGCAGCGAAACGGATCGTTGCCTGGGTTTCCGACGAGCCGATGATCTACGACAAGCTTACGCCGCGCGAATATCTGGAATTCGTCGCCGGCCTTTGGGGCGTCGAACCCAAGCTCGCGCAAGCGCGGGCGGACGAGTTGCTCGATTGGCTTGCGCTCGCGCCACACGCCGATGAACGCTGCGAGGGTTTCTCCAAAGGCATGCGGCAGAAAGTGACGCTCGCCGGTGCACTCGTCCACGAACCGCGCGTGATCATTCTCGACGAGCCGCTGACCGGGCTCGATGCCGGCTCTGCCCGCCAGGTCAAGACCGTGTTGCGCGAGCGCACACAAGCCGGCGGCACCATCGTCATGACGACGCACATTCTCGAAGTGGCCGAACGCATGGCCGACCGCATTGGCATCATCGCCCACGGTAGGCTGATCGCCGAAGGCACGCTCGAAGAACTGCGGCTCAAAGCCGGCCGGCAAGCGAACGCCGATGCACGCGACGGCGGCAGCCTTGAAGATACTTTTCTCGCGCTCGTCGCCAGCGAGCCGCAAGCCGCATGACCGCCGCGGCCGGCACCGCGCTGTGGTTCGCCCAGCACGAGTCGCGGCTCGCCTGGCGCGATTGGCTGTCGATGATCACCGCCGGCCGGCGCAAGCGCCTGCGCATGGTCGGCATCGGCATCGTCGGTTTCATGGTGTTCATGCACTTCGTCGCCTACTGGATGGTCGGCCGCTATGCCGGCGCGACGATCGACAGACAGGCGCTGGTGACCATCACGGCGAGCGTGCTGCTGTCCTGGATGCTGATGATCTCGCAGGCGATGGAATCGATCACCCGCGCCTTCTACGCGCGCTCCGATCTCGATCTGATCCTTGCCTCGCCTGTGAACAGCAACGAGTTGTTCGCCGTGCGTATCGTCACGATCGCGCTGGCGGCGACCATGATGGCGCTGCCGCTGGCCGCACCGTTCATCGATGTGCTGATCGCCCGCGGCGGCTGGCGCTGGCTCGGCGCCTACGGTTTGATCGCGGCGATGGGTGCTGCGGCGACCGCAATCGCAGTTGCGCTTACGGCCGCGCTGTTCCGCATTCTGGGCGCCAAGCGGACGCGCTTCGTCGCGCAGGTCGTCGCAGCTTTGATCGGCGCCGCCTTCGTCATCGGCCTGCAAGTCGCCGCGATCCTGTCCTACGGCACGATCTCGCGCGTTGCCGTGCTGCAGTCGGGCACGCTGCTGGCGTTGGCGCCCGGCTTGGAGAGCGCTTTTTGGTGGCCGGCGCGCGCCGCTTTGGGCGAGACACTTCCGCTTTTCGCCGTGTTGGCGGTAAGCTTCACCCTGCTTGCCGCCGCCGTCGCACTGGTTGCTCCGCGCTTTGGCGAATACGCGGTCGCT
>DATJLN010000035.1:0-86717 GCA_035509535.1 Xanthobacteraceae bacterium | reverse complement strand
AACTGTTCATCATCCAGAGCGGCGAAGTGGAGATCCGGCTTGGCAACCGCGTCCTGGAGAAGCTGCCGCAATACGGCATTTTCGGCGAGATGGCGCTGATCGATGCCGCGCCGCGCAGCGCCTCGGCGGTTGCGGCGAGCGACGTGAAGCTCGTGCCGGTGAGCGAGAAGCAGTTCCTGTTCCTGATCAGCAACACCCCGCATTTCGCGCTGAACGTCATGCGCGTGATGGCGCGGCGGCTGCGGGTAACCAACAAGAGCCTATAGGTTCGCCTCTGACCTCGCGCGCCATCGCGCCGCCATCGCAAGAACCGGCTCGACTATCTTGGCTAGAGTGCCGCCGCGGCGATGGCGAGTTGTGTCGATGTCGCGTATCGTTGTCGCGATTTCAGACATAGAGCCGAGCCATGAATTGGAACCTGTTTGCGGCCTTCCTGGTCATTACCACCGTTCTTATCGTGGTGCCGGGGCCGATCGTCACCTTGATCATCGCAACCGGCGCGCGGCAGGGCCTGCGCGCGGCCCTGGTGACGGTGGCGGGCACTTCGCTCGGCAATGTGGTGCTGCTGGCGGCGATCGCGCTCGGCTTGGGCTGGGTGCTGCGGAACGCGGAACAGCTCTTTGTCGTCGTGCGCTTCGTCGGCGCCGCCTATCTGATCTGGCTCGGCATCCAGGCTTGGCGTCATGCCGGCGCCGCAGAATCGGTGGAGACTAGCGGGCGCGTCAATTTCACCCGCGGTGTTGTGGTGGCACTGTCGAATCCAAAGACCATCGCCTTCTTCACGGCTTTCCTGCCGCAATTCGTCGATCCGACCTTGCCGGCGGCGCCGCAGCTCGTCGTCATGTGCACGGTGACGACGCTTTTCGCGGCGCTGTCCGACTCCGCCTGGGCTGTCGCATCCGGTATGGGCCGCGCCTGGCTGATGCGGCCGGCGCAGGCCCGGCTGCTTGCCCGCATGTCGGGCGCGGTCTTGATCGGCGGCGGCGTCTGGCTGTCGCTGGCGCGGCGCACCGGTTGAGCCCGCGATGACGCGCCGGCTTGCCGCAATCGCCTTTGTTGCCTTGGCGATTTCGCTTGCCTTCGGATCGCCGCCGGGATGGGCCGCCTCGCGCGCCCATGTCTATTTGTTCCGCGGTCTCGCCGACATCTTCTCAACCGGAATGGACGTGCTGACCGACGAATTGAATCGCCGCGGTGTCTATGCGACCTCGCACAGCCATACCGACTGGAAGCCGCTCGCCGACCAGGCCGCCGCCAACTACAAGGCCGGCAAGGAAGGACCGATCATTCTCGTCGGCCATTCGCTCGGCGCCGACGCAGTCATGGAAATGGCCGATTATCTCGGCGACAGGGGCGTGCCGGTGGCGCTGGTGATGCCGTTCGACGGCACGCAGTCCTTCCCGGCCTCGGCGAATATTTCCCGTGTCGTCAATTTCACCCAGCGCGACTATGCCTACATGCGCAGAGGCCCGGGCTTTCGCGGCACCCTCGTCAACGTGGATGTCAGCTCCGATCCCAATATCGGCCATCTCAACATCGACAAATCGCCGCGGCTGCATGCGCGCGCCATTGCCGAAGTCCTGGCCGTCGCCGCCGGGCATATGGGTCTGCCGGTCGCGGAGAAGCCGAATGCAGCGCCGCCGGGGGCCGGTGCCGCGCGCCGCGAGATGTCAGGCAGAGACGAAGAGCAGCGCGAACCGGCCAGGCCTGTACCGATGGGGGCGCTGGTCGGCGGGACGCCGGCAGGGACGCCGGCAGGTCCCGAGGCGGCGAGAGGCGTGGCCCCGAGCATGCCGGCACGGCAGCCGGAGATAAGCGTGGCGCCGCCTCCCGGCGTAGCGCCTGCGGCGCCTGCGGCTCCCGCAAGCTCCGGCCGGGCGGGTCCGGGTTCAGCAAGTTCGGGCTTTGCAGCTCCCGTGTTTCCACCGCAGCCGCCGCCGGTCCGCCTCGCTCCCCCGCGGCCGTTGGATATTCCGGACTGAGATTTGCCGGACTGAGTTTTGCCGGATTGGTCGCCTATCGGTTCAGCGTTTGCCGGGCTGAGCATTGGGTCGCGCCGTTACACGGATTGGATCGGCGCGTTTGGGGGCGGAATGAATCGGCATCGTGTGGTCGCCGCGGTCGCGGCGCTGGCCTTGATTGCGGCTTTGCACCTGACGCTTGATCCGCCGTTCGCGCCGCGCGTTCGCGCCGCGCCGGTCGGCGATCCGCGCGTAGCCGATATTGTTGCCGCCGGCAAAATTCGTGTCGGCCTCGGCCTCGGCAATCATGCCTCGGCATACAAGGACCCGGCGACCGGCGAAATGCGCGGCATGGCGGCCGATCTTGCGCATGCGCTCGCGGCGCAGATCGGAGTCGCGCTCGAGATGGTCGAATATCCGCGGCCCGGCGCGGTGATCGACGGCGCGCGGACCGGCGCCTGGGATGTGACGTTTCTGGTGGTCGACCCGTTGCGCACGGCGGCTGCCGACGCCTCGCCGACCTATATGCGGAGCGAATTCACGTATCTGGTCCCGGCCGGCTCGCCAATTCATGACATTGCCGACGCCGACCAGCCGGGCATCAAGATCGGCGTGCCGCGCGGCGACGCGGTCGACCTCAGCTTGAGCCGCATTCTCAAGCGGGCGAGGCTTGTTCGGGCCGAGACCCAGGCCGCCGGCGTCGATCTGTTGCGCAGCGGCGCGGTCAACGCCTATGCCGCGCCACGCTCGGCGCTGCTTGTGCTGTCGGCGCAAGTCCCCGGCTCGCATGTGCTGCCGGATGCTTTCGCGAAAATCTCCTGGGCGGCCTTCGTGCCCAAAGGGCATGACGGCCGGCTGGCCTATGTCAGCACCTTTGTCGAACAGGCCAAAGCGGACGGCATGGTGGCACGGTTTATCGCGCGCGAAGGCTTGCGCGGGATCGACGTCACGCCGCCGGCGCAACGGTAAGGAACGGCCCGGGTCTTCCCCGCTTGCAAGCGCACGGGGCCCCGCTAACATCGGCGCTCGAACATCAAGACTGAGTTCAAGTCAGAGGGAGCGCTTCCATGCCTGCCGCGGCGACCATGCCGATTGCGCTCGGCGACATCACGATCCATCCGATTGTCGAGCAGCAGGGCGCTTTCTTCGACGCGATGGGATTTTTCCCGGATCTGACCAAAGAGGTCTTCGACGAGAACAGGTCCTGGCTGCAGCCGGAATTCGTCACCGCCTCGGGCGGTCTGAACCTCTGCATCCAGAGTTTCGTCATCAAGACGCCGCACCACAATATCCTGGTCGATGCGTGCGTCGGCAATCACAAGCCGCGCCCGACCCGGCCGTTCTGGAACATGCTCAACAGCGACCGGTTCGAGAAGGAACTGGCGGCGGTCGGCCTCACGGTCGGCGACATCGACTATGTGATGTGCACGCATCTGCACACCGATCATGTCGGCTGGAACACCAAACTGCAAAACGGCCGCTGGGTCCCGACCTTCCCAAAGGCGCGCTACATCATGTCCGACCGCGAGCTTGCCCATTGGACGCAGCGCGAGAAGGACAATCCGTCGAGCGTGCCATGGATCACCGACTCGGTGCTGCCGATCGTGGAAGCCAAGCGGGCGCAGATCGTCAAAAGCGATTTCGCCTTCAACGAGCGGATTCAATTCGTCCCGACGCCCGGCCACACCATCGATCATTTTTCGGTTCTGGTCGGCAAGACCGGCAGCGACTGCCTGATCACCGGCGACATGATCCATTCGCCGTTGCAGGGCCGGTTTCCGCACTACGGGATGATGTCGGACTACGATTCCCGGCAGGCGGAAAAGACGCGGCACCAGGTCTTCGACCGTTTCTGCGAGAGCGCGACGGTCATGTGCGCCACACATTTTCCGTCACCTTCGACCGGGCGGGTGCGGCGCTGGGGCGACGGCTACAAGTTCGTGCCGCTGCACGATTGATGCATGGCGGGCGATGCTTTGCGAACCTCTTTGTGCTATGAGGGGGCATGACCGAACACCACGCTCACAGCCACTCGCACCAGCATTCCGCCGACGCGGCCGAGCGCTGGAAGCACGACGGCGTGCGCGTCATTCCGGCGAGCGAGCTCGATCCCAACGTGCCGTCGACGCCGGGCATGGACCGCAAGGCCGCGATCAATTTCGCCCGCGCCGGCGCGCAGAAGCTGTGGGCCGGCACGGTGACGATCAAGGCCAATGCCAAGACCGGCGCGCACCATCACGGCCATCTCGAGAGCATCATTTACGTGGTGCGCGGCAAGGCGCGCATGCGCTGGGGCGAGCATTTGCAATTCACCGCCGAGGCGGGCCCGGGCGATTTCATTTTCGTGCCGCCTTACGTGCCGCATCAGGAAATCAATGCCTCGACCGACGAGGTGCTGGAATGCGTTCTGGTGCGCAGCGACGGCGAGGCGATCGCCGTCAATCTCGACATCGAGCCGGTGGAGAAGCCGGAGACCGTGCTGTGGGTCGATCCGATCCATCGCGATCCGGCGGCAAAGACCTGAGTTCCGCGCGCCGGTTCCCGCTTTTCCTGATCACGCTCGCAAGTTCTTGTTGATAGGTTTCTTGACAATCCTGCGCTTTGGATCAGAATTTTGTCCGCCCCTTTCTGGTCATGGAGGTGAGCATGCTTCCACCGGGTCAGAGGGCCGCGATCACTGTTGCGGGATTCATTCGGACCGCGACATAGCGGCTTCCACGCGAATGTATTCGCCGGGCGCGACGCTCCGCGGGTCGCATCAGTAGGGCATGACCCCACATTGGTCGCCCCCGGCGATTATCTCGCCGATGATCCGCTTCGTTGATGTCTCGTCGTCGTCCTCGATGCTCCGTTACTGGAACAGCCGGTAGCTGGACGTGTGGCACTGGCTGAAGCCGCATTGCGCGGCGACGGAGAGAAAGTTGATCGCGCAGATGACGACGACATAGATCACAAGCGGCCGAACGAGGACGCGAGTCAGAGCGTTTTCGTCATTGGTCGCGTTGTGACTGCCGCCGAACAGCGTCAGCCGCGCCGCAAGCCCGAGCAAAAGGGCCACGGCGATGACCACCGACCAGACCGGCAGATGCAGGCCGAAGACGGCGCTGCCGACATAGTCGTGGCCGGGGCGCGGATAGATGTCGAGCAGCGTCTGCCGCACCGAGATCACGAGCAGCAGCACGGCAAATATCAGCGCGATCCCCGTGCCGCGCTCGGAGCCGCCGGCGTGCAATTGCCGTATCAGCCCGAAGCAGCAGCCGAACATGGCGACGCGCTGCAGCAGGCAAAGCGGGCAGGGGATTTCGCCCAGGGCATATTGCATCACCATGGCCGCGGTCAGAATGGCGGCGAGGGCGGCGAGCATGGCAAGCAGGGTCAGGCGATCCAGCAGCGCCGCAATTGAAGTTCCGCCCTCGCTCATCGCTGCGTTCTCTTGCTCACAATTGCAGCCACGGCATGCGGAAGCCGTAGTCGGGACTGTAGACCTCCCAAAGAAAGAGACCGACGCACAGCGCGAGCGAAACAAATAGACTGGCGACGGCGAGGCGGCGCAAGCCCGCAACTTCGAGGATGAAGGCCAGCAATAAGGTGGCGAAGACGGCGGCCATCATGGCTTTGGCCTCACACGACGGCGTTGCGGCGAATGATTTCGGCGTAAAGCGACGCGCTGAGCTTAGGCGTCCGTTGCAGGTTCGCATAGTCCACATGGATCATGCCAAAGCGGATGCCATAGCCGTCCGCCCATTCGAAATTATCGAACAGGCTCCAAACGAAGTAGCCTTGTACCGGCACGCCCTCCGCGGCGGCGCGCTGCAGCATGGTCAGATAACCGCGCAGGAACATGACGCGGTCGGTATCGGCGACCACGCCGTCTGCGGCCGGCGTGTCGACAGTGCCGCAGCCGTTCTCGCTGATGAAAATCGCGGTCGCCTTCCAGATCTGGTGAACGTTCCGCGGTCCCCAATACAGCGCCTCCGGCCCGATATATTGCCACGATGACGCCGTGCGCGGATGCGTTTTGGCAAATGGAACGACGGCGAAGCCGGGCGCCTCAGCGACGGCGCGGACGTATTGCGGCGAATAGATATTCAAGCCGACGAAATCCAGCGGAGCCGCGATCGCCGTCATATCGTCAGATGTGAATTTCGGCGCGGCTGCGCCCGCCGCCGCCACGAACGCATCGGTATAACGCCCCTCCAGGATCGCGGTGAGACAGCCGGCATTGAGCGCGCGCGTCGCCTGTTCGGCGGCAGTGATGTTTTCCGGCGTCTCGACCACCGGCACGCAGGCGGCGATATTTTCGGCCAAGCCGATCTTGGTGCCGGGCCTGCAACGGGCGCGGAGCGCCTGCACGGCAAGGCCGTGCCCGAGCAGAGCATGGTGGCGCACCTGGTTGAGGCGCGCCGGCGGCAGCGCGAGGCCTGGCGCAAGCCGGGTGCCGCCATAGCCGCCGTCGACGAATGTCGAGACCTCGTTGAGCGTGAAAAAGTGCCTGATACGGTCGCTGAGCTTGTCGCCGACAAAGCCGGCATAGTCGGCAAAGGCTTTTGCGGTGTCGCGTGATTCCCAGCCGCCGACATTGTCCTGCAGCGTTTGCGGCAGATCCCAATGATACAGCGTGGCAAACGGCGCGATGCCGTTTGCGAGCAGTTCATCCGTCAGCCTGTCGTAGAAATCGAGACCTTTGCTGTCGGGCGCGCCGGTGCCCTGCGGGAAAATCCGCGGCCATGAGATCGAAAAGCGATAGGCATTCACCCCCAGCGCCCTGATCGACTGCACGTCGTCCTTGAAGCGATGGTAGTGGTCGAGCGCGACATCGCCGGTCTCGCCGCTTTGGATATTGCCTGGCGTGTGCGCAAAGCGGTCCCAGATCGATTCGCCTTTGCCGTCCTCATTCCAGGCGCCTTCGATCTGATAGGCGGACGTCGCCGCGCCCCAGAGAAAATCTTTTGGAAAGCCATGCGATGCGTCGACCGTTGCCGCTTCTGCCGGCGTCGCGCCGGCGGCGGCAAGCGTGCCCGCGCCGGCAAGCTTCATCAATTCGCGGCGCGATGGCACAGGTCTCGCGGCCGCGTCCGGCTTGTCGGTCATCAAGGATTGCCAATCGTGAGCGACAAGATCGCCAGGATCGCCGCGGCGACGAGGCCCTGCAGCAGGGTGCCGAGGCTGAACACGGCCAAGCCGCGCCGCGGCCCAAGCCCGATCTTGGCGGTGACCAGCCAGAAATAATCGTCGTTGACGTGGGAGACGGTCGTCGCGCCGGCGCCGATGGCGAGCGCGGCGAGCGCCTTGGCATTGCCGCCGCCGAGCCCAAGCGCAGCGATCGAGGGCTGCAGCATTCCGGCCGCGGTGATGGCCGCAACCAGCGACGAGCCCTGAAACGTCTTCAAGACCGCGGCGACAAGAAACGGAACGAGGATGGCGAGCGCGCCGAGATGCCAGTGGAGCACGTGATCGGCGAGCAACGTGGCCATGCCCGTTTCCTGGCAAAGCCGTTGCAGGCCGCCCGCCGCGCAGACGGTAAGAAGCAGGCCCGCGACGTTGCCGAAGATGCGCGAGGTCCAGTCCGGGTCGGCCGCGAGGCCGAGAGCCTGTCGCGGCTGACCGACCAACATGATCCCGAAGCCGGTGAGAAACAGGATGAGCGGCCCGCCAATGCCGAGGATGAATTCTCGGCGCGGCCCGCCGCCGAGCGGCTCGCTTGGAATGCTGCCGACGGACTGAAAGATCAGAAGCGCGAGCGGCGCCAAAGCGGCGAGACAAAGCGCAAGCGCGGATCCGCCGCCGCGCCGGTCGGATGCAGGCGGCGGATAAGGCTGCGCAGATGAGTCCGCGGCATGCGCGGCGCTTGACCACCGCCGCGACAGCAAGGCGCCGCAGGCGACCACGACGATGGCCAGCGGCGTGCCCAAGAGCGCGACGCGAATCCAGTCGGCGTCGAGAATGGCCGCGGCCGCGATCGGCAAGGGGGACAGCACGACAAGGCCGTGGCTTGCGGAAATCGCAAGCGCAAGCGTGGTTGCCGCGGTCTGGCGTTGCTCCGCGGCCTTGCCGCCGAGCGGGCGAATGAGCGGGGTGATCAGCGCAAAAGCTGTCGACCGTGTCGCGCCCGCGCCTGCGATCAGGCCCAAGATCGCCGCGAAGCAGTTCGCGAGCCGGCCGCCGGATCCGAGCGATTGCAAATGCGCCAGGAGCCGGTCCGATGCGTCCGTGGTCTCGGCGATGCCGGCAATCAGCGCCGCCGCGACGATCGTCAAGCCGGGCGCGTAGATGGCGTCGGAAAAACCGGTGCCGAAGACCCGGACCAGGATCGAGGTGGGAAATCCGGCGATATACCCGAAGCCAGCGGCGATGATCAGGATCGCGAGAAACGGATGAAAATGCCGCCACTGGACAGCGGTAACGAGGACAATGACGGCAGCGACAAAGACCAGGGCCTGGGCAATCGGCATACCGTACATCGACAACGCGACCTCGCAGTCCGCAATGGCAGTCCGAAGCGGATCGTCATATCCACACGCTTCGCCTTTGATTCTAAAGCACGATCCGGAAAAGCCGTCACGGAATTTCGAATTTGGTGACGCAGAATTCACTTGCGGCATCTGGCACGATTTTGGCTTCGTTTGGCGAGGAAGGACGTTGGGGCCGGGCAGGGCGCGGTCAGGGTCATTGCCGATGTGGTTTCGAAGCTTGCAGTCTCGCGGTGGATTGCGCGTTCGGTTGCTTGCCGCTGTCGTGGCGATGCGCCCGGCCACGGTCTTGACCATGTTCTTCTCGGCCGCGCTCGTCGTCAGCGGCGCGAACGGCGGGGCGGCCCGCGCGGCGACGGCCGATTTCATTCATGCCGATGGCACGCGCCTGGTCGACGGCAACGGCGTCCGTTTTGCCATCAAGGGGATCAATCTCGGCAATTGGCTGGTCCCCGAAGGTTACATGTTCAAGTTCAAGCAAGCGCTGAGCCCGAGCGAAATCGCGGGCTTGGTCGAGACGCTGGTCGGCCCCGATCAGGCGAACCGGTTCTGGAGCGAATTCCGCGATGTCTATGTGGCCAAGGATGACATCGACTTCATCAAGGCGGCGGGCTTCAACACGGTGCGCGTGCCGTTGAACTGGCGGCTGTTCGTCGAACTTGGCGATACCGCCCAGGATGACAAATTCGACGGGCCGGGCTGGGCGCTGCTCGATCGGCTGGTGCAGTGGTGCCGCGAGGACGGCCTGCGCGTCATCATCGATCTGCATGCCGCGCCGGGCGGGCAGACCGGCGTCAATCACGACGACGGCACCGGCTTTCCGCTGACCTTCTATGTGCCGCGTTACCGCACGCTGACCATCGCGTTATGGCGCGAGCTTGCCGCGCATTATCGCGGCGAGACGGCGGTGCTCGGCTACGACCTGCTCAACGAGCCAATTTCGCCCTACAACGACATCAACTATCTCGATCCGCAATTGGAGCCGCTCTATCGCGACATCGTCGCAGCGATCCGCAGCGTCGATCGCGATCACGCGGTGCTGTTGGCCGGCGCGCAATGGAGCACGAATTTCTCGGTGTTCGGCCGGCCCTTCGACGGCAATGTGATCTATGAATATCACAAGTTCTGGGCCAATCCGACGCGCGACGCGTTGCAGGACTATCTCGACTTCAGCAATCGCTGGAACGTGCCGGTGATGATCGGCGAGACCGGCGAATATACCAACAGCTGGAACGAGAAATTCCGCAAGCTCAACGAGCGCTTCAATATCGGCTGGTGTTTCTGGACCTACAAGAATCTTGACACCAAGACCTCCGTCGTTTCGATCGACAAACCGGCCGGATGGGATCTCGTCGCCGATGCCGGCAGCGCGCAGAAGAGCGTGACGCTGTCGCCGGGACAGGCGCAGACCATCCTCGACGCTTATCTGGAGGCGGCCAAGCTCAAGAACAGCCGCATCAACGACGGCTATCTGAAATCGCTCGGCCTTGTGGTGCCGTAGCGCCCTCGCGTCGAATCGCGATCGGCGACTTTCTGTCGCGGCCGGATGCCGGTGTCGCTGGCGCCGGCCTTGAAACGCTGACCGACGAATTCGAGCCGGCGCTCCGCGCTGCATTGCAAAACAAACTGTCCCGTCAGGCGTTCGCCGGCCAAGCGAGCCCGTAATGCGATACCGGTCGCCTGTCGTAGACGACAGCGCGATGACATACGAGCCGAGTCGTCCAACCAAGAACGCGGATCATTCGCATCACGGTCGGGCCGCAAAGCGGGTCCGGCCGAGTGTTGCTCAGTTGCGACAAACCCCCGCTTTTGCACGTGTTTGAAGCTGCTCCACGCTTGCGCAGCGATTTCCCGTGTGTGACAGTGACTCGTTCCCCCAGGGGCTACGATCCAAGGGGCATCATAGGTTGAGGAGGAACTCATGCGCCGTATCAGTCTTTCGTTGTGCGTCGCCGTCGCGATGTCGGCTCTCGCTTATTCCGGTGCGCAGGCCGCCGGGCTCAACTGCGCTGTTGGTTACGTCGTTCATCCCAATGCCACGCTCTGGGTGCACCACAAGAAGATCGCTTCGTGCGGCGGCGCGGCGGGCTGCAAGTGCGTGTCGTGCTATGATCTCAACGGGGCGATTTACTCATCCTGCTTCCCGCTCGTGAAGTGACGCGGAGCGCGCTCGCGCTTTCTCACGACGTTTGAGTTCCGTACAGCCGGTTTGGCGCTCCAGGCTTCTGGGGCGCCGATCTGGTATTCATGCAATGTTTCGGACCGCATTGTCGGCGTCGGCGCGATCGGGCCGCCGGCCGATGAAGAAGAGGTTTTGCGTCAAGCCGCAGCCATTTTCGCCGCCAGACCGACGGGGGCGACGGCGGCCAAATTGGTATAGAGCTGGTCGGCGCGCAGCACGACGACAAGCGTGCCATCGCTGACGCTGTCTGGCGTCAGCGCGGCGTCGGCGAAAGTATCTCCTGCTGCGACCATGCTCGGCAGGAAGCGCACTCGATCCTCGCTGACCTCGACGATTTCGCCGAGCCCGTCGACCATGAGTCCGAAACGGCCGCCGCTTGACGACTCCATGACGATGACCTGTCCGGCCGAGCGCGACTCGGACGCGCCGGCGTCTTCCAGCACCCGCATCATGTCGAACACCGGCAGCGGCGCGCCGCGATACATCTGACAGCCGGTCATGCCGCGCGGCATCAGCGGCAGCGTCACCAAGCCCGTGGCATCGATCGCCTCGACGATCTCGGCGGCGCGCGCGGCGAACAGGCGCTTGCCGATGAAGAACGTCGCGATCTCCTCCTTGAGGCCGTTCTGCATGCGATCCGAACGGATCGTGACACTGGCCATCGCGGTATCGGCGGCTTGCGCGTCGACTTCGCAGAGCGGGGTGAAAATCAAAGCGGTGACGTTGTTGCGATAAGCGTCGTTCGCGCCCTTGTACTCGCGGTAGCCCGACGAGGCGCAGGCTCCGACGGCATAATTGTTCTTGCCGACGTTGGTGAAACCATAATGGCTCTGGCCCGGGCTGAGCTGCAGAAACGCCGGCGCGACGGCGATGGTGCCGCCGGGCCGCAGCTGCTCGTCCGAACAGGAAATGATCGTGCCATCCGGCTCGACCAGCAAGCCGAACGCGCCGCGCTTGACTGTGCCGCTGCCGTCGCGCGGCAGGGCGTCGACCAGCATGGCGGCGAATTGCGGCGCCGAATCGAACACGATCGCCACCCCGCCGATATTGCCGTGGCGCTTGGGATCGGCGATCGCCGCGCCGTAAATATAGGTCGGCCGGCCGTTGTAGAGATGCGTCGGCTCGAACGCCGACACCGCGTAGGCCTCTTCGCCGGGCAACGCCAGGATGCGCGAGGCCCACTCGTCCTCGAGCACGGTGCCTTCGATCTCGCGGCTGTCTTCCGCCGAGACGGCGATGACGCGGCGCATGCGGTCGAAGACAATGAGGTTCGAATAGACGGTATAGAGGCCGTTGATCGTCTGCAAAATGGAGCGCATCACCTGCGCGTCCGCTTGCGACGGCGACGGCTTCGCCAGCATTTCGGCGAAAGTGGCGGTCAGCGCCCACCAGCGGCAATCATTGGCGCGTTCGTAGAGATTGCGGTCCATGATTTCGATGGCAAGCGCGGCGTGAAACCGATTGTCGTGCAACAGCGACGTCACGACGGTCTTGTTCAGATCGTCGATCGAGCCGCGGAAGACGTCTTTGGTCTTGGCTCCGGTATTGCTGATCTCGTTGAGCAGCGTTTTCGCGAACGCCGCGCCGCCCGGCTGCGCTCCGCCGCTGCCGCCTTGCGCGGCCTCTTTCTGCCGCAGATTGCCGTTCCAGACCGAACGGTTCAGCTCGCGCTGGATGTGCTCGGCTTTGGCGGGTATCGCGCGCATGTCGTCGTTGAACAGCTCCGACGACGAGATGACACGCTCGATCATCGCCGGGTCGACGCCGGCGAGCATGTCCGCCGAGCTTGCCGCGAAGGCGTGGGACAGCGGCACCATGACGTGCCCGTACCAGCCCGGCCCGGCATAGCCTTGATAGGGCTGCGCCGGCCGCGTCACGGCGATGTATTCCATCGGACCAAAGCGGACGATGCGATATTCGGCGTCCAGAACCGGCCTGAGCTTGGCGCCCGGCGGAATGTGAAACGGATCGGAGGAGGCGATCACCGTGCCGGTGTCGTCGAGAATGGTGACGACCGACCAATCCTCGGGCTCGACCAGGTTGGAAAAGATCAAGTCCGCCTCGTTTTCCAGGCGGAAGCAGAGGCACATCACGCCGAGCGCGGCGCCGTTATGATCGGTCACGCGGTACGAATAGATCAGCGACCGGCTTTGGCCGCCGACGAGGTCGCTGACGCGAAAGCTTTCGACATAGGCCGCCTTGGTGTCCAGCGCCGCGCGAACGGCAGGATCGGCGCTTGCCGCGTTGCTGTTGGAATCTTCGAGGCGCACCAGCACATTTCCGGCGGTATCCAGGACGATGATGTCGGAATAGACCGAATATTTGCGGACATAAGCACCGAAACGCCGGCGCAGGCTGGCGAGCCTCTCGTCGCGGCCATCATGGTCGCGCAGGAAGGCGCGGACGTCGTCGTCACAGGACAGAAAGCCGATATCGGCAGTGCGTTCGAACAGGTTTCTGACCAGAATATTGATCGCCACCTGCGCTTTGGCGCTCAAGTCCTGCAAACATTTCTTGAGTGCCTCGCGGCCAAGCTGGTTGAGCAGCGTCTCCGCCAGCTCGCGGAACGCAACGCGCGTTCCGCTCATGTCGGTATTGTTGCCGGACAATTCGCCGAGCAGTGTCAGGTTGTCCCACACCGACTGCAGATGTTGCAGTGCACCGCCATATTCCTCGGCGGCGGCGACGTGCGGGATCACGCGTTCGAGGTCGCCGTCCAGATCAACGCCTTTGAATTTGATGGCCATGCGGCGGCGAGCAAAAACTAGGTTAACTGTCGCTGTAAAATTAGCCGGACCATCTTATTAAAGTATTGATTAGCCTTTGTTTTGGTTGCCTAATTTTCAAGCAGAGTGGCGTTTGCTTGAGCTTTGGCCGCCGCCCTCCCTTCGGGAGGTCCGCGGGCGGCAATCTTTTCGGCAGCTCAAAGACTTGGAAAGACTTAGAAAGACTTGGAAAGACTTGGAAAGACTTGGAATGACTTGTGCCGTCTGTGCTGCTGCTGCGCCGGAGTGCTGCGACAATTCACGTGATGGAGCTTTGCCGCCAACGCGGCATTATCAGCCTGGGGAATGCGGAATCAAAAAAAGCCGGTCAACGGCCGAACGAGGAGGAACACATATGGGACTCAATCCGATGGCTCTCGATGTGGTTATGTCGCTGATCGCCATCAGCATTCCGGCATTGATCTTTGTCGGATGCGTCATGACGCGCAAATCCAAGACAGCAGCGGAGCCGGGCGTCATCGCTCCGCATTTTGAGCTCGACCGCGCGGCGTAAGCCGGGCCGGGTCTGAGAGTCGCGGCGTTTGGGGTCGGCGATCGGGGCATCGCGCGCTTGCGCTTACGCCGAGCGCACGCGGCCGAAGAATTCCATGACCTTTGCCTCGAGATCGTTCGCTTGCGACGCGAGGCGTCCCGTCAAATCGGCAATTTCACCAAATGCAGCGGCACTTTGCCGGCCGGCCTTTTCGACCGACGTGATTTCGGTCGAGGCACTGGTCGTATATCCGGCCGCGGTCTGGATACTGCCGGCAATATCGCGGGTGGTCGTGCTCTGCTCTTCGACCGCGGAGGCAATGCTGGTCGCCGCCGCCGTCAGCTGCTCGATGGCGCGGGCGATGGACGACATTTCATCGACCGATCGCCGGGTTGCGTCCTGAATGCCGGTGACCTGCTGCGAAATCTCTTCGGTGGCGCGCGACGTTTGATTGGCGAGAGCCTTCACTTCCGACGCAACGACGGCAAAGCCCTTGCCTGCCGCCCCCGCGCGGGCCGCCTCGATCGTGGCATTGAGCGCCAGCAGGTTAGTCTGCGATGCAATGGTCGAAATGATGTTGACGATGGTGCCGATCCGCTCGGCGGTTTCGTTCAGCGACAGGACGGCCTTTTGCGTGCGCTGCGTGTCGCTGACCGCGGCTTTCGTCATTTCAAGGGCGCGCGCGGTCTCCTGGCCGATGTGATTGATCGAGCCGTAGAGCTCGTCCGTCGCTTCGCTGGTCATTTTGACGCGCTGCGTCGTCTCCGCAGCCGCGGTCGAAGCGACCGCGATCCGGCTCAACGTATCGTCGGCGAGGCGACCCATGGTGGTGCAGGTCGCGGTCAGCGAGGCCGACGCATCCTTGATCGCCTCCAGCACTTCGCCGACCGTGCCGGCGAAATCGGCGATGGCCGCGTCGATGGTTTCCCGCCGCTTTTGGCTTTTGATTTCGCCGGCCTCGCGGTGCAGCGTCATCGCGTTGGCCACGTCGAAGGCGATGACCTTCGATACCAGCTTGGTATTTTCAACGAGCTTGTTGCGCGAATACCAGTATTTGCGCGCCAAGGCGTCCATCGCGCCGCGCAATAGATAATTGCCGGCGGTGCTGCGGAAGCGAGCGTCGATCCCGAAGGTGGCTTCCCGTTCGACGGTACGGCGGCACGATTGGAAATAGCGCTCGTCGACGTCGCCGTGAAGCAGCGCCTCCAGGTGGGCCATTTCCAGCTTTTTGATCTCGGATCCATGCTGCTCGATGACCGTGCGCAGGTGCGGCAGCTTGTGGGCAACGGCGAGAATGGCGTCGACCGCCTTGTCGAGATCAGGCGCGATGATCGGCCAGATATGTTTGATCGCGCCGCGCGCCTGGGCGTCAAGCTCGTAGAGATGATAGCGATTCTCCACGCCCTGAATGGGCTCGAAATTGCCGGTGGAGTTCTGCTTGGTCACGGCATTTCCTCGAGGCGCGCATCCACGCGCCGCCATCGGGTGAGCGCGTTTTTCGGCAAGCTACGACAGATTGGTTGTGCTAATCTTAACGATGAGGAAACCAATTTGGCGGGCGCGGTTTGTCGCCTGCCGCCGGCCTTGATGCCCTCGGCGCGCTCTATTGCCCGCGCCCTGCGGCGCTGGCGAAACGGCGGGCCTCTTCGGCGGCGCGGAACAGGGCCTTGGCCTTGTTGATACATTCCTGCTGCTCGAATTCCGGATCGGAATCGGCAACGATGCCGGCGCCGGCCTGGACATACATGACGCCGTCTTTGATCAGCGCGGTGCGCAGGACAATGCAGGAATCCATTTCCTCGCCGGCCGAGAAATAGCCGACACAGCCGGCATAGAGCGAGCGCTTGTCCTTCTCCAACTCGTCGATGATCTGCATGGCGCGCACCTTCGGTGCGCCGGACACGGTGCCGGCCGGGAAGCCCGCCGCCAGCGCGTCGATGGCGTCGCAATCCTTGCGCAACTTGCCTTCGACATTGGACACGATATGCATCACCTGGCTGTAGCGCTCGATGAAGAACCGGTCGGTGACCTTCACGCTGCCGATCTCGGCGACGCGGCCGACGTCATTGCGGCCGAGATCGAGCAGCATCAGATGCTCGGCGCGTTCCTTGGGATCGGCGAGGAGCTCGGCCTCGAGCGCCTGGTCTTCGTGCGGCGTGGCGCCGCGCCGGCGCGTGCCCGCGATCGGACGGATGGTGACGAAGCCGCCGCTCGACTTGACCAGGATCTCCGGACTTGATCCGGCGACCGCGAACGCGCCGAAATCGAGAAAATAAAGATAGGGCGACGGATTGACCCGGCGCAGCGCCCGATAGAGCGCAAACGGCGGCAAGGCGAACGGCGCCTCGAAGCGCTGCGACAGCACGACCTGAAAGATATCGCCGGCGGCAATGTAGTCCTTGGCGCGCCGGACCATGTCTTTGAATTCGTCCGGCGCCGTATTCGAGCGCGGTTCGACGTGCAGCGGGCCGTGGTGAGACGCGGTCGCGGATTTGTCGAGCGGCCGGTCGAGTGCGTCGACGACTGCGGAGAGGCGTTCGATCGCGCGTGACAGCGCGGTCTTGGCGGTGACGCCGGAATGCACGCGCACCGGGGTGACGACCGTGATCGTGTCCTGCACCGCGTCGAACGCGATGACGAGCGTCGGCCGGATGAGGATCGCGTCGGGGATGCCGATCGGATCGGGATTGGCCGGCGGCAGATCCTCCATCAGCCGCACCATGTCATAGCCGAGATAGCCGAAAATGCCGGCCGCCATCGGCGGCAGGGCCGGGGGCAGCGCGATGCGGCTTTCGGCAATGATGTTGCGCAGAGCGGTGAGCGGCGGGTCGCTGGTCGGGACGAAGGCGGCGGGATCGGTATAGGGCGTGCGGTTGATCTCGGCATCCGTGCCGGCGACGCGAAGGATGATATCCGGCTCGAGGCCGATGATCGAGTAGCGGCCGCGCACCGTGCCGCCTTCGACCGATTCCAAAAGGAAGCTCATCGGCCGGCCGCCGGCGATTTTGAGGAACGCGGACACCGGCGTTTCGAGATCGGCGACCAGCGTGGTCCAGACGAATTGCGGCTCGCCGGCCGCGTAACGCGCCGCGAAAGCCTGCGCCGAAGGCTCGACTTGCATTAGTTGGTGCCCAGCGGGCCGTTCGCCGAATTTCCGGTGGCTTGCGCCAGCGCCGCCCCATTGATGCTGGTGCCGAGATATTTTTCCAGCCACGCCATGTATTGGCCGATCAGATCGTCGGCCATTTGTTGCTGGACCTTTTCCGCGACGGACTTGGCATCGGCGGAATTGGGGTCGAGCTTCGGCGTGTTGATGTCGGTGACGCGGAACACGACCCATTGCGTCGGCTTGTCGCCGACGGTGCTGCCGTAGCCGTCCTTGGGCGTCTGGAAAATCGCTTCGGTCATTCGCGGCGTGATGGCGCCGCTCGTGCCGCCGCGCTTGATGTCGGCCGCGGTCTCAATCTTGAGCTTGTCGGCCGCAGCGACGGCGTCGAAAGCTTCGCCGCCTTTGAGCTTGCCCAGGATGTCGTCGGCTTTGGCTTTCAGCCGCGAGGCGATTTCGTCGTCATGCCAGCGCTGGGTGACCTGGGCCTTGACCTCGTCGAGACTGCGATCATGCGCCTTGGCGACATCGGTGACGGCGTACCAGACGTAACCGCCGCCGGCATCGAGCGGATCGTTGTCGACCCCGACATCGGAGGCATAAGCGGCATTCACGACGTCGCTGGCATGCGGAACATTGGCCATCGGTTTGCCGTCGGGATCGCGGCCGGAACGATCGACATTCACGCTCACCACCGGCAGTTTGAGTTTCTCGGCGGCCTGTTCGAGCGTGTCGCCGCCGGCGCGGTCGTCCTCGATCTTGTCGTGCAGGTCCTGAACCTGGCTCTTGGCGCGATCGAGCGCGATGTCGTTGCGAACCTGTGCCGAGACTTCCGCGAGCGATTTGGTCACTTCGGGCTCGATCTTGAGCACGGTGACCAGGATCGCGCCGAACCGGCCTTGAACGGGATCCGACACTTGGCCTTCCTTGAGCGCGAAGGCGGCATTGGCTTCAGCCGGGTCGATGATGCTCGACTTCGCCACCGTGCCGAGGTCGATGTCCTGTTCCTTGAGGCCGCGTTCGGCCGCGATCGCGGCAAAGCTCGTGCCGCCTTTGATGCGATCGGCGGCGGCCTGGGCGTCCGCCATGGTGGGGAAGATGATCTGCTGGATGTGGCGCTTTTCCGGGGTGGTGAAGCGCGACTTGTCTTTCTCGTAGTTGGCCTTGATGTCGTCGTCGGAGATTTCCATCCACTTCGCGAGCTCCGCGGGCGTCACCGCCACGATATCGATCTTGCGATATTCCGGAGCGCGGAACATGATTTTCCGCTCGTCGAAATATTTGCTGAGCTGCTCGTCGGTCGGCTGCGGGATGTCGCCGGCCTGCGCCGGGCCGAGCGCGACGTAATTGACGCTGCGCAACTGGTTCTGGAACTGGTTGATGGCGTCGAGCCAGGCCTTGGGCGCGGTGAGGTCGCCGGTGAAACTGTCGAGAATCTGGCGGCGCAATGCCGTCTGCCGCTCCTCGTCGACAAAGCGCTGCTCGCTCATGCCGAGCGAATGCAAGACCTGCTCGAACTTGTTGCGGTCGAACCGGCCGTTGATGGTTTGCAGATTGGGATCGGTGGTGATGTGGCGCGCGATCTCGGAATCCGGGATGCCGAGCCCCATCCTGCGGGCCTCTTGATCCATGCCGGCCTGCGCGATCATTTCGCCGAGCACCTGACGGTCGAGCCCGAGCATGCCGGCTTCCTGCGTCGAAATCGGCTTGCCGAGATCGTGGCTGAACTGGTTCAGCCGGTCGCGGAACACCTGCTGGAACTGGTCGATGCCGATCTCGGTGTTGCCGATCTTGGCCAGCGTCGACCGGCCGAAGCCGGTGAAAATGTCGTTGATGCCCCAAAGACCAAATATGCCCGCCAGCAGCAGCATGACCGCACCCATGATGATGCGGCCGAGCCAGTTTTCGGAGGCTTTGCGGATACCTCGAAGCATAGGTCCAACGTTTGCTGTATTGCGGGTCTTGAGCTCTTGCCGGACCAGCCGGGCAAGGTCGGCAAGGCCGGGCGAAGGCGGCGCACTATAAGGACCGGCCGGTTGTGCCGCAACCAACACAATGACCGCTAAAACAGCCCTTTTCCGGACGCAACCGGTCTGCTAACGCCTCAGTGTCACAGGGCTTTTGGCACTTTGTCGCTGCAGGCGGCTTCGGAGAGAGATGACGCGCCGTCCCCTCATCGCCGGCAACTGGAAAATGAACGGGCTTGCGGCGGCCGCGTCCAAGCTCGACCGGATCATCGCCGGGGCGGCAAAGCTGCCCGCGCACATCGAGGTCCTGGTGTGCCCGCCATTCCTGCTGGTCCCGGCCTTTGCGGCGCGGGCGCATGGCTCGCGCGTGGCGGTGGGCGGGCAGGATTGCCATGCCAAGCCTTCGGGCGCTCATACCGGCGACATCGCCGCCGAGATGCTGGCCGACGCCGCGGCGAGCTTTGTCATCGTCGGCCATTCCGAACGCCGGCAGGATCATCACGAAACCGACGCGCAAGTGCGCGCCAAGGCGCTTGCCGCACGACGGGCGGGACTGGCCGCAATCGTATGCGTCGGGGAAACACGCGCCGAGCGCGATGCCGGGCGGGCCCGGGAGATCGTCGCCGGACAACTCGACGGCTCACTGCCGGACGGCACGGAGGCAATGGCCATTGCTTATGAGCCGGTCTGGGCGATCGGCACAGGACTGACGCCGACGCCGGACGATGTATGCGCCATGCACGGATTCATCCGCGAACGGCTGGTGTCGCGCTACGGCACAGCGGGTGAGAGCGTGCGCATTCTTTATGGCGGCTCGGTCAAGCCGGCGAACGCGAAGGAACTCTTGGCAATCGACAATGTCGACGGCGCATTGATCGGCGGCGCGAGTCTCGATCCGGACGAGTTTCTCGCCATCGCGGGCGCTTGTCCCACGGTCACAAGGAAATCCGGATTTTGATCCGATTCAAATTGAATTGGATCAAAACTCTAGTGCGCGCCACCATGCATGGTCGCCGGCGACGTCTCGTTCGATGCCGTGACCATATCGGAATTTCCGGTCTGATACACGATCACGCCAGCGGCAAAGACTGCACATAGGACCAAAGCCGCGAACCAGAAACCGATCGCATCGGTGGCGTTGCCAAGCCGCCGCGGCGGCTCAAATGCTCTGCCTTGCTTTTCCATTTTGCTGTCCATCGCTCCATGCCGAAGAGTCGATGACAAAAACATAAGCCATTCGCTGCAGCTTTGCCACGGCATGCCAACCGGTACTTCGAAATATAGTTTGCCTTCGCTAAGGCGCGCCATGCTTAGAGCGTGGTTTTTTGCAGTGCACGCGAAGGGGTGAATCCACTCGCCGCGCCCGGCCGCCGCTTCGCCGAAGGGCTGCCGCAGATCTGCCGCAGGTCTCCGTAGGGCTGCTATGTGGCGATGTCCATTTCCGGCAATGCTTGATCGGGCTATTGTCGCTGCAACCGCACAAAAGCCGCCGCGCGATCTGCGCGAGCGGGCTCAATATAGGGGGAGGACGTCATGAGCGACGAAGCGCTGCCGCGCCGCCGATTCCTTGTCGGCGCAGGCTTGGCCGGAACTGCCGTCGCCGCCGGCTTGTCACCGCCCGCAACCGCCGCACCGCCATCACCGGCGGAGGCTGCTGCAAGTACCGCGACGGCAGTGTCTCCGCCACCGGCGCAGCCCGAGCCGCTGCTTTATCTCAACGACACCGAGCATGCGTTCGTCGTCGCTGTCGTCGACACTTTCATCCCCGCCGATGAACTGTCGCCCTCCGGCAGCGATTGCGGCTGCGCGGTTTATATCGACCGCCAGCTCGCCAGCGCCTGGGGCGGCGGCGCCAGATCCTATCGTTCGGGACCGTTCTTCAAAGGCAAGCCGGAGCAGGGCTACCAGCTGGCCCTGACGCCGGCCGAATTCATCTCCGCCGGCATTGCTGCGGCCAATGACTGGTCGCGCAAGACGTACGGCCGCGATTTCGATGGGCTGGCGCCCGACAAGCGCGCCGAAGCGCTCAAGGAGATGCAAGAAGGCAAAGCCGAATTCGCCAATTTCAGCTCCAAAGCCTTGTTCGGGCGTTTGCTGACGCTGACCATGGAAGGGTTCTTCGGCGATCCGATCTATGGCGGCAATCGCAACAAAGTGTCGTGGAAAATGCTCGGCTTCCCGGGTCTGCCCGCGACTTACGCCAATGTCGTCGAGGAGTATCGCGACAAACGCTATGTCGCCGAGCCGCAATCCATTGCGGACTTTTCGTAAGGGAGGCCGACATGGTGACGCGATTGAAGGACGTCGATGCGGTCACGGTCGGCTTCGGCTGGACCGGCGCGATCTTGGCGCGCGAACTGACCAAGGCCGGATTGAACGTGGTCGGCCTCGAACGCGGCCCGGACCGCGTGCCAGGCGAAGACTTTATCCTGCCGTCGGTGCGCGACGAGGTGAAATACGCTCAGCGCCTCGAACTCATGATGGACAATTCCATCGACACGATCACGTTTCGCAATTTCCCCAACGAGCAGGCGCTGCCGATCAGGCGTATCGGCGCGTTTCTGCCGGGCGAGGGCACCGGCGGCTCCGGCATTCATTGGGGCGCCCTGCTGTGGCGCAACCTGCCGACCGATTTCCGCATCCGCAGCGCGCTCACCGAGCGCTACGGCAAGAACGCGATCCCTGACGACATGACGATCGCGGACTGGCCGGTGAGTTATGACGATCTCGAGCCGTTCTACGATCGCTTCGACAAGACATGCGGCGCCTCCGGCCAGGCCGGCAATCTGCGCGGCAAGAAGATCGACGGCGGCAACGTCTTCGAAGGCCCGCGCGCCGATCACTATCCGAACGCGCCGATCAAATCGAGCAGTGCCGGTCTGATCTATGCCGAAGCGGCCAAGAGCCTCGGCTATCATCCGTTTCCGACGCCGGTCGCGATCGCCAGCGCAGCCTACACCAATCCCGAGGGCGTCACGCTCGGTGCCTGCGAATATTGCGGCTATTGCAATCGCATTGCCTGCGAGACCAATTCGAAGGCTTCGGCCAATTCCACGATCCTGCCGGCGCTGCGGCTCGATCCGAAATTCGAACTGCGCTCGCGCTGCTTCGTCACCAAGCTGAACTACGACAAGGCGGCCAAGCGCGTGGTGAGCGTGACTTACACCGACATGCGCAACGGCGAGGAATACGAACAGCCCGCGGGCATCGTCATTCTCTCGTCCTTCGTGTTCGGCAATGTGCAGCATCTGCTGTTGGCCGGCATCGGCGAGCCCTACGATCACGCCAGCGGCAAGGGCCTGGTCGGCAAGAACTATGCCTATCAATACGAAGCCGGCGCCGGCGCCTTTTTCGAGGACAAGGAGATGAACCCGTATTGGGGCTCCGCCGGCATGGGCGTCGTCATCGACGACTTCAACGGCGAGAATTTCGATCACGGCGGGCTGGGCTTTTTCGGCGGCGGCTATATCGCCTGCAACACTGCAGGCGCACCGCCGATCGCGGGGCGCACCGTGCCGCACGGTACGCCGGAATGGGGGTCGGAATGGAAGCGCGCGACCGTGAAGTGGTATCACCACGCTGCACGCTTCAATACGCAAGGCTCGGTCTATGCCAACCGCAACAACTACATGGACCTCGATCCGACCTATAAAGATGCGTTCGGCCGCCCGCTGATCCGGCTTTCGTACAATCCGCCCGACAATGAGTACAAAATGTCGGCGTTCCTGTTGAGCAAGCTCGAAGGGATCATCAAGGCGATGAAGCCGACGCGTTACGACATGCATCCGCGGCCCAAGACCTTCACCATCGTGCCGTATCAATCGACCCACAATACCGGCGGCACAATGATGGGGGCCGATCCGAAGTCGAGCGTGGTCAACCGCTATCTGCAGTCCTGGGACGCGCATAACCTGTTCGTTCAGGGCGCCTCGGTGTTTCCGCAGCAGCACGGCTACAATCCGACCGGCACGCTCGGCGCGTTGGCCTATTGGTCGGCGAACGCCATCACCACCAAGTATCTCAAGAATCCGGGACCGCTGGTTCAAGCGTAAGGGCGGCGTGGAAACTCCGCGCGGCGAGGGGGAAGACCGAAAATGCCGATCAAGGACAACGGGCTCACGCCCGGGGCTCTGTTTGTTTGCGCCTTTGTTTGCCTCTTGGGCGCGGCCATCGTCGCGGGTTTCGCCACCACGGCGCTCGCGGCCGATGCTGATCACGGCAAGGCGGTGTTCCAGCAATGCGCCGCCTGCCACAGCGACAAGCCGGGCGCCATCGGACCGTCGCTGCGCGGCGTGTTCGACCGCAAGTCAGGCTCGGTCGACGGCTTCCGCTATTCCGACGCCATGAAGCGCGCCGATCTGACCTGGAACGAGGCGAATTTGCGCCAATACATCAGTAATCCGCAGATCAAGGTGAAGGGCAATCGCATGCCGTTCGGCGGCCTCACCAACCCCAAAGACCTCGACGACCTGATCGCCTATCTGAAGGACTACAAGTAACGGCAGATCGGCCGCCGCGCCGCGGCGCGATCAGGTCATCCGCTGTGGGCGAGTTTGGGGCTCCGCAGCACGCGGCGGTCTTTCACCACGCCGATCAGCACGCCAAGCCGCTCGACCCTGGCGACAATTCTGCCGTCGAGCGCGCGGTCGCAATTCATATGCGTCGGGGCAATGAAGAAGTCGGCGTGGTTCCAATCCGGAGTCCATCGCAGGCGCGCATCGGCTCTTTTTTCGAACGGCAGCCGCTCGCCGCAGACGGCAACCGTGTAGGGCTTCGCCAGCCACTTGCGGTCGTGGCCGCCGCCGTTCCGGTCGAGATAATGCTCGAGGTCGCCCACGGCTTCGGGCATGATATTGACCCAGTAATCGGTGTCATAGCGGCGGGACGCGCCCGCGAGGCCGCCGACAAGCGAATTGTAGGACAGGTATTCGTCAGGATGCAGGCGATAGAGCGTCGTCGCATCGGCGCCGAGGGCAAGAACCATGATCGCGAGGCCGGCGGACGCGGCAAGCGGATTGTAAACGTGGAGACGGCACAATACTCCGTCGAGTCCCAATCCCGCCAAAACCGCGATTGGCGGTGCGAGGAAGAGAAATTGCCGCATTCCGGTGTCGCCCGGCGCGTGCGCGACGACGTCGCAGATCAAGGGAAAAAACGCCGCCAGCGCAACAAGCGCAATTTCCTTTCGCCACGTCTTGCTGGGTGTTTGTTCCGTGGCTTTGGGCAGCATCGCATGCGCGAGGCCGAAGCCGGCTCCAATGAGAAGCAGAAGCGTGAGCTTGATGCCGACATAGGCCGGTAGATACCAACGCGGCACGTCGGCCATCTTGTAGACGCGGCCATCCAGGACCGTGCTGATCGGGTAATGGAAATTGTCGAAGATGTGGAGCGCACGCAGCGGATTGAGCGGTGCCAGGCCCGCCCACGGCCATGCGGCAATCATGATCACATAGGCGATCGCAAAGGCGGGCAGCAGCGAAATGCCGGCGCGAAACGAGAAAGCCAGCAAGCCGCGCCAATCGCGGACAGCGCCGAACGGTGCCCAGGCCGTGACGGCAAAACCGGCATAACCGATTGCGAACAGTCCGAGTATCCGCAGTCCCAGCGCGCAGCCGGTGAGTACGCCAAACAGCAACACCAGGTGCCAGCGCGGCTTCGGCAGTTCGCGTGCAAGACGGATCAAAAAGTACAGCGCGCCGATCATCGCCGCGGCAAAGGGAATGTCCTTGGTGTGCGAGAACATCGTGCCGTACCAAATCCCGCAGACCGAGAGCGCCGCCGCTGCCAGAAATCCGGCGCGGAATCCGCCGATCGTGCGCGCCGTCGCCCATACCGCGCCGACGCCGCCGATGCCGATGAAGGCGCAGAGCAGGTGACGGACGTCGTAGGGGTCGAGTGGAACAAGCTTCTGGAGTCCGACCGCGATGATGTCGAACAGGCCGCCATAGAGATACAGATCGCGGAAATGGAACAGCGCCTGATCGGCAAAGCCGCTGGCGTAATAGGCGACGATCAGGGCGCCATAGTGCTGCTGCACTTCTTCGTCATTGGAGATCGCGTAGTCGTGGAAGGTCGCGGCGATGAGCACGGTCAGCGTCGCGAATAGCATCCCTGCCGCGAGATCGTAGCGATCGGCGCCGGCCCATCGGCGGCGCAGATGGGAAGCCGTCGTGCGGTGCACGGACGAAACCAATGCGCGGCATTTCGCGCCAAACACGCGTGCAGGCACCACGACGATGTCCCCCGGCCGGAATCGGCTGCTCAACAGCTGCGCAGACTAGCTGCAGCGTGACGGCGTAGACCGTGTCACGGCGCCGCACAGACTTCGCGCCGCACCGTCAAAGGAGCCGGACGCGCGCGTGCCGGGGGTGACGGCGCGAAGCGAGGCCGGACTATTCGGGGGGGCCGACCGCTTTCCGCAGGGGCCGGCCCAGGGCCGATAGGTCAGGGCCATAGAAATGTCGTGCCGGATCGTGTAGAGACCCCCGCAACTTCCCATATAGCGGGTCGGAGAACAGGGGATTTCCCTGGTTTTTCGGGGTTTTGGCCGGAACGGGTACGATATGCACGGCATTGCGAGCGTTGTTATTGTCATCCACCTGATGCTGGTGATCGCCATGGTTGGCGTCGTGCTGCTGCAGAAGTCTGAAGGCGGCGGCCTGGTCAGCTCGTCGAGCGGCTTCTTGACCGGCCGGGGCACCGCCAACGTGCTGACCCGCACCACCGCGCTGCTTGCGGCGGGCTTTTTCCTCACCAGTCTCGCGTTGTCCTGGTTCGCCAGCTACGACCGCAGGCCGTCGTCGATCATTACCGGCGCGCCGGCGGGCCAAGAGGCACCGGCGACCGCGCCGCTCAATCAGGGCAAAGGTGGCCTTCTGGGCACATTGAGCGGCGGAATCCCCAATGCGCCGGCTGCACCGCAGGGTGCGCCCGCCGCGCCAAGCGGCCCGCAGGTACCGCAATCGCACTGACGCGACGAGGTCGCCGGCACTTCAAGCCGGGTTATCCGCAAATAATCGCAGATCCGGGCTTTCGGCGCTGCCCGAAAGCCGCCATATAGGTGAGCGGAAACGCAGAACGCCTTGAGGCGACATGTTTTTCCACAGCCGCCGATATCCTTGTTCCAGGCGCAACAGATATTCCGGAAAATCGCTCGTCGAATCGGCAGAGGAACGCTAAGCGTTAGGTCCCATGGCGCGGTACATTTTCATCACCGGCGGCGTGGTGTCCTCCCTTGGCAAGGGTCTCGCTTCGGCGGCGCTCGGCGCGCTGCTGCAGGCGCGCGGATATAAAGTCCGCCTGCGCAAGCTCGATCCCTATCTCAATGTCGATCCGGGCACGATGTCGCCGTATCAGCATGGCGAGGTTTTCGTCACCGACGACGGCGCCGAAACCGATCTCGATCTCGGCCATTACGAGCGTTTCACCGGGCGGCCGGCGAATAAACAGGACAATATAACGACCGGCCGCATCTATCAGGAAATTCTCACCAAAGAGCGGCGCGGCGATTATCTCGGCGCCACCATTCAGGTCATTCCCCACGTCACCAATGCCATCAAGGACTTCATCCGCGACGGCAGCGACGATTTCGATTTCGTGCTGTGCGAGATCGGCGGCACGGTCGGCGACATCGAAGGCTTGCCGTATTTCGAGGCCATCCGGCAGTTCGGCAACGAAGTGCCGCGCGGCCACGCGATCTACATCCATCTGACGTTGATGCCGTTCATCCCGAGCGCCGGCGAACTCAAGACCAAGCCGACCCAGCACTCGGTGCGCGAATTGCGCGCCATCGGCATTCAGCCCGACATTCTGCTGTGCCGTACCGATCGGCCGATCCCGGAAAGCGAACGCAAGAAGCTCGCGCTGTTCTGCAATGTGCGTGAAAGCGCGGTGATCGAAGCGCGCGACGCCGACAATATCTATGCCGTGCCGGAGGCCTATCACGCCGGTGGGCTCGACAGCGAAGTGCTGGCTGCCTTCGGCATTCACAATCCGCCGGAGCCGGACCTTGCGACTTGGCGCGTGATCAACGAGCGCATCCGCAATCCGGAAGGCGACGTCACCATCGCCATTGTCGGCAAATATACCGGCATGAAGGACGCCTATAAGTCCTTGATCGAGGCGCTGTCGCACGGCGGCGTCGCCAACAAGGTCAAGGTCAAGCTCGACTGGATCGAGAGCGAGGTGTTCGAGAAGGAAGATCCGACGCCGTTCCTCGAACATGTCGACGGCATTCTGGTGCCGGGCGGCTTCGGCCAGCGCGGCGCCGAAGGCAAGATCCGCGCGGCGCGATTCGCCCGCGAGCATGACGTGCCGTATTTCGGCATCTGCTTCGGCATGCAGATGGCGGTGATCGAAGCGGCGCGGAACCTGTGCGGCATCGAGGAGGCGAATTCGACGGAATTCGTCGCCACGCCCGAGCCGGTCGTCGGCCTGATGACCGAATGGATGAAGGGCAACGAATTGCAGAAGCGCGGCATCAGTTCCGATCTCGGCGGCACGATGCGGCTCGGCGCCTATCCCGCGGTGTTGCAGCGCGGCTCACGCGTCTCCGAGATTTACAACGCGACCGAGATTTCCGAACGCCATCGCCACCGCTACGAGGTCAATACCGCGTACAAGGACCGTCTTGCCCAGCACGGCATGCGCTTCTCCGGCATGTCGCCGGACGGTCTGTTGCCGGAGATCATCGAATATGCCGACCATCCCTGGTTCGTCGGCGTGCAATTCCATCCAGAATTAAAGTCGCGACCTTTCGCGCCGCACCCGCTGTTCTCCTCCTTCATCGGCGCCGCAGTCGAGCAGAGCCGGCTGGTTTAATTCCTTCAACGACCCGACACGATGCGGCGCACGAGGCGGTCCCGGCGCCGCCAAGCGACGCTTGCGCCGCTCGGCATGGCAACGCTAAATCACGCCGGCAAAACGGGAGGACAACATGATCTACGAACAGCGCATCTATCGCTGCATTCCCGGCCGGCTGCCGGCCTTGCTCGCTCGGTTCGAGAACCACACGCTGAAAATCTGGGACAAGCACGGCATCAAGCAGGCCGGCTTCTGGACGGTGCTGGTCGGCGACGGCAATCACGACCTGCACTACATGCTCGCCTGGGACTCGCTTACCGAGCGCGAGACCAAGTGGAGCGCCTTCCAAGCCGATCCCGCCTGGCACAAGGCGCGCGACGACAGCGAGAGAGACGGGGCGATCATCGCCAATATCACCAGCGCGTTCCTGAAGCCGACGGCGTTCTCTGCCGTGAAGTAACGGCCTTGACGCGGGCGGCCTTGCAGGCCGGAAAAATCGGCTTTTCCGAGCGGAGCAACGCGCTTGTGGTCGGGCCCGATCTTGCCCGTGGCGCAACACTCGTGTTCGAAGGCGCGGGTTGACCTCGACCGGCGCGCCGCCCATGGTCGCCGGCGAGGACGATGATGACGGCAAAACCCAATCCCATTGTTGCGGTCGGCGCGGCCAAGTTCGGCAATAAGCTGCCGCTCGTCTTGATCGCCGGGCCCTGCGCGCTCGAAAGCCGCGCGCACGCCTTCGAAATGGCGAGCGCGCTGAAAGAGCTCACTGCAAAGCTCGGGCTCGGCTTCGTCTACAAGACCTCGTTCGACAAGGCGAACCGCACCAGCGCAGGAAGCGCGCGCGGCATGGGTCTCGACAAGTCGCTCGCGATCTTCGCCGAGTTGCGCGAGAAGCTCGGCGTGCCGTTGCTCACCGACGTGCACGAGCCGGATCAATGCGCGCCGGTCGCCGACGTGACCGACGTGTTGCAGATCCCGGCCTTTCTCTGCCGCCAGACCGATCTCCTCGTCGCGGCGGCGAAGACCGGCCGCGTCGTCAACGTGAAAAAAGGACAGTTTCTCGCGCCGTGGGACATGAGCCATGTCGTCGCCAAGATCACCGGCGCCGGCAATGCCAATGTCCTGGTCACCGAGCGCGGCGTGTCGTTCGGCTACAACACGCTGGTCTCCGACATGCGGGCGCTGCCGGTGCTGGAGCAGATCGGCGCGCCGGTGATCTTCGACGCCACCCATTCGGTGCAGCAGCCGGGCGGGCAGGGCACGTCGTCCGGCGGCGAGCGCCGTTATGTTCCGGTGCTGGCGCGGGCCGCCGTTGCGGTCGGCGTCGCCGGCGTCTTCATCGAGACGCATCAGGATCCCGACAAGGCGCCGTCCGACGGTCCGAACATGATCCCGCTCAAGGATTTGCCGGAGCTTCTCGAACGGCTGATGCATTTCGACGCGTTGGCCAAGAGCGGTTAGCCGGCGCTCCCCCGGTTTCGCGACAGCCATTGATGTTTTTTCGTAACAGCTGAGGTCCGTGCTATTCCGCCCGTTCTCCGCATCGTCAGCCTGGTGGTCTTCGCCTCGACGCTGTTCACGCGTGCGGTCGATCCGGTCGTGCCGAAAATCGCCAGCGACCTCGGGATTGCCGTGAGCACGGCGGCGCTGCTCTCGACCGCATTCACGTTTCCCTATGCGCTGATGCAGCCGGTGCTGGGCCTGGCCGGTGATTTCTTCGGCAAGACGCGGCTGATGAATCTGAGCCTGGCGATCGTCGTGGTGACGACGCTGATCTGCGCCTTCGCCAGCAATTTCACCGTCCTCGTCGCCATGCGCATTCTTGCCGGCATGCTCGCCGGCGGCATTTTTCCGGTCGGCATCGCCATCGTCGGCGATCTGGTGCCGGTCGAGCAGCGGCAGGTGGCGATCGGCCGGCTGTTGGGCGTCGGCCTCACCGGCAATCTGATCGGCGCCACGATCTCCGGCGTCATCGGCGATCTGCTCGGCTGGCGCGGGGTGTTTCTCACCATCGGCGGCTTCGGCCTTGTCGCGGTCATTGCCGCGTTCTTCGCGTTTCGCGGCCTCGCGGTCGGCAAGCCGAAGCCGTTCAATCTCGCCGCGGCCGCCGCCGGCTATCGCGGCATCTTCGCCGATCCGCGGGCCAAGGTCTGTTTCAGTTCCGTGTTCTTCGAAGGCATCACCATTCACGGCATGTTTCCCTATGTCGCGCTGCTTCTGCTCGCGAGCGGCGCGACGCGATCGTCCTATGCCGGCATCGTCATCGCCGCCTTCGGCCTCGGCGGGATCTTGTTTTCGCTGTCGCTGCCGTTCCTGGTCGCGCGTATCACCGAGCGGCACATGATGCTGATCGGCGCGGCTTGCGCCTGCCTCGCCTTCATTCTGATCGCGCTGAACATGCCGTGGTACACGCTCGCAGCCGTGTTCGTTCTTTTCGGCATCGGCTTTTACATGCTGCACAATTGCATCCAGGTTCATGTCACCGATCTGAGCCAGACGGCGCGTGCCAGTGCGATGTCGATGCATTCCTGCTTTTTCTTCTTCGGCCAGGCGATCGGGCCCATCTATTACGGCTATGCGTTCCGGCATTTCGGCAACAGCGCGCCGCTGTTCCTCGGCGCAGCCGTGATCATTGCGGTCGGCCTGGTTTGCGCGCGTTTCCTGCGGCATCGGCGGCGGATCAATCTCGGCGGCGTGTAGCCTCCAAAGCGGGAGGCCGTATTTCGGCTTGATGTTCCGGGGCTTGCGGAACGGTCCCAAAACGCCCAATATTCATCTCATCGGCCAGGGGTGCCGCGCCGATGCGCGGCTGAGATCACACCCGTCGAACCTGTCTGGGTCATGCCAGCGAAGGGAGCCGCGTTGAACGAGAAGCTCACGTCTTTTCCCGTTATCGCCAAGCGGCCGCGCGTTGCCATTATCGGTGCCGGTGTTGTCGGCCTTGGCATTGCCTGGCGGCTCGCGCGACGCGCCGAGGTTGCGGTGTTCGATCGCGGCGCAGCCGGCATGGGCGCGAGCCATGCGGCCGCCGGCATGCTGGCGGCTTGCTGCGAGGCTGAACCCGGCGAAGAAGCGCTGCTGGCGCTCTGCCGCGACAGTCAGTCGCGCTGGCCCGGCTTTGCGCAGGAATTGCTGCAGGCGAGCGGCATCGATGTCGACTTGCGCCAGGAAGGCACGCTGGTTCTGGCGCTGACGGCGGACGATCAGGCCGAAGCCGCGCATCGCCTGGACTTTCAGAAGAAGCTCGGTCTGCCGCTTGAATGGCTGTCCGCTGCGCAGACGCGCGCGCGCGAGCCGCATCTCGCCGGCAAGATCGCCGGCAGCGTGTTCAGCCGCGAGGATCATCAGGTCGACAATCGCAAGGTCGCCGCGGCGCTGCGCATCGCCGCCGAACGTACCGGCGTTGCCATCCACGAACATCGGCCGGTCAAGGACATCTCGATCAGTAACGGGCGTGCCGACGGCATCGTTCTTGAGGACGGCACGCGTGTTGCGGCCGATCTTGTCGTGCTTGCGGCCGGCGCATGGTCGCGCGGCATTGCCGGCTTGCCGCCGGATCGGCGGCCGCCGGTGCGGCCGGTGAAAGGGCAGATGCTGGCCTTGCGCATGGATGCGGCGGCGCCGCTGCTCAATCACGTCTTGTGGGCGCCCGGCGCCTATCTGGTGCCGCGGCGCGACGGCCGGCTGATCGTTGGCGCGACCGTCGAGGAAAAGGGCTTCGATGAAACGATCACCGCCGGCGGCCTGTTGACATTGCTCGAAGCCGCATGGCGCGCCATCCCCGCGATCGAAGAATTGCCGGTCGACGAAATCTGGACCGGCCATCGGCCCGGCAGCCGCGACGATGCGCCGATCCTCGGCCGCGCGCCCGCGGAAAACCTGTTCTACGCCACCGGCCATCACCGCAACGGCATCCTGCTCGCGCCGCTGACGGCGGACGCCATGGCCAAGCTCATGCTCGACGACGTTGTCGAGCCGGCGATCCGTCCGTTCGGGCTCGAGCGGTTTTTGCCGGCGCGCGCGGCCGAGTAGGGGAGTTGCCGATGACGCAAGACACAATCCGCGTGAACGGCGAGAACGAGCCGCTCGGCGCGGAGCGCACGCTCGACGCTTTGCTCGCCGAGAAAACCGCTGACACATTGCAACGCGGCATTGCGGTTGCGCTCAACGGCTCGGTGGTGCCGCGCGCGGCGTGGCGCGCCACCGTGCTGCGCGCCGGCGACAGCGTCGAAATCGTGCGCGCGCGGCAAGGCGGCTGAAAGGCCGGCTGAAAAAGGCGGCTGAAGGAGCCAACAAATGTCCGATCCTCTCATCATTTCCGGCCATGAATTTTCGTCGCGGCTGTTTCTCGGCACCGCCGGCTATCCCAATCGCAAAGTGATGCTCGATGCGGTCGCGGCGAGCGGCACTGCCATGGTCACCGCCTCGATCCGCCGCATCAGCCTCGCCGGCGACGACGAGAGCCTGATCGACCTGCTCGGCGGCAAGGTGAAATTCCTGCCCAACACCGCCGGCTGCCAGACGGCGAAGGATGCGGTCCTGACCGCCGAGCTCGCGCGCGAAGCGCTCGACACCAACTGGATCAAGCTCGAAGTCATCGGCGACCGCGAACTGCTGTACCCCGATGTCGAAGAGCTGGTTCGCGCCACGGCGGAGCTGGTCAGGAAGGGCTTTGTCGTTCTGCCCTATTGCACCGAAGACCCGGTGACCTGCCGCAAGCTTGCCGACGCGGGCGCCGCCGCCGTCATGCCGCTCGGCTCGCCGATCGGCTCCGGACTCGGCATTTCCAATCCGCATCTGATCGAGCTCGTGTGCGCGCGCTCGCCGGTGCCGGTGGTGCTCGACGCCGGCATCGGCACCGCCTCCGACGCGACGCTGGCGCTCGAACTCGGCTGCGCTGCGGTGCTGATCAACACCGCGGTGTCGAAGGCGCAAAATCCGGTGCTGATGGCGAAAAGCATGCGCGCTGCGGTCGAAGCCGGCCGCCTGTCGCGGCTCGGCGGAAGGATCGCGAAGAAGACACATGCCGAAGCGTCGAGCCCGCAATTCGGCCTGGTGGGGACTTAGACCTTGGCCTCGGCCAGCATCTCCCGCACCATCGGGATCACTTTGCGCCCGTAAAGCTCGATGCAGTGCATGATCTTTTCATGCGACAGCGCGCCGGCGGAATATTTCAGATCGAAGCGCGACAAGCCGAGCGCCTTGGCGGTGGCGGCGATCTTGCGCGCCACGGTTTCCGGGGAGCCGACGAACAGCGCGCCGTGCTCGATCTCGGCGACGAATTCGTCGCGGCCCATCGGCGGCCAGCCGCGCTCGGCGCCGATGCGGTCGCGGAAGGTCTTGTAGACCGGAAACAGCTGTTCGCGCGCCATCTCGTCGGTATCGCAGACGAAGCCCGGCGAATGCACGCCGATCTCGCGCACGGGGCGGCCAAATTGCGCGAAGGCGCGATGATAGAGATCGACATAGGGCGCAAAGCGCTTGGGGTCGCCGCCGATAATGGCGAGCATCAGCGGCAGGTCGTAGTGCGCGGCGCGAACGACGGATTCCGGACTGCCGCCGACGCCGATCCAGGTCTTCAGCCGCCCGGTCTCGATCGGCGGATAGACGCGCTGATTTTTCAGCGGCGGGCGGGTCTTGCCCTGCCAGGTCACCGGCTCGTTGGACAGCAGCGCGGCGAACAGGTCGAGCTTGTCCTCGAAGAGCTCCTCGTATTGGGAGAGCTCGTAGCCGAACAGCGGAAAGGACTCGGTGAACGAGCCGCGGCCGAGAATGACTTCGGCGCGTCCGTTGGACAGCGCATTGACCGTCGAGAAGCGCTGGAAGACCCGGATGGGATCGTCGGACGACAGCACGGTCACGGCCGTGCCGAGATGAATGCGCCTGGTCCGCGTCGCGATGCCGCCGAGCACGACCTCGGGAGCTGAAACCGCGAAGTCCGGCCGGTGATGCTCGCCGACGCCGATGAAATCGAGCCCCATCTCATCGGCCAGGATCGCCTCGTCGACGATATTGCGGATGACTTGCGCGGCGGGAAGGAGCTTGTCGCCGGGACCTGCGGTAATGTCGCCGAACGTATCGACGCCGAGTTCGAGGTGCTGGGCCATGGAAATTCGTCTCACGGGCTTTTGCGCCCGTCTTGGCGACCGGGCGAGGACTTGGTGTGCGGGGGAGGGCGAAGCCGGCGTTTTCTGCCTGATTATGTGGGACCCTGGCGCGGCTAGATCAACTGCTGCTGTAGCTCGTTGGCCAAGGTCTGCAGGCTTGGAAAGAACCGGCCGTGCATGGCTTTGAGCGGCGCTCGCTCGCTGTGAACGCCGATATTCAAGGCGGCGATCACTCGCCCGTCGCGCTTCTTCAGTGGAATGGCGAGCGAGCGGAAGCCGATCTCGACCTCCTGGTCGGCGAGCGCGAAGCCTGATTTGCGCACCTCGATAATGATCTTGCGCAACTGCGCCTTGTCGGTGACGGTGAGCTTGGTGATCTTTTCCGGCGTGAGCCGCGCCAGAAACGTGTCGAGCGCGCGCTCATCGAGCGCCGCGAGCAGAACCCGGCCGAGTGCCGTGGCAAAGGCCGGCAGCCGGAAGCCGATCTGAGCGCTGACCGGAATCACGCGCTGCGGCGAAGCGTGGGAGATCATGGTGACGTCTTCGCCGTCCAGGACCGCGGCCGAACAGGATTCGCCGGTTTGCTCACTGAGGCGCTCCAGCGCGGGCTGCACGATGTCGGTCACCGCGTTGGATTGCAGATAGGCGCGGGCGAGATTGAGCACGCGCGGGCGCAGACGAAACACCCGGTCGTCCATCTCGGCATAGCCAAGCTGGACGAGGGTGTGCAGCGTGCGGCGCACCGAGGCGCGCGGCAGGTCGACCAGCTTTGCGACGTCGCTCAGCGTGAGGCGGCGGCGGTCCTGGTTGAAAGCCTCGATGACGCGCAGTCCGCGCGCGAGCGCCTCGAGGAATTCGGGCCCCGAAGCGTCGACCAGCGCCCGCTCGGACGTGGATCTGTTGACGGCCGGCATCTGCAAAAGCTCCCGCGCTTGCCAGGCATTTTGCGATCTGGTCTAATTTGCGAACACATGTTCGGTCAGCGAACATAGCTGTCCCGGCTTCGCGGGTGAAGCGGAATTTTGGAGGCTCGCCGTGCTCAGCGCAGAACAGAACGATCGCATCACCCGGACCGGCGCCGACAGGCCGGCGGGAAAATTGCTGCGCCGTTATTGGCAACCGGCGGCTTTGGTCGACGAGCTCAATGGCGAGAGGCCGATCAAGGCGATCAGGCTTCTCGGCGAAGACCTGGTGCTCTACCGCGACGACAAGGGCCGCTACGGTCTGCTTGGCCGCGGCTGTCCGCATCGCGGCACGGACCTGACCTATGGCCGCCTTGAAGCTGGCGGTTTGCGCTGCGCCTTTCACGGCTGGCTGTTCGACACCGAAGGCAAATGCCTGGAGACGCCGGCCGAGCCGGACGGCAGCAATCTGTGCCGTAACATCCGGCACAAGGCTTATCCGGTGGTCGAGCGCAACGGCATTTTGTTTGCCTATATGGGCGAGGGCGCGCCGCCGGAATTCCCGCATTTCGATTGCTTTGTCGCGCCCGGCACGCACACCTTCGCCTTCAAGGGCATGATCGAGTGCAATTGGCTGCAATCACTCGAAGTCGGCATCGATCCGGCGCACACCTCGTTCCTGCATCGCTTCTTCCACGACGAGGACCCAAAGCAAGGCTACGGCAAACTGTTCCGCGATACCTCGATCGACTCCGAAATGCCGATGACCAGGATCATGCGCGAGTTTCCGCGGCCGCGCATCGAAGTCGAGCCGACCGATTTCGGGCTGCGCATCCTGACGCTGCGCGAGATCAGCGCCAAGAGCACCCATGTGCGCGTGACCAATCTGATGTTTCCCAATGCGTTCATCATCCCGATGAGCCGCGAGATGACGATCACGCAATGGCATGTGCCGATCGACGACAGCAAACATTATTGGTACGCGATCTTCACGAGCTTCGGTGCGCCGGTGAACAAGGACGAGATGCGCCGGCAGCGGCTCGATCTCTACGAATTGCCGGACTACATTCCGCGCAAGAACAAGAGCAACAATTACGGCTACGATCCGCACGAGCAGGAGCACGACACCTATACCGGGATGGGCGCCGACATCAATGTGCACGACCAATGGGCCTGCGAATCCATGGGTGCGATCGCCGATCGGACGCAAGAACATCTCGGCCAATCCGACAAGGCGATCGCCGCCTACCGCCGGCTGTTGCGGCAAGCGCTCGATGCGCTGGAGAAGGGCGACAAGCCGCCGATGATCTTTGACGCCGCTTCGGCTAAAACGGTGACCGGCCCCGCGGCGATCGACGGCATCGGTCCGACCGAGGACTGGCAGGGCTATTGGCAGCGGACCGACGCCAGCAAACGCAGCGCCGCGAGCTGGGCGAATGTGAGCTGAGGTTCAGTAGGCAGGGGCGCAGGCAGGGGCACCGGATCAGAATGTCGTCGCGGATGCGCCGTTCGCTTGCCCTGAACTTTGTCGACCGGCACGGCCTGTGGAACGACGCCCAGGCGCGCGGGGCTGCCGACGTCGAAAAGGCGATCAGTCAGCAAAATCTGGAACTGGTCCGTTTTTCGTTTCCCGATCAGCACGGCATTCTGCGCGGCAAGACGCTGGTGGCGTCCGAGGCGGTGCGCGCGCTCCGCTCCGGCGTGGCGATGACGAGCACCTTGTTCGCCAAGGACATGTCGCATCGCACGGTGTTTCCGGTGTTTGAAGCCGGCGCCGGCATGGGCCTGCCGGAAATGGGCGGCGCCGGCAATTTCGTGATGGTGGCCGATCCGCAAAGCTTTCGCGTCCTGCCCTGGGCCGACAGGACCGGCTGGGTGCTGTGCGATTGCTATTTTGCCAATGGCAAGACGGTGCCGATCGCGACGCGGCAGCTTTATCGCGACGCGCTGACAAAGCTCGCCGCCGCTGGTTTCGAATATGTCGCCGGCCTCGAGGTCGAGTTTCATCTGTTCAAGATCGAAGACCCGCAGCTCGCGCCCGAGACGCTGACGTGGCCGGCGGAGCCGCCGCGGGTCAGCCACACCACGCACGGCTTTCAATATCTCACCGAAGGCCGCTACGACCAGGTTGCGCCCATTCTCGACGTCTTGCGGAACAGCATCGCGGCGCTCGGCCTGCCGCTGCAATCGCTCGAAGTCGAATTCGGCCCGAGCCAATACGAATTCACCTTCGCGCCGGAGATCGGCATGGCGCCGGCGGACGCCATGGTGCTGTTCCGCAGCGCGCTCAAGCAAGTGGCGCGCCGGCATGGCCATCTGGTCAGCTTCATGTGCCGGCCGCGGCTGCCCAATACGCTCGCCAGCGGCTGGCATCTGCATCAGTCGCTGCGCGACAGCGCGACCGGCACCAATGCGTTTGCGTCGCAGGACGAGACAGCGGTGCTGTCGCCCACCGGCCGCGGCTTTCTCGGCGGGCTCCTTGCGCATGCGCGCGCGGCGGGCGTGTTCTCGACGCCGACGCTCAACGGCTATAAGCGCTATCGCGGCGCCAATACGATGGCGCCGGTCCAGGCGGTGTGGGCGCAAGATAATCGCGGGGTCATGATACGAGTGATGGGGGAGGCCGGCGATCCCGGAACCCATCTGGAAAACCGCTGCGGCGAGCCGCTGGCCAATCCGTATCTCTACATGGCGTCGCAAATCCACGCCGGCCTCGACGGCATCGCCCGCGGGCTCGATCCGGGAGCGTCTGCCGATGCGCCGTACCGGATCTCGGCCGAAGCCCTGCCGGCGAGCCTTGAAGAGGCACTTGCGGCGCTGCGCCAGGACGCCTGCTTCCGCGCTGGTTTGGGCGACGGCTTTGTCGACTATTACGCACGGCTCAAAGACGCCGAGATCGCGCGGTGCCGGAAGGATGGCCAAGCCGACGAGGCTGACGTCGGCGCATGGGAACACCGGGAATATTTCGATAGCTTATAGGGCGCCGGTGCCGTCCCCGACGCCACTCCCGGATCGGCTTTTCCAGTCTTCGCAATGGACTACGGCGGCTTCTTCGCAGCGAGCTTCGCCGGCGGTTCGCCTGTATATGCATTATTTCTCATAGCCAAGGGCCGCCTATACGCATTATAATGCATATCAAGCATCGCCGGCCCGGACGGCGCCGGTCCGCCGCCTGGGATGCCGGGAGGGGACTGCAAGACGATGGCGTCCGGTGCCGGCGACATAAAATGTCTTGTGAGATCTTGGGGAGGACATCACGCATGCCGATTGAGGATTTTGCGCAGCGCCGCCCGTACAACGCAGTTGCGGATTTCGTCGACGCCAATGTGGCGCGCGGCCTGGGCGACAAGGTCGCGTTTCGCGACGGCACGCGCAGTCTCACCTACGAGGAACTGCAGCAGCAGACGCTGTGCTTTGCCGCGGCGCTGCGCGGCCTCGGCTTGAAGCAGGAATCGCGCATCGCCTTGCTGATGCACGACACCGTCGATTTTCCCGTTGCATTTTGGGGCGCGGTCCGGGCCGGTGTGATCTGCATTCCGCTCAACACGCTGCTGACTGCCGAGCAATACGGATTCATGCTCGAGGACAGCCGCGCCGAAGCGCTCATCGTCTCGGCGCCGTTGTTGAAGGTGGTCGCCCCGATCTTGGACGGATTGCGGTCTCTGCGCTCGGTCATCGTGGCGGGTGAGGCTTCCGCAGCGGCGCAAAGCGGCGTGCGCGACAGCATTTCTTTCGGAGAATTTGTCGCCTGCGACCCGGCCGAGCCCGCGGCAGCGCCGACGGTCTCCGATGAAGTTGCCTTCTGGCTTTATTCCTCGGGTTCGACCGGCGAGCCCAAGGGGGTGAAACACGTGCATTCGAGCCTGATGGCGACCGCCCAGCTTTATGCGCATCAGGTTCTCGGCATCCGCGAGAGCGACATCGTGTTTTCCGCGGCCAAGCTGTTCTTCGCTTACGGGCTCGGCAATGCCATGTCGTTTCCGATGTCGGTCGGCGCGACGACTGTTCTGCTGCCGGATCGTCCGACGCCGGAGGCCGTATTCGCCCTGATGAAGCGCGAGCGGCCGACGATCTTCTATGGCGTGCCGACGCTCTATGCCGCCATGCTGGCGCATCAGGAGATCGGCCGCGGTGCCGGCTCCGATCGGCTGCGCCAATGCGTCTCGGCCGGTGAAGCGCTGCCCAGCGAACTCGGCCGGCGGTGGAAAGAGACCGTCGGCGCGGATATTCTCGACGGCATCGGCTCGACCGAGATGCTCCACATCTTCCTGAGCAACCGGCCGGACGATGTTCGCTACGGCACGTCGGGAAAGCCGGTGCCGGGCTATGATGCCAAGATCGTCGATGAAGACGGACGCGAGCTCGGCATCGACGCGATCGGCGAACTGGTGGTTCGTGGACCTTCCGCCGCCGAAGGTTATTGGAACCAGCGCCGCAAGAGCCGGCGCACTTTCGCCGGAGATTGGACCTATACCGGCGACAAATATGTGCGCGACGCCGAAGGCTATTACCGATATTGCGGGCGCACCGATGATATGTTCAAGGTCAGCGGCATTTGGGTTTCGCCGTTCGAAGTCGAGGCGGCGCTGGCCTCGCACGACGCGGTGCTGGAGGCCGCGGTCATCGGCGAGACCGACGACGACAAGCTCGTCAAGCCGAAAGCCTATGTGGTGCTCAAGCCCGGATGCGTCGCAGACGAGACGCTGATTGAATCGCTCAAAATGCACGTGAAGGCTTCGGCGGGTTTGTGGAAATATCCGCGCTGGATCGAGTTCCGGACGGAATTGCCAAAGACCGCGACCGGGAAGATCCAGCGTTTCAAGCTCCGTGAGGAAAGCGCGACCGGCGGAGCGAGCGGAAAGGCTGCGTAATGACGGTGACGGTGCGCCAGCATCTGATCGATCCGGCGGTCTGTATCCGCTGCAACACGTGCGAGGCCACGTGCCCGACCGGCGCCGTCACGCACGATGCCAACAATTATGTCGTCGATGCCGCGACGTGTAATTTCTGCATGGCCTGCGTGTCGCCCTGTCCGACCGGCTCGATCAATCATTTCGTCGCCGTGGAGACGCCGTTTTCGCTGGAAGATCAGTTTTCCTGGACCGAACTGCCCGAGGCGCTCGCCGAAGCCGACGACGCCAACATCCAGGGGACGGTCGAGGCGATCGATCAGGAAATCGCCGCGCTGCTCGAAGAGGCGCATCAGGGCGCGCAAGGCCGGATGCGCGCGCCGGCCTCGGCCAGCGCCCCGCGGGTGAATCTCTTCGGCCGCAACAATCCGGCGGATGCCACGGTCACCGGCAATTTCCGGCTGACGGCAGAAGATGCCAGCGCCGATATTCGTCACATCATTCTCGACCTGGGCGCGACTGCCTTTCCCGTGCTGGAAGGCCAGAGCATCGGCATCATCGTTCCGGGGACCGATGCGCAGGGCCGGCCGCACAAGATGCGGCTCTACTCGGTCGCGAGCCCGCGCGACGGCGAGCGGCCCAACACCAATAATCTGGCGCTCACCGTCAAGCGTGTGGTCGAGACGCGTGCTGACGGGAGCGTTTTTCGCGGGCTCGCCTCCAACTATGTCTGCGATCTCAAGCAAGGCGCGAAAGTGCAGATCGTCGGACCGTTCGGCTCGACCTTCCTGATGCCCGACGATCCGCAGGCCGACATTGTGATGATTTGCACCGGTACGGGATCGGCGCCGTTCCGCGGCTTTACCGAGCGCCGCCGCCGCACCCAGCCGAATGCCAAGGGCAAGCTCTATCTTTTCTTCGGCGCGCGCAATCCGAAGGAGCTTCCCTATTTCGGTCCGCTGCAGAAGGTGCCCATGACGTTGCTGGATCAGGAACTGGTGTTTTCGCGCCTAGCCGATAGACCCAAGGAATACGTTCAGGATCGCATGCGCGCGCGGGCCGCCGATCTCGCGGCGCTGCTGCAGCGCGACACCACGCATGTCTATGTTTGCGGGCTGCGCGGGATGGAGGCGGGGGTCGAGGCGAGCTTCGCGGCGATCTGCGGCGGGCAAGCGCGGTCCTGGCAAGACTGCCGCGTCCGCATGCGCAATGAGGGTCGCTTTCACGTCGAGACTTATTAGGCGCGCCGGCGAGCGAGAGAGCTCCGCGTTCGCAATAGTTCGCGCGGTTGGAGCCTCCGGTTACGCGCGGATTTCATCCGGCGGGCTTCAGCAAGGCATCGAGCGCGCCATCGCCGTCGAGACGGGCGAGGTCGGACCCGTCCCCGATGTGTACGCCGTGAATAAAAACCTGTGGTACGGTCGCTTGCCCTCCCGCCCGTTCTATCATTTCGTCGCGGCGCTCCCAATTCGCGGCGATGTCTATTTCCGTGAAGCGAATGCCCTTCCGGGCGAGCAGCTCCTTGGCGGCGCGACAATACGGGCAATAGCGGACCGTGTAGATTTCTACGGCGACGTCCACCGCATCTTCCTTCATCGAGCTTCGCCGCACAGCGGCGCGCGATCCCGCCTCACAGAACAATGCTCGGATTGCGCAGACATTGATCGCAGTCGAGCAGGTTGACCTGTTTCGCCGAGATCAACCATCCCGCCTTGTGGTGAGCGAAGCGATAGCCCGTCCAGCCGGCGAGCCGGCGGATCTGATCGTCCCAAAACTCGTTGATGACAAAATTGGATCGGACCATGCGTATGTCATCGCGATTGCCGCGAAAAACTTCGACATTGGCGACGAGGCGGGAGGTGCGCGAAGACGGCGCCTGCGACCAGGCATAGCCGGTGCGCAACCGGTAGACACGGTCTTCGAGCCGACGCCGATCGTCGAACATGACTGCGACTTCGCGCCGTGGATCTCCGCCATTTGGCGTCGCCGGCACCCAATAGACACATTCCGGAGCGAACAGCCGCAGCCATTCCTCGTACCGAAGCTGATCGAGCAGGCGCGCCTCGCGCTCAAGATATTGGCGGTAGAAATCGCGGATGCCGGAATCCGTTTCGGCGAGGTCGTCATGCTGCCAGTCCGCAAAATCGCCGACCAATTCGGCATAGAACGCATCCGTCATATAATAGGAGACGCGCGACGGATCGGGGACGTTTTGTGTGACTGTGCCGGGCGCATTCATGTCACGGCTCCCGGGATATGCTCAGGTCCGGAGCGGTCTGCATCAGACGTTTCCATTCTTTGATGTATTCGCGCATAAACAATTCGTCGGTCGCCGGCCCGACGATTGTGCCGTCCGCGAGCGTTCGGATGCGGCCCGGAATTCCCAGGCCCCGATTCATGTAAATCCACTCATCCTCGAAGCAATTCAGCCCGCGCTGGATCTGCTCGAAATTGGTGACGTCATCGACCTCTCCGAAATTGGGAAAACCCTCCTGGGTCCGCATTCTTACCGTGTTGATGCTGTTGAGAACCTCGTCGCCGAGCGACCCGTCGGCGTCCTCGATCATCGTCCCGTACCAAATAACGTTCGTCTCGGTGACCGAGACCGGCTCGATGACCTGGATGTGGTTTCCGAGGAGCGACAGGTTTGGAAATACGTTGATGTTGACCGGCTCGGACCCGGCCAGATCGAGAATGGTTTCGGCGCGCTCGCCGAATCTGCCACGCAAGCTTTCGCTCACATGCTCCATTCCGGGATGCAGCGACTCGATCGCCCATAAGCCGCCGGCACGCTTTTCCAGGTTCGGCCGCTTGTCCTTGAAGTGATGGCCGTGACCCATGTACTGGATATACATTGGCCGATCATCAGGCTTGTCCCTGTAATAGGCCATGCCCTTGTCGGTTTCTTCGTCGCGGAATCGATTTTCGGTCTCCAGCAAGGAGCGATGCGAGAATACGACGTGATAGCCGTCGCCCGAGTTGTCGTACGCCAGCTTCCAGTTTCCTTTGTACTTGAATCTGTTGGCTTCGCAGACGACGACCCGGCCGCCGGGATTGCGATCCAGCCATTCGTCGATGGGCTTCCTGATCGGACCGAGAAAGTCCGTGAGCGGTGGCGCCTTCATGTTGAGCGTGCCGAAAATAAAGCCCCGGTACGATTCCACGCGCGGCACCTGCGCGAGATTGAATCGTGCGTCGCGGATCTCGGAGCTATAACCTTCCGGCCACGGTACGCCGCGCAATTTACCGGTATTGAGGAAATTCCAGCCGTGGTAGGGACACTGGAATGACTTTGTAGAGCCGCGGTCCCACCGGCACAGCGTGGTGCCGCGATGCGTGCAGCGGTTGTAGAGCGCCCGGATCACGCCGTCCGTGTCGCGCACGATGATGAGCGGCCGTACGCCCAGCTTGCCGGTGATGAAGTCATTGTTGTTGGGAATCTGACTCTCGTGCGCGAGGTAGGCCCAGGTGCCGCCGAATATGTGCCGCATCTCGGCGTCAAAAATTGCCGGTTCGGTATAAATCAGCCGGTTGACGCGGTCCTCTTGCACGAGTTCTTCCCAATCGAAGACCGGCTGTACGGGCCCGATCGGCCCCGGTGTATGGACTTTCTCGATGATCGTCATGTCTGCTGTTTCCTCGCAGGCGCGGGCTCGTCGACGAGACAACTTCAAAAGAAGTCGAAATACTCGTTCTGTTCCCACTCGGTCGTTTCGTCGCCGGTGGCCTCGATCTGTCGGGTCTTGAGAAAATCGAGAAAGCGTCCGGCTTCGGTGCGTTTCAGCTTCAGATAATATTCGACGAAGACGTCTCCCAAGCTCCGGCGAAAAAGCGGCTCAGCCTGCAGGGCGTCCAATGCATCGAGCAGCGTCTTGGGCAGTTTCGGCCGCTCGGTGGTGTAAGGATCTCGTTCCGGCGGACCAAACTCGTACGTATTGTCCAAGCCGTCCAGACCGGTGACCAATTGCGACATGATGTAGAGATAAGGATTGGCGGCGGGCTCGCCGAGCCGATTTTCAATGCGGCTGGCCGCGCTTCCGATATCTCCCAGCACGCGCAGCAGGACACCGCGATGGTCCAAACCCCAGACAACGCGATCGGGCGCAAGGGAGTTGGGGCGAAATCGGCGATAACCGTTGACGGTGGGAACGCCGAAAACAGTCGCGGCGACGGCATGTTTCAGAAGACCGCCAAGGAATCGCATGCCGAGCGGCGAGAGCGGTTGCTCGGGGCTTTCCGGGGTGAAGAGATTGCGCCCGGTCTCGGCGTCGACGAGCGATTGATGCAGATGCCAGCCGCTTGAATAGTAGCCCTTCTGGGCCGGCCGGCACATGAAGGTCGCGAAATAGCCGAGGCGGCGGCATATCTGCCGCGTCGCCGTGCGGAACAGGACGAAATTATCCGCTGCTGTCAGCGCATCTTGCGGTGCGAATGTGCATTCGACCTGCCCAGGCCCCCATTCGTTTTCCAGCGACCGCAGCGGCAGCTGCAGAGCTTCGTAAGCAGATGCCAGCGCATTGATGGGCGCCTGGATCAGATCGAAATTCGTTTCTGAATGATACGAATAGCCGGGCTCCGCCGGCGCAGTCTTGATGGGACGACCACGCATGCCGGGCGCGCCGATATTTTCCGCCGACAGGTTCTCTTCCGCCGTGCGCAGCAGATACCACTCGACTTCCAATCCGATCCTGTAGCGCATCCCGCGCTGCGCAATGCCGTCCAATTGACGGCGCAGGAGCTGACGCGGCGAAAAATGGAACGACTTTCCGTTGACGAAATACTCATCGCAAAGGACCCAGCCGATTTCCGGCTCCCAGGGCAGCACGCGGAAGGTGGCGGGATCGGGGACGATGATCAGGTTCGGCGAACCCGTCATTTCGTCGAGCCCCATGCCGCCGCCGCTGACGAATGACGAGAAAACGCGCGCGCCAGCGGAGTCCAGAGTGCTGGTCGCAACGTTGATGTTGTAGCCGTTCTCGAGTGCATCGACGAAGACCGGCGCGGTGACCGTTTTCGCGCGGGAGGCGCCGTGGCTGTCGGCCCAGGCCAGACGCACCAGCTTGAGCTTTTCCGCAGTCACGCGGCGAGGGAGCTCGGCTGCAAGCTTTATTTGTTCCGAGGTCCATAGATTATGTTTGACGACGAATCCGAGTGGCCGGGACATTTCCGCGCTTTCCGACGAACATCATGACTGCGGGCCGAACGGCCGCCATCAGCCTATACTCATACAAATCCATCTGTCGAAACAAATCATATGTTCGCAATTGTACATATCAAAAACGTCATGTTATACGACGACGATGCGTCGCAAAGGCACAAGGGCGTTTCGTCGTCGCGTTCGATTGTCTCAACTTGAATTGCTCGCGGCGTTTCATCGCGCTTCGACCCTCAGTGCGGCGGCCCGCGAGGTCAACCTTTCGCAACCCGCAGCCTCACGCATGCTGCGAATTTTGGCGGAGGATCTCGGCGTCGCCTTGTTTGAGCGCGCCGGGCGCACCCTGCATCCGACGCCTGCCGGGCGCGCGCTCCTGCGGCGCGCGGCGAGCTTCGTCGGTGAGCTTGAGCGCGCTCAGGACGAATTGGATGCAATCGGCAAAGGATTGGCCGGGTCGGCGATGATCGGAGCGGGAGTGGGGGCCTGCTATGCGTTGGTGCCGCGTGCCCTGAGCCTGCTGCGCAAGGCGAGACCGGAGATTGTTGTTTCGGTCAGGGAGGAGCCGATCGAGGAACTGGTCGCAAAGCTGAGCGAGCGAAGGATCGATTTAATTGTCGCGCGGATCGGCACGCCCACTTTGCCGCGCGATACCGTTGTCGAGGCGCTTTACGATCCGCCGACCAGGATCATCTGCGGTCCGCAGCATCCGTTGGCGCGGATGCGCAGGGTCGATTGGCCGCTTGTCCTGCAACAGGAATGGATCGTGCCCGCCGCAGGCACGCCGATGCGCGCCGGTCTCGAGACTATTTTCCGGCGACACGGCGGACGACCCCAGCGATGTCTCACGGAATCGTCGTCTATTCCGACCAATGTCTGCCTGCTCAATCAACATGACATGCTCTCGGTATTGTCGGCCGACATTGCCGAATATTTCTCCGATTTGGGCGTTTTGCGGTCGCTTAACCTGCCCGTGATCGCTGGGCCGTCGCCGATCGTCATGGCTTATCTCAGTAGCCAGGCTGAGGCTCCGGTCGTTCGACGGCTGATGGATTGCCTGCGCTCGGCAGGCCGCACGCTTACAGAGACATCGAGCGCTTTCGAAAAGACTGCGCGAACAGCGCGACGTCTCGTGGCAAGACAGGCTCGTGCACGGCGGGAACTTCGCCAAGACTTATGACAGGCTTGGCAAGACTTATGACAGGCTTGGTATGTATGCGTGCCGAAATTGCATTTGACCGAGTAACGATCGACTGCCTAGTGATGCATTGATTTTGCTGCGACAACGCCGGGCGAGCAGCATTCGGGTCTGCACAGCGGTCGGACATATATTGCCGAAACCGCCATGGCCGCGGGAGCCGGCGGTACGCGATTGCGCTTTGGACGGCCTATAAGCAACGCAAATTGCCGCATGTTGATCATGCGCCGATATGTATTATAGTGCATATCGCGGAACATATCTGCAAAGCGAAAGCGCATGGCGAGACGTCGTCGCGCTCGACTGTGACGCCGAGGAACATCATTATCATTCCGCGGGGAAATCGGAGGGGAAGGCCATGACAACCATCTCGCAAGCTTCAATTCACCGGCGCGCCACGGGGTTTCGACAGCAGGCTTGGAAAACAGCCGCGCTTTCGGCGGCGTTGCTCGCGCTCGCGGCCCAGCCGGCGCCGGCGCAGAACAAAACGGTGAAGATCGGCTTCATTTCGACCTTCAGCGGTCCGGCCGCCGCCATCGGCAACGACATGAAGAATTCCTTCGAGCTCGCGCTCGATCGTCACGGCCGCAAGCTCGGCGGGCTGCCGGTCGAAGTCATCTATGAAGACGATCAGATCAAGCCGGAAGTCGGCGTGCAGAAGACGCAGGAGCTGATCGAATCCGACCACGTCGATTTCATCGTCGGCTATATCTGGTCGAACGTGATGCTGGCGTCGCTGAAGCCGCTCGTCGATTCCAAGACCATGACGGTCATCACCAATGCCGGCGCTTCGCAGCTCGCCGGCGAATTGTGCTCGCCCTATGTGTTCTCGACCTCCTGGAACAATGACCAGACGCCGGCCGCGGTCGGCCTCTACATGAACCAGAAGGGCGTCAAGACCGCCTTCCTGATCGGGCCGAACTATGCCGCCGGCAAGGACATGCTGGCCGGCGTGCAATCGACTTTCAAAGGAAAAATCGTCGGCCAGGAACTGACGCGCTGGCCCGACCAGCTCGACTTCTCCGCCGAATTGTCGAAGGCGCGCGAGGCCAAGCCCGACGCCATCTTTGCCTTCTATCCGGGCGGCGCCGGCGTGCAATTCGTCACGCAATATGCGCAATCCGGCCTGAAGGGCCAGATCCCGCTCTACACCGCCTTCACCGTCGACGACCTGTCGCTGCCGCGGCTGAAGGATCTCGCCGTCGGCGTGCCGGGCGCGCAGGAATGGGTCGCCGATCTGCCCAATGACGCCAACAAGAAATTCGTCGCCGACTATAGGGCGAAATACCATGCCACGCCGTCGTTCTACGGCGCGCAGACCTACGACGCGGTCGGATTGATCGACAGCGCCATCACCGCGGTCAAAGGCGATCTCAGCAACAAGGAAGGCATGCGCAAGGAGATGGAAAAGGCCGATTTCAAATCGGTGCGCGGCCCGTTCAAGTTCGGCAACAACCACATCCCGATCCAGAATTTCTATCTGCAGGATGCGGTAAAGAACGCCGACGGCAGCTATTCGCTGCACACGGTGGCGACTATCGTCAGCAACGATCAGGACAAATTCCACGACAAATGTCCGATGAAGTGAGCCGCTTTTGATTTAGCGGCGAAACTCGTCCACAATCGTCAGTGCCGGACATAGCGGCTTCAAGACTGTCACGCCAGGACTGTCACGCCAGGACTGTCACGCTGTGTCCGGCCATTCCCCGTCTTTTGCCGGGCCGCAAAGGAAGACGTGGATTCGACGGCGCGCCAACGGATATGACGATAGCGGCATGCTCTATTTCACCGAACAATTGCTCAACGGCATTCAGCTCGGAATGCTGCTGTTTCTCTTGGCCGCGGGCCTGACGCTGATCTTCGGCATCATGGATCTGGTCAACCTGGCGCATGGCTCGCTGTACATGATCGGCGCTTATTTCGCCGCCACGTTCGCCGACTGGACCGACAGTTTCGTGCTTGGCGCGATCCTGGCGCTGATCGCGACGTTGATCGTGGGCATGGCGCTCGAAGTCATCGCCATCCGCCGGCTCTACGGCCGCGACCATCTCGATCACGTGCTCGCGACCTTCGGCCTGCTCTTGTTTTTCAACGAGTTGGTGCGGCTGATCTGGGGACCGGCCGGCCTCACGCTGTCGCTGCCGAGCGAAATGCTCCGCGCGGTGCAGCTGCTGCCGGGCCTTTACTATCCGGTCTACCGTCTGGTCATTATCGGCGTCACGCTGGCGGTCGGCGCCGCGCTCTACATGCTGGTGATGCGAAGCCGGCTCGGCATGCTGATCCGCGCCGGCGCCTCCAATCGCGAAATGGTCGGCGCGCTCGGCATCAATATCAAGCTGCTTTACACGCTGGTGTTCGGCCTCGGTGCCGCGCTCGCCGGATTCGCCGGCCTGATGCAGGCGCCGATCCTCACCGTGCAGATCGGCATGGGCGAGAACATCCTGATCGCCGCTTTCGTCGTCGTCACCATCGGCGGCATCGGGTCGATCCGCGGCGCCTTCGTCGCGGCGATGCTGGTCGGCATTGTCGATACGATCGGGCGCGCGTTCCTGCCCGATCTGCTGCACGCCTACTTGAATGAGGCCGCAGCTTCAAGCCTCGGCCGCGCGCTGTCGTCGATGTCGATCTATCTGCTCATGGCGCTGGTCCTGATCGTGCGGCCGGCGGGCCTGTTTCCGGCAGCGACGCGATGAGGCAATTGCTGACGCCGCGCGCGGCGGTGAACGTCGCTGTCGTGCTGTTGCTCGCGCTGGTGCCGGTTTATGCGGCGCTGACCGGCGACACCTTCGCCATGACGCTGTTCGCGCGCATCATGATCCTGGCTTTGGCGGCGCTGAGCCTCAACCTGATCATGGGCTATGGCGGCATGGTGAGTTTCGGCCACGCCGCCTATCTCGGCATCGGTGGCTATGCCGTCGGCATTCTGGCCAAAGAAGGAATACCCTCCGGCTTCGTGCAGTGGCCGGTCGCCATCGCGGCATCCGCGTTGTATGCGCTCGTGGTCGGCGCCTTGAGCCTGCGCACGCGCGGGGTCTATTTCATCATGATCACGCTTGCCTTCGCGCAGATGATCTATTACGTCGCGATCGGGCTCGATCGTTACGGCGGCGACGACGGCTTGACCATCTATCGCAACAGCCAGTTCGACGGGCTCATCGACATCGGCAACAAGACCGTATTCTACTATCTGTGCTTTGCGCTCCTCATGGCGAGCATCTATCTGGTCTGGCGCATCGTCAACTCGCGCTTCGGCCTGGTCATCCAGGGCGCGCGCTCCAACGAGCGGCGCATGCGCGCCATCGGCTTTCCGACCTTTCGCTACAAGCTCGCGTGCTTCGTCATTGCCGGCGCGATGTGCGGGCTTGCCGGTGCCTTGCTTGCCAATCACACCAATTACATCAGCCCGGCGATGATGGGTTGGACGCGGTCGGGCGATCTGATCGTCATGGCCGTGCTCGGCGGCATGCGGGCGGCATTCGGGCCGTTGATCGGCGCCATGACCTTCCTGGTGCTTGAGGAGTTGCTGACGCGGGCAACCGATTACCCCAATCTGATCATCGGACCGCTGCTGCTGATCGTCGCCATCTATGTCCATGGCGGTATCGACGGATTGCTCGGGAAAGCGCGCCGTGACTGACGCTCTGCTCGAAGTCCAGGATCTCACCAAGCGCTTCGGCGGCGTTGTCGCTTCCGATCGCGTGTCGCTGCAACTGCCGCGCGGCGAGTTGCACGCCATTATCGGCCCGAACGGCGCCGGCAAGACGACGTTGATCGGCCAGTTGACCGGTGAGATCATCCCCGACGGCGGCAATATCCGCTTCGACGGCCAAGACATCACGGCATTGCCGGTCTATCGCCGCAGCGCCATCGGTCTGGCGCGCTCATTCCAGATCACGTCGCTGTTTCCCGATTTCACCGCACTCGACAATGCCGCCCTTGCGGTTCAGGCGCATGCCGGCCACTCGTTCCGGTTCTGGCGCAATGCGCGCGACGACGGTGAATTGCGCGAGCCGGCGCGCGTGGCGCTGGCCGGGGTCGGCCTCGCCGAACGCGCCGATGTGCTGGTTGCCGATCTCAGCCACGGCGAGCGCCGCCAGCTCGAGATCGCGATGGCGCTTGCGACCACGCCGCGCATGCTGCTGCTCGACGAGCCGATGGCCGGTATGGGGCCGGACGAGTCGGCGCGGCTGATCGAGATTCTGCGCAAGCTCAAGGGCGGCGTGACCATTCTCCTGATCGAGCACGACATGGATGCGGTCTTTGCGCTGGCCGATCGCATCAGCGTGCTGGTCTATGGCCGCATCATTGCATCCGGCGGCCCGGCGGCGATCCGCGCCGATCCGCTCGTGCGTCAAGCCTATCTCGGCGAAAGCGGAGGAGGGGGCGGCCATGGCTGAGGCATCCGCCGCTCCGCTGCTTGAACTGGCCGGAGTCGAGACCAGTTACGGCTTGAGCCGCGTGCTGTTCGGCGTCTCGCTGGCGCTCGGCAATGGCGAGATGGTGTCGCTGCTCGGCCGCAACGGCATGGGCAAGACCACGACGGTGCGCTCGATCATGGGGCTGACGCCGGCGGCCGCGGGCGCGATCCGCTTTGGCGGCGCGGACATCCGAACACTGCCGGCCTATCGCGTCGCCAAGCTCGGCATCGGCCTTGTCCCCGAGGGCCGGCAAGTCTTCCCTAATCTGACGACGCGCGAGAATCTGATTGCGACGGCGGCTAACCGTTGCGGCCTGCGCGATCCCTGGACGCTGGAGAAAGTCTGCGCGCTGTTTCCACGGCTCGCCGAGCGCGCGCGCAGCATGGCGAACCTGCTCTCCGGCGGCGAACAGCAGATGCTGGCGATCGGCCGCGCACTGATGACCAATCCGCGGCTTCTGATCCTCGATGAAGCGACTGAAGGCTTGGCGCCGGCTATCCGCGACGAGATCTGGCGCTGCCTGCAGAGGCTACGCGCCGGCGGACAGTCGATCCTTGTCATCGACAAAAATGTCGACGCGCTGCTGCGCATCGCCGACCGGCATTACATCATCGAGCGCGGGCGCGTGGTGTGGAACGGAAGCTCGCAAGCCTTGGCGGCCGCGCCGGATATTCAGCACCGTTATCTCGGCGTATAGCGCAGCGGTTAAGAAGAAAGCCGCTGCGGTTCGGTGATGTGGACGATTTTCCCGGCGACTAGAACCGCGACGACGCGCGGCCGCTCCGGCACCGAGGCATCGACCAAGATCAGATCGGCGCGTTGGTCCGGCGCGATGCTGCCGCGATCATCGAGGTTCATCGCGCGGGCCGGGTTGCCGCTGACAAGCTCCCAGGCTTTGGCGAGCGGCAATAGGTTTGCCTCTGTCAGCCGGAAGGCGGCCACCAGCGGTGCAGGATAGAAATAATCGGACGCCAGGATCGAGCACAGGCCGCGCGCCACCATATCGCGGGCATTGACCCAGCCGATATGGCTCTTGCCGCGCACGATATTGGGCGAACCGAACACGATTTGATCGCCGTTAGCCGCGGCGTCCTGCGCGGTCTCCATATTCACCGGGAATTCGCAGACGCGGCAGCCGAGCGCGCGAAACCATTGCCGCTGTTCAGGCGACGTATCGTCATGCGACAGCATCGGGATGCCGGCGGCATTCGCGCTCTCGGCCATGCGTGTGATCAAATCCGGTACCTCGCCGGCACGGCTTTGCAGCGAGTCCACGAGCTTGAAGAAATCCTCGCGGCTCAGCCCGGTCCGGTCGATCATGGTGCCGACTTTGGACGGCGGCCGGATGGCGTAATCGGGCTTGAGCATGTGATCGTTGAAGGCGAGCGCATCGATCTTTCCCTCGTCGAGCCAATCGCGCGCTTCGGGCTCGGCGTCGAAATTGAAAGTTTCGAAGCGCAAGTGGTAACGCGTATCCGCCGCCAGCCGCGGCTGCAGCGTGTCGATCGCCGCGAGCAGATTGCGCGCATTTTCCGGTCCGCGCAGGCCGGGCTCCCACGACCAGGTGACGCAATGGAAGATCGTCGTAATGCCATTGGCGATCACCTGCCGGTCGGTTTCCGGCAGCGCGATATCGAGCGCGAAATCGACTCCAGGCCGCGGCATCATCTGCCGCTCGAAGGCGTCGCCGTGGATATCGACAATGCCCGGAAGCGCGATCAGGTCGGAGCCATCGATGCTGCGCGATGCGCCGCGATCCGATCCGACCGCGGCGATGACGCCGTCGTCGATGTGAATGCTGGCGTTCTCCAGCGCGCCGTCCGTCAGAACCTTTGCGCCGGTAATCCGAATGTCCATGCTTTGCTCAGTTCATGCTCAATGATGTGCGACTTCGACCTCGGAGGGCTTCTCCGCGGTCTCGTAGCGCTCGAGAAACTCTTCGGCGCTCAAGCGCCGGAACTCGGGTAGCGCCAGGCGAAGACGTTCATGTGACCAGTGCCACCAGGCGAGCCGTTCCATGCGCGCCGCGATATGGCTCGGAAAGCGCGGACGAATGACGCGCGCCGGATTACCGGCAACGATAGTATAGGGCGCAACATCCTTGGTGACGATCGCGCCTGCGGCGATCACCGCGCCATCACCCACCGTCCTGCCCGGCAGCACGACGGCGCCGTGCCCGATCCACACGTCGTTGCCGATGACGACGCGATGCGCGCGCCGCCACGCGAAGAACTCGGCGTCATCGGCCTCACCGGGAAAATAACTCGCGGCGCGGTAGGTGAAATGCGCCTGGCTGGCGCGATGCATCGGATGATTGCCGGGATTGATTCGCGTCATCGCCGCGACCGAACAGAACTTACCGAATTTGGTATAGGCGACATTGCTGTCGTTGACGATGTAGGAATAGTCGCCGACTTCGGTTTCCAGAAGCACCGTGCGCGCGCCGATATCGGTATAGCGGCCGAACGTGCAGTCGCGCACCTCGGCGGTCGGATCGATGAGCGGCTGTTCGGACAAAGTCTTTTTCATGTTTCCAGCACTAAGTCATGTTTCCAGCACCAGGGCGACGCGATCGGATGCAAAGCGCGAGCGCGTTGTCAGAATGGGCATGCCGTCGGTATCGGCGTCGATGCTTTCCACCACCAATAAGGGACGGCCGAGCGCCAGTTTCAAGCTCTCGGCATCCGCCGCCTCGGCGATTGCCGCGGTGACGCGCGTGCTCTGGCGGGTGTAATCGCGCACGCCGAAATTCGCCAGCATCCGGGTTATCGAACTCGACGACATAGTGTAAACGCGCGCCGCATTGGGAAAGCGATCGGCCGGCAGCCAGGTCGTCGAGGCGACGATGGGGACGCCGTCGGCCTGGCGCACGCGTTCCATCCGGATCACCGGCGTGCCCGATTTGATTTTCAGGCGCTTGGCGATGTCGCCGTCGGCCTTTTCGATATGGCTTGCCACGAGACGTCCGCCGACGGCATGTCCGGCGCCCTCGACGATCTCGGAAAACCGGGTGCGGCGGCGAATCGGATAGGCGATGCGATCGGCTTCGACATAGGTGCCGCTGCCGCGCTCCGCGCGCACCAGCCCGCGTTCCGTCAGCGCCGCGATGGCGCGCCGCACGGTGTGGCGATTGACGCCGAACCGCTCGGCGATCTCGGTCTCTGCGGGCAGCTTGGTTCCGGCCTTGAAAGCTCCCTGGATGATCGATTGTTCGAGCGCGTCGGCGATGCGCCGCCACAGCGCGACCCCGCCGGTCGCGGGCTTCGGCTCGGCGGGTTTCATCACGTTGGCGGCGCGGCGTGTCATCTCGAGTACCGTGGTCACGTCAGAGCGGCTGTCACGACAATGTCAGCAAGGTTTCATCATCGGGCGCTAGACAGTCTCATAGTTGTCTAGTAACATAGACAACTAGACACGGCAAGATTTTTCGCCGGGTTTTTGCCGAGACGCGAGGATCGTATCCTTGGATGAAATGCAAAAGAAGCGTCGCGCGGCGATGGCGGTGCTTGCCGAGAGTGCGACAGCCGAGATCGCCGGTCTTCTCGAGCGGCTCGAACCGCTGCCGGCGCATGACGACCTGCGCACGCCGGAAAACGGTCTTGTCATGATTCGCGGCCGCGTCGGCGGCGACGGCGCGCGCTTCAATCTCGGCGAGGCGACCGTGTCGCGCGCTGTGGTGCGGCTTGCCAGCGGCGAAATGGGGTTCGGCTATGTGCTCGGCCGCGACCGCGTCAAAGCGCGGCTGATTGCGCTCTGCGACGCGCTGGTACAGACGCAAGCCGTTGCCGCCGCGATCGAGAGCAAGGTCATCGCGCCGCTTCGCGCGCGTCTTGAAGCGCGGCGCGATGTGCGCGCGCGGCAGGTCGCGGCCACCAAGGTCGACTTCTTCACATTGGTGCGCGGGGAGGACGGCGCATGATCGGCGCGGGCTTTGCCGATCCGGTGCGATCGGCGCAGGCGGCGTTTCGCACCGTGCTTGAGGCGACGTCGCGGCCGGGAATGGTGCGCGCCATCGTCGCGGATATGATGCCGCCGCTGCCGCTTTCGCCGGCGGTCGCGGCCATTGCCTTGACGCTATGCGATCAGGATACGCCGGTCTGGCTCGATGCGCCGCTGCGCGCGTCGCCGGAGGTTGCGTCCTGGCTGCGCTTTCATTGCGGCACCCGGATTGTCGAGGATCCGCAAGCGGCAAGCTTTGCCTTTGCCGCGGACCCTCAGGCGTTGCCGTCGTTCGACAGTTTCAGTCTCGGCAACGCCGATTATCCCGATCGTTCGACCACGATCGTGCTGCGCGTTGATTCGTTTCACGCCGGACCCGAGCTGATCCTGGAAGGGCCGGGGATCAAGACCCGCCAGAGCTTTCGCGCGGCGCCTTTGCCCGCTGACATCGTGCCGCGGCTCACCGCCAATCGTTGCCTGTTTCCGCGCGGGGTCGATCTCATCCTGGCTTCGGCGAACGAAATTGCCGCGCTGCCGCGCTCGGTCCGGCTGGCGGATGCGGGCGCATCGGGAGAGGGCGCGACATGTATGTAGCGGTCAAGGGCGGCGAACGCGCCATCGAGAACGCGCACCGGCTTTTGGCGCAGGAGCGGCGCGGCGATCCTGCGGTGCCGGAACTGTCGCTGGAACAGATCGAGCAGCAGCTCACGCTCGGTGTCGACCGGGTGATGAACGAGGGCTCGCTCTACGATCGCGAGCTTGCCGCTCTGGCGATCAAGCAGGCGCGCGGCGATTTGATCGAGGCCATTTTCCTGCTGCGTGCCTTTCGCGCCACCCTGCCGCGCTTTGGCAATAGCGAGGCGATCGATACCGATGCGATGATCGTGAGCCGGCGGATTTCCTCGACATTCAAGGACATTCCGGGCGGCCAGGTGTTGGGGCCGACCTTCGATTACACCCATCGGCTTCTCGAGACGCAGTCCGAGGCGGGCGCGGCCGATGTGCCGGCCTCGGCCGATTCGAGCTTGCCGAAAATGCCGCGCGCCACCGACCTGCTCGCGGCCGACGATCTGATCGAGCGCTCGCCGCAGGCTACCGATGACGAACCGGTCGGCGATCTGACGCAGGACCCGCTGCGCTTTCCGGCGGATCGCGATCTGCGCCTGCAGAATCTGGCGCGCGGCGACGAGGGCTTCCTGTTGGCGCTCGGCTATTCGACCCAGCGCGGCTACGGCCGCAATCATCCTTTTGCCGGTGAGATCAGGCTCGGCGAGGTCGAGGTGGAATTCGCGCCGGAGGAAATCGGCTTTGCCGTGCCGCTCGGCCGCATCACCGTCACCGAATGCCAGATGGTCAACCAGTTTCGCGGCACCGCGACCGAGCCGCCGCGCTTCACCCGCGGCTATGGGCTTGGCTTCGGCCATTGCGAGCGCAAGGTCATGGCCATGGCCCTGGTCGATCGCGCCCTGCGCGCGCGGGATCTCGGCGAAGAGGCCAAAGGACCGGCGCAGGACGAGGAATTCGTGCTGTCGCATTCCGACAATGTGCAGGCGACCGGCTTTGTCGAGCATTTGAAGCTGCCGCATCACGTCGATTTTCAGGCCGAGCTTGGCCTGATCCGCCGGCTGCGCGCGGAGTTCGCCGAATCGACATCGACGGATCAAATGCGGGAGGCGGCGGAATGAACGCGCCACAACACGCGCCGACCTATAATTTTGCTTATCTCGACGAGCAGACCAAGCGGATGATCCGCCGGGCGATCCTCAAGGCGGTCGCGATCCCCGGCTATCAGGTGCCGTTCGCCAGCCGCGAAATGCCGATGCCTTATGGCTGGGGCACCGGCGGCGTGCAGGTCACCGCCGCGGTCCTCGGTCCGCACGATGTTCTCAAAGTGATCGATCAGGGCGCCGACGACACCACCAATGCGGTCTCGATCCGCAAATTCTTCCAGAAGACCGCGGGTGTCGCGACGACCACCGAAACGCGCGAGGCGACCGTCATCCAGACCCGTCATCGCATTCCGGAGACGCCGCTGACCGAAAACCAGATTCTGGTGTTTCAAGTGCCGATCCCCGATCCGCTGCGCTATCTCGAGCCGCGCGAGACCGAAACGCGCCGCATGCACGCGCTCGCCGAATATGGGCTGATGCATGTGAAGCTCTATGAGGACATCGCGCGCCACGGCCACATTGCGACGACCTATGCCTATCCGGTCAAGGTCGACGGCCGTTATGTGATGGACCCTTCGCCGACGCCGAAATTCGACAATCCGAAGATGGACGACTGCGCGGCGCTGCAATTGTTCGGCGCCGGCCGCGAGAAGCGGATCTATGCGATCCCGCCGCATACCCGCGTCGTATCGCTCGATTTCGACGACCATCCGTTCGAGCGCTATCGCCACGACGGCACCTGCGCGCTGTGCGGCGCAAAGGACTCGTATCTCGACGAAATCGTCACCGACGACCGCGGCAGCCGGATGTTCGTGTGCTCGGACACCGATTATTGCGAGGGCCGTCGCGGCGATCACGGCAAAGCCGGCGGGCAACCGGCCGGCGCGGCAAAGGCCGGGGTGCAAACGCCATGAACGCGGCCGTGGACGTCTCCCATCCCCTGTTGATCGCCGAAGGCCTGGCCAAATCGTTCGGCCGACAGATCGCTTGCCGCGGTGTGTCGTTCGAGCTTCATGAGGGCGAGGTTATTGCCGTGGTCGGCGAGTCCGGTTCGGGCAAGTCGACGCTGCTGCGGCTGTTGTCGATGCAGACCGAGGCGGACGCGGGCAGGGTGTTTTATCGGATGCGGGACGGCGTCACGCGTGATCTCGGCGCGCTTGGCGAAGCGGAACGGCGTTTCCTGGCCCGCACCGATTGGGGCTTCGTGCACCAGGATCCGGCGCTCGGATTGCGCATGGCGGTGTCCGGCGGCGCCAATGTCGGCGAGCGGCTGATGGCGGTCGGCCGGCGGCACTATGGCGAGATCCGCCAGGCCGCGACCGACTGGCTCTCGCGCGTCGAGATCGATACCGCGCGCATCGACGACCGGCCCGCAACCTATTCGGGCGGTATGCGACAGCGCCTGCAGATCGCCCGTAATCTTGTCACCCAGCCCCGGCTGGTGCTGATGGACGAGCCGACCGGCGGCCTCGATGTCTCGGTCCAGGCCCGGCTCCTCGACCTTTTGCGCAACCTGGTCGCCGTGCTGAAACTTTCGGCAGTGATCGTGACCCATGATCTCGCCGTCGCACGTTTGTTATCTCATCGCATCATGGTGATGAAGGGTGGCGAGGTGATCGAGTCGGGCCTGACCGACCAGGTCCTGGACGATCCGCGCGAGCCCTACACCCAGTTGCTGGTTTCGTCGATCTTGCAGCCTTGAGAAACGCCCGTGACCAACATGACACCCGCCCTTGAGCTTCGCGATGTGGCCAAGAACTTCACCATGCACCTGCAGGGCGGCGTGCGGCTTGCCGTGGTTGCAGGCGTGACTTTCTCGGTGCGCGCCGGCGAATGCATCGTGCTGGCCGGTCCCTCCGGTGCCGGCAAATCGTCGATCCTGAAAATGATCTTCGGCAATTACCGCTGCGAGCAGGGGAAGATTCTGGTGCAGGACGGCATGGGGAGTTTCAACGTCGCCAAAGCGAGCCCGCGCCAGATGCTGGCGCTGCGCAACACCACCATCGGCTATGTCAGCCAGTTCCTGCGCGCGGTACCGCGGGTGCCGACCATCGACGTTGTCGCCGAGCCGCTGATCGTCAACGGCGTGCCGCGCGAAAGTGCGCATGCCAAGGCCGCCGCGCTGCTGCATCGGCTCAGCATTCGCGACGCGCTGCTGCAGCTGCCACCGGCGACGTTTTCCGGCGGCGAGCAGCAGCGCGTGAATATCGCGCGCGGCTTCCTGCCGGACCTGCCGATCCTTTTGCTCGACGAGCCGACGGCGTCGCTGGACGCCGACAACCGCGCCGTGGTTCAGGACTTGATCCAGGAGAAGAAGCGTCGCGGCACCGCCATTGTCGCCGTGGTCCATGACGAACAAGTCCGCGATGCCATCGCCGACCGCATCGTCGAGGTGGCGCAATTTGCCGCCGCCGCGTAAGGACAATCGAGCGTAAGAATGCCGGATCAAAGTGACTTCGTTCTGAGCAATGCCAAGATCGTCCTTGCCGATCGGGTGATCGAGCGCGGCTGGCTTGCGGTGTCCGGCGGAACGATTGCCGAGGTCGGCGAAGGATCGGCGCCGGAGCGCGGCGACGATCTGGGCGGCGACCTGCTGCTGCCCGGCCTTGTCGAACTGCACACCGACCATCTCGAGGCGCATTATTCGCCGCGGCCCAAGGTCTATTGGAACCCGGTGGCGGCGGTGGTCTCTTTCGACGGCCAGCTCGCCACGAGCGGCATCACCACCGTGCTCGATTCGCTGCGGGTCTGGCGCGAGGAGGGCGCCGAGGATGTCGACGGCCAAGCCGAGATTCTGGCGCGGGCGATCGGCGAGGCGCGCGATGCCGATCTGCTGCGCGTCGATCACTTCCTGCATCTGCGCTGCGAAGTGCCGATGCCGAACGTGGTCGAGGAGGCCGCGGCATTGATCGGCCGCGCCGACGTCAAGCTCGCCTCGTTGATGGATCATACGCCGGGCCAACGGCAGTTCCGCGACGAAAGCAAGCTGCGCGACTATTACCGCGGCAAGGGCAATTTGTCCGATGCCGAGCTCGACGTTCTCTTCGCCAAGCGCTTTGAATATCAGGCGGCCTACGCCGCCGACAATTACGCAAGGATCGTCGCGCTCGCCCGCGAGCATCGTACCCCGCTGGCGAGCCACGACGACACCACGCTCGAACATGTCGCGCAGGCGGTCGGCGACGGCGTCGCCATCGCGGAATTTCCGACCACGATCGAGGCGGCGGAAAAGCTTCACGCCGCCGGCATTTGCGTTTTGATGGGCGCGCCCAATCTGGTGCGCGGCGGCTCGCACGCCGGCAACGTCGCGACCGCGGACTTGGCGCAGCGCGGCGTGCTCGACGTGCTGTCTTCGGATTACGTGCCGGCAAGTCTTTTGATGGCGGCGTTGACGCTGCCGCAGCGCGCTCCGAACATCGATCTCGCCGCCGCAGTGCGCACCGTTTCGAAGACCCCTGCAGTCGCCGTCGGCCTCGACGATCGCGGCCAAATCGCCGCCGGCAAACGCGCGGATCTCATCCATGTGCGCGTCGCCCACGACGTGCCGATGGTGCGCACGGTCTGGCAAAATGGAAGGCGCGTGGCGTGAATCGGCCCGGCAAGACGCATCTGGTTGCTCCACCGAATTCCGGCGCACTCGGCCCCGGGCGTCTTGTTCTCGTGGTTGGGCCGAGCGGAGCCGGCAAAGACACGCTGCTCAAGGGCGCCCGCGCCGCCTGCGCTTATGATCCCGCCGTGGTGTTTCCGCGGCGCGTGGTGACGCGGCCGACGTCGGACACGGAAGACCATGACTCCGTCGATGGGGCCGGCTTCGCGCGGGCCGCAAGCGAGGGGGCCTATGCGCTGTGGTGGCAGGCGCACGGCCACGACTATGGAATCCCGGTTGCGATCGATCACGATATTCGCGCCGGCCGCACCGTAGTCTGCAACGTGTCGCGGACGATCATCGAGGCCGCGCGGCGGCGCTATGCCTCCGTCACGGTGGTTGAGATCACGGCGCCGGAGCAGGTATTGCAGTCGCGCTTGGCGTCGCGGCAGCGCACGAGCGACGGCGATATTGCCCGGCGTCTCGAACGGTCGGCGCAAGTCGAGCAGCTGTTTTCGCCCGACATCGTCATCAGAAACGTCGGGCGGCCGGACGGCGGCGTCCGTCGGCTCATTCGTGCCATCCGCACCAGCACCCGGATTGCGCGCCGCCGTCGCGAAGCGGCGAAAGTCTCCGCGGAAGCCTGACTCCGGCCGGATATCCGGCGCGGATTTTTTCAGGCCAGGCGCTCGCGCAACGCCGCCGACATCCGCTCGGCGCCGAGCACGATGACGAAGATAATGATCAGCAGCAGCGACACTTCCTGATATTGGAACAGGTTCATCGCTGTCAGGAGCTCAAAGCCGATGCCGCCGGCGCCGACAAAGCCGAGCACCAGGGACGAGCGGATGTTCTCGTCGAGACGATAGAGGCTGATGCCGAGAAGCGCGGGCAGGATCGTCGGCACGATGCCGTGGGTGAAAACCTGAATCCGCCGCGCGCCGGTCAGTTCCAGCGCGTGAATCGGCGCCATATCCATCTGTTCGATGGTCTCGGCGAACAGCCGGCCAAGCATGCCGACGGAGTGTACGCCGAGTGCGAGGCCTCCGGGAAACGGCCCGAGGCCGACCGCCGTGACGAACAACAGCGCCCAAACCAGATCGGGCACCGCGCGGGCGAGACCGATGGTTCCGCGCGCTCCATAATAGGCAAAGCGCGATGGCGTGATGTTGGAAGCGGCGAGAACGGCGAGCGGGACGGCCAGCACGACGCCGACCAGCGTGCCGAACAGCGCAATGTCGACGGTCTGGATCGTCGGCCACACCGCCGACGGCAGTTTGGAAAAGTCAGGCGGCACGGCGCGGCGAATAAGATCGGCCATGCCGTGGATGCCGGTAATCAGGTCACTCGGCCGCGCCTCGACGACAATGAAGGTCTGCACAGCGATGGCGATGCCGAGCAAGGTCAGCACGCAGCGGACCGCGACGGTGATCGCGCCGCCCCAGGAACGCGCGGCGGAAGAGACGGGCAGGGTGCCGACGCGTGCGGCGTCTGCGCTTACGTCGACGCTCACGCCGCTTCCCTGACATAAAGGCGCTGCACGCTGTCGCGCGACACCTGCGCGCGCGGCAGATCGAACTCAAGGCGCCCGGCGCGGACGCCGACCACACGGTCGGCATAGCCATAGGCCAAGTCGATCTGGTGCAGCACGCAGAGCACGGCAAGTTTCGCCGACTGTGCCAGGTTTTGCAAAAGCCGCATGATTTCTTCCGAAGCTTCCGGATCGAGGCTCGCGACCGGTTCGTCGGCCAATACGACGCGCGGCCGCTGTGCGAGCGCGCGTGCAATGGCGACGCGCTGTTTCTGGCCGCCGGATAAGGTTCCGGCGCGCTGCGCGGCAAGATGTTCGAGGCCGACTTGCGCCAGATGATCGCGGGCCGCATCCAACTCGTGGCGCGGCAGGCCGCCGAAAGCGGTCTGCCAAGTGTAGTGGCGACCGAGCGTGCCGGTCGCCACATTGGTCAACACGCTCGAGCGGCGGATCAGGCTTGGATGCTGCGAGATCATCGCCAGTTCAAGCCGCGCCCGCCGCAACTGTTCGCCTTCGAGCTTGCAAAGATCGGTGTCGCCGAGCCAGATCTCGCCTGCGACCGGGCGGAGCAGGCGGGCGATCGAATGCAGCAGCGTTGTTTTGCCGCTGCCATTGCCGCCGAGAACCACGACGAGCTCGCCCGGTTCGACCTGCAAGTTCAAGCCGTCGAGGACGAGCCGCCCGTTTGGATAGCGCACCGAAAGCGAACTGACGCGCAGCATGTTGGCGTTCCTGAACCGTCAGCTCAGCTTGGCGAGGTCGATATTGAGAGTCTTCACCAGGTCGCGAATGCCGTTATAGGCGCCGTCGGTCTGCGGCACGAAGCGAGTGCCGTGCATGCCCATGACCTTGCGATCGGCTTCGTTGATCGACGACAGGTCGAGATTCTGGAGGATCCCGGTCAGCCGCTTCTTGAAGGCGTCGGGCAGGTTGCCGCGAACAGTGATCGGATCGGTCGGGATCGGATCGGACTTCCACAGGAAGACGAGGTCGCCGTCTTTGTAATGGCCGCGTTGGGTGGCGGATTCGAGCTGCTCGCTGTTGAGCTCGCCGGCATCGACCTTGTGGTTATAGAGCGCTTCGAATGAAGCGGTATGGCTGCCGGCATAAATCGCTTTGATATCCTTTTCAGGATCGACGCCGCCTTTGCGCAGCCCGTAAGCCGGAAAGAGATGACCGGAGGTCGAAGCCGGATCGGAGAATGCAAAAGTGTGGCCTTTGATCTCCAAGACCGTCTTGATGCCGGAATTGGGCGGAGTCACGAGGCTCGCCCAATAGGTGTCGGGCTTGCCTTCGCTGTTACTGAAGGCGGCAACGGCTTCGGCCTTGGCGACCTGATGCGCGAGCACATAGCCGAGCGGGCCGAATTCGCCGATTTCGAGCTTGTCGTTGCGCATTGCCTCGATCTCGGCATTGTAATTGGTGGCGACATAGACCCGGACCGGGCAGCCGAGCTTTTCACTGATCATGGCGCCGATCTTCTCATAGATCGGCGTCAGGCGCGGCGCGGTATCGAACGGCTCGACGCCGAGCCGCACCGTGCCGCCATCGCCGGGGCAGTCTTCGGCAACGGCGGGACGCGAGGAAATCATAAGGGTGGTCAGGGTTGCGGCAGCGAGCACTGCCGCCGCACTGCCGAGCCAGCGAATTTTCAGTTTCATCATCGGACTCCCGTTATTTGCATCGTGCATTGTTGATGTGTCGTCGATTGCGTAGCCGGACTTGCGATCACGCAAATAAAACCGTGGACGAAAACCGTGGGCTTGGCGCCTGCCTACCGGGAAGCGCGGATACCGAAATCTGCGGACAACCCGGTGACGGATCTTCCGCCTCTCGTCCAAAGATCGTCTCTGGCAAACTCAAATCGGGATCGGCGCAAATCCCTACCTGTCATAGTTGTCTAAGTTATTAGACAACTATGACAGTGGGATGAACGACCTTCCCGCTGGGGATAACGTGGCGGGATGAGTTTCAAGAAAGCGCCAGAAGCTGTGTGTCCGGCTTCGCAGATCCAAAGGAGCTGCGTGACCGTGCCGCGGCAGGGTTGGTCGACATGATTGATCGGCATGTTGCGGCTCGCGGCTCTCAGCGCGGCTCGCCATTGCACGCGGCATGCCATCCACGACCGAACCGGATTGTCGGCGGCGTTGATCGCCAGAGGCGAGAATCTCGCAGCGCCCCCACATTATCCGTTCGTCATCTGACGACATCGCCGTTCGCTGCATGTGCCGTCGCGCGCAGGTGCTTACCGGACGCGCAAGCACGGCGCGGGGTCTGCTTGACGATATCAACGTGTTGTTGCGAAACGACACGTAGCGCAACGCGCGTCGGTGACGCCTTCGGTGCCAGTTGACGGCTTCGCGGACAGCAGGCGCTTTCGGACGCGGCTTTCGCATTGCGGCCTCGCCGCGCCATGCGTCATCTACACGTGCATGGATAGGAAGCTCAACAACAAAACCGACGGTTACATTTTCAGCGGCTTTTCCCGCGGCCGCCTTTGTTGCGGTCTTAACTGATCGGAAATTGTGTATGGGCTATTTATGCCATTGCAACAATTTGAAGTACGGCGCGCATGCCGCTCTTGTCCGGGGTCAACCGCGCCGCGAAATTCCGTAAATGGCATTGCCGGCGCGCGCCGGGGGGACGCCGAGTGACATGAGTAACGCCACGACTTTGTCCGGCGAGCATGGCCTTGCCGACATCGGCGACGCCCAGGCGGCCTCGTCGCAATTCATCAGCTTTGCCATCGGCGACGACCAATACGGCGTCGACATCATGGCGGTCCGCGAAATCAAGGGCTGGACGGCGATCACGCATCTGCCCAAGCAGCCCGACTACGTGCGCGGCGTGCTCAATCTGCGCGGCGTCATCGTGCCGATCGTCGATTTGCGCTGCCGGTTCAGTCAGGGCATGACCGAGGCGACGCCGCTTCACATCGTCATCATCGTGCAGATCGGATCGAAACTGATCGGCCTTTTGGCCGATCGCGTGCTTGACATCGTTTCGCTCGACGCAACGCAGATTCAGCCGGTGCCTCGCGTGGTGCAGTCGGCGCGGCTCGATTTCCTCTCCGGAATCGTGACTGTGGACGACGCCATGATCGCGCTGATCGATCTTCCGAATCTTCTTTCCGTCAACAGCATGAACGAGGCGGCGTAGCGCAGGCCTCATTGCTTTCAAGTGCCCAGCCGGGCTTCGCCACTGCCGTATAACGAGCCATCGCCGATCCAAGGGACCAGCCATGCTTAACCGATTGACTATCAGCACGCTTCTGCAGACGGCCATTGCGCTGTGCGGCGTCGCGGTGATCGCGCTCCTGTCACTGAGCCTGTCGGACTCCTGGAGCCGGATGCGCGAGGCGAGCCGGGCCGAGTCGGCAACGCAGGCATCGGCCGATCTTTTCACCGCTCTTCATAATTTGCGTGTGGATCGCGCCAATACTTATCGCGACCTCCTGACCGACAATCCGAAAACGCAGATGCTTCCGATGATGCAAGAGGCCCGCGCCGCAGAAATGCCGGCGCTGAAGTCGGCCGTCGAAATGCTGCGGCAACTCGATCTGCCCGGCCAACACGATATGGTCGCGGAGCTGGCGCAACAGACGGCGCAGCTTGCGGCGCTGCATCAAGCGAGCGTCGCAGCCTTTGCGCAGCCGAAATCGGCGCGGCCGGCAGGAATGGCGGACGCGGCGCTGAAGCAGTATGACGAGCTTCTGGCTCTGGTCGATAAATTGTCAGACAGCCTGACAGTATCGATGAAGTTGCAGGATTCCTACATCGACCAGCTGATGGAATTGAAGGACCTTGCCTGGATTGCCCGTAATGCGGCCGGCGAGTCCTCGGTCGTCATTTCCAACACGCTGGCCGGAAAGCCGCTGCCGTCCACCGCCTGGGACGATTACCTCGGCAATGTCAGCAAAGTCGCCACCACATGGGCGCATATCGAGCAGGTCGCGAAGGGTCTGCCGCTGCCGCAGCAGTACGGCGAGGCTGTGCAAAAGGTCGAGCACGATTACTTCGATCCCGGTTATATCGGGATGCGCACCAATGCTCTCAAAGCGCTGGTCGCCGGGCAGAAGCCGAACTTGACCATAGAAGAATGGACGCCGCTTACCGTGGCGCGGATGTCCACCTTCGAGGGTATCGCGAACGCCGCGCTTGACGCCGCGAAGGCGCGTGCCGCCGGGCAATATGCGAATGCAGGGCGTGACCTCACTATCCAACTCGGATTGATGGGCGGCGCGATCGCCTTTGTGGTCGGCATGGTGCTGCTGGTTTCGCTCCGCGTCATCAAGCCGCTGCACAAGCTCAGCGCGGCCATGCGGAAGCTTGCCGATGGCGATTTCGGCGTCGTTCTGCCCGGACTTGGGCGCAAGGATGAGATCGGCGCCATTGCCTCGGCCGTCGAGGGCTTCAAGATCAAGGCTGCCGAAAAGGCGCAGCGCGAAGCCGCCGCCCAATCCGAGCAGGAGCGCCAAATGACGAGCGAGCGGGACGCCGCGATGACGCGGCTGACCGGCGAGTTCGAGGCGGCGGTGGGCAGCATCGTCCAGGCCGCGGTCAGGGGCGATTTCTCGCAACGTGTCGCCCTCGATGGCAAGTCGGGGCTGATTCTCAATGTCGGCACCGCGATCAATACGCTGTGCGAAAATATCTCGGCCGCACTGGAGGACCTCGCCGGAATGCTCGGCGCTCTTGCCGACGGCGACCTGACGCGCCGCATCCGCGGCGAGTACGAAGGCACCTTCGCGATGCTGAAGGACAGCGCGAATACGACCGCCGAGCGGGTCGGCGCGGCGATCTCCGAGATCAAGCGCGCTGGGCAGGAAGTGGCAAGCGCGGCGTCCGAAATCTCGGCGAGCACGACGGACCTTTCGCAGCGGACCGAAGAACAGGCGGCAAGCCTCGAGCAGACCTCGGCCTCGATGGAAGAGATGTCCGTCACCGTCAAAAAGAACGCGGACCAGGCGAAATTGGCCAGCCAATTCGCCGGCGAAACCCGCGAGACCGCGGATCACAGCGGCCAGGTTGTCGCCGAGGCGGTTCATGCCATGTCGCGCATCGATGAATCATCGAAGAAGATCGCCGACATCATTACGGTGATCGACGAGATCGCCCGGCAGACCAATCTGCTGGCGCTGAACGCGGCGGTGGAAGCCGCACGCGCCGGAGAAGCGGGCCGCGGCTTCGCCGTGGTTGCCTCGGAAGTGCGCAGTCTGGCGCAACGCTCATCGCAGGCGGCGAAAGACATCAAGGACTTGATCACCAGCTCTTCGGCTCAGGTCCAGGAAGGCGTCGACCTTGTCAATAAGGCGGGGGCATCGCTGTCCGGCATCGTCGAGTCGATCAAGAAGGTCGCGGGGATCGTCTCCGATATCGCAACCGCGAGCATCGAGCAGTCCACCGGCATTGACCAGGTCAACAAGGCGCTCGGCCAGGTCGACGAGGTCACGCAGCAGAATTCCGCGCTTGTGGAAGAGAATGCGGCGACCGCGAAAGCGCTCGAACATCAGGCGGCAAACATGAACGAACGCATGGGCGCCTTCCGGCTCAACGACGCGCCGGCCGTCGCCAGGCGTGTTCAGACTGCAGCGCCGGCCGCGGCCGCTGCGGCGCCAGTCGTCGAGAGGATGAAGCCGAAGCCGGCCGCCGCCGCAAAGCCTGTCGTGCAGCGCAAAGTCATGAGCGGTGCGGGACGCGGCGCCGCGGTGGCCAAGCCTGCCGGTCCGAGCGCGAACTGGGAAGAATTCTAGAGCGCGGCTCCTATTTTCTGCCGGCAAAGTACCGTTATTGCCCCTTGAGGCTGACAATTCGCTCCCGGAGTAAAGTCCGGGGGCGAACTTGGATGCGCCGGATCGACTTGGGGGAATCGCTCTTATTGCCCGCTGGGGTCGCGCTTTGCCAAAAGCGGCCGCGAAGTCTGGATACAGGCAAGTTGCAATCCGATTTTTGACGGCAGCGGCAAGCCTTTCAATGTCGTGAAATTTGCCGCCGACATCACGCCATATTCGTTGACGCCGCCGGTCGCGAGAGTCCCGAATAAAGATGTTCTGGCGAAAGCTTGGCCGCGTTGCGTGAATCAGCAGGGCGGCTGGATTGCCGTGACGGCGGTTCCCGCGCCGGAACGCCTGTATCGGTTGCAGCATCCTCGCGCTGCGACGCGCGTTGCTGACGGTCGCTATTTCACTGGAAAATAAGGCGAAAATCGCGGCTTTCAGATCCGGCCGAGGCCGGACCATTAACCAATCTGCAATGGTGCCTGCCTTATTACTTTACCCCGGAAAACTTGCAGTTTCCGCAGCGCGTCGCCGGGACTCAATGGGCGAGGTCTGACGCCGTTGGCAAGGCGCCGGGACACCGACGCCCTGCGGGGAGGGGCAGAGCGAGGCACTGAGGGTCATGAGCGATGTAGCTGTTTCTTCCGCCGCCGGCTCGGCGCCGCGCGGCGTGGTCGATCCGAGTGCCGTGGCTTCCCATCATGCCGCCGGCGGGCCGACCCAGTTGATCAGTTTCGCCATCGGCGACGACCAGTACGGCGTCGACATCATGGCGGTCCGCGAAATCAAGGGCTGGACCGCGATCACGCATCTGCCGCGGCAGCCCGATTACGTGCGCGGCGTGCTCAACCTGCGCGGCGTCATCGTCCCGATCATCGATCTGCGTTGCCGCTTCGGCCAGGGCCTGACCGAAGCGACGCCCTTGCACATCGTCATCATCGTTCAGGTCGCCACCAAGCTGATCGGATTGTTGGCCGACCGCGTGCTCGACATCGTTTCGCTTGACGGCCTTCAAATCCAGCCCGTTCCGCGCGTCGTGCAATCCTCGCGCGTCGAGTTTTTGGCCGGGCTGGTCACGATCGAGGGTGCCATGATTGCCCTGATTGATCTGCCTCACCTGTTGTCATTGCCTGCAAATAGCCTTGATGGTGCGCGTTCGAGCCATTGAGGCTAGGCGTGATGCTTCGGGTTACCTGGGAATTGGAATAAGGAGTGCCGTCCGATGCTGAAGTCACTGTTCGAAGTCCGGAATTGGCGCATCGGCGTGAAGATCTTTGCCGGATTTGGCTCAATCATCATCCTGCTCGCGCTGCTGTCGGTCTTGGCGGTTCACGAGCTCTCCGCGACGGGGGCGAGTGTCGCGCGGTTGAATACAGCTTCGGAGGCGGTGCAGCGCATTCTCGAGATTGACCGCAACATGGAGGTGATGCGCCAGCAGGCGCTGCGCTTCAAGCAGTTGCATGCCAAGGCGTCGGTGGACGAGTTCAACGAATCTTACAAGGAATCGATCGATCTGCTCACCGAAGCCAAGAAGTACGCGCCGAGCGAAGACAGGTTGCGTCTGTACAACGACGCGGCGCAGAAGATCGAGGTTGCCAAGAAGAAATTCGATGACCTGGGGAAGGGCGTTGCGGTGCTGTTGCAGGCGCAGGACCAGTTCAGTCTCGCCGGCAACAAGCTCAACAGTACGGCGCATCGTGTCTTCGCGCTTGCCGAAATCGGCAACAATGCCGACACGATGTTGGCAGTGCGCGACATCGAGGTGGCCCTCGACATCATGCGTGCGACGGTGTGGCGATTCCAGGTCACGCTCGACCCGAAGGATATGTCGTCGTTCAAGGCCAATGTGCAGAACCTCAACGCGACGGTGGAGACATTCGGTCAGGTCGCCAACGCCCAGGCCAAGGCGCCGCTCGGCGAATTGACGGCGGCCGTCAAGTCCTATGACGAAACCTTCACGGCGGTCGCCAAGGCGTTGTTGGCGAACGAGGACCTGTATTCGAACGAAATTCGTCCCGTTCTTGCCGATGTCTACAAGATGACCAACGACGCGAAAGTGTCGATCCTCGACAACGCGCAGGTCTACAAGAAGGCTGCGGACGATTCGGTGTCGACCGGCACAATGTTCACGGCGGCCATGGCCGCCGGGACCATGATCGTCGGTATTCTGTTTGCTTGGTTCATCGGCCGCGGCATTTCGCGTCCGTTGCGCAAGACGGCCGAGGTCCTGAGTGATCTTACCAACGACCGCATCGTCGACGTGCCTTATACGGCCCGCGGCGACGAGATCGGCGCCATCGCCAAGGCGACGGAAGTCTTCAAGCAGTCGATCGCACAGAAGGTGGTGAATTTCCGGGTCCGTTGCGCGCTCGACGTTGTCCGTTCCGGAGTGATGCTGGCGGACGACGACTACAAGATTCTGTACATGAACGGCGCGCTCGCCGAAATCATGAAGGAATGCGCGCCCGAATTGCGAAAAGTTACGCCGGACTTCGATCCCGACAAGGTCGTCGGCGGCACCATGGATCTGTTTCACAAGAACCCGTCGCATCAACGCAAGGTGCTCGACGGCCTAACCGGGCCGCATCAAACTCAAATCTCCGCCGGCAACGCCAAGATCAGCCTCACGGTGACGCCGGTGATCGACCAGCACGGCCAGCGCAGCGGCACCGTGGTCGAGTGGCGCAACGTAACGATGGAAAAGGCCATCGAGGCGGAGGTTGACGCGGTGGTCAAGGCCGCCGTTGCCGGTGATTTTTCGCGGCGCCTGCCGCTCGAGGGCAAGAAAGAGTTCATGCTCAATCTTGCGACGGCGATGAACTCGCTGTGCGAGAACACCGCCAATGCGCTCGAGGATCTGATCGGCATGTTGAGCGCGCTCGCGGAGGGCGACCTGACGGCGCGGATCACCGCCGACTATCACGGCGCTTTCGGTAGACTCAAGAGCGACGCCAATACCATGGCGGAGCGGATCGGATCGACCATCGCCGAAATAAAATCATCCGCGCGTGAAGTTACCGACGCGTCGGTGGAAATCTCGACGAGCACGAGCGACCTGTCGCAGCGGACCGAGGAGCAGGCGGCGAGCCTGGAGCAGACATCGGCTTCGATGGAGCAGATCGCGACGACGGTGAAGAGAAACGCCGAGAACGCCCAGCAGGCCAATCAATCGGCCGGCAGCACGCGCGAAGTCGCCGATCGCGGCGGGCAGGTCGTGGCCAAGGCCGTCGAGGCCATGGCGCGGATAGAGGAGTCCTCCCGCAAGATTTCCGACATCATTACCGTGATCGACGAAATTGCACGTCAAACCAATCTGCTGGCGCTCAATGCCGCGGTGGAAGCTGCGCGCGCCGGTGAGGCCGGGCGCGGCTTCGCCGTGGTGGCCTCGGAAGTGCGCAGCCTTGCACAACGCTCGTCGCAGGCCGCCAAGGACATCAAGGACCTGATCACCAGCAGCAACAGCCAGGTGAGGGACGGCGTCGACCTCGTTAACAAGGCGGGATCGGCGCTGACCGAGATCGTCGAGTCGATCAAGAAAGTCGCCGAGATCGTTTCCGGGATCGCGGTCGCGAGCGCCCAGCAATCGACCGGGATCGCGCAGGTCAACAAAGCGCTCAACCAGATGGATGAGGTCACCCAGCAGAACTCGGCGCTGGTTGAGGAGAACGCGGCGACCGCAAAGACGCTCGAACATCAGGCGCGCGCCATGGATGAGCGCGTGGCCTTTTTCCGCGTTGCAGCCGGCGCGGAAGACATGTTGGTCGCGGCGCAAACGCGTCGGCCCGCAGCGAGGATGACGCCGGGCCTGGCTCCGGCCGGGCCGCCGAAGTCGTTGGCCGCCCGCGCGGTAAAGTCGGCGGCGCCGAATTCCGCCGAGCCGAAGCCGCTCGCGCCGCCGCCGGCCGCCGCATCCAAGTCGCTTGCCGCCGCTGGTGCGGGGCGAAGCGCCGGCGCCGTGCGCATCAAAGCTGCCGCTGCCGGGGCGGTCGGTCGCGGCAGCCCCGTCGCCCGCATGCAAGAGACGATCGCCGAAGCCATGTTGGATCCGGAGTGGAAGGAATTCTAGATGGCAACCGTCTGTCGTAGAGCAGCAGTCGCGGTCGTCGCCGCTCATGTGAGCGGCGGGGCTGGGCGCGCGTCTGCCTTCGCGAGGACGGGCGTTGCGACCCGGCGGAGGGCTGCATGACCGGCGCTGCCGCCCTGCAGACTCCGCCAGAACCCTTTCAGCACAAGACAGACGCCAATTCAGGCCGCCGTTTTTTCGACAATGCGTCGTCGGTGTGGATGGTGAAGGTGTTTCCAGGTGAGTTCTACGTGACCAGAAAACCGGACGAAGTGGTGTTGACGGTGCTTGGCTCATGCGTCGCGGCGTGTATTCGCGATCCTGTGCTCGGTGTCGGCGGCATGAATCACTTCATGCTGCCCTCGCACAGTTCGGGAGATTGGGGCGGCGATCTCAAGTCGACGCGCTTTGGCAATTTCGCCATGGAGAAACTGATCAACGAGTTGATCAAGGCGGGGTGTACGCGCGAGCGCATGGAGATCAAGGTCTTCGGCGGCGCCAATGTCACCGACTCCAGCAATGCCGTCGGCAGCGACAATTCGGCCTTCGTGATGAAATATCTGGAGGCCGAAGGCTTGCGCTGCGCCGCGCAGGATCTCGGCGGCACGCTGCCGCGGCGGATCAATTACTACCCGGCCACCGGTCGCGTCGTGCGCAGGCTCCTTGGCAACAACGAGCGCAGCATGGTGCATCGTGAAGAGCACGATTACGGCAAGCGGCTGCAGAAACAGCAGCCGGCCGGCGAAATCGAATTGTTCGGGGACACCTGATGACACAGCAAAAGCCGATTGGTGTCTGGGTGTTCGCCGGCTCAGCGGCGATGCGCGGTGGTCGAAGCACGGCGCGCGCGCGGTATGGCCGAGCCGGATCGAAGAGAGCAGGGCACCGACATGGATGAGCAAGCCAATATAGTGCGGTTGAAGCTGCCGACGGTGCTTGATCTCGCCGCCGCCGAGGGGTTTCTCGACACGGTGTGCCGCCAGATGCCTGTCGAAGGCGAAATGCGTCTCGATGCGTCGGACGTTGAAACCCTGACGCTGCCCTGCGTGCAGATTCTGCTTGCCGCGCAGCGGGGCGGCCAGGTGTCGATTGAGAACGCGTCACCGGCCTTCATCAGCGCCTTCGAGGATTTGGGGCTGGACTGCTCGCGCTTCGAACGGGCGGAGGACGCCGCTGGCGGCGCAGCGTCGGTCGAAAGTGCGCCCGTGCCAGAGCAGGCCGGCGTCACGCCACCACCCATCGCCAACGATTTCGGAACGCCTCCTGAGCAAGCGGAACGGCAAGACATGACGAAGCGCATTCTCACGATCGACGATTCCAAGACGATCCGCGACATGCTGATGCTGACGCTCGCGGATGCTGGTTTTGACGTTCTCCAGGCCGTCGACGGCAAGGACGGGCTGAACGTTCTTGACCGCGAACAGGTCGATGTCGTGATCACCGACATCAACATGCCGATTATGGACGGTTACGAAGTGATCCGGCATATGCGCAGCAATTCCGCGCACAAGACGACGCCGATCCTGGTGCTGACGACCGAAAGCGAGGCCGACAAGAAAAACCTCGCTCGCGCTGCCGGCGCAACCGGCTGGATGGTCAAACCGTTCGATCCCGATCGGTTGATCGCAACAATCAACAAGGTTGCTCCCTAGGCGGAAGCGATGATCGAGGAGCATTGATCCTATGTCTAGCCTTGACCAGTTGAAGCAGACGTTCTTCGACGAGTGCAGCGAAGCGCTTCAGCAGATTGAGCTCGGCCTTCCGGATATCCGCGACGGCTCGGGCTCCGAGGACACCATCAACGCGGTGTTCCGCGGCGTCCATTCGGTGAAGGGCGGCGCCGGTATCTTCGGTTTCGAGGACCTGGTGCGGTTCGCACATGTCTTAGAGACGGTGCTGGACGAGATGCGCGGCGGCAAGCTCGCCGCGACCGAGGAAATCGTCGATACGCTCCTGCAAGCCAATGACGTGCTGACCGACCTGATTTCGATGTCGCGTTCGGGCGAGAGCATTCCGCCGGATTTCGGCTCCGAATGCCGCGCCGCGCTGCAGCAGATTCTGCAAGCGAATTCCGGCGGTGAGGGGATCGATGATGACTCGCCGGCGCCCGCCGATTTCGAGGGCATCGATTTCGTGCCGGTGCAGGTCAATTTCGACGAGCCCGACGCGGAAGAAGGCGGTGCGGCCGCCGGCGCGCGCGAATTCAAGATCGTATTCCGGCCAAAGCCCGAATTGCTGAAGAAGGCCAACGAACCGCTCTACATCATTCGCGAATTGAAGAAGCTCGGAAAGCTCGATCTTGTTGCCGAGCTCGAACGGCTGCCGGCGCTTGCCGATCTCGAAGCCGATCAGCCGTATCTCGGCTGGACCGGCACGTTGCGTACCGACGCCTCGCGCGAAGCGGTCGACGAAGTTTTCGAATTCGTCGTCGGCGATTGCGAGCTTGAGATCAGCGAAGTCGGCGCGGCGGCGGCCGAGGCGCTGTCGGCTTCGCCGCCGGCCGATGCCGCCGCTTGGGAGGGCATGGTCGGCTCCGTCGTGCCGCCCGATGTTGTGGAAGATCTGCCGAATGTCGAATCCGCGCCGAGCGTTGTGCCGTCGTCGCCGGCTCCGGCCGCGCCAAGCGTTCAACTGACGCCGCCGGCCGCGCCGGCGGCGATGTCTGCGCCGGTGCCAGCACCCGCTCCGATGCCGGCTCCCGTATCCACGCCGGTAGCGTCGGCATCGCCAGCCAGTGGAGACCATGCCGAGGCGGCTCCGCCGCCGGCACGGCCCGCAACGGCCAAACCAGCGGGCGCAGGCGCGACGACGACCCGCGTCGAGCTCGAAAAGATCGACCGCGTCGTCAACATGGTCGGCGAGCTGGTCATCGCGCAGGCGATGCTGGGGCAGGTGGTCCACGGCTTGCCCGAAGACGTCAGCGGGCGGCTGGTGCAGGTGCTCGAAGAAGTCACGCATCACACGCGCGAACTCAAAGACAGCGTGATGTCGATGCGCGCGCAGCAGGTCAATGCCGTCTTCCAGCGCATGCCGCGGCTCGTCCGCGAGCTTGCCGTGAAAACCTCGAAGAGGGTCAAACTGGAAATGGCCGGCGAGAATACCGAGGTCGACCGCTCAATCATCGAACGTCTGGGCGATCCGCTGACCCACATCATCCGCAACTCGGTCGACCACGGCATCGAAGCGCCGGCCGACCGTGCCGCCGCCGGCAAACCCGAGGAAGGCACGATCCGGCTGTCGGCCGAGCATCGCGGCGGCCGCATCGTCATTGAGATCAAGGACGACGGCGCCGGCATCAATTCCGAGCGCGTTCTGCAAAAAGCGCGCGACCGCGGCCTGGTCAGCACGGATGCCGTGCTCAACGACGACGAGATCAACAATCTCATCTTCCTGCCCGGTTTTTCGACCGCCGAGAAAATCTCCGATATTTCCGGCCGCGGCGTCGGCATGGATGTCGTGCGCCGCAATATCCAGGACGTCGGCGGGCGCATCTCGCTGAAGTCCGACCGCGGCAGGGGCATGACGATCCAGCTCGCTTTGCCGCTGACGCTCGCGGTGATGGACGGCATGGTCATCCGCGTCGGTTCCGAAACCTACGTGATGCCGATGTCGGCGATCGTCGAATGCTTGCGGCCGCCGGCCTCCGACATTCACGCGCTGATCGGCACGCCGGGCATGTTGCGGCTGCGCGGCAATCTCGTGCCGCTGGTCCAGCTCTGCGATCTCCTGGATATCGGCTCTTCCGCGTCGGGCAACGACGAGCGGGTGATCATCATCACCGACGCCGGTGAGGGAGCCCGTTTCGGAATCGTTGTCGACGAATTGTGCGGCCACCAGCAAGTCGTCGTCAAAAGCATCGAGGAGAGCTACGGCTCGGTTCCGGGCATCGCCGGCGCCACGATCCTCGGCAATGGGCGCGTCGCATTCATTCTCGATGTCGAAAAGCTGTCCGACATGGCCAGCAGCCAGAATGTGCAGACGGGAGTCACCCGTTTCGTGAACGGCGAATCGAAGATGGCCGCCGCGGCCGGCTGAATGAGACCATGAACACAGGTTAAGGCCTCTTGAGCGTTCACGAGGCAGTTTTTAGGAGCGAAGACAATGCCAGTCGCAGCAGTTATAAAAGTCCTCGTTGTCGATGATCAGAACAGCGTGCGGCAGATGACCCGTATCACCCTGGAGCAGATCGGCGTTCGGCACATCCACGAAGCCGAGAATGGCAAGCAGGCAATGAACACCGCCTCGCTGCAGCCGCTCGATCTGATCATTTCCGATTACAACATGCCGGAGATGGACGGGTTGGCGCTGCTGCGCGCGGTGCGCGGCCATCCGGCGGCGCGCAAGGTGCCGTTCATTCTTCTCACCGGCCGCGGCGACCGTGAACTGGTGGTTCAGGCGGCTCAAGCCGGCGCCAACAATTATCTGATCAAGCCGTTTACCGCCGACATTCTGCGGCAGAAGATCGAACAGGTGATGGGGAAGCTCACGTGACGGCAGTCGCGAAGCCTGACATACCGGCCGCAAAGGTTGTTGGTGAGGTTTCGACGTTTCTTATTGCCGCTGCGTCGGCGCTCCGCGACGCGGTCACGCGCTTTGAGCAGACTTCGGCCGGCATCTCGGCGCATGTGGCGAGCCGGCCGAACGACGCCAACCGTGATCTGATCGTGACCTTGCAGGCTTTCGACCGGCTCAATCAGGAATTTGTCGCGCTGGCCGAAGTGCTGACGTTCGCGGCCAGCAAGTCAGGCGATTCCTGGATACGCGCCGAGCGCGGCGGCCATCCGGCCGAGGACGCGATCGCCGGCGTAACCGTCAGCGAACTCAAAGAGCGCCTGCAGCGCCACCTCGGCATTACCAAGATCGATTTGACGATGCTGGTGCCGACGGGCGAGGAAGTGGTGTTTTAAGGCGTTTTCACCTTCCGCCGGAACGGAGGCGGTCAACTGCGTTCCCCGTGCGCCCGCCGCGTTCCTTCGACGGCTGTTGTCGGAATCCAGCTCGAGCCGCCGGCGCGGATCGCCTCATCGCCTCAGGTCATGCCGCGCACTAGATCGTCACGTGCTTGACGACGCGTTGCAGACCCTTGGTCAGCTCCGGAACCTGCTCAGGCCGCAGGCGGCGGTAGGATTTTTGCCGCGCCAGCATCAGCGCATCGATGTGGCAGATGATCGATTCCATGTTGCATTCGCTGCCGGTCTCGATCGAGTCGAATAATTCGCAGAGCGAGCCGGCAACGAAAGCGATGAGCTCGTAGCCCAGCGTGCCGCCGCTGTCGCGCAGCTGGCGGGTCCGGAACGCCGCCGTTTCAATCCAGCCGGGCTCGTCGTGGCCCGTCTCCACCTTTCTCACCAGATCGGCCAAGCCGGTCACTTCACGCTCAAGAAAGTCCTCATAGGCTGGCTTGACGACGTCGAGCGCCGTTTGCGCGCGCTCGATGGCCTTGTCTCGCTGTAGGCCGCCGACGCGGCGCGCCATTTGTTGAAAATGCGTATCGACAGGAAATATCCGCGCGGCTGGACTCGACGCTTCTTTCTTGCCCGATGTCGTGTTTTCGACAGCGCCGGCGGCGCTGACATCCGCAATCGGCGGCGCGGTCACCGACCGCCCAGGTTTCTTCGCTCCGGATTTTGAACCGGATTTCGCACCGGACTTCTGACCAGGCTTCTGACCTTTGCCCTTCGTCATCAGTCCTGTCCTGTCTGCACCGAACTGAACAGGTTGTCGATATCGTCCTGGGCGAGCGCGGGACCGCTTTCGGCGCCGATCTCGACTTCCTTGTCGCCGGCGCGCCGGCCGACGCCGCCCGGATAGCCTTCGATCTTGAAGCGCCGGTCCGGCCCGAAATAGGTCGCGGTGTCGACGAACTTCCGCGGATTGAAGGCGATCCAGCTCAGGCGGTCGTAAAGGTTTGCCGGCGAGATCGGCTTGGCGATGACCATATTGGCGCCGGCATCACGCGCACGCTTGATTGTCGCCTCGCGGGAATCGCTCGACATGATCAAGATCGGCATCGTCCGATGCTCGTTGTCAGTCTTGCCGCGAATCGCGCGCGTCAGTGAAAGGCCGCCATGCGGCGGCAGATGCATGTCGCAGATCATGATGTCGATCTTCTGACCCATCAGCGTCTGCAGCACGCCGTTGGAATTGCGCACTTCAAGGATCTTGTTCGAGCCAAATCCGCGCAACATGCCGTGGATGAGCATGGATATATACGAACTCGGGTCGGCGACGAGAATCACCAAGTCCCGAAGGTTCATATTGGGAGGTGTTGCTGTCACGCGGCCCCGTTCAGATCGCCCTCAGATCGGCACTTTCAGGGTTCATCAGGTGTTGTCGGAACGCGTCCCGCCCCAAGGTAACGTTCGATCAATCAGTCCCGATTCGTTTTTCTAAGCCACGATATTTTATTCATTAATCCGCGACGTTGTCGAATGCTAAAACACAACAGCGGCGGCAAAGCTGTACGACGAGGCGAATGATTCGCCAGCGACGGCGCTGCAGAAAACTGCATGAGCCCGGTTGCTCCCGCACGTCTATCTGGTGACCGCCAAGGAGGGCCCTAAAGAGGGATGGCCGCGCGCGATTATTGGTTCATTGGACTACATTGCCGGTCAATGGCCGACAGCGGTTGATCACGATCCTTATCTGCCGGGCGTGGTCGGATCGATTGTTTGCTTCGCCGCGCTCGCTCGTCATCATGGTCGGCTTGTGGACCGGCCGATGGTCGAGCCTGCCGGGTGTCCGCTGGTATTTCGTCCAGGTCCAGGCTCTGGCGAACCCGCACTAGACCGCTTGCGGCAGGGCGGCCCAGTGGCGGTCCCGTTGCTTGCCAAGCCCGGGTGTTGCCAAAGGCAAATCCTCGTTTCCCGCGAAGGGGATATCGGGCGGCCGAAATGGGCCGCCGACGGCCTATTCTTGACCCAGATCAATAGGTTGCCGCAGCCGTTTACGGCAAGGAAACCGTCCGAAATTAGGATTTGAGGGACGTGGCTTCTGCCGTTTGCCTCCCGGCGAGCTGGCTTGGTCATGACAGGCGGGAGACGGGAATGAGTTTCGGTTCGGACGCCTCGCCCAGCGGTGTGGGCGGTAATGTCGTGAAGTTTCCCGGCTCGGTGAGCGGCGGGCGCAGCGTCTGGCAGCGCGTTCGGCAGCGCAGTGTGTCGGGGTTGACGGTGCACGGCTTTACGGTGAGCGTCGTGCTTCTCGCGACAGCCGGGGTCGGCATCGGATTATGGAGTTTCAACGCGGCGAGCCCGCCGCGTTACGTGACCGTCCCGGCGGGCCGCGGCCCGGTTACCCGCGCCGTGACGGCGATCGGAACGATCAATCCGGCGCAGACCGTCGTCGTCTCGGCTGCTGTCTCCGGCATCGTCCAGCATATCGCTTGCGACTACGACGGCAAAGTCAAGGCCGGACAGGTCTGCGCCACGATCGATCGGCGTTCCTATCAGGCCGCACTCGATCAATATTCCGGTCAGCTCCTGCGCGATCAGGCGATCCTCGAAAAGGATCGCGCCGATCTCGCGCGACTGCACCGGCACATCGCCGATATTCCATTCGCGCGTCAGCAGATCGCCGCGCAGTCGCTCGTCATCAGCCGCGACGAGGGCACGGTGAAGATTGACCAGGCGCTGGTCGACGGCGCAAAGCTCAATCTCAGCTACACCGACATTGTCGCACCGGCCGACGGCGTCGTGGTCGCGCGCAATGTGAGCGAGGGCCAGGCGGTCGCCGCCAATGCGGCAGCTTTGTTTGTCATTGCCGCAGATCCGCGACATGTGGAAGTCGATGCCGATCCCGGGCACGGCGATGTCGGCGCCATCCAGCGCGGCGACCCGGCGACGATGACGGTCGAAGGTCTGCCTCACCGTGTTTTTCACGGCACCGTGAGTCAGGTGCGCCGGTCAGTTCAGAGCGGACAAGCGACGACGGGTTATGACGCCGTGGTCGCCGTCGAGAACCCCGATCTCGCGCTCAAGCCCGGCATGACCGCATCGACGCAGATCGTCGTCGACCAGCGGGATAATGTCCTGCGCGTGCCGGACCGGGCGCTGCAGTTCGCGCCGACCGTCGCCAAAGCGCAGGCCTCCGTTCCGCCGGAAACGGACCAGCCTCAGATCTGGGTGCTGCGGGGCAGTACGCCGGTCGGGGTGTATGTTGTCACCGGGCTCGATGACGGCAAATTCACCGAAATCGCGCAGGGCGAGCTTCATCCCGGCGATCAGGTCATCGTGGGCGAGAACCGGCCGCAGGCGCAGGTTGCTCCTTCAGGCGCACCGTAAGGGAGCTGACAGGGCGCGGCGCTTCTTTGCTGGCGGCGTCCTTACTCGCCCTTCCATTGCGGCGGGCGCTTGGTGAGAAACGCGTCCAGCCCCTCGCGGAAATCCTTGCTCATGTAGCACATGAGGATGAGGTCCTGGCCCTCCTCGCGGGTGAGCCGGCGCTGCAGGCGGGCAAGCGCCTGTTTGGTGGCATTGAGCGTCAGCGGCGCATTGCCGGCAATAAGGCCGGCGAGCTCGTCGGCGCGCTTCTGCAGTGCGGGAATATCTTCGACAATTTCAGTGAGCAGACCGACGCTGAAGGCTTCTTCGGCGCCGACCAGGCGCGCAGTGAAAATGATATCCTTGACGCGCGCCGGTCCGATCAGGGCGGTAAGGCGGCTGATATTCGACATCGACAGGCAATTGCCGAGCGTACGCGCGATCGGGAATCCCATGCGCGTGCTTTTGGTGCCGATGCGCAGATCGCAGCAGGCGGCGATGCCGCCGCCGCCGCCGGTGCAAGCCCCGTTGATCACGGCGATGGTCGGCACGCGGCATTTTTCGAGTTGGGTCAACACACGGTCGATGCGCTCCTCGTAGTCGAGCGCGTGCTGCGGGGTGGTAAAGGCGCGGAACTGATTGATGTCGGTACCCGACGCGAAGGCCTTGTCGCCGGCGCCCTGGAACATCAGGACCTTGATCGAATGATCCTTGTTCGCCTCTTCGCAGATTGCCGCGAGCCGCTCGTACATTTCGAACGTGAAGGCATTGCGGGCCTGCGGGCGGTTGAATGTGACCTTTCCGATGCCGTCCTTGAGGTCGTAAAGAATGTCATCGGAGGTCGCGGTCTTCTGGTCCATACATCACCGTTTCTTGGCAATTCCACCGTCGGAACGCCACCTTAGAGCATCAACCGGGAAAGGGGAAATTCAGGCGGGCTCGGCGACGCGGCCGAGGATGGCGCGCAGTTCCGGGATGCAGGAACCGCAATTGGTGCCCGCGCGCAGTTTCTTGCCGATCTCGGCGACGGTCGCGGCCTCGCCTTTGGCGATCGCCTCGCGAATGGCGGGAAGTCCGACGCCGAAACACGCGCACACGATCGGGCCGGTTTCGGCGGTGCCGTCGCTGGCCGATCCGGACAACAGGATACGGCGGTCGCGCTCTTCGATTTTGTCGGCCTCGAACAGTCCGCGCACCACGTCCCAGGACGGCAGCGTATCCGCGGGGCCGACGAACAGGCAACCGTCGAGGCGGCCGGCGCGAAAGGCGGCGATGCGTGTCAGTCCGCGCCGTTCGTCCACATATTCGGCGATATCGGCGTCCGCGGGCATGAGTTCTTGCGCGATCTCGCGCCAGACCGCAGGCGGCTCGCTGGTGGCAAACAGAAGACCCGCGCCGCCGCTCACAGCCTGGCGGGCGAACCACGTGCCGGCCGGGAGTGCAATGGGACGGCGCGTCAGCGCGAATCCGCGATAGGCGAATTTGATCGGTTCGACGCGCGCCGGCGTCGCCTTGGCTTCCGGTTGCCCGGAGTGGGGATCGTAATGTGCCGTCGCCATTTCGCCGACGCGTGCGTCGGTCGCGGTGGCGTCGCTCCAGTGAATGGGGGCGAAGATCGAGCCGCGGCGCTGGCCCGCCGCGACGACGACCTTGAGGATGGTCGTGCCGTGCCGGGTTGTCACTTTGGCATGGCCGTCGTGGCTGACGCCGACAGTTTTGGCGTCGGCCGGATTGATCTCGACAAACGGTTCCGCGGTGTGGGCGGCGAGACGCGGACTTTTGCCGGTGCGCGTCATGGTGTGCCACTGATCGCGGACGCGTCCGGTATTCAGGCGCAGCGGATAGACGGCATTGGTCGCGTCGCGCAATGCCGGCGGCTGCGGCGCCACGAATTGTCCGCGCCGGTCTTCGGTGAAGAAGCCGCCGGCGGCAAAGAAGCGCTTGTCGCCTCGCGCTTTGCCTTGCACCGGCCACATCACCGAATTGAGATCCTGATAGGCGTCGTTGCTGAGTTCAGCCAGCGCGCCGATGTCAAAATCACGCTCGCCGTGATTTTCAAATGCGGACAGCGCCGCGTGTTCGCGGAAGACGTCGGCCGGGTGGTCGTAATTGAAGGCGGCGGCGAAGCCGAGGCGGCGCGCGACTTGGCTGATGATCCACCAGTCGGGCCGCGTCTCGCCGGGCAACGGCAGGAAGGCGCGCTGACGCGAAATCCGCCGCTCCGAATTGGTGATAGTGCCGTCTTTCTCGCCCCAGGCGGCGGCAGGAAACAGAATATGCGCGCCGGCTTCGATCGTGTCGGTGTTGAGAACATTGTCGGACACGACAAACAGATCGAGCTTGCGCAAGGCGGCGCGCACGGCACCGGCGCGCGGCATCGACACCGCCGGATTGGTGCCCATGACCCACAGCGCCTTGATCGCGCCGCGGTCGACGGCTTCGAACATATCGACGGCTTTCAGCCCTTCGGCTTCGGCCATGTTGGGCGCGCTCCAAAATCGACGGACCCGATCGCGGTCGGCCGGAGCAAAACCCATATGCGCGGCAAGCTGATTGGCGAGACCGCCGACTTCGCGGCCGCCCATGGCGTTGGGCTGGCCGGTCAATGAAAACGGCCCCATGCCGGGGCGGCCGATGCGTCCGGTGGCCAGATGCACATTTATAATGGCATTGACCTTGTCGGTGCCTTGCGCGGACTGATTGACGCCTTGCGAATAGCAGGTGACCACCCGCTCGGTCCTGGCAAACAGCTTGAAGAACTGGGCGACATCGGCTTCCTTGAGCCCCGCGATGCGCGCGGCCGCGCTTGAGTCCGCGGCAATCTCGCGCGCCCGCGCCAGCGCCTCGACGAAGCCTTTGGTGTGCCGCTCGATATAAGTGTAGTTGGGCGCCCGCGTATCGGCGAGATGGGACAACAGGCCGCTGAACAGGGCGGTGTCCATGCCGGGCGCGATCGGCAGAAACAAATCAGCCTCGTTGGCTGTCGCCGTGCGCCGCGGATCGATGACGACAAGCTTTGTTCCGCGCTCGCGCCGCGCGGCGACCATGCGCTGAAACAGGATGGGATGGCACCACGCGGTGTTCGAGCCGACCAGGACGATCAGGTCGGCCTGGTCGAGATCGCGATAGGTGCCGGGCACCGTGTCGGCGCCGAAGGCGCGCTTATGGCCCGCGACCGATGACGACATGCACAGGCGCGAGTTGGTGTCGACATTGGCCGAGCCGATGAAGCCCTTCATCAGCTTATTGGCGACGTAATAGTCTTCCGTGAGCAATTGGCCGGACAGGTAGAAGGCGACCGCGCTCGGTCCGTGACGGTCGACGATGTCGCGGAGCCCCTTGCCGACGCGGTCAAGCGCGTCGGCAAAGCTCACACGCGCCAGCGTGCCGTCGGTGCGGCGCATCATGGGATGCAGCAGGCGCTGATCCAGGCTCAGCGTCTCGCCGAGCGCCGAGCCCTTCGAACAAAGCCTGCCGAAATTCGCCGGATGCTCGGGGTCGCCCGAGATCGCGGCACCCCCGGTTCCATCGGGCGCCGCGAGCACGCCGCAGCCGACCCCGCAATACGGGCAGGTTGTGCGCACCGCGGGGGAGTGGGAAAGCGGGGCATTCATATAATGCCCCGCTCAATAGACGTCGGCCTGATAGCGGTGCTTGGCTTTGAGGTCGGCCAGAAATCTGACGGCCTCGGGGGGCGTGCAGCCGCCATGCTCGGCAATGACGTCGATCAGCGCCGCTTCGACATCCTTCGCCATGCGCTGCGCATCGCCGCAGACATAGATGTGCGCGCCGTCGTTGATCCAGGACCACAGGTCGCGGCCAACCTCGCGCATGCGGTGTTGCACATAGACTTTCTCTTTGCCGTCGCGCGACCAGGCCAGCGTGAGCCGGGTCAGGAAGCCGGCCGAGCGCATCGGCAGCAGTTCGTCATCATAAAAGAAGTCGCAATTGCTGCGCTGATGGCCGAAGAACAGCCAATTGCGGCCGGGCGCTTTCGATGCGAGGCGGTCGCGCAGAAAGGCACGGAATGGAGCGATGCCGGTGCCCGGACCGATCATGATGATCGGTTTCGACGGATCCTGTGGCAGCGCGAAATGCTGCGCTTTCTGGACATAGATCTTGATCTTGTCGCCCGGCGCCAAGCGGCCGCCGAGGAAGGTCGAGCAGACGCCGAGCCGGGTGCGCTTGTCGATTTCATAGCGCACCGCATCGACCGTCAGTGAGACACGGCCGGGATCGGATTTCAACGACGAGGAAATCGAATAGACGCGTGGCTGCAGCGGATCGAGCGCTTCGATGAAAGCTTCCGGGTCGGGCCGCAGATTGGAAAACTTCTGCAGCGCCGCGAGCACGTCCATGGTCGCGGCATCGCCGTCAGGATCCTCCCCCGACGCCAGGCGTTTTGCCTTCTGTTTGCGCTCGCCGCCGGAGATATAGGAGAACAACTGGAACAGCATGTCGGGCGCAGGCGACAGCGAGACGCCGTCGATGAGCTCTTCGCGCAGCGTGCGGTCGCCGATGGGGAAATCCGGCGGCGCGTGGAGCGCGGCGATGATGGCATCGACCAGAGCAGCGTCGTTGGCCGGGAATATCCCGAACGAGTCGCCGACTTCGTATTGCAGTCCGGTTTCGCCAAGATCGATCTCGATGTGCCAAGTCTCCTTCTCCGAGCCGTCTTTGTTCAAGCGACGGCGTGAGACAAATGTCGCGTAGGTTGGATTGTCACGCGAATAGCCGACCGGCACGACGAGCGTAGGCTTTGCCGGCGCCGCTTCGGCGGCCGTCGTCTGGGCGGCGGGCGCGGCGTCGAGCTCCTCGTAAAGCCGTTTGAGCGCGCGAGAGGTCTCTTTGCCCCCCGGCACGCAGAGGTTCAGCCGCTTTTCCGACTTGGCGAACAGCGCGTCCGCATAATCCTTGCAGTTATAGCCGCATTGGCCGCAGTCCTGCTGCGCCATCGCCGCCATCAGGCGCCGCGGCAGCGGCCTGCCTTCGGCGAGCTTCATGCGGTCGGTCATCGGCATGGCCGGATCGTGCCAAGGAGCTCCATCGTCGGCGCCGTCGTCGACTGCGGCGGCCGCCGGCGCTGCCGCGCCGCCGAGCAGGCCGTTCAGCAATTGCGCAGAGTCCGCCGGCGACAGCGCCGTGACTCCCTCCAGCCCAAACAATCCGGCAAAGAGCCCGTTCAGCCACAGCCGCTGCTCCGGCGTGAACGGCGCCGTCTCGGGAATGAACGACGGAATCGGCGGGCGCGGCGTCACGCTCATTCTGCGGCCTCCTGTTCGGCCATCGCCTTCAAAGCGTCGATGTCGTGGCGGCGCGCGAAGACGAGGAAGTTCTCCTCGGGCGAGGCGCGATGCGCGACATAGCTCTTGAGAATGCGTTCGACGATGCGCGGCGCGTCGTCAGCGACGACATCGTGATAAAGTTCGCGCCCGATCGCGGCATGCGGACCGAAGCCGCCGCCGATAAAGATGTGATAGCCCTCGATCGGATCGGCATCTTCGTTCACCTGGACCTTGCAGGCGAGAAGACCGATCTCCGAGATGAAGTGCTGCGCGCAGGAATGATGGCAGCCGGTCAGATGGATATTCACCGGCGTGTCGAGCGCCACGCGGGTCTCGCACCAGCTCGCGATCTCTTCGGCGTGACGCTTGGTATCGGACGCGGCGAACTTGCAGCCGACATCGCCGGTGCAGGCAACGAGGCCGGAGCGGATGGCGTTGGCCTGAACGCCGAGCCCGAGCGCTTCGATGCGCGCCTGTGCATCGGCAAGCCTCTCCGTCGGCACGCCGGAAATCAGCAGGTTCTGCCACACGGTGAGGCGAATATCGCCGTCGCCGCATTCGCGGGCGATATCGGCGAGCCCGCGCATTTGCGGCACCGACAAGCGGCCGACCGGCAGCACGACGCCGATCCAGTTGAAGCCGTCCTGCTTCTGCCGATGGATGCCGATATGGGCCGTGCGGCTGAAGTCGGGCCGCGGCGCTATGGCGCCGGGCACGGCGCGATCGAGCTTGCGGCCGAGCTTTTCTTCCATGAGCGTGAGAAACTTTTCCACGCCCATGGCATCGAGCACATATTTCAGCCGCGCCTTGGTGCGGTCGGTCCGGTTGCCATGATCGATAAAGACGCGAACCACGGCATCGGCCACCATGCAGGCGTCCTTCGGCTGCACGACAACGCCGGTCTCGCGGGTGAAATCGCGATGGCCGGTGATGCCGCCAAGGCAGAGCTTGAACCAAATGCCGGGCGTGAGCCCAAAGCCGTCGTTGACCTCGACCGCCTGAAAGCCGATGTCGTTGGTGTCCTCGAGCACCGGAATCGTGCCGGCGCCGTCGAAGGCGACATTGAATTTGCGCGGCAGGCCGTAGAGCGAACGATCATTGAGAATGTGGAAGTGCCATTCACGCGCAAAGAGGCGGGTATCGATCAGTTCTTGCGGATCGATTCCGGCCGTCGGCGTGCCGGTGACATTGCGGATATTGTCGGCGCCGGAGCCGCGCGAGCAAAGGCCGAGGTCCTGAACGGCTTCGACCACCGCAACGGCGTTGGCCGCGGTGATCTCGCGGATCTGGATATTGGCGCGGGTCGTCACATGCGAATAACCGCCGCCATATCGCTCGGCGAGGTCGGCGAGGCCCGAGAACTGTCCGGCTTTGAGGATGCCGTTGGGAATGCGCAGCCGGCACATGTAGGAATTCTGGTTCGGCGCCACATAGAACAGGCCGAAAAAGCGCCAGCGGAAATTATCGGGCGGCTTTGGATATTCACCCTTGGCGGCGTGCTCCTTCAGCCGCTCATAAGTGTCAAACGGATGCTGCTCGCGCTTGAACTTCTCTGGATCGGACAGTTTGCCGCCGGAAGCCATCACCCGGTTCTGCGCCTTCAAAGCCGCAGCATCGGGTCCGACGGGCTCGGGTTCGGCCGCCGCGGCTGCAGGTGCCGCGGCGCCGGCCACGCTTTTAGCGGCCTTGGCGATCTGGATGCCGGCGACGAAGCCTTCCAGATATCGCTTCTGCTCCGGCTCGAAATCGCCGGTCTGCGTGCCGGCCGCGCCTCTGAGATCGGCCTCGCTCATTCAGCGGGGACTCCTGTCGGAGCCGTGAGCGGCGCGGGCGCGGTGCTGCGCGGCTTGTGCGTCAGGTAAAGCGCAAGGCCGGTGAAGACGAAGCCGCCGAGCAGATTGCCGAGCGTCACCGGGATCTGATTCCAGATCCACCATTCCGCGACACTGACTTTGGCTCCCATCATCATGCCGGTTGGAATAATGAACATATTGACGACGGAGTGCTCGAAGCCCTGCGCGAAGAAGATGAAGACCGGCATGTAAGCGCAGGCGATCTTGCCGATGGTCGACGTCGTCGTCATTGCGGCAACGATGGCGAGGCAGACCATCCAGTTGCACAGGATCGCCTTGACAAAGACGGTGATCATGCCGGCGGCGCCGAGCGCCTGATAGGCGACGGTCTTGGCTTCGGCGACCGCGATGATCTTGGCGGCAACGCCGGCCGGCGCCGC
>DATJLN010000034.1:0-3193 GCA_035509535.1 Xanthobacteraceae bacterium | reverse complement strand
CTCATCGCCTCGGTCGAGCGCCTGCGCGAGGAACTCGCCGACGTCACCGCCGGCCGCTTCGACATCATCATCGGCACGCAGCTTGTGGCGAAAGGCCACCACTTCCCGATGCTCAATCTCGTCGGCATCATCGACGCCGATTTAGGTCTCGCCAACGGCGACCCGCGCGCCGCCGAACGCACCTTTCAGCTCCTGCATCAGGTGGTCGGCCGCGCCGGCCGCGAAGCCGGCGCTGGCTACGGCTATCTGCAGACGCACCAGCCCGAGCATCCGGTGATCCGCGCGCTGCTCGCGCAGGACCGCGACGCCTTCTACGACGCCGAGATTGAGCTGCGCGAGAAAGCGCATTATCCGCCGTTCGGACGGCTCGCGAGCCTCGTCGTCTCCGGTCAAGACCGCCACGAAGCTGAAAGCTTCGCGCGCGCGCTTGCCCGCTCGGCGCCCAAAGTTGATCTCACCGGCGGCGCGCCCAAAGCCGACAGTCTCATGGCCGACGATGTGCGCGTGCTCGGCCCCGCCGAAGCCCCGCTCGCGCTGGTACGTGGCCGATATCGGTTTCGTTTGCTGGTCAAGTCGCCGCGCGCCTTCGATCTATCGGCCTATTTGCGCGACTGGCTCGCCTCGGGCCCACAGCCGAAGGGATCGATCAAGCTCGAAATCGACATCGATCCGCAGAGTTTTTTGTAGCGCTGTCATCATCCACGAAGGCGGATGATCCGGTAAACACGGCGGCGGTATTTCACCCGCGCGCGGGGAGAGGTCGGTCACCCTTGTTTGCTGTCGGGCTAGTTACGTCGCCCGCGGCCCCTGCGGAGGCGGCCGCGGATACTCGCCGGCATCGACGATCATCTTGCCGACCGGCCACAGCGCGATGCCGGCAAGCTTGAAATGCGCCCAGGCGAACGGGATGCCGATGATGGTGATGGCGAGGAGCACGGCAGTCATGAGATGGCCAAGCGCGAGCCACCAGCCGGCCAGCACCAGCCATACGATATTGCCGATCATGCCGAGGGGCCCCGTTCCGATGTCGTCTGTGCCGAGATACTCGGCGCGCGACACCGCTTTGCGGCCGAACGGCAGCATGGTGTAGGAGGCAATATTGAAGGCGGCGCGTGCCCACGGAATGCCGATGATGGTGATCGCCATGATGACAGCGGCGAACAACCAGGCGACCGCCATCCAGATGCCCCCCAAGAGCAGCCAGAAGATGTTGAGCAGCAGCGATACCGGCGACATGGGAAACCTCAAGGCTGCTCGAATGGCGCCGATGACGCGGCGGTCGCGTCTCCTCCGCCGTTATCTATTGATTGCGCCAGTGTTCCGCCATCCTCAGGCGAAGCGCGCCCTAGCCCGGGCCCGCGCCTTGATCGTCTCGTCCTCGCGATTCTTCGCCGGGCTTGCGGTTTCCAACGACGAGAGCAGGCGTCGCGCTACGTCCGACACGTCATTGACCGCTTGATCGAATGCCGCCTGGTTGGCGCGCGACGGATGGGTGAAGCCACTGAGCTTGCGCACGAATTGCAGCGCCGAAGCGCGAATTTCATCTTCCGTGGCCGGCGGTTCGAAATTGAACAGCGTACGGATGTTGCGGCACATGAGTAACTCCTTCGGCGTACGGGCAACGCGCAGGATGGGTACGATGAAATGGAGTCTATCACCTGTTTGATCCGGCGGCTTAGGGTGGGTTTCGCAACGGCTCGACCCGTCCTACAACGCGACCCATGACGGCGACGATCGACATCATACTGCTGCTCCTTGCCGTGCTGGTGATCGTCGCCATCGTCGCGCGGCGACTTCGCACGGACCCGTCGATCCTGCTCGTGGTCGCCGGTATCGCGCTTGCCGTCATTCCCGGCCTGCCGCGGATCACGCTCGCGCCCGAACTGGTGCTGTACGGCATCCTGCCGCCGCTGATCTATTCGGCCGGCGTCGCCATGAGCTGGCGCGAGTTCCGCTTCAATCTACGCTCGATCACGTTGCTGGCGTTCGGCTGCGTCCTGTTCACCAGCGCCGCAGTGGCGGCCGTGGTGCATTTCGCATTAGGCGTCAGCTGGGCGCTCGGCTTCGTGCTCGGCGCCATCGTGTCTCCGACCGACTCGGTCGCTCCGCTCGCCATCTTGCGCGGCCTCGGCTTGCCGCGGCGGCTCCTCGTCATTCTCGATGCCGAAGGTCTCGCCAACGACGCCACGGCGCTGATCCTCTACCGGTTCGCCGTCGCCGCGGTCGCCACCGGCCTGTTCTCGCTGCCGCAGGCCGCCGGTGAGTTCGCCCTGATCGTGGTCGGCGAGATCGCCTACGGCATCGGCATCGGCTGGCTCAGCCTGCGGCTGCGCCGCTGGGCGCGCGATCCGCGCGTCGAGATTACATTGTCGCTGCTGACGCCATACGCCGCCTTTCTGGTCCCGGCGCATCTTGGCGGATCGGGCGTGCTGGCGACTGTGGCGGCCGGTCTGTACGTAAGCTGGAACGGCCCACTGCTCATTCCGGCGGCGACGCGACTGCAGGGAATCTTTTTCTGGGACCTGATCATCTACTACCTCGAAGGCTTCGTGTTTCTAGTGACCGGCGTGGAGACCCGGGAGCTGATCGAGCACTCCAGTGCGGTTTCGCTGCGCGAACTCGGCTTGGCCTTGCTGTTCACCGTCGCCGTCATCGTGGTCGCGCGATTCATCTGGGTCTTTCCGGCGGTCTATCTGCCGCGCTGGCTCAGTCCATCGCTGCGCCGCCGGGATCCAGCTCCGCCTTGGCAATGGCCGTTCCTGCTTGCCTTCGTCGGGGTGCGCGGCGTGGTCTCGCTCGCCGCGGCGCTGGCGCTGCCGTTGACAATGCTTGACGGTGCCCCGTTTCCGGACCGCGATCTTTTTCTCTTCGTCACCTTCGGCGTCATCGTGGTCACGCTGATCGGCCAGGGGCTCATGCTGCCGGGCCTGGTGCGCTGGCTCGCGCTGCCGCACGACGCCGCCGACGAGCGCGCCCGCGAACGCGACGCCGAGACCGCCGCGCGCATCGTGACGTTGAACATAGCGCAAGGCCGGTTGGACCAGCTTGCAACCGACGGCCAGGTATCGGCCGAGGTGCTGGCGATCTTGCGCGCGCGTCACGATCATCGCGCCGGGCAGTTGCCGAAGGACGGCGAGGCGATAGCGGCGGCGGCGGAGCTGCGCGCCGAACTGATCGCCGCCGAGCGCGAATA
>DATJLN010000033.1:0-4911 GCA_035509535.1 Xanthobacteraceae bacterium | reverse complement strand
ACCCATTGCATCCTCGCAATCTTGGGCAGATCCGGCGATCGACTGCCGCCGTTTCACAGAGGTGCCCGGCGAACGGCCGGGCACAGGGAAGGCTGTCCGGTCTTACATCGCCTCGGCAAGCCCTTCAACAAGCCCTTCAATTGGGGCCGAGTCGGCGTTATTTTGCCTGCATCGGCGCCATGCGATTGGACCCGCTGCCATGCCTGAGACATTCGAAGCCGCGCTGCACGAGCAAGTCGGCGAAATGCTCGATGCCTGCACCCGCTGCGGCAAATGCGTCGAGGTCTGCCCGTCCGCGAAGCCGGCCGGTCTCTCGGATGCGGAACGGCAAAATCCCGCCGCGGTGATCGGCGGCGTCATCGACATCCTGCGCGGCGGGGTGGGCATCGAGGCGGCGCGCAAATGGGCGAGCGGCTGCGTGCGGTCTGGCGATTGCATCGAGGCCTGTGATTACGGCGTCAATCCGCGCTTTCTGCTCAGCATGGCGCGCGCCGCGATGGCGCGGCAGTCAAACGACCCGTCGGCGCGGCGCCGCCGCGGCGTCGATGGCTTCCGCCACGTTGCGCGCGACGTCAACGCCATCTCCAAGATCCAGCTCGACGATGCCCTGTTGCAGCGGCTCGGGCAGGGCGCCAAATCCCGCGCCGCAACCGACGGGCCGCCGGACTTCGTGTTCTATACCGGCTGCAATGTGCTCAAGACCCCGCACATCGCGCTGCTTGCGCTCGATATCATGGACGAGCTCGGCATCAGCTACGAGGTGATGGGCGGCCCGACCCACTGCTGCGGCGTGCAGCAATTGCGCGCGGGCGATCTCGCGGCGTTCGGCCGCATGGCCGAAAGCGCACTCGACAAGATGGCGGCCAGCAAGAGCGGGCAGGTGCTGTCGTGGTGCCCATCGTGCCATGTGCAGTACACCGAGATGACGCTGCCGTCGGTGGAGCGGACACGCGGCTCAAAGCCGTTCGAGATGACGCCGTTCACGATGTTCATCCACAGGAATCTCGACCGGTTGCGGCCGCTGCTTCGCGAGCCGGTGCCGATGCGGGTCGCGCTGCACAAGCATCCGGGCATCCGCGGCGTCGTCGCGGCCGCCGAGGAAATCCTGCGCGTGGTTCCGGGCATCGAGCTCGTCGATCTGCGGCAGCCGAGCACGGCGCTGCAGTCCAACGAGCTGAAAGTGTTGCCGGCGCATCGGCGCGAGTTGCAGGAGGCCGAGCTCTCCGCCGCGCAAGCCGCCGGCATCGATGCGCTGGTCGCCATCTATCATTCCGATCACCGCGAACTCTGCGCGCATGAGCGCGATTGGCCGTTCCGCATCATGAATATCTACGAGATCGTCGGCGCCAGCATGGGCCTGCATTACGAGGACAATTTCAAGCGGCTGAAGATGATGCAGGACGCCGACGCTATACTTGCCGACTGCCAGGAGCTGGTGAAACAGCACGGTCTCGATGTCGAGGCGACGCGGCACGCGATCCAGGCGATGCTCGACGAGCAGCCGGTGCCGCTGCGCGGCGGCTAAGGCGTATTTGCTAAAATTCGCTCGATTGGCGCAGCAGGCTGTTAACGCTGCGGGCATGCGCACAATTGCGTGCGCGGTTTCCCGCGTCAGCCTTATCTCAATTTTAGATTCTTTTACGCAAAGAATTCGCGCGGAGGGTCAAGCATGTATAACGAAGATCGCATCCATCCCCTCGCGTCCGGCAGTGCGCCGCGTTGTCAAAATCCAGGCAACGAGGCTGCCATGGCGGAATTTGAATCACTCGGCCGCGTGATTTCGGTGAGCGGCTCGCAGGCGACCGCGCAATTTGCGCCGGACGTGGATCTTACAGTCGGATCGCTGGTCGGTCTGCCAAACGGCGACGCCTTCGCCGTCGGCACGCTTTGCGACATCGCCGTTGAGACGTCGGCGGCTGGCGAGCTTGGCGCGAAGGCCATCGGGCGGGTCGATCTGCTAGGCGAAATCGTCACGGAAAAATCCGGCGAACGGCGTTTCCGCACCGGTGTTGCCGTCTATCCCAAACTCGGCAGCGCTGTCGTGCGGATCGGCGGCGAGCACTTGCAGATCATCGTCGGCCTGACCAATCCGAGTACGATCGAAATCGGCCGCCTGCAGCAGGATGCCTCGATCGCGGCAACCGTCGACGTCGAGGAGATGGTGCGCAAGCATTTTGCCATCGTCGGCTCGACCGGCGCAGGCAAGTCGACCGGGCTCGCGCTGATCCTGCGCAAGATCATGCAGGCGCATGGCGACCTGCGTATGCTCCTGATCGATGCGCACAACGAATATGCCGATTGCTTCGACGGCCGCGCCCAGGTGTTTGGCCCGGCCAATTTGAAATTGCCGTTCTGGCTGTTCAATTTCGACGAGCTTGTGCAAATCGTCTTCGGTTCGCGCACGCGCGCCGAGCGCGAGATCAGCCTCTTGGCGGAACTCGTTCCCGTGGCGAAAACCGAATATGCCCGCGCCAAGAGTGCGCTGCGCTCGAGCTATCGAGCGCCGCAGGCGGAGGCGGGCGGCCGCTACACGGTCGATACGCCGGTGCCTTACCGCTTCGAAGACGTCATCGCGGCGGCCGAGAGCCGCATGGGCAAGCTCGAGAACGGCGACCTCGCGGTGCAGTACCAGCGGCTGCTCATGCGCATCAATTCCGCGCGGAAGAACCCCCGCTACGCGTTCATCTTCGACGACGCCGGCGAGGCGAACGACCCGATGGTCGAGATTTTGTGCCAGTTGCTGCGGCTCAAGGATGACGAACGGCCGATGGCGATCGTTCAGCTCGCCGGCTTTCCCGCCGAAACGATGGAAGTGATCGTCTCCGTCCTGTTCCGGCTGGCGTTCGAATTCGGCGTCTGGAGCGACGGCCTAAGCCCGCTTCTCATCGTCTGCGAGGAAGCACACAATTACGCCAATGCCGACCGGGCGACGGGCTTTCGCCCGGCGCGCGAGGGATTGTCGCGGATCGCCAAGGAAGGCCGCAAGCACGGCGTCTTCCTTGGTCTGGTCACCCAGCGCCCGCATCAGCTCGATCCGACGCTGATCTCGCAGTGCTCGACCGTGTTTGCCATGCGGCTCGGGCACGAAGACGACCAGAAAATCGTGCGCGCCGCGGTGTCCGATACGGCGAGCCGGATGCTGTCGTTTCTGCCGTCGCTCGGAACGCGCGAAGCGCTGGTGGTAGGTGCCGCGGTGCCAACGGTGATGCGGCTGCGTTTTGAGGAATTGCCGGACAATGCCATCCCGAGAAGTCAGGCGGTCTGGGGCGGCGACCTCGACTGCGCCAAGGGCATCGACGAGCAATCGATCGCGACGGTTGTTGCGCGCTGGCGCGGCACTGCCCAGAGCACCAAACCGTTGCCGGCGGCGCCGCCATTGGCCGATCTGCAGGCGCGCTCCAACGATCTGATCAACTGGTCCGCGCCGAACCATCGCTGATAGTGCGGCCTGTGCCGGACCATCAATCAAGGATGGGCGAGCGCGGCGGCATCATGGCAGCGTGACCATGCCGCTCCAGAATTGCCGCTGATCGCCGGTATCGACATCGTATTTACGAACGAAAGTCAGCTCGCCGTTATCGGCGATGTGAAAGACACTCAAGCCGGCCGGGACCGACACGATGCGGTTTTCCTCCAGCACTGGCGCCGTGGCGATGCTTGCCGCGACCAGCAGGCGGCCGCTCGGATCGATGCCGAATGTGCGCAGTTCGACGCTGTTCCCGTCGGCGTTCTGGATCAGCGTCGGCTCGCCGGTGCTTTGATCGATGGTAAAGACGGCGACGTTGTTCTTGCCTCCGATCACCGCCGCTTTGCCTTCGAAACTCGAACGATCGGACGCGCGGTTGGTCACATAGACGAACCTGCCGGTCGGATGCACATGAATAGCGCCTGCTGCCTGCCGCATCATCGGCTTTCGATCCGACAAAGTGTCTTTGACGAACATCGGCTCGCTCGAAAGGCCGGTGGCAGAACTGAGCCCGTAAACGTAGAGCTTGTTTTGCCGCTCGATCGAAACGAAGACCCACGGCTTGGTCGGGTGAAAGTCGAGGTGACGCGGTCCGAAGCCGAGGCCGTTATTCGGCGCGATCGAGGCAAGATTGCCCAATACGCCCTTGCTGAAAGCAAATGTCTTGATCGCACCGGGATCTTCGGCCCTGCCCGCCTTCGCGTCGTTGCCGCGTGTCACCAGCGTTACGCTGCCGCTCGACGGCGTTTCCAGGATTTGATGCGCGTAAATGCCGGTATCGAGATTAGCCGGTTGCGCGACGGCCGCGCCGATCGTGCCGTCGCCGTCGAGGCGATGCACCGTGATGCTGCTCGGATCGTTGTATGCCGTCAGCAAATAGCCGCCGCTTGCGTCGACGCTGACGTGGATCGGGCGCGAGGGCAGCACGGCCGCGGTTCCGTGGTGCCGCAGCGCGCCGGTCGCCGGGTCCATCAGCAATGCGTTGGCATAGTGTTTGTCGCCGGTAAGTCCCGGTCCGCCATTGCTCGAAACAACATAAAGATAACGGCGCGAAGGATGTGGCCAGGCGTATTGGATGTTCGCCGGCAGCGTAACGGAACCGCGCTTGCTCAATTGCGCGCCATCGGCGTCGACATCATAAAGACAAAGCTTCGGTCCGATGCTGGCGTAGTAGACCGTTTTAGGCATGGCGGTTCTCGCTTGTGAATCACTTCTCTGCGGCCCCGTTGTGCTGGGCCATTTTAGATCGGAACCATTGCGTAGCTCGGAGCCCGGTTCCTTTCATCGCTGCATTGCTGCCAGTCGCGAACGACATCGGCGCGAAAAAAGCCGGGAACGCGCCTTTTGCGCGAGCGTTACCCGCCCGTATGTCCGGACAGGAGAAAACAACAGGAGCAAATAATGTCGACAATTAAAACCCTCGCGCTCTCGGCCGTACTGTTGGC
>DATJLN010000032.1:0-148542 GCA_035509535.1 Xanthobacteraceae bacterium | reverse complement strand
AGCCGGACCAGAAGGAAATTCTCGAAGACCTGATCGTCGCCGCCCACGCCGACGCCCGCCGCAAGCTCGAAGCGATGCTGGCCGAGAAGATGCAGGCCATGACCGGCGGCCTGCCGCTGCCGCCGGGCCTGAAGCTGTATTGATAATGTCCAGCTCGCGCATGCGAACTCTCTCTCCGCGGTGGGAGATGGTTGAGCGAATGACATGGGACTGAACATTACAAGGCTGCCGAGTGGACTATATCGGGCGTCGGCTAGTCCGCCCCACGCGAAAGATAGTTGGACGACACCCGTACCTTTGTCTGCCCAGGATTTAATTAAGGAACTTCAGGCACACGGCTGCCACCAGCAAGACATTGGTGACGCCATGTACGAACAAGATCCAAGCTGGGTCGAGAAACTTTGATCCTTTGCCGCGAGAGAAAAATTAGTCATTACCCCGCTTTGTTTGCTACGGACCTTCAATGCCAGCCGTCGCCGCCGGTCCTGAAATCGAACGCCTGATCCAGCTCTTGGCGCGCCTGCCGGGGCTTGGGCCGCGCTCGGCGCGGCGCGCGGCGCTGTTTCTGATCAAGAAACGCGAACTGGTCATGGCGCCGCTGGCGGCCGCCCTGCAGACCGCGATCGAAAAGATCGAAGTGTGCAAGACGTGCGGCAATATCGACACGCAAAATCCATGTACGGTGTGCACGGATCCGAGGCGAGACAGCTCAACGATCGTCGTGATCGCCGATGTCGCCGATCTCTGGGCGCTGGAGCGCGCGCACGCCATCAATGCGCGCTATCACGTGCTCGGCGGCACGCTGTCGCCGCTCGACGGCGTCGGGCCGGACGACCTTTCCATCGATGCGCTGGTCAAGCGGGCCAGCGAGCCCCAGGTCAAGGAAGTGGTGATCGCGCTGTCGGCCACGGTCGACGGCCAAAGCACCGCGCATTACATCACCGACCTGCTGCACGAGGCCAATGTGAAGGTGACGCGGCTGGCGCACGGCGTGCCGGTCGGCGGCGAACTCGACTATCTCGATGAGGGCACGCTGGCCGCGGCCATCCGCAGCCGGACGCCGTTTTAAGCGGCACATTCAGACACTGCCTGCAAAATAGCCAGACCCAGCCTGCAATCAGGTCAAGAACACCACTTGCCTTGGGGATAGAGCGATAAAAGCTCGAAAAACAGCGCGAAAACGCGGCCTGTCTTGCGTGGGCCTGCTCCAGCAGCGCTTGGACCTGACTTGGCACGCCGCGTGCATAATAGGTGGTGCGGTCTCGGTCCTACTTACCGTGGCGAATTGAGATTGCTAGAGCCCCGGCATTCCCGGCACCGGGGCTCTATTTTTTTGCGCATAGGCCATCGCTCCGCTGAGCGGAACATCCCTCGCATGGCTGCGCCTTCTGGTTGCGAATTTGCCTCTTGCCGTTGTTCGGTGCCATCGTCTGCGCGGTTTGCGTGGAGCCGAAGCCGACATGAGTGACGACATTCCGTTCGACAAAAGTTTCGATCTCGTGCCCGATCAGGCGACGGAGGTAGCGCCCAAAGTGCGCGCCATCGTCGCCAATAATCCGGGTCCGTTCACCTTCAAGGGCACGATGAGTTACATCGTCGGGCGCGGCAAAGTCGCGATCGTCGATCCGGGGCCGGACGACGACGCGCATGTTGCAGCTCTCCTTGGTGCCGTGCGCGGCGAGACGGTCACCCACATCTTCGTCACCCATACCCATCGCGATCACTCGCCGGCGGTGCCGAAAGTGAAGGCCGCGACCGGCGCCAAGGTCTATGCCGAAGGGCCGCATCGCCTGGCGCGGCCCCTTCACATCGGCGAGACGCGCAAGCTCGACGCCTCCGCCGACATGGATTTCCGCCCGGACGCCGCGCTTGCCGACGGCGAAGTCGTCTCCGGCGACGGCTGGACGTTGGAAGCGATCACTACGCCCGGCCACACCGCCAATCACATGTCGTTTGCCTTCAAGGAAGCCGACCTGATCTTCGCCGGCGACCACATCATGGGCTGGTCGACAACCATCGTGGCGCCGCCCGATGGCGCGATGAGCGACTACATGGCCTCGCTGCACAAGCTGGCGGGGCGGCGCGAGCCGCTTTATCTGTCCGGCCACGGCATGCCGATCAAACAGGCGCCGCGTTTTGTCCAGCATCTGATCCGGCATCGCCAAGCGCGCGAAGCCTCGATCCTGCACCGGTTGCGCAAAGGCGCGGCCGATATCCCGACTATCGTGAAGGCGGTCTATATCGGGCTCGATCCGCGGCTGACGGGCGCGGCCGCTTTATCCGTGCTGGCGCATCTGGAAGATATGGTGGCGCGCGGCGAGATCGCGACCGAAGGGCCGCCGTCAATCACCGGCACCTATCGCTTGGCCGACGCGCCCTTGCCGGCCTGAGGCGGGGGCGGCGCCTGCTTCTTCTGCGGCTGCGGCAACGCCAAGACCGTATCGATATCGTCAATCAGGTTGCGCACCCGCGCCGCATTGGTGCCTAGATCGTTGCGCCCATAGCGCGAAGCCGAGCGCACGTCGATCCGCGCGCCGTCCGCGGTCGACCGGATGCGCACGACAACATCGTCGCGGAAGCCGAGGATCGGCGTCCGCGCCACGGCTTCGATAATGCCGTCGCGCGCCGTCGCGGGCTGCATTGCGACATTGCGCGGCGTCGGTATGGGCGGCGGCATCTGCGGCGGACGGGAATCAACCACGCGCCACTTGCGTCTGGCGATCACCTTCATCGCCGCGTCGTAGGCTTCCTGCGGGCTCGAATTGGTGTCGTCAGGCTCGATATCCGAATAGGCATTATGCTGCTGCTCGGCGGCGTAGAGGCCGGCATAAGTGACCGGATTGGCGTCGCGCGGGCGCAAGCGGGCGATGGCGTCGAATTGCGGCGGGTCGATCGGATCGGTGGTGATATCGTAGATCGCCGGCAGGTTGCGCGCCTTGATGCCGAGATAAAGCGGATAGGCGATCAGCGCAAAACCGATCAGCAGTGCGGTCACCGCCTGGCGCCCGCCGGCGACGCCGTCGCGCCAGATCGAGACGCCGGCGCCAAGGGCGAGCAGGATGGCAACGCAGGCCAGAACCAAGGCGCCGGCCAGCGTCGACAGCGCCGGCACGATGTCGAGTGCGCCCGAGCGCACGATGATGATGGCGACGAAGGTCGCAGCGAGCGAAAACAGCGCAATGCGCCGCGCCCAGATGGCGAGGCTGGAAGTCTCCTCCTCGGTGAATGAACGGCGGCGCATCGTGGCGAGGTCTCGAATCCGGCTTTGGCGAGATAGTGGCGCTGTTGGGGCGCCATTTGGAAGTTATTTTACTTTGCCGCCGGCTGAGTCTTGGGGCGGCAGCGGCGCGCATATTTGCTTGAGCGCGCTCCAATCCGCAACGTCCAAAATTGGCGCGGACGGAGCACCGGTTTCAACCGCATTGATGGCGGCAATACGGTCCTTGGTTTCAGGATGGTTGCTCAGAATCGCCAGGCCATGTTTTTTGTCGGTGACGATACGCGCCAGAATCGCACCAAGCGCATGCGGATCACCGCCGGCCTTCAGCATCAAGGCGACGCTATAGGCGTCGGCGGCGTTTTCGACGCGGCGCGAATAGGACGATCTCAGCACCGTCTTGGCCGCGATCACCACCGCGCCGCCGCCGACGAAGTCGCCAAGCATCATGCCGAACAGAAACGACAGGCCGGCGGTTTGCAGCACGACGCGGGTGCCGTCGCGGGCGGCGACATGGCCCATTTCATGGGCCAGCACGCCGGCGAGTTCATCGGGCGTCTGCGCCTGATCAATCAGGCCCTGGTCGACATAGATGCGGCCGCCCGGCAGGGCCACCGCATTGGGCTCCGGCCGGCGAACGACGTCGACGCGAAGCGCAACCGGCAGCGCCGCGGCGGCGGCAAGCTTGCCGACCAGCTTGTCGAGCGCGGCGCGGCCCGCGAGCTCGCCGGTATTGCGGCCGCAGACGAAAGCGTGACCGAGATGGCGGGTATCGAGCGCCGCATAGACATTCTTATCGACCGCTTCACCGAGCTTGCGTTCGACCGAGGCCGGCACGAAGGGCACGAGCCGGGTGACGAGTTCGGGCACGCCGTAGATCGCCGTGACGACGAGCGATACGCAGGCGGCAAAGCTCAAGGCGGCGATCTTGCGGCGCAAGCGGCGCTCGCCGCCGCCGCCGCGGTCGAGCGTCTCGGCGCGATCCTCGATCGCGCAGACGAGATCCGGATCGCGGATTTCGAGCCGCGCCAGCAAAGTCTCGCCGCAGCGCCCCAGCCGCAATACGCCCTCCGGAGACGACATCCGGCGCAGGTCGGGATAGGCCCATTCATCGAGCACGCGGCCGGCGGGCTTGGCGGCAATGATGCGCAGTCCCGCGGCGGCGACTTCGATCGTCACATCGTGGCGCGCGCTGCAAGTGCCGTCGAAGTAGATCGCCCGCCCGCGTGGAACGGCGGGCGCGCTGTCCGGCGCGACCGGCGCCGATGTATCGAGCGTGATGGTCATGGTGCAAGCTTCCACATCGCCATCAAATGCCTCCGACGCCGAGCGCGTCGGCAAGACCTTCACCGAGCGCCGAGCTCGGCAAGCCTGCCGCACGCACCGAATTCAAGGCCTCCGCGCCGGTCAGTTCGGCCGATTGCAGGCCAAGCCGCCACAGCGAGAACGTGACCACGACCTGATGCACGGTCGAAGCGCCAAGCGCGATCATGACGTAAAGCCCGACGGTGACGATCGTCGCCAGCAGTTCGGCGAGCTCTGAATCGTGGCGCGGGCCGACCAATTCGGAGACGATGAACAGGCAAATGCTTCCCGCTATGGCGATCACCAGCATCAACAACAGTATGTAGAGGAAGAACCGCAGATAGACGCGATAGACCTGTCCGGTCTTGAGACGCGACGTCACCGCGACATCGCCGAAGCGCAGCCCCGAAATCCACCAGCGCAGACTGACCGCCTGGAACAGCGGATAAAGCAGCACGGCCGCCAGTGCGGCGATCGCAACGCAAAGGAAGGCGATGCCGACACCGCGGCGGAAACCCGTGCTGGTTTCGATGAAAGCCAGCGTCGCCTGATCGCCCTGCGTCACCGCGGTGTTGAGCGTGTTCCAGTCGATCAGCGCGCCGAGCGCGAAAAAGGCAAATACGATTGGCCCGACAACGGCAAGCCAGATCGGCAGGCCGCGCAAGAACAGCGAGGCGCCCTTGCCGGCGAAGGAGCCCTCCAGATCGCCAAAGCACGTGTGCGCCATCTTGAACCGCTGCAAGCTCGCCTGCGCCCACGGATAAGCAAGCCCGAGCGTGACAATCGCCAGGCTCCACCACAAGACCGCATAGACCGCATAGCGCCATGCCGCACCATGCTGGTCGAACTGCACGCCGCGGAACACGGTGCGCGTCAATCGATAGCGCCGCGCCCGATAGAGCGCGAATTCGCCAAGCAGCGCAATCGTGACGAGACCCGCGACAATCAAAATCGGCGCTCGCGGCGTCAGTTCGAGTGCGGCGATGCCGAACACGGTATAGAGCGGCACCAGAATGGCCATCGCGAGCAGAAAACCGAACAGAAGCTCGGTGGCAAGGCCGGTATATTCCAAGGTGTCGCCGGCAATCTCGGTGTTCGACCACAGGAAGCGCCGCACGTCGGTAGCGAACCAGAAACGATAGAGCCCGAGCGTCAGCATCAAGAGCGCCGCGCCCTTGATGCGCAAACGCCAATAGGCGGTCTCCCTGCCGAGAAAATGCACCGCCCCCGCGGACGCGATAGAGGCCTCAGCCGCCGTCATAACCCACCAGAAATACCGTTCTGCCCGGCCATTGGCGGCCGCTTGTCGCCGTTTTGGGTTCCGCTCTGGCACAAAATGACCGTTGCAAAAATGTCCAATTTGCGACCGGTATGCCGCCGCGTTACCCCACTATCTCGTTGTCCCACTATACTGGCGCACGGCCGCTTCGTCTTTGGCCTGGACGGAAACCGGGAACCGCGCTTTAGCCCGCAGCAGCGCAAACCCGGTTCACGCACATCGCCGACACGCCGTGGCGCCGTGTCACACCAAGGCAGTTGATCTCGTCCTGTGTCTTTAGACCGCAAAGGGGCGTGACGAAGGAATAAGCCGGGAATGTCTGACCAAGCAAAAGGCGCCGGTGCGAGCGCCGTCGTCCTGCTGACGGCGCTTCTTCTGGTTGCCGTCAACCTGCGCCCGGCGCTGACCAGCGTCGGGCCGCTGATCGATGTCATCAGGCAGGATCTTCATCTGTCGGCAACCGCCGCCGGACTGCTCAACAGCCTTCCGCTTTTTGCTTTTGCGGCGTTTTCGCCATTGGCGCATGCCGCCAATCGCATCGGCACCGAGCGCGCACTGATGCTGGCCATGCTGGCGCTCATCGCCGGCATCGTGGTCCGATCGCTGGGCAATGCCGCCGGCTTGTTTGGCGGAACGATCCTGCTCGGCGCCGCCATCGCGGTCGGCAACGTGCTGCTGCCCAGCGTGATCAAGCGCGACTTCGCCCATCGTATCGGCAGCATCACCACCGCCTATGCCGTCGTACTGGCGCTCACGGCGGCGATCGCTTCAGGCATTTCCGTTCCGCTCGCGCGCGTTCTTGCCGGCGGCTGGCAGAGCGCGCTCGCATTCTGGGCCCTGCCCGCGGCCATTGCCATCGTCCCGCTCGCGCTGCGGCTGCGTGCGAACGTCCTTGCCGAGGATGCGAACAAAATTTACGCGCCTGCCGTTCCGATCTGGCGTTCGCTGATCGCCTGGCAAGTGACCATATTCATGGGTCTGCAAAGCTTCTCCTATTACGTCGTCGTCAGTTGGTTCCCGTCCGTGCTGCAGGACATCGGCTACACGCCCGGCGCGGCCGGATGGATCGTCACCTTGTTTCAGATCGTCGCGCTCGCGGCGACCTTGGCCATGCCGTCCTTGATCAGGCGCGGATCCGATCAGCGTCTCCTCGCCGTGATCACGCCGCTGCTCATTGTGGTCGCGATCCTTGGACTGGTCGCAGCGCCCGGTGCGGCGTTGTTCTGGGTCACGCTCATGGGGCTCGGCAACGGCCCCACAATGATCCTCGCCTTGACGTTCTTCGGGCTGCGCACCCGTGATCATCGCGAAGCCGCGGCACTGTCGCTGATGGCGCAATCGATCGGCTATTTCATCGCCGCGCTCGGCCCGATCGCTTTCGGGCTTCTCCACGACATGTCACACGGCTGGGCGCTGCCGCTGATCGCCTTGGCGGCGAGCCTCGTCATCCAGTCGTTTGCGGGATACGGCGCCGGCAGGAATACCCATGTGGGAGTGGCGCGCTAGTCTTCAAGCAAACTCTCAAGCTCGACCTGAACGCTCTCTCCCGGCGTGCAGCGGTGCCCAGCCCCCGCGGTGAACAATGCCCGCGCCGCCTCGGGCGTTTCTGCCTCCACGCACCATTCCTCGACCCGGGTCACCAGCATCCTGGCGTGGAACAGGCGTGTTTTGGATCGACTCTCGGGTTGCGGCGCCGCCGCGGGAGCCATTTTGAGCGCTGCTTGTGCCGGCATGTGTCAGTTCCGCTCGCGAATCACTTTAACCGTGAAAGTGTAGGCGCCGGCCCGGGTAATGTCTCAGTTTGAAATTGGGGTTACTGGCCCGCTATCCCCAGTTCCCGTAGTATGCAGGCATGGCGGCCCCCATCATCTTTAGCGTCATCTTTTTTCTGACAGGTGCCGGGTGCCTGATTTGGGCAGAGCAGATGTGCGCTTTCGCCGCCAGCAGAAGCCCTTGGGAATGGCATCGCAGACTTACTCTTTCGCAGGGGAATGTGACGTTGACTAGAACCGTGGGCTTCGTAGCCGTTGTATGTAGCGCCTATACAATGTGGGCGCTGGTATTCAGGAGCTAGAGCGTGCCTAGAGGCCCCAAAGGCGAGAAGCGACCTGCAGACGTGGTTAGCAATGCTGTCCACGTAATGCGGATCGCGACGGGCGAGGCCGAAGAGGATTTCGGGAAGGTGCCTCAGCGGGCCAAGGGCGGCCGGAAGGGCGGTAAGGCACGTGCTAGAAGCCTCGCGCCCGAGAAGCGGTCCGAAATAGCTCGGGCGGCTGCGGCCGCCCGCTGGAAGAAGGGCTAGGCTGCGTCTTCTTCGTCTTTGTCAGAGGACGCCAATTCCGCAGCGCGATGCTCCTCTATGTCCTCGCTGAAGTCCGGAAAGAAATTCAACCGAGGATCACCGGGAAATACCTTGTTCATATGTTCGACATCGCACACGGCGCGATAAACGTCGTTCGCGATGCCATCGCGTCTCTGGCGGACAGCCTTTTGCCTCAGATTGGGCGTTCCGCTGATATCCGTGTCAAACCACAGACGAAGCTGTAGTCCTTCTTCCATGACCGTCACGCATTGTTTGGCTCGATACGAAAAGCCCGCATCGTCCATTCTTGTTGCCTGACGGAGCGCTGTTGCAACTTGCTTCCGAAGTAGCCGCCTTATGTCCTGTAGCTGCGGCACAAACTTCTTCTTCTCCATTGCCCAGGTAACAAAATCGTCAGGGTTGCTGGCCTCTGCGCCAGTTTCCTGTTCCCATTCGTCCCAAGCGCGCAGAATTTGCTCATTAAAGTTTGCCATCTTGGCCTCTTGTCCTAAAGACCCGTTGGACATTGACGCCCCCACCCGTCAATAAATTTCCAGTCCATTAGATACTCTCTGATTCCTGTCTGATATTTACGCAACCAATTGTACTTTTGCCTTTTATGTTGAACCTGTCCGACGACAATAGCCGGATGAATTTCCATCCGTGCGGCAAAGGCGAGCACATCTTGCTCTGAGATGAACTGCCCCTTGCGGAGCAGGAATGAATTTAGTTGGTGTCGAGGTATGCAGAACTCGGCTGCCGCATCGTTAGCTAATCTCTCTTCGTCAGGTCCTTCGGATGAATCGAACTTTATGTTTTCACCAATCTCGTCTAGAGGCGCGAACGTTTCATCACGTCCGTCACCACGCAACACGTGCTCGATTTCATGCCGCAGAACAAAGGCAAAGTTGTCGAAGCGATCCAACCTTGTAGACATGCCGATAGCCGGTTGCCCATTTATCCAAACGCAAACGCCGTCAATTTTCGACCCCGGTAGATGTTCGACTAGAACAAAACGAACGCCGGCGTTGCGCAGAATGGCCGGGATATGAATCAGATCGTCCTTATCCAAAAGGTGCGCCCTGATTTTTTGAAGGCTGTTGCGCAAGTTATTCTCAGAATACAAAGGTGCCGATACCGCTTCCGCAATTTTCATCACGCGGTGAAGCCACGCATATTGAGGCGCTGTAATCGTGTCGTATCCGGTGCTCTTTTTTGCTGCATGGGACGGCACTACTGCGGCGTTTCCAATGAACGGAATATCTTCAACGCGATTTTTCCCAAAAAATCGCATCATCTGTAGATCAAGCAGTCCGGGTTCGGTGTCTTCTATCCAGCCACGCTTGATCATGTCCCGAAGGGGAAAAACAGAAACCCACTGCGCACGTGTTCGCACTCCGGGATCGACTGGCTTGGCGTTCGACAGGTCGTAAAGCTTCTGCAGGTTTGCGAAAAAATCTGCAGGCATATCGAAGGCGTCGCCGAGAGCGGCGGCCATATCTGGCGTGATATTGGCCTTGCCATTGAGCAACGGATTCAACTGCTGCACCGACATTCCAAGAATGTACGCAAGGTCTACCTGCTGCCAGTTGCGGGCCTCTAGCTCCTCCGTGATGAACGTGCCGGGGTGGTCAACCGGAACCATTTTTTTGATTTGGGCCATCAGTGATAGTCCTCGATGCCGATGATCGTCGCTGTTGCTTGCGGTTGCGCTTTTTCGTCCAGCACAAACACCATCCGAAATTGATCGTTAAGCCGGATGGAACGCAGACCTTCGCGATCTCCTTTCAATTTCTCGTAGTGCAAACTCTTCCAATTCCTCAGTGCACGGTCATCGGGCGCGGCCCTCAGAACCGTAAGCTTCCGCCGCGCAGACTTGATCACTGCGACCGGAAGCTTTGTCTTCCCCGCCTCGTCCGTCTCGATAAGTGCCAAAACCGGATCGGCGAATAAGACGTCCATTTCGACGCTTATATCATTGATTCATATTGTGTTCAAGCCGAGTTAACGCAAGCAATTAAACTGAACTTTATGCTTGACATTATGCAGAAAATCTCTAGTTTTAGGGGCTATGAACAAGCTGCCCCTCGAAAAACGCGTCCAAATCCTCTCCATGCTCTGTGAGGGGTCGTCGATGCGGTCGATTTCGCGGGTATGCGACGTGTCGATCAACACCGTGACCAAGCTTCTAGTGGACGCTGGCCGTGCCTGCGCGACCTTCCACGATAAGACGGTCCGGGGCGTGAAGGCCCAGCGGATACAGGTCGATGAAATCTGGTCATTTGTCGGCGTGAAAGAGGCCAATCTATTCAGCGCCAAGACCGTTCGGGAAGACGGCGGCGATGTATGGACGTGGACCGCAATCGACGCGGACACGAAATTGATCGCCACCTTCCTTGTCGGGGATCGCGACTACCAGTCCGGCCGAACGTTCATGGCAGACCTTAAGAGCCGCCTTGCAAACCGCGTTCAGCTAACCAGCGACGGCCACAAGACGTATTTCTACGCCGTGCAACAGACGTTCGGCGATGACGTTGATTACGCCCAACTGCACAAGATTTACGGCAAGGACAAAGACGCAAAGAACGAGCGCCGTTATAGCCCGCCCGTTTGCCTTGGCATCGAAACGAAAAAGATCACCGGCAACCCGGACGAAAAGCACATCAGCACATCATTCGTAGAACGCCAGAACCTCACCATGCGGATGCACATGCGCCGGTTCACTCGACTGACAAATGGATTTTCCAAGAAATTCGAGAACCACGTTTGGATGGTCGCGCTCTATACCGTCTGGTACAATTTTGTGAAGCAACACAAAACGCTGAAGGGCTTATCGCCTGCAATGGCGGCCGGATTGAGTGATAAGCTTTGGTCGATGACTGATCTTGCTGAAATAGTCGATGCTTCTTTGCCGCAACCGGGAAAGCGCGGGCCGTATAAGAAGGGACTTATCGCATAGGAGGGAAGTATGCGCTTACAGCGAGTGGGAACTAGTGCCCATGGGGCTAATTCTCGCGAATACCGCGACTTTTCAATTTATGACGTAAAGATAGACGGACTCGCCAGTGACTCGGTGAATGTCGATTTTTCTCATTTCGGACGTGGGGAGGAAAAAACTAGCGATTTTACGGTTTCGCTAGATTGGACCGATGTCGAAGAGATCATTGAGACTTTCGCAAAAATGGGCAAAAGCGAGGCTGTCCGGCTGGCGAGAGCAATACGCCTTGCCGACGCCGTGTCGGAATTAGTCAAAATTTCAAACTGAGACATTACCCCGGCCCGGAAAGAACAAAGGAGAAACGGGTCCGCTTGTGGATCACCGGGCCCCTGCTAGTGTTAAGCTAAAAGCCAGCCCGACAAATGTCTCGTTGTATGGAGTAGTTCCGTGGCCCCGCGTCCGTATTGGAAAGGCTATCTGAAACTCTCACTGGTCTCCTGCCCGATCGCGCTTTATCCGGCGACGTCCGAGCGCGAGAAGATCAGCTTTCATCAGCTCAACCGGGAAACCGGCAACCGCATCCGCTACAAGAAAGTCGACGCCGAGACCGGCGACGAAGTCGAGAATGCCGGCATCGTCAAGGGCTACGAGGTCGACAAGGGCGAGTATGTCGAACTCGAGCCCGAGGAGCTGGATGCGGTCGCCATCGAGAGCAAGCGCGTCATCGATATCGACGAATTCGTGCCGCGCAGCGAGATCGACGAGCTCTATCTGCGCGATCCCTATTACATCGTTCCCGACGGCGATGTCGGCCAGCAGGCTTTCGCGGTGATCCGCGAAGCGATCCGCAAGGAAGGCATGGTGGCGCTGGCCAAAGTCGTGTTCACCTCGCGCGAGCACATCGTCGCGCTCGAAGCGCGCGGCAAGGGCATGGTCGGCGTGACGCTGCGCTATCCCTACGAAGTGCGCGCCGAAGACGAATATTTCGACGGCATCGAAGACGAGAAGATCCCGAAGGACATGCTCGATCTCGCCGTCCACATCGTCAATACGAAGACCGGCCATTTCAAGCCGGAACAATTCAAGGATCGATACGAAGACGCGCTCAAAGATCTGCTACGCAAGAAGCAGAAAGGCGAGAAAATCGAGCGGACGAAAGAGAGCGCACCGTCGAACGTCATCAACCTCATGGATGCGCTGCAGCAGAGCGTGAAGACGGGCGGCGGCCGCGCGGCGGGCAAGAACAGCGCCGGCAAGAACGGCGGCACCCGGCGGCCGGCCCCCCGCGCGGGCGCAAAACCTGCGCCCAAAAAAGCCGCCCGGCATAAACGGGCGAGTTGATGCCGGGCAAGCGCGTGCAATTCGACGACGAGACCTGGCGCGAACTCGATCTGCTCGCGCACGACCAGATGAAGGACTTTCAGGAGCTCGCCGACGAAGCCTTTCGCGACTTGCTCAAGAAGCACGGGCGGCCGTCGAGCTTGAAAGAGGCCCTGCGGCGCAGCGCCGGCGTGCCGGCGACCGTGCACCGCCTCAATCCCGGCACGGACAAGAAACCGCGGCGGCGCTAATTACCTCCAGCCTCAATTCACCCCTCCGCTTTGTCGTTTCATTGCGGACGGCCCGCGGCTATGGTCGCGCCGGCTCGCCGGGATTCGAACCTTTCCCGACGATTGTGGGGGAATGAAAATGCTGACACGTACTTTCGCCGGACTATTGTCTGCCGCCGCGCTTCTGCTGGCCGGAGCCGCCCTGGCGCCGCCGCTGCGGTCCGCGATTGCCGCCGATCAGGAGCAGATCGCGCGCGGCAAATACCTGACGGGCCTGATGGGCTGCGACGATTGTCACACGCCCGGGCATTTCTTGGGCAAGGACGACCTGACGCGCAATCTCGGCGGTTCCGATGTCGGCTTCGGCATTCCAGGCCTCGGCGTCTTCGTGCCGCCGAACCTGACGCCCGACGACAAGACCGGTCTCGGCAAGTGGACGCCCGAACAAATTGTCGTGGCGATCACGAAGGGCGAACGACCTGACGGACGCATCTTGGCGCCGGCCATGCCGTGGCGGCATTTCGCCCGGCTGACGCCGGCGGACGCTCTCGCCATCGCGCTCTATCTCAAGAGCCTGCCGCCGCTCTCGCATCAGGTGCCCGGCCCGTTCGGACCGACACAGGTGCCGACCGTTTTCGTGATGTCGCCGCAGCCCGGCGAGGCCTATTTCCAGCATCTTCATTCGGCTCCGCCGCCCGCCGCTACGTCGACGACGAAGTAGAAGCTCAAGAGCCGAACACCACCTGATACATGATGCGGCCGGGCCATAAGGTGAACAGCCCGGCCAGCACCAGCGCGCCGACAAAGAGCCCGATCATCCGGCCGCGATGGCGCGTGACCTCGTGGCGATGCGCGGCCAGAACCGCCAGCGGCAGCATGATCAGGGTGTAGACCGCCAACAGGTGAATGGGCGACCACTGTCCCCACATGCGCAGTTGATGGATGAAAAACGAGCTGATGCAGACAACCAGCATCAGCGTGACCCAGACCCAGCCGAGCGTACGGTGCGGCAGCGTGCCCTTGGGCGCGGCAAGTTGAGCGACGCCGAGCGCGAAAGCGGCCATGGCGGTGAACGCATGAATCTGGATCGCCGGGCCAGCTTGCAGCAGTGGCGCGAGATTCATGATGCAGGCCTCGGCTAAAGCCCCAACAGCTTCGTGGCATTGCCGCCGGCGAGCGCCGCGACCGTCGCCGCATCGAGGCCTGCGCCGGCGATGTGCCCGAGCGGGTCATATTCGGCCATGTCGTAGGGATAGTCCGTGCCGAGCAAGACGTGATCGGCGCCGAACACGCGCACCAGCTCGGCCAGCTGGTGCGGCGTGAACACCACGGTATCGACATAGATGCGCTTGAGATAGCTGGTCGGCGGCTGCGGCAGGTCGCCATGGCTGTCGGAGCGCGCGCCCCAGGCATGATCGATGCGGCCTGAATAGGCGCCGAGATAGCCGCCGCCATGCACCGCGAGGATTTTCAGCTTGGGATGGCGCTCGAGCACGCCGTCGAAAATGAGATAATGCAGCGCGATCGTGGTCTCGAGCGGATTGCCGATGACATTGTTGAAATAAAAGCGCGTCAGCCGCGACGCCTCGGTGAAGCCGTTCGGGTGCAGCATCACCAGCACGCCGAGCTCTTCAGCCTTTTTCCAGAACGGCGCGAAGGCTGGATCCGATAATTCCTTGCCAGCGATGGTCGTCAGAATCTCGATGCCGGTGAAGCCAAGCTGCTTGACGCAACGCTCGAGCTCTTTCACGGCTTCATGGGCATCGGTCATCGGCACCGAGCCGAAGCCTTTGAAACGGTCCGGCGCCTTGGCGCAGAAGGCGGCGATGCCGTCATTGACCATCTGCGTCGCCTTGACCGCGATGTCGAGCGGCACCGTGTAATAGCATTGCGGCGGCGGCGGCGCGATCAGCTGCATGTCCAGCCCCATCGCATCGAGATCGGCCAGCCGATGCTCGTACCCGGCACGCTCGCGGATATCGGCTTCCTGCTTCTGGCTCAGCGCTTTGGTCTCGGCATTGGCGAAGCGCGCGAGCGGGATCGTCGACCAATCGAGATGCGGCTCGACGAATTTCGCCGCCTCGGGCACGCCGACATGCGAATGGACGTCGACGGTGACGCTTTTCGGCCGCGTCTCGCGCCCGGGTCGGCCGTGGCTGCGGGCCGCCGTCGGGGCGTATTTATTCCACTGTTGAGCCATCTGTCGTTTCCTCACTGCGGCAAGGGCCGCGCCTTATGGGGCCGTGCGAAGGCGGCGGCACATTGATTTGACAGGCGGCAAGAGTCCAGTGGGTGGAACCGAAGACCGTGTCCGGCGGCATTCAGCAGTTCAGTGCTGCGGCCCGCACAGATTGAGATCGCGCTCGGCGCGGAACACATTGCTGTAGAGATTGGCGATCCATTGCCGGCCGCTGGACGTGACATTGAGATAGCGGATCGCCGATTGAATGTGCGGCGAGACGCTGTTCCAGTAAAATTGCGGATAAAGCTCGGTGAGATCGGCCGGCGAGGTATAGCCGAGCTGTTTGTTCATGCCGACTTCCTCGAACTCGTAATAGAGCGCATTGGCCTTGCGCAGGTAATGCGGATCGCCGAGCTGGCCGATCAGGTCGGCGGCGCGCACCAGCATGCCTTCCTCATTGTCGCCCGAGCCGTCGCCGGGCGGCGAGGGAAAGCGCGTATACTCGATCGCGCGAGCGACGCGCGCGGCGTCGAGCAATTCTATTTTGGACAGCCGGTCCATCACGAACATTTTCGAGCGGTCGACGTGATAAGGCAGCAGCGCCGCGTCGGACGCGCCGCGCGGCAGTTTGGACTTGTTGCCCTTGGTGTCGGCGACATAGCCATCGGCGCCATCTTCCTTGAGAATGCCGCGGACATAGCCGATGTCGTGGAACAGGCAAGCGACCAGGAGATGGGCGAAATCGCTCGGAAAGGTGGGCTGCAACAATGACCGGCCCTTCATGATGTCGTAACCGACCAGGGTGACCAGCATCGTGTGTTCGACGTTATGATAGAGCGCGTCACTGTTGCCGATGCATTCGATGGCCAAGCGCGCGACCGACGTCACGAGTTCGCTCAGGTCGGCATGGGTGGTCGAAAACCTGCGGCTCATGTGCTCGTGCAGGAACGAGCTCAAGCCCTCCGACGCCAATTCAGGAACGGTAATCAAGTAGCGCCCCCTCTACGGACCCCGCGCCATCGTGACGGCGAGTTTGGCAATTTGCAATAACGTTTGCGCGGCGTTTCATTCCGCAGGGCGAAACTTGAACCGCGCCACGTACGAACGACAGAATCGTGACACGGCGACGGACAGAAGCGAGCGTGCCGAATGCAGCAACGCAGTCTTCGGAGATCAGAACACGCCAAGGTGCTGGCGGAGATCGATGTTATCGGCCTTCAGCGCCGCCGCGGTCGACATCACGGCAACGCGGCCGGAATTGAGAATGACGATGTCGTCGGCAATGTCGAAGACGAGCTTCGGGCTCTGTTCGACCAGTACGATGGACAGGCCGCCCTCCTTGAGCTTGCGGATCGTTGCCATCACTTCGGCGACGATTTGCGGCGCCAGCCCTTCCGACGGCTCGTCCATCAACAGCACGCGCGGATTGGCCATCAGCGCGCGGCCGATCGCCAGCATCTGCTGTTCGCCGCCGGAGAGGTAACCGGCCAATTGCGCGCGCCGTTCGGCAAGACGCGGGAACATGGCGAAGACCGTGTTCATGGTCCAGGGCTCGTGCCGGGTGGCAAAGCCTTTTTGCGCCGCAACCAGCAGGTTCTCGCGCACGGTGAGGCTTTTGAAGATACGGCGGCCTTGCGGCACCAGCGCCACGCCCTGCGCGGAAATATTCTCCGGTCCCTGCCGCGTCACCGGCGCGCCGAACACTTCGACGCCGCCGCCGCGCGGCGGCAACAGCCCGATGCTGACATTCATGCAGGTGGACTTGCCGGCGCCGTTGCGGCCGAGAAGGCCGAGCAGCCGCCCTTCGCCGAGTTCGAACGACACGCGCTGCAGCACATGGCTGTCGCCGTAGAAGGCGTCGATATTCGCGAGCTTGAGCGCGCTATTCGCCAAGATAGACCTCCCGCGTGCGCGGATTGTCGACCACTTCGCTGCGGGTGCCTTCGACGATGACCTCGCCGAAATGCAAAAGCGTGATGCGGTCGGCAAAATCCAGCGCCACGTCCATGTCGTGCTCGATCATGACGATGGTGACGTCGCGCGGAATGGCGAGAAGAAGCTTGCGCACTTCCTGCCGCTCGTCGATCGAGAGGCCGGCGAACGGCTCGTCGAGCAGCAGCAATTTCGGATTCTGCGCCAGCGCCATGGCGATCTCGACCCGCCGCCGCTCGCCGTAGGAAGTTTCGGCCAGCGGCCGGTGCGCGATCTGATCGAGGCCGACGCGGCTGAGCGCCTCGCGGCCCTGGCGGGTCAGTTGCTGCTGGCGCTCGAGCGGACGCAGCGGATTCCAGCGCAGCGGCGACAGCCCGAGCAGCGCCAGCGTCACATTATGCTGGATGGTGTCGCGCGCGAACAGAGTGATGATCTGATAGGTCCGCGCCATGCCGAGATGCGCGCGCTTGCGCGTCGGCATGCGTGTCACGTCGCAGCCGAGCAGCGACACCGCACCGCTGTCCGGCGAAAGCTCGCCGGTGATGAGATTGAACAAGGTCGTCTTGCCGGCGCCGTTCGGACCGATGATCAGCCGCCGCTCGCCCGGCGCGACATTGAGACAGACATTCGTCGTCACGCGCAATCCGCCGAACGATTTGCAGAGTCTGTCGACGACCAGCGCGCTCATTGTTTGGTCACCGCGAGCGACGCTTGTGTCTTGCCGCGGCTGCCGGCCTTCAGCGCCGTGCGGACCAAACGCACGGCGCCGGGCACGAGACCCTCGGGCATGAACACGACAATGGCGACGAAGATGGCGCCGAGCATGAAATTCCAACGCGTCACATAGGCGCTGACCACGTTCTTGACGATCACCACCAAAGCGGCGCCGACGATCGGCCCGAGCAACGTGCCGGCGCCGCCGGAAATCACCATCAACAGGCCCTCCGCGGAGGCGGTCAGCGCCAAGGCCTGCGGGCTGATGAACTGGTTGTAATAGACGAACAGGATGCCGGCGACGGAAGTCAGCAGCCCAGAAAGCATGAAGGCCCAGAACCGGGTCATCCAGACGTGATAGCCGAGCGCCGTCATGCGGCGCGGCTGATCGCGCATGCCGCATAGCGCGGCGCCCAGCGGCGAGCGCACGAAGATCGCCACCGCGACGACCGCGAGCAGAAAAACGAGCAGCGTCGCATCATAGAAGCTTCTCGCCGACGCCAGCGAAAAACCGAACGGCTCCGGGCGCGAAGCGACGCTGATGCCGTTGTCGCCATTGGTGAGGCTGATCCAGCGATAGGCCACGCCCCAGATGATCTCGCCCAGCGCCAGCGTGATCATGATGAAGCTGATGCCGGCGGCGCGCAGCGCCAGCGCGGCAAAGCCGGCGGTGGCGAGGAGCCCGATCGCAAGGCCGGCGATGATCGCAAAGGCGTGGCCGTAGCCGGCGGCAAGAAGATAAGCGACAGCATAGGCGGCAATGCCGAACAGGCCGGCGTGGCCGAGCGACACCAGACCGGCATAGCCGACCAGGACATTGAGTCCTATCGCGAAGATCGCATAGAGCAGAATCTGGCTCGCGATATTGACGTAATAGGTCTCGGTGATCGCATAGGGCACGGCGATCAGCGCCACGACGGCGAGCGCGATGGCGATGCGCCGGCCGGTGAGCGCGCTACCGGCGGAGCGATTCACGGAGCCGGTCACGGGGCCGGTCATAGAACTTGCCCTCCGAACAGGCCCTGCGGCCGCAGCAACAGGACCAGCACCATCGGCAGGAACAAAATGAAATAAGCCAGCTCCGGCAGCAGCGCCTGGCCGAAATTGTAGATGAAGCCGATGATGATGCTGCCGACGAACGAGCCGAGCAGGCTGCCGGTGCCGCCCAAAATGACGACGACAAGCGCAAGCGGCAACATGTCCTGATCGAGGCCCGGATAGACCGAAAGGATCGGTCCGCCGATCATGCCGGCGAAGCCGGCGAGCCCAGCGCCGAGCGCGAAGACGATGGTGAAGAGCTGCGACACGCGGATGCCGACCACGCGCGCCATCTGCGGATCGTCAACGCCGGCGCGGATCATGGCGCCGAGCCGGGTGCGGTCGAGCATGATCCAAAGCGCCGCCGCAAACACCACGGCAATGCCGATCACCGCCATCCTGTAGAGCGGGAACGCCGCGCCGCCAAAGCGCACGAAGCCGGCGAGATGGGGCGGCGTCGCCACCGAGATCGGATCGCCGCCCCAGCCCATCAGGCAGAGATCGGCGGCCATGAAGGAAACGCCGAGCGTGACCAGGACCTGCGCCAGCGGCTGGCCGGCGAGCCGGCGCAGCAGCAGGCGCTCCATCAGGCCGCCGAGCACCGCGACTCCGAGCGCAGCGATGATCGCCGCCAGCCAGAAATTCAGCGTAAAGCCCAGCGCGCCGGACAGGAGCGTGGTGCCGAGATAGGCGCCGACCATGAACATCGAGCCGTGCGTCAGATTGGGAATCCGCATCAGCCCGAAAATCAGGGAAAATCCAGCCGACAACAGAAACAACAGGCCGCCGAACGTCACACTGTTGACGGTGAGCAGCAGCCAGAATGTCATGCGACCTGCCTTTCGTTACCCCGGCTGCCGGAACGTCCTGCGTTACGTTTCTTGTCTCAGCACTTTTTCAGCGGCGGATAATCGCGCGAATAGACCGGATGGGCGAGGAACTCGGCTTCCGGCCAGGTCCAGAACTGGCTGACATTCTCGTAGGTCTTGATCGTCTTGTTCCAGAGCTTGAGACCGTATTTGGCGCCTTCCTTGACGACCCGGCGAACGTAGAACGTGCCGACCACGTTGTTGAGGTGATCGAATTTGATCGGGCCGCGCGGCGTGTCGGTGAGGCTCACCCCCTTGAGCGCTGTCATGAACTTGGCCTTGTCGCTCGCGTCGCCGCCGGCGGCTTTCAAACCGGCATCGACCACCATGCAGTTGACGTAGAGCCCCGCGGCATAGAAGCCCGGAATGACGTCGTAGTCCTTTCTGATCTCGTCGATGAAGCGCTGGTTGGCGGCGGTCTCGAGGTCGAGCGTGTAGGGACAGCAGCTCACCAGTCCGACCGCTTCGTCGCCGAAGCTCTTGAGCAGCGCGTCGTCGGCGCCCGTCTCTCCGGTCACGACCGGATATTTCAAGCCGGCGCTGGCATAGGCCTTCATGAAGCGCAACGGATTGGAGCCGGCAAAGCCCTGGCAGACGCCGTCGCAATCGCTGATCTGCGCGACATAGGGCGTGTAGTCCGGCGTCACCAGCGGCGGCCACAGCTTGTTGACGACACAGCCGCCGTCCTTCTCGAACGCGGCCTGGAAACCGCCCATCTGCTCGTAGCCGAAGGCGAAGTCCTCGGATATCGTGATAACGCGTTTGAGCTTGAGCTCGGTTGCGGCGTAATGGCCCATCGGCTGCATCGCCTGCGACGAGGTCGCCGACGCGCGCAACAGATACGGATTGGGCGTGCGCTGCGTAAGATTGTCCGCCGCCGCGAGACTGAGCGTCGGCATTTTCTGCTCTTTGATGTAATCGCTGATGGCGAGCAGTTCGAAAGCGGCGAGCGGCCCGAGGATAACGTCGACCTTGTCGCGCTCGACCAGCTCTTGCGCCTTGGTCTTGGTGCCGGCCGGATTGCCGCCGGTATCGGCGGAGATGAAATCGACCTTGCGGCCGCCCATCATGTAATTCTTCTCTTTGAGATAGGTCAGGACGCCCTGCTCCATCTGGATGCCGCCTTGCGCCAGCGGCCCGGTCTTCACCGTCAAGAGGCCGAGCCTGAACGGCTCGGCATCCGCGACGGCGGGCGTGGGAAAACGGCCGAGCGCCGCGGCAGCACCCGCTGCAGTGCCGGCCAAAACGGCACGGCGGCTGACCTTGCCGGATATGAGCTTGCGAGACATCGCATTCCTCCCTGATGCGCCCGGTTAGCGGCGCTTTTTGTGGCTGCGGCGTTGCAGGCGTCTGCACTGTGCCTGCGCAATAGCAGTACAGTGCTCGCACCTGGACGCCGCCGTTACCGTTAACGCCCCGGAGAGCGCCGGTGATTGTCAGCTATCATTGGCGAAGCGCCCCCGGCCTGTAAAGCCGGTTGGCGCCGCGGTTCTCAGCACTTGCTCAGCGGCGGATAGTCGCGCGAATAAACCGGGTGGGCGAGGAATTCCTGCTCCGGCCAGGTCCAGAACTGGCTGACATTCTCGTAGGTCTTGATGATCTTATTCCAAAGTTTGAGACCATATTTGGCTCCTTCGGGACCGCATCTGCGAATGCAGAACGTGCCGATTACATTGCCGAAGTGATCGAACTTGATAGGTCCGCGCGGCGTGTCGGGAAGGCTGACGCTGCGCAAGACCGCCATGAATTTCTCCTTGTCGCCGGTGTCGCCATCCGCCTTCTTGAGCGCGGCTTCGACCACCTGGCAATTGACGTAAAGGCCTGCGGCATAGAAGCCCGGGACGACATTGAAGTTCTTCAGCATGCCGTCGATGAAGCGGCTGTTGGCGTCGGATTCGAGATCGAGCGAATAAGGGCAGCACGAGGTGAGGCCGATCGCTTCGTCGCCGAAGCTTTTCAGCAATGCATCGTCGCCGCCGGTCTCGCCCGTCACCACCGGATATTTCAGTCCGAAGCCGGCATAGGCCTTCATGAAGCGCAGCGGATTCGAGCCGGCAAAGCCTTGGCAAACGACGTCGCAGTCGCCGATCTGCGCCAGATAGGGCGTGTAATCGGGCGTCACCAATGGCGGCCACAGCTTGGAAACCACACAGCCCCCGTCTTTCGCGAACGCCGCCTGGAAGCCGCCGACCTCCTCATAATCGAAGGACAGATCCTCGCCGATGCATACGGCGCGCTTCAGCTTCATCTCGGTCGCCGTGAAGTGACCCATCGGCTGCATGGCCTGCGACGAGGTGGCCGAGGCGCGCAGCAAATACGGGTTCGGCTGGCGCTGGGTGAGATTGTCGGCCGCGGCCAAACTGAGCGTCGGCACCTTGTGCTGTTGGATATATTCGTTGATGGCGTAGAGCTCGAACGTCGCGAGCGGGCCGAGAATGACATCGACCTTGTCGCGCTCGACCAATTCCTGAATCTTGGTCTTGGCTCCGGCCGGCGCGCCGCCGGTGTCGCCAACAACAAGCTCGACCTGGCGGCCGGCCATCTTGTTATTGGTCTCCTTGAGAAATGTCTGAACGCCCTGCTCCATTTGGATGCCACCTTGGGCGAGCGGTCCGGTTTTCACCGTGAGCAGACCGAGCTTGACCGGCGCCGCTTGAGCGACCGCGGGCGATGGAAAACGGCCCAACGCGGCGGCAGCCCCGGCCGTCCCGGCCAACAGCGCGCGGCGCGTCACCTTCCGCGACATGACATCACGCGCGACGACATCGCGCGATTTGATTCGCGACATATCACCCTCCCTGACCGGCGCGGTTGTTGTTTCGCTTCCCCGTCCGCTGCCGGCGATGCTTATACGACGAATTTTTCAGTTTTTCATTTGCGTTTTTTTGGCGCCGCCTTGAGCGCTTTCCTGCCGCTCCTCTTGGTTGCGGCTTTGGCCGGCTTTTTTGCCGCCACCTTCGCCCGGCCCGCCGGCGGCGATTTTGCCGGAATTATGGGCAAGAGCAGATAGGGCCGCATAGCGCCACCGAAATGCAATCCGGTAACGCCGGAGAAAATCTCCGGCGGCCGGTCGCGCACGTCGTCATGCAGGAACGGGCCGCACCCGGTCAGCTCGTTCTTGAAGTTCGACAGCCGCCCGCCGCTCGGCCCGTGATAGACATAGTCCTTGCCGCGCACGGTGAGCGCAATGCGGTAGCCGGCCGGCACGACGATCGATGTCGGCCAGATCTCGACGTCGAGCTCAACCACTTCGCCGGCTTTGAGCGGCTGCTTTTTGGCGTGGGTGTGGTAGGGCCGATACGCCGTCGACAGTTTCTTGTCGAGCGCGCAATGCGAGGCGCGCAGCCAGCCCTGGCCGACCGGAGCATGCGGATCGATGGCGCCCTGGAACACGATCTCCCTCATGTCGGGCGAGAACACCCGCAGCACCGCGAAGATATCGGCGTCCTTGGTCGACGATGAGACGAAGAGTTTCAGCGCCGACGGACCCGTGATTTCGGTCTCCCGAGCGAGCGGCGGCGTCATGAAGGTCACGCCGTCGCCCATTGCCTCGAATTTCAAGATCGACTTTGTCTTCGCCGCCTTGGGGCCGAGCGAGCCGTCTGCCGGATCGAGATAGAACTTCGTCCATTGGGTGCTCTTGAGCGGCCATTGCCGTTCGGCGCGCTCGACAAAACCGTCGATATGGCGCACCTGCAATTGCACCGGCGCCTGCTTGTCCCAGCCATTGTTCTTGCCGTGCAGGAAATGATCGAAGAAGCGCAACTGCAGCTCGCGGCCGTAATCGGTGTAGAAATGCGTCCAATGCTCGATGCCGTGCACTTCGAGCCATTTGTTCTTTGACGCCGCGCGCACGAAGCCCTCGAAATTGCCGCGCGGATGCAGCGGCTGGCCGCCCCAATTGGCCGCCGACAGGAACGGCACTTTGACCTTCGCCCAAATTGGCGAACGGGCGCGGTGATAATCGTCGTCGAGCGGATGGGCGACGATGTCGGCGCCGAAATTGCTGCGGTTCCCGGCGAGCTCTGCGTCCGAGAGGATTTCCGGGCCGCAGACCAGTTCGCCATGCACGCGGCTGCGCTTGCCGCGCTCGCCGGCGCCGTATTGCACGGTCTTGACCTGCATGTCGTACCAGTTTTCCCAGAACGTGCAGAGAATGCCGCCGTGATGCGTCATGTCGCGATACCAATCGGCGGCGCCTTCCCAGATGCACATCGCGGCGAGATGCGGCGGCTCGAGCGACGCCACATGCCACTGATTGATGCCGTAATAGGAAATGCCGTCGAGGCCGACCTTGCCGTTCGACCACGGCTGCACGCCGGCCCATTCGATGCAGTCGTAGAAGTCCCTGGTCTCGCGCGGCGAGAAATGATCGATGAAGCCCGGCGACACGCCGCAGCCGCGTGAATCCACCCGCACGCAGGCATAGTTGTGCGGCACCCATTTCTCCGGATCGACCACCTCCCAGCTTTGGTAGAGATTGCTTGATCCGGCGGTCACATCCGGGTGTTTTTCCGCCATGCGCTGCCACGCGCTCGGATAGCCGTCCTGGAAGGCGAGCCCCTTGGCATAGGGGCCGTAGCTCAGGATCACCGGGTAACGGCCTTCGGCGATCGGGCGGAACACGTCGGCGCGCAGCACGAGGCCGTCGTCCATCGTGATCGGCACGTCCCAGTCGATGCGCATGCCGTCGCGTTGTTCGCTGCGATGCTGATGGGTCTCGTGATCGCCGCCCGACGCCGGGCGGGTCGCGCCTTCAAGCGATGACATGCATTTCCTCCGGACACTGCTTTAATCGTCATGGCCGGACTTGCCCGGCCATCCACGTCTTTGTCGGCGCACGAGAATAAAGACGTGGATGCCCGGCAACAAGCTCGCACTCGGACCGGCCGCGGCCGGATCCGGGTGGCCGGGCATGACGAAAGATGTTGCGGATATAGCGCGGAAAGATCAGCGCGCCTTGGCGCGCCCCCTGCCCCGCTTCAGGCCCGCCATTTTCTCCAGCACGGCGCAGACCGCGGCGGTGTCTTCGGCGCCGCGGCCGGCCTTGAGCGCCTTGGCGTAGATCGCGCTCGATGCGTCGAACATCGGCGTCGGCACACGGATCTTCTTGGCATAGCCGCCGATGACGTCCATGTCCTTCTGCCAGACCGAAATCTTCATGGTGACGTTCTTGTAATTGTCCTTCACCATCATCGGCGCGCGCAATTCGAAGATGCGCGAATTGCCGACGCCGGCCGTCACCAGATCGAATACCAGTTGCGGCGGCAGGCCGGCTTTCATGCCGAGCACCATGGCTTCGGCGCTCGCCACATTGTGGATCGCGACCAGAAGATTGGCGACATATTTCATGCGGCTGCCATTGCCGAATTCACCGACGCTGTGCACCGCGCGCGTGAAGGCGGCAAAGACCGGACGCAGCTTCTTGATCTCGGCGGCGTCGCCCGAGGCATAGACCACAAGGTCCTTCATCTTGGCCTGGGCGCCGGTGCCGCTGACCGGACAATCGAGCATCGCGTGGCCGGCCTTGCGCAGCACCGCGTCGGCGCGGAGCTTATCCTCGAGCGCGAAGGTCGACATTTCGACGATGACCCGGCGCGGCAGACGGGCCTTGGCGATAGCCGCGGCCGTCTCGGAGAGCGCCTGCGGCTTCGGCAGGCTCACCAGCACCACGCGCGCCTTGCGCGCGACATCCGCACCGTTCGCCGCGATCTCGACGCCCGCCTTGGCCAACGCGCGCCGCCGTGCCGGCGCAAGATCGTAACCGATAACATGGAAGCCCGCCGCGATCAGATTTTGCGCAAAGGCGCCGCCCATGATGCCGAGACCGATGACGCCGACGGTGCCCTTCGTTGCTGAAGCCATGCTGGTTTCCTCTGGATCGAAATTCTTGCACAGGGACCGTCGCTATGACATTGCGCCGCGTGCCGAGCAAGCCGCTTTCTCGCGACGCGGCGATCGCCTATGTTCCGCGCGGCAAAGAAACATTGGAAGGTCTGGGAGAACGCCGCATGCGCATCGGTGTCGCCGGTATCGGGAAAATGGGTGCGGCCATTGCCGCCCGGCTGATCGAGGCCGGGCACGAGGTCATGGTGTGGAATCGCACGCCTGACAAAGCCAAAGCGATTGCCGATGCCGGCGTCGCAGCGACGCCCGCGGAATTGGCGCGGCAGTCGGAGGCGATCATCAGCATTCTCACCGACGGCGCGGCGATCGAGGCCGTCTATCACGGCCCCTCCGGCCTCCTCTCCGGCGACGTCACCGGCAAGCTGTTCATCGAAATGAGCACCGTTCCGCCGCAGGTCGAGACCACGCTGGCGCCGAAAGTCGCGGCCAGGAATGCCGATTTCGTCGAATGCCCGGTCGGCGGCTCGACCGCCCCGGCGCGGCAGGGCAAGCTGCTCGGCCTCCTGGGCGGTGATGACGCTGCGGCGGCGCGCGCGCTGCCGATCCTCAATCAGCTCTGCCGCAAGGTCGAGCATTGCGGCCCGGTCGGCGCCGGCTCGTCGATGAAGCTTGCGATCAATCTGCCGCTGATGGTCGCCTGGCAGGCCTATGGCGAAGCCTTCGCCATCGCCCGCGACGTCGGCTGGGAGCCCAAGCGCCTGCTCGATCTCTTCGTCGAGAGCAACGGCGCCAATAACGGGTTGAAGATGCGCGCCGACATGATCGTCGCCATGATGGAGAACCGCGATCCCGGCCCGACCACGTTCAGCATCGCCGACGCGGTCAAGGACCTCCGCACCATGGTCGATGCCGGCCGCGCCAAGGGCGCCGACATGCCGGCGACCGCGGCGGCGCTCGCCGCCTTCGAGGACGCCAACAAACACGGCCTCGGCCGCGGCGACGACAGTTCGCGCCAGGCGGTCTATTGGGCGGGCCGCGCCAAGCAATAAGCGAGTGATTTCATTTCCGCCAACTCATCGGAACAGCCAAGGAGCAGCCATGTCGGTCGTTACGCTTGCACAAGCTTCCACCATCGTCGATGTCGCGCTGAAGAAGGCGCGCGAAACCAATCTCGCGCCGCTGACCGTCGCCGTGCTCGATGCCGGCGGCCATCTCGTTGCCTTCAAGCGCGAAGACAAGTCCGGCATCCTGCGCTACGACATTGCCGTCGGCAAAGCCTGGGGCGCGCTCGGCATGGGCTTCGGCTCGCGCACGCTGGCCGCGCGCGCGGCCAAAACCCCGCAATTCTTCACCATGCTGGCGGCGGCGAGCGACGGCCGCATGGTCACCAATCCAGGCGGCGTGTTGATCCGCGATGCCGGCGGTAACATCATCGGCGCCTGCGGCATTTCCGGCGATACCTCGGACAAGGACGAAATGTGCGCCATTGCCGGCATCGAGGCGGCGGGGCTCAAGGCCGATCCGGGCGCGGACTGAGCGCTCGGATCAACAGAAGCGGAATTAGTCTGCGTTCCGGTTGTTAGTGCTCGTGAAGGGAGAGTCTTCATGAAGCTGTTTTCATTCTGGCGGTCGCTCGCCACCTATCGCGTGCGCATCGCGCTCAACCTCAAGAACATCGTGCCCGACGAGATCGTCGACGTGAACCTGATACAGGGCAAACAGCGCGAAGAGGCCTATCGCAAGGTCAATCCGATGATGGCGCTGCCGGCTCTGGTCGACGGCGACGGGCCGGTCCTGTTCGAGTCGCTCGCCATCATCGAATATCTCGACGAGACGCATCCGAACCCGCCGCTGTTGCCGCGCGATGCGCGCGGCCGCGCCCGCGTGCGCGGATTGGCGCAGCTCGTCGCCGCCGACTCGCATCCGCTGATTGTGCCGCGGGTGCGCGAATATCTCGAGCATGAGTTCAAGCTCGACGAGGCGGCGCGGACCAAATGGTGCCAGCATTGGCACCGGGCGGCACTGACCGCGCTGGAAGCACATCTGCAAAGCCCGGAGACCGGCCGCTATTGCCACGGCGATACGATCACGCTCGCCGATGTCTGCGTGGCAAGCCAGGCGGCGGGAGCAAAATTCTTCAATGTCGATACCGCGCCGTTCCCGAATTTCACGCGCATCACAGGTGATCTGGCAAAGATCGACGCCTTTGACCGCGCCCATCCGTTGAAACAGCCGGGAGCGCCGGCGTGAGACTTTCCCTCCCCTTGTGGGGCGGGAGAAACAAGCTCACCACCACTTTGCGAAGTGATGCACCGGCCCATGGCCGGAGCCGACCTTGAGCCTGTCGGCACCCGCGATTGCGGCGCTGACATAGGCTTTGGCGTCGCTCACCGCATCGACCAGCAGGAGCTTCTTGGCGAGTCCTGCCGCGATCGCCGACGACAGCGTGCAGCCGGTGCCGTGGGTATTCTTGGTGTCGATGCGCGGCGCGGCAAAGCGCGTGCAGGCCTCGGCCTCAACCAGAAGATCGACGCTTTCCGGCCCGCTGCCGTGACCGCCCTTGATCAGCACCGCCTGAGCGCCAAGCGCGAGCAATTGCCGCGCCTGCGTCTTCATCTCGTCCTCATTGCGCGCGGCGGTTCCGCCAAGAAGCGCCGCAGCTTCCGGCAGATTCGGCGTCAGCACGCGGGCGCGTGCGATCAGCTTGCGCAAGGCTTCGATCGCGTCGTCGCGCAATAATTTGTCCCCGGAGCTGGCGATCATCACCGGATCGAGCACGACATGCTGCGCATGATGATGTTCGAGCCCTTGGGCGACGGCGTCGATCGCCGCCGCATTGCCGAGCATGCCGATCTTGACCGCGCCCGGATGCAGATCGGAGAACACGGCCTCCATTTGTGCCGCGATGAAATCCGCCGGCACGTCGTGAATGGCGCTGACACCCTTGGTGTTTTGCGCCGTCAGCGCGGTGACGACGGAAGCGCCATAGACGCCCAGCGCTGAAAAGGTTTTCAGATCGGCCTGGATGCCGGCGCCGCCGCCCGAATCCGAGCCGGCGATGGTCACGGCGACGGCCGCGGTCACGACCCGCCCCGTTTGACGAGCACGCCGTCGACGATGCCGCGCAGCGTGCGCGCCGCTGCGGCCGGGTCGGGTGCGAGCGACAGCGCCGAAATGACCGCGACGCCGTCGGCGCCGGCGCCGATGACCTCGGCGGCGTTGGTCGCATCGACGCCGGCAATGCCGCAGACCGGCAGTTGCGGCTTGCGGCGCTTGAGCACGTCGATGATGCGCTTGAGCCCTTGCGGACCGATCGGCGGCCTCTTCTGCTCTTTCGACAGCGTGACATAGACGCCGCCCGAGCCGACATAATCGATCAGCTCGACCGGCGCGGCTTCGGCCTCGGCCGCCGATTTGATGGAAAGGCCGATGATCGCGTCCGGCCCCAACAGGCGCCGTGCATCGGCGACCGTCATATCGTCAGGGCCGATGTGAACGCCATCGGCGCCGGCGGCAAGCGCGACATCGACGCGATCGTTGACGACAAAACCGACGCCGAACGGCGACAACGCCTTTTTGATCGCCCGCGCCTTTTCCACCATGGCGCCGGTATCGCCGTGCTTGTCGCGCAACTGGACGAGCGTTGCGCCGCCCTCCGCGCACAGCCGTGCCAATTCGGCCAGATCGCGGCCGCCGGAGCGCTCCGGATCGACAATCGCATTCAGCCTGAGATCAACTTTCATCGTGGACCTTCAGATGGGCGCGCAAAGTGGCGCCGTCGAGACCGTGTAGCGCATCGATGATGGCAACCGCAAAACTGCCTGGGCCGGCCGCGTCGCGGCCCGCGACTTCGCCGGCGATGCCAAAGGCCGTCAGCGCTGCGATCGTCGCCAGCCACGGATCGCGTTCGACGGCGAGCGCCGCGCCTAGCAGCGCCGAGCCGGCACAGCCCATGGCGGTGACCTGCCCCATCAGCGGATCGCCATTGGCGATCTTCACCCGCCGCACGCCGTCGCTGACAAGGTCGACGCGGCCGGTCAGCGCCACGATGGTGCCGTGCGTTTTGGCAAAGCGCGCCGGCGCGTCGCCGGCCTGGTCGTTGCCGGACAGTGCGGCGAATTCCGCCGCATTGAGCCGCACCACCACGGGACTGCGGCCGACGAGACCGCGCGCGAATTCGGCACGCGCCGGCGAACGCTCGATGAAGACCGGATCAAGCAGCCAGGGCCTGCCGTGTTCGGCTGCGGCGCCGAGCGCCGTCTCGATCGCAGCGCGGCGTTCGGCATCGAAGGTGCCGAGATTGACCAGAAGCGCGTCGGCGCCGGCGACAAAATTGCCGATCTCCAGCGGCGATATCGTCATCGACGGCACGGCGCCGACGGCGAGCAGCACATTCGCGGTAAACTGCTGGGCGACGGTATTGGTGATGCAATGCACCCGTGGCGCATGCTCGCGGATGCGCAGAATGACCTCGATGGCACTATCGGCATAATCGACCGGGCCTGGCATTTCCTAAGTCTTTCCAAAAGCTTTCGTCAGTTTATACCAGCCGTTCCGTTGTCGTCATGACCGGCCGGACCCGTGCCATTTGCCTCGCATAGCGGCCGCGAGTGATATAAGTATCCCCCGGCTCGGAGGCGCGCGTATGGTCCCTTTTTTCGTGCAGATCAAATGCCAGCTCGGCAAGTCCTATGAGGTTGCCAGTAAGCTTGCCGATGCCGAAATCGCGTCGGAAATCTATTCGACCGCCGGCGATTTCGATCTGCTGGTCAAGTTCTATGTCGATCCCGGCACCGATATCGGCCATTTCATCGCCGAGAAGGTGCAGCCGATTCCCGGTATCGCCGACACGCGCACCATCATCACCTTCAAGGCCTTCGGGCCGTCCTGATTCTTCAAGCCCGAACGATCTGCGACGCGGCCGGCGCGAGCTTGCGTGCCGCCCGCCGATTGCCGTTCACGCCAGATCACGAATAATCCGGCGGCGGCGATGATCCGCGAGCCGGGCATGATCATCGCCGGCGGCCTCTCGCCGAACAACCAACCGCGAGTGTTGATGGCCGCGCCGCGCTGGTCATGACGCGGAGCAGCAGAAATATGGCAAGGATCTAGTTGTTGGTTTGCTTTTTCGGCGGCTTGGACGGCCCTTCCACGGGCGGCAACGCGGCGATGTAATTGGCCATGGCGTCACGATCTTCCGCGCTGAGCAGCCCGGTATTGTTGATAACATCGGCCATCGGCCCGCCGGCAAAATCGCCATCCGGCATCATGCCGTCGCCGAGGAAGCTTGCGATGTCTTTCTTCGTCCAGGGGTTGCCGTCCTCGCGCAAGCCGAAGGGCGTGATGTTCGGCACCCAGCCTTTGCCATCAGGCGCGGGCCCACCGGCGAAGCGCTCGCGCTCGACAATGCCGCCGAGAAAATCGCGCGGCGAGTGGCATTCGGCGCAATGGCCGGGGCCGTTCACCAGATAAGCGCCGCGGTTCCATTGCGCCGATTTTGCAGGATCGGGCACAATCGGCCCGCCGTGCAGGAACAGCAATTTCCAGACGCCGAGAAGCTCGCGCTGATTGAATGGAAATTGAAGATCATGCGGCGGCGACTTGCCCGGCACGGGCGGCAGCGTTTTCAGATAGGCGAACAGATCGCGGATATCGTCGAGCCGCATGTGCTGATAGGACGTATAGGGAAATGCCGGAAATAGATTCTCGCCGTCTTTGGCGGTGCCTTTCCACAACGCGGTGACGAAATCCGCCTCGCTCCAGGCACCGATGCCGTCGTTCGGGTCCGGCGAAATATTCGGTACATAGAATGTGCCGAACGGCGATTTCAGCGCCAGTCCGCCGCCGAGCCGCAAGCGGTCGACCTTGTCCGGGTCGTTATTCGGCACGGCATGGCAGGACGCGCAGCCGCCGATATCGAACATGGTCTTGCCGTTGGCGAGATTCGGCGTGTAAGCCGGCAGCGCCGAAGCCGGCACCACTTGCGGCCGTGTGGCAAACCAAAAGCCCGCGACGGCGAGAACACCGCAAGTCACGACCGTAAGCGCGATCGTGCGCAGATTCAGCCGGCGCTTGTGTGCCGTTGCCATATCGGACCGCCTCCACCTCGCAGGATCACGCCCAGCGACAGGCAGGACTCGTAGCACACTCGTTTTATTCCCGCGGACGACGGGACCCCGCAAGAAGCAAAAGACGGGCGGCCGATACCGACCGCCCGCCGATCATTGATTTGCCCCTTGCGGCGATCAGCTCGGTCTCACCCGGAACGTCTGGTGACAGGAGCCGCAATCCTTGCCGATCGTCTGAAAGCTCGCTTTCAAACTATCGAGATCTTTCAAACTGTCCTGCGCCGCCTTCACGTCGGCGGAGAACTTAGCTTGGGCGGCGTTGAAATCGCCCGGCTTTTCCCAGATCGCTGGAGCAGCCGTGGTATGATCGCCGGTCTTCGAGCAATCGGGAAACAGATTCGGCATCGCGGCAGCGTCTTGCGCAAAAGCGGCCAAAATCTCCTTGGCCTTGGCCAGATCGAACGGTGCCTCGCCCTTGATCATGGCCGAGCCGATCTTGGCCATGTCGGCGCTTTTCTTCATGAAGGTTTGGCGTTTGTCGATGACATCCTGGCAGCTTTGGGCCATGGCGGTAGTGGCGCCGCAGACGAGGATGGAAAGAACAACGAAAATCATACGAAACATCTGACGCTCCTGCGGAAATCGGACATCGCACTCGAAACAAGCAGCTTCGCAACGCACCGAAACGACACTCCAAGGCTCGGGCGCACACACCGACAAACACCAGGTGCATGGCCTTATTCCGGCGCGAGCATGGATAGCCTAGGGCGGCGGCGGCGCGATGAACATAGTGTGGCGTATTTGCGGACGGTCGCTATTCCGCCGGATGCACGTTGCCCACCCGCCCCTTGCGCCAGCGCAGCCCGAGATCGGCGATCCAGCGCGCGACGACATAGAATACCGGTGTGAAGACGAGACCAAAGGCGGTAACGCCGATCATGCCGAAAAACACCGCGGTGCCGAGCGCCTGCCGCAATTCGGCGCCGGCGCCGACCGCCCAGACCAGCGGCGTGACGCCGAGAATGAAGGCGAACGACGTCATCAGGATCGGCCGCAACCGCCGCCGCGTCGCCTCGACCGCGGCATCCCAGCGGCTGCGTCCTTCGTCCTCGAGCTGGCGCGCGAATTCCACGATGAGGATCGCGTTCTTGGCGGCGAGGCCGATCAAGACGACAAAGCCCACTTGGGTGAGGATGTTGTTGTCGAGGCCGCGAATGACCACGCCGGTGATGGCCGCGACCAGACACATCGGCACGATCATGATCACCGCCAGCGGCAGCGTCAGGCTTTCATATTGCGCCGCCAGCACCAGGAAAACGAACACCACCGCCAAGACGAAAGCGAACATCGCGGTATTGCCGGCCCTGTTCTGCTGGTAGGCAAGCGTCGTCCATTCGCTGGCAAAGCCGTCCGGCAAAGTCTCGGCCGCCAGCTTGTCCATGATCGCGATCGCCTGGCCCTGCGAATAGCCCGGCGCGGCGGCGCCGTCGAGCTCGGCGGCGGGATAAAGATTGTAGCGCGGCACGCGATAGGGGCCGGCAATGTCGTCGACGGTGGTAAAGGAGCCGAGCGGCACCGTGTCGCCGTTGGCATTGCGCACTCTGATCTTCAGCACGTCCTTGACGTCCTGCCGATCCTCGTCGCGCGCCTGCGCGGTGACGCGGAAGGTGCGGCCGAACAGGTTGAAGTCGTTGACGTAGAGCGAGCCGATATAGATCTGCAGCGCGTTGAACACGTCGGTGACATTGACGCCGAGAAGTTGCGCCTTGGTGCGATCGATGTTGAGAAAGACCTGCGGCGTCGAGGTCTCGAACAGCGAGAACACGCCGGCGAGGCCGGGCGTCTGGTTGGCGCGCGCCATCAAGGCAAGCGTCGCCTGTTTCAGCGCCTCGGAGCCCTGGCCCGCGCGATCTTCCACCATCATGCGGAAGCCGCCGGCGGTGCCGATGCCCATGACCGGCGGCGGCAGCACCGTGATGATGAAGGCCTCCTGGATGCCGGACAGCCGCTTCATCAACTCGGCCTGAATGCCGGCCGCGGACTGGCGCGGATCCTTGGCGCGCTTCTCGAACGGATCGAGCACCAGGAACAGCGCGCCGGCGTTCGGCGCGTTGGTGAAGGTTGCGCCGGAAAAGCCGACGATGTTCACGGCATGCGCCACGCCCGGCACCGACAGCGCAATGTCGAGCACGCGCTGCTGCACCGCATCGGTGCGTGACAGCGCGGCGCCGGGCGGCAATTGCACGACGGTGATGAGATAGCCGCGATCGACCTGCGGGATGAATCCGATCGGCGTGGTGCGGAACGTGTTCAAGCCGACCGCGAGCACGACCAGATAGATCGCGAGCATCATCACCACGCGCCGCACCGTGCGCGAGGCGAGCCACGATATGCCGGACGCGACCTGGTCGAAGCCGCGGTTGAAGACACTGAAGAAGCCGTGGATCGGCCGCTCCCACCAGGTGTCGCGATGATTGGCCTCGTGCGGCTTGAGCAACAGCGCGCACATCGCCGGCGACAATGTCAGCGACACGATCAGCGAGATGACGGTGGCGCCGGCGATGGTCAGCGCGAATTGCCGATAGAACTGGCCGGAAATGCCGGTGATGAACATCGACGGCACGAACACCGCGCAGAGCACGAGCGCGATCGCGATCAGCGCCGAGCCGACTTCGTCCATGCTCTTGCGCGCCGCGTCGCGCGGCGACAGGCCCGAGGCGATATTGCGCTCGACGTTCTCGACGACGACGATCGCGTCATCGACGACGATGCCGATCGCGAGCACCAGGCCGAACAGCGACAGATTGTTGAGCGAAAAGCCGAATGTCCCCAGGAAGAAGAAACTGCCGATCAGCGAGACGGGAATCGCGACCAGCGGGATGATCGCCGCGCGCCAGGTCTGCAGGAACAGGATGACGACCAGAACAACGAGCACGATCGCCTCGCCGATGGTGTCGACCACGGCATCGACCGATTGCTGAATGAACTGGGTCGGGTTGTAGACGATGGCGTATTTGACGCCGGGCGGGAACCGCTTCGACAATTCGGTCATGCGGTCGATCACGCCCTTGGCGGTGGCCAACGCGTTCGATCCCGGCCGCTGGAAGATGGCAAGCGCCACGGCGGGATCGTGGTCGAGGTAGGAATTCGACGAATAGTCGAGCGCGGCAAGCTCGACCTTGGCGACGTCCCTGAGCCGCACCACGGCATTCGGCGTCTGCTTGATGATGATGGAGCCGAACTCTTCCGGATTATTCAGCCGGCCGAGCGTCTGCACCGCGATCTGAAAGGCGCCGGGATGCGCCACCGGCGGCTGATCGAGCACGCCCGAGGCGACCTGGATGTTCTGAGCCTGCAGAGCAGCGCTCACGTCGCTGGCGGTCAGGCCGAGCGACTGCAGGCGATCCGGGTCGAGCCAGATGCGCATCGAATAGTCGCGGCTGCCGAACACCGTGATCGAGCCGACGCCGTCGACGCGGGTCAGCGGATCGGTGACTTCGAGCGTCGCATAATTGGAAATGAACAGCGCGTCGCGCGATTTGTCGGGCGAATAGAGATGCACGACCATCATCAGGTCAGGCGACGCCTTGGTCACCGTGACGCCGATATTGCGCACGTCGACCGGCAGCCGCGGCGTCGCGATGGCGACGCGGTTCTGCACCTGCACCTGGGCGATGTCGAGATTGGTGCCGAGATCGAAACTGACCTGGATGGAGAACCGCCCGTCGGCCGTCGAGTTCGACGACATGTAGAGCATGTTCTCGACGCCGTTGATCTGCTCCTCGATCGGCGTCACCACGGTCGAGGCGACCACGTCGGCGCTGGCGCCGGGATATTGGCCGGACACGTTGATGATCGGCGGCGCGATCTCGGGATATTGCGCGATCGGCAGGCGCGAGAACGAGACGCCGCCCAGGATCACGAAAACGATCGAGACCACGGCGGCAAAGATCGGCCGGTCGATGAAGAAGTGCGAGATACGCATCGTATCAGGTCAATCGGCTTTGACGTCGACTTTGCCGCTTGCGGCATCGCCGGTTTTTGCAGCGCCCGGCGCACCTTGCGGCGTCTGTTCCTGCGCAGTGACTTTGATGCCCGCCCGCGCGCGCATCAGCCCGTCGACGACGACGCGGTCATTGGCGTCCAGGCCATTCTTGATGACGCGCAGGCCGCCGTCGAGCTGGCCCAGCGTCACATACTTCTGATGCACCATGCCGGCGTCGTCGACCACCAGCACATATTTGCGCACCTGCTCGGAGCCGATCGCGGCGTCGGGAACGAGCAGCGCCTTGTAAGGCGGCGAGCCCGGAACGCGGAGACGGCCGAACATGCCGGGCGTGAACAAGCCATCGTGATTGTCGAACACCGCGCGGCCGCGGATCGTGCCGGTCGAGGTATTGATGGCATTGTCGACGAAATCGATCTTGCCGGCGTGCTTGAAGTCGTGCTCGTCGATCAATTCGAGCGTCACCGGCACATTGCCGTTCAGCGCGGCGACTTCCTTGCTGGCGGAAGCGTAGCGCACATAGCGCAGGTAGGACTGCTCGTCGAAAGTGAATTCGAAGCGGATCGGATCGACCGACACGACGGTCGCGAGCAAGGTATTGCCGGTGCCGGCACCGCCGGTGACGAGGTTGCCGACGGCGACGCGGCGATCGCCGATGCGGCCATCGATCGGCGAGCGGATCTCGCTGTATTGATCGAGATCGAGCTCGGCGGAATTCACCATCGCTTCCTGCGCCTTCACCGCCGCCTCGGCCACCGATTTGGCCTGGGTACGCTGATCGTAGGCCTGCTCGGTGATGGTCTTGTTCGACAGCAGGCTCTGACCGCGTTGCAGATCGCCCTCGGCGAAGGCGAGATTGGCGCGCGCCTGCGCCAGATTGGCGCGCATCTGCTCGAGAGCGATCTCGAACGGCCGCCGATCGATGGTGAAGAGCAGATCGCCCTCTTTCACCATCTGGCCGTCCTTGAAATGAATCTCGGCCAGATAACCGGACAGCCGCGAGCGGATCTCGACCGAGTTCACGGCGACGAAACGGCCGACATATTCGTCCTGATCGACCACCGTGCGCTGCACCGGCTTGGCGACGGTCACGGTCGGCGGCGGGGGGCCTTTGGCCTGCTGCTGGCTCTGATTGCAGCCGGCCAGCAGCGCCGCCAGCAGGGCAGCCAAAACCGGGGCGGCGCGGTATGCCGCTTTGCCAGGCGTCATGATTCTTTCCTCAGGCCGTTTCGGCACCATAGGTCGCTGTCGCTGTCAATCTCGCAGGACGCCGCCTAGCTGGCCCGAAATTGTGGCGCCGGGCAATCGCGCCGGCCCCGCCCTTCCTTGCCGATGGCCGGAACCCCATATCTGCGCCCAATCCTCATTAACCAATCGCCGGACCGTCCCCTCAACTTCGGCCGGCCTAACACACTGATGCAACATGACAATAATGCCCCTCACGGATGCCTTCCGGAACGCCCAGGGCATCCCTGCACCCGATATGCCCGGCGTTCCCGCCGACGATCAGGCGCTACTCGACGCCTATTCGCGGGCGGTGATCGACGTGGTCGAGCGGGTCGGCCCCGCCGTGGTGCAGCTTGCCGTGCACGGCGGAGCACCTGCGCAGAGCGAGCAAAATCGCGGCCAGAACCGCGGCGGAACCGGCTCCGGCGTCATTCTGTCGCCGGACGGGCTGATCCTCACCAATAGCCACGTCGCCGGCGCGCTCGGTCCGGCGGCGCGCATCGACGTGACCACCGCCGACGGCCAAGAATTGCGGGCACGGCTCGTGGGCGACGATCCGGACACCGATCTCGCGCTGCTGCGTGTCGACCAGGCGGTGACCTTGCCGGCGGCGCCGCTCGGCGATTCCAGGCAGTTGAAGCGCGGCCAGCTGGTGATCGCGATCGGCAATCCGCTCGGCTTTGAATCCACGGTCACGACCGGCGTCGTCTCCGCGCTCGGCCGTTCGTTGCGTTCGCGCAATGGCCGGCTGATCGACGACGTGATCCAGACCGACGCCGCGCTCAATCCGGGCAATTCGGGAGGGCCGCTGGTGTCCTCGCGCGGCGAAGTCGTCGGCATCAACACCGCCGTCATCATGGGGGCGCAAGGCATCTGCTTTGCGGTCGCCGCCAATACCGCAAGCTTCGTGCTCGGCGAACTGATCCGTCACGGCCGCGTGCGCCGCGCCTTCATCGGCATCGCCGCACAGCAGACCGCAATCCCGCAACGCCGCCGCCGCGCCTTCGGCCTCACGCAGGACTCGGCCGTGATGGTGAGCTCGGTCGAGGCGGGTTCGGCCGCCGACCGCGCCGGGCTCAAAGCCGGCGACATCATTGTCGCGCTCGACGGCGAACCCATCGCCGGCGCCGATGACCTGGTGCGCGCGCTTACCGGCGACAAGATCGGCCGCAACGTCGCGCTCGACGTGCTGCGCGCGACCGAACGGCTCACCGTTGCGATGACGCCACAGGAGCGCAAGCAGAAACACGAGCGGGCCGCTTAATTGAGCAAACAAAAAAGCTGGAGCGGGGCATTGTCCCGCTCCAGCTCGTTTCAATCCTTGAACGGATCGAACTCACCGGCACCTGCCATCACCACCGCGAAGGGCCGCAGCGTGTGCAACACCTTCACGCTACCGGCGTGGTGCGCCAGCACCTCGGGCAGTCGGCGATAGGCCATCGGACTTTCGTCGAGATCGGCACCGATGAGCGTCACGCCGCGGTTCTGCAACCATGCGTCCATCTCGGCTTTGGCGAAGCGGCGCTTCGCTTCCTTGCGGCCGAACAGACGTCCCGCGCCGTGGATCGTCGAATAGAGCGACGCTTTGGCCTCCGGGCTGTCGACGCCTTCGACGATCACCGCATCGTCGCCCATCGAACCGCCGATAAAGCCGCGCTGGCCGGGAAACGCCGGCGTCGCGCCCTTGCGCACGACCCAGAGGTCGCGGCCGCCATGGTTCTCACGCCACGCATAGTTATGGTGGTTGTGCACCATGTCAGTAACGGCGCCGCCGACGATCTTGCGCACGCGTTCGATTACCCACTCGCGGCCGGCATAGGAGTAGCGGCCGGCGAGCTGCATCGCGGCGATGTAACGGCGGCCAAGCTCGGAATCTTCGTCGATCACCGCGGGCGGCACGTTCATGCCGTCCTGACCGCCAGCGGCCTTCAGATAGCGGGTCGCACTCGTGTGACCGAGGCCACGGCTGCCGAAATGCACGCCGATCCAGACAAAGCCGTCTGCATCGCGCATGAGGTCGACGTAGTGGTTGCCGGAACCGACCGTACCGAGCTGATGCACGGCCTTCTGGCGATAGGCCTCCATGTCGGACTCGCGCCACGCATCGCCATCATCGAACAGTCCATGCTCGACGCGCTCCGCATTGTTGCGGCCAAGGCCGAACGAGATCGCGCTCGCCACATCCTTGACGATCGGGCCGATACGATCGGCGATCGCCGTGAACGGCGTGTCCAGCCGCACTGCCATGTTGCCGCAGCCGATGTCGAAGCCGACGCCGGAGATGCTGATCTGCTTCTCGTAGGCGATGACGCCGCCGACAGGCTGCGCGTAACCGAGATGCCCGTCAGCGCAGATCACGCCGGCAACGACATTGCCGACCGCCATACAGTTGCGCATCTGCGCCAGCGTAGCCGCGTCGTGCTCGCCGAAAACCTGCAGCGGGCTGTTCTGAAATTGCGGCTGTTGCGGCTTGGTCGCCGCAATGTTCTCGGCGGCGCGCTCAGCCTCGCGCACAAGGTGTTCCTTGCGCGCAGCATCGCGATAAGCGCACCACGCCGGCATCGAACGCTGACCCGGCCGCTCGATGCGGCTGTCGGGGTCAACACCGGCCGCACGACACAATTCGCGTGCGCGCTCCTGATAGGGGTCTGCCCTACGCATGACCTGCTCCTGTTTGAATTGCATAAAGCTGTTGGCGCTGCACGCAAATGCCCATAAAACGGTAGCGCGAGCACAAAGTGTGCGCGTTCCATCTCAAGTCCTGATTTTGTCTTCTGAAGATGCGGGCCATTTGCCCCTCCTGCCTGTCGGCGGAGGGGTCGAGCCTGCCGCCGCCTAATTCGGTGTCGCGAAACCTGGTTCGGGCTTGTTAATCAGCATGAGCTGTTGGTACCCGCCTCTCGCACGCACAAACGCCAACCCGCTCGGCCGATGGCTCGGTCGGGCTGCGGTCAACAGGGCGAGATATGACTTGCTCGAAGTCATGGGTTCCTCATTCAGACGGCGCGGCGTGTGCCACAACTAATAGGAAATATCAAGACCAATGTGCCTTGTGAGTTGAACTGATGACGCCAGGCCCCCGCGCGTGATAGCAAAAATATCATGCAGTGCATTTCATTGCCGTCTCTCGCCAAAGTCTTTCTGACGATCTCCCTCGTGATGTCCGCGGTGGTCCCAGACGCGGCCCGCGCCGACGATTGGCCGAGCCACCCGCTTACGCTGATCGTGCCCTTCCCGGCCGGCGGCAGTGCCGACGTGCAGTCGCGCGTGATCGCGCAGGGGCTTGCGGCGGCGCTCGGCCAGCCCGTCGTGGTCGAGAACAAGCCGGGTGCCGGCGGCAACATTGCCGCGGCTGACGCAGCCCGTGCCGCGCCGGACGGCACCACGCTATTCATGGCGACGACCGGGACGCAGGCCAGCAATATCAGCCTTTACAAGTCGCTCGGCTTCGACCCGGTGAAGGACTTTGCGCCGCTCACTTTGGTCACGCTCAATCCGCAGATCATCGTGCCGGCGCCGCCATATGCCGGTCTCGATTTCGCCGGTTTGGTGGCCAGGCTGAAAGACAATGGCGGCGCGAGCTTCGGTTCTTCCGGCATCGGCTCGGCGACGCATATCGCGGGCGAGCTATACAATAAGCTGACCGGCTCGTCGCTGGTGCATGTGCCTTACCGCGGCCAGGGTCCGGCGCTGAACGACCTCATCGCCGGACGGATCGACGCGATGTTTCCCCTGATCGCCGACACCTTCGCGTTCGTGCAAAGCGGTAAACTGAAGGCGGCGGCGGTGATGAGCCAGACGCGCGCCAAGTCGCTGCCGAACGTGCCGACCACCGTCGAGCTCGGCTATTCGAAGCTTGTCTTGAGCCCGATCTGGACCGCGCTCTACACCAATGCCGGAACGCCGCAGCCGGTCGTCGACCGGCTCAATCGCGAGCTGGTAAAGATCATTTCCGCGCCGGCCTTCGTCAACCGTTTCGAGGCGGCGGGCTACGAGATCAAGACCTCGACGCCGGCCGAGCTTGCAAGCTTCGCCGCCGCCGAGACGGTGCGCTGGGGCCGGATCATCAAGGACCTGAACATTCAGGTCGAGTGATCGCTCAGACCGCCGCCCGCACTATTTCCGCACCAGCGCGCAGACCGCCGTCCCCATAAACGTCAGCCAGGCCGCGATCAGGATCGTGCCCCCTGTCGGCGCGGCGAACGGGAACAGCCGATGCCCGGCAAAGGTGCGCATCGCGATGTCGCTCGCGAACAATGCAGCGCCGATCACCCAAGCAGCGAGCACAAGCAAAGCCGGCGGCCGCTGCAACGTGTTCTGCTGAAGGAGCGCAACCCCGCCGATAACGGCAACGGCGTGAAACAGCAGCATATAGGCCGCGCCATCGAGTGCCGTGCCAGGAGCGACATGCGCGGCGGCCGCGGCCAAAACCATGCCGGCCGCGCCCATCACGCCGGCGAGCGCAAGCAATATCTTCACCGCCATGGATGTCCTATTCGGGAATCCTACTTGCTTCCCTTTTTCGCCCCGGCCTCGGGGAAGATCCACATCGCCGCAATCATAAACAAGGCCGTGCCGATGACGAAGGCCGAAAAGTCATGGCGGATCGGCGAGCCGCTCCAATAAGCAAGCACCAGCGCGACAAGGAGCGTAACGGCGGAAACCATCGCTTTGACGTCGCTCGGCATGGTGGCTGCTGTCCCCGCAACTAGATTTTCTGTTTGAGTTTGATCTCGTCCGAAAGCCGGTTTCCACCTTTCGGGATCATGCTAATTCGCGCCGACCGGCGCCGCTGCGGCCTCGTCCGGCCGTTTTGGCGCTCCGCGCAGATTGGTCTTCAGATAGCGCGTCTCATAGCCGTTGAGCAGCGTGCCGATGAAGCCGCGATTGAGATCGGAGGTGCCGAACAGCCAATCGGCGATCGGGAAGGTGAGATTCATGTTCACCTCCATCATCAGCCGCGCATTGTGATGCGCGGTGTGATGCCGGCGCAGCGTGTTGACGAAGGGACAATGGCGCACGAAGGCATTCTCGTCGACATGGCAGCAGAAATGCATGAATTCGTAGACCAGATACATGCCGGTCGTCGTTGCAATGAACAGCCACCCGACATTGGCCGAGAACAGCATGCCGAGCAGTGCGGCCGGCAGAATCGACATCAGGATGAAGACGACCAGCGCATAAGGCGGGAACACCGTCACCCGCCAGTCCTTGTGATCGCGAAACCGCATCTCGTCGTCGGTGAAGAACTGATGGTGGTTGAGGGTGTGGCGCTCGTAGATCGCGCGCAGGCCGTTGATGTTCACCGGACGGTGCATGACGTATTTATGCACCGCCCATTCGAAAATGTTGGTGAACAGGAAGGTCAGCGGCACCGTCAGCCATTCAAGCGCCGTCACGTTATGAACGTGCGCGACGTAGATGTAAAAGGCTGCCGCGCCCATGGCGTAGATGATCGCGATGTGGAAATAGCCGTCATACCAGCCGCGAATGCGCGAGCGATATTCGCTGCGGAAATCGACCTGACGCTGACCGATCATGGTGTTCTCCCGGGCGCTCTTGTGGACGCTCTCCCTCACTGCGTGTCCTGCGGGGCGCTTATGTCATGCCGGCGCACGAACGCTGCAACCTCTTCGCCGCTGAGCCGCCAATCATTGTCGAGATTGGCGACGACATTTTTCATGAAAGGCTCGGATAGCGCGATCGCGCGCACGCTGTCGCCGAGGTGATCGAACAGAATGGCGAGCGCAAGCTGCCGCGGGCTATCGCCTTCGTAGGTCCATTCAAAGCCGTAGGGGGTGAACCGCTTCACCTCGCAATGCTCTGAGAGCGGCGCTCCGTCGACCGTGACGACGAGGCCGTCGATCGTGCGCCGGCCCTCATAGGCCTTCATGCGTCGGGCTCCGCCACGATGAAGAGCACCACGACACGTTCCTCCCCCGGAACGCTGCGTTTGCAAAAAGGGTACTGCTGCTGCCGCGGCCGATCAAGCGCGTCCGGGCGGCAATGCACCTCGATGGCGTTGGACGGCGCCCCGGAGCATCGATGAATGCACAGTCCGAACCAATTGCATTCGGGACCAACGCGAGTGACGCCAGCCGAGGTCGCTACGCGCAACACGGCGTCAACGCCTCACCACTTGCCGCCCTTCCGTTCCACCGGGCGGCGCAGAGTCGCGCGAGGCGACGCTTGGCGTAGGGGGCGGCGAGCTCCATGAGCGCCACAGCCGCAGCGGGAAATTCGTGACCGCAACGCGTGTCGAGACCTTCATGCATTAAGCATGACCGGCGATAGCTTTAACGGAATCGGCAAGACTAAGGCCAGCATTCGCCGGCATCGCCGCTCAATCGGGCCTGCCGCCGCAGCACCGTTTATGCCCGTATTTAGGGCTGTTTTCGCATCAAACAAACAGCAAACAACAAATGGCCGCATCCGACCACGACAAAACAGGGCGAGAATGCGGCAGGTAAATTCACCAAACAAATACATGCCATGCAAAAACGGGCAGTGCAATCGGGGGCGATGATGCTATGAGGCCCGCACGCGCTTCGGCGTCTATGAGGCGCTGCTGTTTGCTTCTTAGCCTCGCCAACCTTCTGGTTGGCGGGGCTTTTGTTTGCCGGCAGCTCGACAACAAAAACAAGAACAAAAAGCGAGTCCCAACTCAGGAGATGTAGAATAATGAAGCTGACGACACTCACTGTTGCGTTCGCCGCTGTCACCGTGTTTGCGCAGACCGCGCAAGCCCACGAACATCGTCATCATCGCTATCACCGCGTGGCGCACCGGCACTACCGTGGCTCGGCGATGACTGCCGAGGCGTCCTACATGCAGCAGGGCTACGGGTTTGAAGGCGCGCAATACAGCGCGCCGATGCACCTGGGCGGCGGCGCAGGTCCGCGGCCGGCCGCCTGGTGCGGCTGGGCGATGCGCCAGATGGTCGGCGGCGACCCCGGCCCGTCCTATAATCTCGCGCGCAACTGGGCGCATTGGGGCCATTCCGGCCCGGCCGGCGTCGGCGCCGTGGTCGTGTGGCCGCACCATGTCGGCAAGATCGTCGGCCGGGAGAACGGCCAGTGGGTCATCGAGTCCGGCAATGACGGCCATGCGTTGCGCAGCCGCGCCCGCTCGATCGCCGGCGCCATCGCCATCCGTTGGGGCTAAACAGCCAAATCGCTCTGCTGCGAGGAACGCCGTTTCCTCAAGCAAAGCTGTCCTAAGAACGGGCCGTCCGGCTTGCCGGGCGGCCTTTTTTCGTGGCGGAACCGCGGTGAGCCGATATAGAATAAATCTCTAAGATTTGGCCGCTTTCCAAGGCCATATAGTATAAAATTCTATTTTAATCTATAATTTAGGACATGCGTGTGGTCTGGTTCCAAACTAAGAAATGAGTTCGGCTTGGACGGGGTGTCTCGACAGCCTAATTATTCTGTTCCCGATAATACCGGCACAGCCAGTCTTTGCGGCTTGCTGCTTCCAGAATTTGAGAGATATCCATGACCGATTTGTCCGTTGACGCACGCCTGCTCGCGAACGAGCGCGGCGCGGCGCCGCCCATCAATAGCTGGGTCGTCATCCTTGCCTCTGCCGTGCTCGGCGCCGGCGCGCTGGCGCTCGGCGACGCCTATACGTGGCGGCAGGGCGCGCTGTTCTTGCTCGGCGGCGCCCTCGGCCTCGTGCTCTACCATGCGCTGTTCGGCTTCACCTCGGCATGGCGGGTTTTCGTCGCCGATGGCCGCGGCGCCGGCTTGCGCGCCCAAATGCTGATGCTCGCGGTCGCCGCCGTTCTGTTTTTCCCGGCGCTCGGCCAGGGCAGTCTGTTCGGCCAGCCGGTGCATGGCGAATATGGCGCGGTCGGCGTTTCGGTGCTGGTCGGCGCGTTTCTGTTCGGGCTCGGCATGCAGCTCGGCGGCGGCTGCGCTTCGGGCACGCTCTACACCGCGGGCGGCGGCAATTCGCGCATGTTCGTGACGCTTGCCTTCTTCATCATCGGTTCGGTGCTCGGCGCCTGGAACCTGCCGTGGTGGTCGGCGACGCCGAATTTCGGCTCGATTTCGCTCATCAAGGCCTGGGGCTGGGCGCCGGCGCTCGCCGTGAGTCTCGTCGGCTTTGCCGCCATCACCGCGCTCACCTTGGTCATCGAACGGCGCGTGCACGGCAATCTGCGCACCGGCGTGCGCACCGATCGCCGCGGATGGAGCCGCTTTCTGCACGGGCCGTGGCCGCTTCTCGCCGGCGCGGTGGCGCTCGCGATCGGCAATTTCGCCACGCTCTATCTCGCCGGACGGCCGTGGGGCATCACGTCGGCCTTCGCGCTGTGGGGATCGAAGATCTTCCAGGCCGCCGGCGTCGACGTCGCCTCGTGGGCTTACTGGCATTCGGCGGAGCGTGCCAGGGCGCTGCAGGAGAGCGTGTTCGCCGACATCACCTCGGTGATGGATTTCGGCATCATCCTCGGAGCGCTGCTCGCTTCCGGGCTCGCCGGCAAATTCAATCCCGGCTGGAGGGTGCCGTTACGCTCGCTCGTCGCCGCGGTGATCGGCGGCCTGTTGCTTGGCTATGGCGCGCGGCTCGCTTACGGCTGCAATATCGGCGCCTATTTCAGCGGCATTGCGTCGGCCAGCGTCCACGGCTGGCTGTGGCTCGCCGCAGCCTTCGCCGGCAGCGCGTTCGGCACCTATCTGCGGCCGTGGTTCGGGCTCAGCGTCGAGCGTAGCCTCACGGCGACGCAGAGCGGTCCCGCCGCCAACGCTTGAACACGACAGCAGAAAAAATGAGAGCGCCGGTCGGTATGACCGGCGCTTTTTTATCGCCGACCACTTTCAGGCTTCGGCTTCGGCTTCGGCTTCGGCTTCGGCTTCGGCTTCGGCCGCCGCCTCTGTCTCCGCCGATTTCCGCTGATGCCCGCTGACCTCCGCGGCTGCATCATGATGCAAGGACAATCCGAACGGCAGGCACAGTAACGCCATCAGCGCCGCGCCGGCAAAAGCGACCTTGAAATCCGCGGTGCCGAGCGTGCTGGCGCCGCGCCATGACAGTGACAGGTGCAACAGCGTCGCGACCAGCGCGATGCCGAAGCCGCGGCTCAATTGCTGCGTCATGCTGGCGATGCTGGTCGCCGTGCTCATCTGCGGCTGCAGGATATCGGCATAGCCCATGGCCTGCGTCGCGGTGAATTGCAGCGATTGAAAGAAGCCGGCGAACAGCAGCAGCACGAATATAACGGTGACCGGAGTCGAGGCGCTGAAGAAGGCGCACATGGCGATCGACGCCGCGCTGATCACGCTGTTGACGATGATGATGCGGCGGAAGCCGAACAGTTTCAGGATCGGCCGCGCCGAGGCCTTCATGGTCATCGAGCCCGCGGCCGTCGCAAACGTGATGCTGCCCGACGCCACTGCCGACATGCCGAACACGACCTGCAGCAACAGCGGCAGCAGAAACACCAAGGTGCCGGCTCCGGCACGAAACAGCGAGCCGCCGGCGATGCTGGTGCGGAAGGTCGGAATGCTGAACACCGAAAGATCGAGCACCGGATAAAGCGTGCGTCGCAGATGGCGCAGCGCCAGTGCGCCGAGGACGATGCCGGCGGCGAACAATCCAATCACGACGAGCACATCGCCATGACCGCGGCCGATCGCCTCGATGCCGTTCATGATGCAGAACAAGGATGCGCCGGTGAGGACGAAACCCGCCCAATCCATCGGCCGCGGCGGCCCGTCTTCCTTGGGATTGTCGAAGAAGATCGTCACCAGCACGATGCCGAGAATGCCGAGCGGGACATTGACCAGGAAAATCCAGCGCCAGGAAAAATACGTGGTGATGAAGCCGCCGATCGGCGGGCCAAGCACCGGACCGAGCTGCGCCGGCACCTGCAGATAGGCCATCATCGGAATTAAAGCAGCCTTGTCGATCGAACGGAACAAGACCAGCCGCCCGACCGGCACCATCATCGAGCCGCCGAGCCCCTGCAGCACCCGCGCCGCGGTGAGCTCGACCGTATTGCCGGACAGCCCGCACAGGATGGAGCCGAGCGTGAACAAAGCGATCGCCAAGCGAAACACGGTGCGCCCGCCGAAGCGATCGGCGGCCCAGCCGCTGACCGGAATGAAAACCGCAAGGCTCAGGATATAGGCGGTCACCGCAACCGAGAGCCGCACCGGATCGGCATGCAGCGAGATCGCCATCTGCGGCAGTGCCGTGGTGATCACGGTGGAGTCGAGCTGCTGCATGATTACCGCAGAGCCGACGATCATGGCGACGATTTTTGGCTTGGCCTTCGCAGACATCGGTAGATCGATAAAGGCTTGCTCCGCGCCGGTCCATAGTCCATTGCACCGCGGTCCTCGCGCAGCCGCATGCGCGTAAACGCCATATAAACAAACGCGAATGCCCGGCGCGAGGCCGGGCACGCAAGGCAGGTCTGTCGTTACAAGTCGGACGTTATCTGTCGAAACGGCTAGTCGACGTCGGTGCGCCCGACCGCGCGATAACGAAAATTCGCCCGCCGCATTTCGTCGGGGCGATAGATATTGCGCAGATCGACGATCACCGGCTGCGCCATCACGCTCTTGAGCCGCCCAAGATCGAGCGCGCGGAACTGTTCCCATTCGGTCGCGATCACCACCGCGTCGGCGCCTTCGGCGGCGCTATAGGCGCTGGCGCAATAGGTCACCGCCGGCAACAGCGGCTTGGCCTGCTCCATGCCCGCCGGATCGTAGCCGCGCACATGCGCGCCGAGATCATGCAGCGCGGTGATCAACGGAATGGCCGGCGAATCCCGCGTGTCGTCGGTATTCGGCTTGAAGGTGAGCCCGAGCACGGCGACGGTCTTGCCGCGCACCGAGCCGTCAAGCGCGGCAACGACCTTGCGCGCCATGGCGCGCTTGCGCTGTTCGTTGACCGCGGAAACAGTTTCGACAATGCGCAGCGGCACGCCGTAATCCTGCGCGGTCTTGAGCAGCGCGCTGGTGTCTTTCGGGAAGCACGAGCCGCCGAAGCCAGGGCCGGCGTGGAGGAATTTTCCGCCGATGCGGTTGTCGAGGCCGATGCCGCGCGACACTTCTTGCACGTCGGCGCCGACCTGCTCGCACAGATCGGCGATCTCGTTGATGAACGTGATCTTGGTGGCAAGAAAGGCATTGGCGGCATATTTGATCAGCTCGGCGGTGCGGCGGCTGACATAGATCAAGGGCGGCGTATTGAGATAAAGCGGCCGATAGATCTCCGCGAGCACGTTGCGCGCCGTGAGATCATCGGTGCCGACGACAATGCGGTCGGGATGCTTGAAGTCCTGAATGGCTGCGCCCTCGCGCAGGAATTCCGGATTGGACACGACCTGGATCTCGGCGTCTTTGCGCAGCTCGCGCAGGATGCGCTCGATCTCGTCGCCGGTGCCGACCGGGACCGTCGATTTGGTGACGACGACCGCCTTGGCCGATAGTACCGGCGCGATCTCGCGCGCCGCCTCATACACATAAGTGAGATCGGCATGGCCGTCGCCGCGGCGCGACGGCGTGCCGACCGCGATGAAGACCGCGTCGGCGTCCTTCACCTGCGATGTTTCGGTCGAGAATTCGAGGCGGCCTTGCTTCATATTAGCCTCGACCAGCGCATCGAGGCCGGGCTCGAAAATCGGGATTTCACCGCGATTGAGCGCATCGACTTTTTTGCGGTCCTTGTCGATACAGACCACTTGGTGACCGAAGTCGGCGAAACAAGCTCCGGATACCAGCCCGACATAGCCGGCGCCGATCATAGTCACGCGCATTCTGCTTCTTGCTCCCGCTTAGAGCATGATTCCGAACAGTCGAAACCGTGAGGGACCATGCTGGTATAAAAAGCCTAGGTTTGATCCGGCTCGACCGCCGGGATGGACGCCGTTTCATCACCCGCCAGAGGCGCCGACTCCGTGCGCCGCATCAGCAACAGCCAGCGGCGCCCGAACAGCGCTGCGACCAGTCCGCCGTAAACCACAGCGCCGATCAGCGCCAGGAGAATCAGAACCGCTTCATTGCGGAACCTGGGTAGGGACGATGACAGTCCCGTGACAACCGGATCGGCGACCAGCAAAACCGCGGTCATCGCCAGGCCCGCCGCGGCGAGTTTCGTCAGCGACGACTTCAGTTCCTTGTCGAACACGAGGAGATGGGCGCGGGCGGCAAAGACCAGAACCAGGATGAAATTGATCCAGGCGCCGATCGATGTCGCAAGCGCCAAGCCGACCTGCGCCAGCGGGAACATCAAGGCGACCTTGAACGCGATATTGACGGCGGTGCCGATCAGTGCCGCCTTGACCGGGGTGGCGGTGTCACCGCGCGCCAGAAACGGCGCGACGACGCTGCGGATCAGGACGAAGGGCACGAGCCCGATCGTATAGGCCATCAAGGTCATCGCCGAAGCATGCGCGTCTTCGGCGGTGAAAGCGCCGCGCATGAACAGGCCGCGCATGATCGGACCCGGCACCGCGACGAAGGCGACGACACAGGGCACGGCGAGCAAGAGGGCAAATTCGATGGCGCGGTTCTGCGCCGATCGCGCGCCGGCATCGTCGCCGATCGCCAAACGGTGCGTCATCTCCGGCACCAGCACCGTGCCGATGGCGATGCCGATAACGCCGATCGGCAGCTGATCGATGCGGTCGGCATAATAGAGCGCCGAAATCGCGCCGGCCGAGAGAAAGCTCGCGATGATCGTGTCGGCGAACAGAGCGAGCTGGGTGCCGGCAGACCCGATCGTCGCCGGACCGAGCGCCTTGAAGAAGCGTTTCACGTCGTCGTCCCACTTCAGCGTGCGGAACGAGGTCATGACGCCGGCATGGAGCGTGTCGCCGCCGACCAGGAGCGCCTGCAGCACGCCGGAGATCAGCACGCCCCACGCGGCGGCATGGCCGGCGCCGGGAAACAGGAAGACGCAGGCGAGCGTCGCCATCATCGTCACGTTGAGCAGGATCGGCGCCGCCGCAGCGGCGGCGAAACGATGCAGCGCGTTGAGGATGCCGCCCCACAGCGTCACCAAGGTGATAAGAAGCAGATAGGGAAAGGTGATCCGGGTCAGCGACACCGCCAGGGCGAATTGCTGCGGCTCGCGCGAAAAGCCCGGCGCCAGGACTTCGATGGCCTGCGGCGTGAAGACAAGCGCCAGCGCCAAGAGCACGATCTGCGAGGCGAGCAGCAGCGTGAAGATGCGGTCGCCGAACAGGCTTGCCGCCTGCGGCCCGCCCTGGGTGCGCACCCGCGCATAGGCCGGGATGAAGGCGGCGTTGAAGGCGCCTTCGGCGAAGATCGCACGGAAATGGTTGGGTAGCCGGAACGCGACGAAGAACGCATCGGCCACCGGACCGGCGCCGATAATGGCCGCCAGCATGATGTCGCGCAGAAAGCCGGTGATGCGCGAGAGCAGCGTATAGCCGCCGACAGTGAGGATTTTTCCGAGCATAACCCGTCTAAATTAGAGAATCCTCCCCTGCAGCGGGAGGGCATCGGCGGCGTCCTGCCGCCGCAACAAAGACGCCGGCACTCTGCGTCGGCCCCCGCAGGGGAGGCAGTAGATTACGCCAGCGATTTCCGCGCCGCGCCGATGATGCGATCCTGGTCCGCCGGCTCGAGATAGGCATGCATCGGCAGGCTGATGACCTCGCCCGACAATTGCTCGCTCACCGGCACGCCGCCGTCGGCGACGGGATAATCGCGATAGGCCGGCTGCTTGTGCAGCGGCCGCGTATAATAGATGGCGGTCGGAATGCCTTGGGCCTTGAGATCGGCGGCAAGCTTGTCGCGCTGCCCGGGCTTGAGCTTGATGGTGTATTGCGCCCAGACCGAGGTCGCCTCATTGCCGGTGCGCGGCACCACGGCGACATCGGCGAGGCCTTGCGTGTAGCGCTCCGCGACGCGGTCGCGCGCCGCGATCTCGTCCGGGAAGATTTTCAGCTTCTCGATCAGGATCGCCGCCTGGATGGTGTCGAGCCGTCCGGTGATGCCGATGCGCACGGCTTCGGAACGGTCGACGCCCTCGCCGTGCAGGCGGATGCTCTTGATGCGCGCGGCGAGCGCGTCGTCGTCGGTGAAGACGGCACCGCCATCGCCATAACAGCCGAGCGGCTTCGCCGGGAAGAAACTTGTCGCACTGGCTGTGCCGAACGTGCCGAGCTTCTTGCCGCGATAGGTCGCGCCGAAGCTTTGCGCCGCGTCGTCCAGGATTTTCAGATCGTGCTTTCGCGCAACCGCGGCAATCGCCTCGTGATCGGCCGGAAGACCAAAAAGGTCGACCGGAATGATCGCGCGCGGCCTGAGGCCAAGGCGCTTCGCTGTCGCCACGCCGCGCTCGCAGCTTGCCGGATCGAGATTGAACGTGTCGGGCGCGACATCGGCGATGATCGGCGTGGCGCCGAGGAGCGCCACCATTTCGGCGGTAGCGTGATAGGTGAACGACGGGCAGATCACCGCATCGCCCGGCTTGATCTCCCAGGCCATCAGCACGAGGAGGAGCGCATCGGTGCCGCTGGCGCAGCCGATGGCGTGGCGGGCGCCGCAGAACGCCGCGAGATCGCTCTCGAAGGCATGCACTTCCGGGCCGTTGACGAATTGGCAATGCGCCAAAACGCGCGCCACCGCATCGTCGACCGCACGGCCGAGCCGGCGGCGTTGCGCCGCGACATCGATAAAGGGAATGGGTGCTTGTTGCAGACGCGTATGCTGATTCATGCTCGACTTATTTGTTTCTGACACGATCCGGACGAACTGGAATCTCGGATCAACCGGCGACGCGGCGCGGCCCCTTGCGCTCCGGCAACAGCGATTGCGTGCCGCGGGCGTCAAGGCAGCGGATCGCAACTTCGAGGCTGGCGACCGCCTCGTCGCCGGTCACCGCCGGGGATTGGCCGCTCTTGATGGCGGCGAGGAAGGCCTGCATCTCCGAGCGCAGCGGCTCGGCATAGCCGACCGACAGGTGCCGCATCGAATAGCTGCCGTCGGGCTGAAAGCCGAAACATTCGGTGACCTGCAGCGTCAACAGATCGCCGATCAGATATTTGTCGCGGGTGGCGACGTGAATGGTGCGCGCCTTGAACGGCGTCAGCCAATTGGTGTTGATATGCGCCAGCACGCCCGAAGCGGTGCGGAATTGCAACAGCGCGATGTCCTCGCGCTCGGCGACCGCGCTCGACGTCTGCGGCTGGATCTCGACGATTTCGGATTCGGTGAACCAGCGGATCAGGTCGATGTCATGCACGGCAAGATCGATGACGACGCCGACATTGGACATCCGCGGCGGGAACGGGCCGACGCGGGTGATGGCGATCGAAAGAATGTCCTGATCCTTGATCGCGCGCTTGATCGACTGCACCGCCGGATTGAAGCGCTCAACATGGCCGACCATCAGCGTAACGCCGGCGCGGCGGGCCGCGGCGACGATGGCGCGGCTTTCCTCGACTGACGGCGCGATCGGCTTCTCCACCATGATGTGGATGCCGCGCGTGGCGCAATCGATGGCGATGTCGCGGTGAAGATGAGTGGGCGCCGCAATAGTGACGGCGTCGATGCCGTGCTGCAGCATTTCCTCGGCGTCCTTGAACGCCGCGCAGCCGAGACGATTTGCGACCTGATCACAGCGCGTGCGATCCGGGTCGGCAATCCCGACCAGCTTGACCCCGGGCATTTCGGATAGCACGCGGGCATGATTGCTGCCCATCACCCCCACACCGACGACACCTATCCGCAATGTCCCGTCCGTACCCGCTTGCGTCCCACTCATGACGGCAATAGCCCCCTTCGCGCTACTCGGAGCCGACCCCAGACTTGCTCCCGTAGCACGCCCGATGCCAACTGGCGACCGGGCCTGTGTGGAATTCGGAACACGATTTGAATCAAAGGGTTACATACGGCGCTGACGGCAACCGCAACCGCTGGTTCAAGCTCTTGTTCTTACTTAACAATTCAAAAAAAGCAGCGAAGGCTGCCGCTTTCGCGGGCATCGCGGCGGTTCTCGCGTTTGAGCGCGATCTTTTCCGAAGATCGCTGCCCGCCCGCGGATCAAGTCCGAAGGCAGATTTATTCGGGATCATGCTCTAAGACCGCCGATAGTCGTCCTCGATGCGGATGATGTCGTCTTCGCCGAGATAGCTGCCGGTCTGCACTTCGATCAGTTCGAGATCGATCTTGCCGGGGTTTTCCAGACGGTGCCGGGCGCCGATCGGGATATAGACCGATTCATTTTCATGGACCGTCTTGACCTCGTCGCCGATGGTCACCCGCGCGGTGCCGCGCACCACGATCCAATGTTCAGCGCGGTGATGATGCATTTGCAGCGACAGCCGGCCGCTCGGTTTCACGACGATGCGCTTGACCTGAAAGCGCGCGCCCTGGTCGATCGATTGATACGATCCCCACGGCCGATGCACTTTGAGATGCTCTTCGGTGACATTAGGCGCCTTGTCCTTGAGCCGCTGCACGACGCGGCGTAGGCCGTCGCCGTCCTCGCGCTTGGCGACCAGAACCGCATCGCCGGTCGTGATCACGACAAGATTGTCGACGCCATAGAGGGCGACCAACTGCTTCTCGGTCGCCACATAAGAGCCGCGGCTGTCGACGAATTCGACCGCGCCCTGCCCGGCATTGCCGGCGGCGTCGCGCGATGACAGTTCCCATACCGCCTGCCACGAGCCGACATCCGACCAGCCATAGGAGACCGGCATCACGGCGGCGCGCTTGGTTCGCTCCATCACCGCATAGTCGATCGATTTCGCGTTCGCCCGCGCAAAGCTGTCCGAATCGAGCGTGACAAAGCCGAGATCGGTGCCGGCCTTGACGACAGCATCGACGACGGCGCCCGCACTGTCCGGCTCGAAGCTCTTATATTCGTCGAGCAGCAGGCCGGCGCGGAACAGAAAGTTGCCGGAATTCCACAGATAGCCCTCTTTGACATAACGCTCGGCGGTCTTCGCATCGGGCTTCTCGACAAAGCTTTCGATGGCGAAAATTTCCGGCCCGATCGATTGCCCGGCGCGGATATAACCATATTCGGTGGCGGGCCGCGTCGGCCGCACGCCGAAGGCGACGATGCGGTCGCCGGCTGCGGCAGCGGCCGCCGAGCCGCAGACCTCGGCGAAAGCGGCACTATCGGTGACGATGTGATCGGCGGCAAGCGCGACAATCAGCGGATCGCCGTCGCGCTTTGCGGCAAACGCCGCGCCCGCCGCGATCGCAGGCCCCGAATCGCGCCGCAGCGGCTCCAGCAGGATATCGGCTTCGACGCCGATCGCGGCGAGCTGCTCGGCGACGAGAAAGCGGTATTGGTTGTTGGTGATGACGATCGGGCGGCCAAACAGCGCCGGATCCGAAACGCGGCGGATGGTATCCTGGAACGTCGATTGCGGACCGAACAGCGGCAGGAATTGCTTCGGGCGGCCTTCGCGCGACGCCGGCCACAGCCGCGTGCCAGCGCCGCCGCACATGATCAAGGGTATGATGGGTCGAGCCAAGGTCTGCCTGCCGCAGTCTGTGCCAGCGCCGGATCGCGGCCGAACGCCCCCGGCGCCGAGCTATACGACGGTACCGTTAAGAATCTTCACATAGGCAATAGTAAACACCGGTTTGCCGCACCTACTTCTTCCGGCCCGATTTCTTCTTCCCCAGCACCCGCCCGGCCACTGCATCGAGCTTCTTGACCAGCTTTGCGTCGCGCGCTTTCGGCGCCGTGATCAGCGCATTGTCGAGCGCCCGGTCGGAGCTGATCGGGCACGGCTCGTGCTCGCGCGGAAAATCCTTGGCGAGACGGCCGACCAGCCTGGTCGCTTTGTCGGCATTCGCCGTCAAGACTTTGATGATGTCCTGCACCGTGACGGCGTCGTGATCCGGGTGCCAGCAATCGAAATCGGTCACCATGGCGACCGTCGCGTAGCAAATCTCGGCTTCGCGGGCGAGCTTGGCCTCCGGCATATTGGTCATGCCGATCACCGCATAGCCGAGATTCTTGTAGGTGAGGCTCTCGGCCAGCGTCGAGAATTGCGGACCTTCGATGCAGACATAAGTGCCGTCGCGCACCACATTGATACCTTCAGCCATTGCGGCTTCGGCGAGATGGATGCGCAGCCGCGGCGACACCGGATGCGCCATCGATACATGCGCAACCAGGCCCTTGCCGAAGAACGAGTTCTCGCGCTTGTGCGTGCGGTCGACGAACTGATCGACCAGAACGAAGGTGCCGGGCGGCAGTTCCTCCTTGAACGAGCCGCAGGCCGACAGCGAAACGAGGTCGGTCACGCCGGCGCGTTTAAGCACGTCGATATTGGCGCGGTAATTGATGTCGGAGGGCGAATTGCGATGGCCCTGGCTGTGACGCGACAGGAACACGACCGGAAGGCCGGCGATCTCGCCCACGCGCAGCGGGCCGGACGGCTCGCCCCAGGGGCTTTTGATGTTCTTCGAACGGACCTTTTCCAGACCCGGAAGATCGTAAATGCCCGAGCCGCCGATAACGCCAAGCACCGCTTTGGTCATGAGAAACAGATCTCCATGCGTTCAGGAGCGAGGAATAAAGAGAACTTATTGCTTGACGGCCAGCCGTGCGTCGCCAGTGAAATTCGGCACTGCTTCTTGCAGCATGTTGTAGATCGCCGTGCGCTCGCCGGCATCGAGATCGGACTTGAGCCGCTCGATCCAGCCGCGCACCACCTCGATCGACGGGCAGACCGGCTTGGCGGCAACGACACCTTCGATGCCGATGTCCGAACTGCCCTCGTCGCGGGCAAACAGAATTTCATGAAGCCGCTCGCCCGGACGGATGCCGGTGAAGACGATATCGACGTCGCGGCCGGGCTCGAGTCCGCTCAGCCGGATCAGCCGCTCGGCGAGTTCGACGATCTTGATCGGCTGCCCCATATTGAGCACGTAGACCGACGTCTCCGAGCGCTTAGGGCCGAGCGCGTGGCTCGCCGCGGTGATAACGAGATCGCAAGCCTCGCGAATGGTCATGAAATAACGCACCATGTTCGGATCGGTCACGGTAACCGGCCCGCCAGCTTCGATCTGCGCCTTGAATTTCGGCACCACCGAGCCGTTCGAGGCCAGCACGTTGCCGAAACGCACCGCGATCATGCGCATCGGCGGCTTGCCGCCGTTGGTGTGGCCGGCATTGCCTTTGCCGGCGTCAAGCGCCTGGCAATACATTTCCGCAAGCCGCTTGGTGGCGCCAAGCACCGAAACCGGATCGATCGCCTTGTCGGTCGAGATCATCACCATGGCATCGGCGCCGGCGTTCAAGGCGGCATCGGCGACATTCACCGAGCCGAACACATTGGTCTTGATCCCCTCCTCCCAATCGCGCTCGAGGATCGGCACGTGCTTGAGCGCCGCGGCGTGGAAGACGAGGTTCGGCTTGAACTGGGCGATCAGGCTGAAAATGCGGTCCCGGTCGCGGATATCGGCGATACGCCCCTCGACCTGCGTTCCGCTTGATTTGGCGGCGAGCTTCTCCAGCACGGCATGCAGCGCCGGCTCGGAATTTTCCAGGATCAGCAGGCGTCCGGCGCTGAAATTGACCACGCGATCGCAAATCTCGGAGCCGATCGAGCCGCCGCCGCCGGTGACAACCACGGTCTTGCCGCGGACGAAATCTTCCAGCCGCCGGTAATCGATTTTCACGCTCGGGCGCAGCAGCAAATCCTCGACCGCGACCGGCGCGAGCCGCAGCGCCTCTTCGCCGGCTTCGAGCGACGGCAGGCGGCTGGTGGTCAGGCCCAAGCGGCGCGCCTGCATCAGCATGGTTTCCGGATGCAGGTCCGGCGCCAGCGCGCTCGGCGTCAGCACCAGGCGGCCGACACGAATGTCTTGCGCGGCGAGAGCCGCCACCACGTTTTCGAGATCTTCCGGGCGGCCGCGAACCCGAACCCCGCGCAGCGACTGGCCTTGGTCGGACGGCGACGGCGAGAGAATGCCGACCGGCAGTACTTTCTTGACGGCCCCGCTCTCGACCGCACGCAGCAGCACATCGGCATCCGCCGCGACCCCGACCATGAGCATCGGCACCGCGTCGGCGCGACGCGCATGCTGCTGGGTGCGTGAGTGGCGAAACAGGCGGTAGGCCAAGCGCGGGCCGCCGAGGAAGGCGATCTGCAGAAACCAATAGAGCGCGATGGTGATCTTGCCGAAGAAATAGGTGCCATAGAGCGTCGGATAGAGAAGAATGTAGTCGAGGACGAGCAGCGAAACCGCCAGCACCGTGACTGCACGCAGGATGTTCCACAGATCTGGCAGCGACGCGAAGCGCCACTTGCCGATATAGAGATTGAAGATTCGATATACTGCGCCGGCATAGATCAGGTAGGCCGGCAGATAAAGCAGCAGCCAATGCACGCGCTCGTCAAAGCCGCCGTGCTCGAAGCGGACGTAAAACGTCGCCAGTAACGCCAAAGCCGTCATGACCAGATCATGCAGCATGATCAGGACGCGACGCGGGTTGCGCAGGAAATCCATCATGGCGTCATTATAGTGCAAGGACCGCGGGAAGATGAAACCATTGATCGGCGCCCGATCATCGCAGCCGATGATAATCGCGGTACCAGGCGGCAAAATTGCGCAGGCCCTGCTCGATGGGGGTCGACGGCCGGAAGCCGACCTCGCGCATCAGATCGTCGATATCGGCGCAGGTTTCCGGCACGTCGCCGGGCTGCATCGGCGCGAGCTCGACGAGGGCCTTGCGGCCGAATTCCCGCTCGAGCAGCTCGACCACCTGCGAAATCTCCACGCTGTGATTATTGCCGATATTGTAGACGCGCCACGGCGCGGTGCTGGTTCCTGGATCGAGATCGGCGCCCGGCGGCGAGCCGGGAGCAGACCTTGCGGGCGCCTTGCCGATGATGCGCTCGACCGCCTCGATCACGTCGTCGATATAGGTAAAGTCGCGCCGCATGTGGCCATAATTGAACAGCCGGATCGGCCTGCCTTCGGTGATCGCCTTGGCGAAGATGAACATCGCCATGTCCGGCCGGCCCCAGGGACCGTAGACCGTGAAGAAACGCAAGCCTGTTGCCGGCAGCCCGTAGAGATGGCTGTAGCAATGCGCCATCAATTCATTCGCTTTCTTGGTCGCGGCGTAAAGGCTGATCGGATGATCGACATTATCGTGGATGGAAAACGGCATGCGCGTATTGGCGCCGTAGACCGAGCTTGACGAGGCAAAGACCAGATGCTCGGTCTGGCGGTGGCGGCAGCCTTCCAGCACGTTGAGAAAGCCGGACAGGTTCGAATCGAGATAGGCGTGCGGATGCTGCAGCGAATAGCGCACGCCGGCTTGCGCGGCGAGATGGACCACCGGCCCGAAATCGCCGTCGCGGAAAACCGCCTCGGCCGCTTTGCGCTCGGCAAGGTCGATGCGATGGAAACTGAACTGCGGGAATTGCCGCAACACCGCAAGCCGGGCTTCCTTCAGCGCCGGGTCGTAATAATCGTTGACGCAATCGACGCCGACCACGGCGCGGCCGTTTTCGAGCAGCCGCCGCGCCAGCGCGAAGCCGATGAAGCCGGCGGCGCCGGTGACCAGGACCGGCTTTTGCGGCGTGTTCCCGGCCGGCATCGCTACAACCGCCACAGGTCGATGCCGCTCGGCTGCGCCGCGCGATCAAGCTTCGACTTCACATCGAGCACGATGCCGTCGCCGTCCTTGAGCAGCCTGGTCAATAGCGGCCAGCCGCCCTCGACAAACGAGGCATGAGCGACCGCGAAAATCACCGCGTCGGCCGGCAGCAGTTCCTCCATCGGCAGCAGCGCGATGCCGTATTCGTACTTGACCTGCGCGGCATCGGCCACTGGATCGTGCACCTGTACAGTGAGGCCGAACGATTGCAGCTCGGCAACGATATCTGCGACCTTGGAATTGCGCGTGTCCGGCACATTTTCTTTGAACGTCATGCCAAGAACGGTCACGGTGGAGCCCGCACGTCCGTTCTTGCGCCGCAAGAGCCGATGCGCGCATTCACGGGCGACGCGCTGCCCAACGCCGTCGTTGATGCGGCGGCCGGCGAGGATCACCAATGGGTCGTAGCCCGCCTTCTCGGCGCGATAGGTCAGATAATAAGGATCGACGCCAATGCAGTGGCCGCCGACCAGTCCCGGATGAAAACTCTGGAAGTTCCATTTGGTGCCGGCCGCGGCAAGCACGTCACCGGTATCGATGTCGAGGTGGTGAAACAGCTCGGAGAGCTCGTTCATGAAGGCGATGTTGAGATCGCGCTGCGCGTTCTCGATCACCTTGGCGGCCTCCGCGACCTTGATCGACGGCGCCCGATAGACGCCCGCCGTCACGACCGAACCATAGACGTCGGCGACGATCTGCAGCGTCTTGTCGTCCTGGCCCGATACGACTTTGGTAATGGTCTCGAAACGATGCGTCTTGTCGCCGGGATTGATGCGCTCGGGCGAATAGCCGAGCGTGAAATCCGTTCCGCAGCGCAGCCCCGAAGCGCGTTCAAGACGCGGCGCGCAATCTTCTTCGATCGCGCCGGGATAGACGGTCGATTCATAGACGACGACGTCGCCGCGCTTGAGAAAGCGGCCGACGGTGTCCGATGCGGCGAACAGCGCCGTGAGGTCGGGGCGACGCGCCGCGTCGATCGGCGTCGGCACGGTGACGATATAAAAGTCCGCGGCGGCAAGCGCCTCCGGGTCGCTCGTATAGGTCAGCGTCGGATGTTTCAGATCGGCCGCCTCGACCTCGAGTGTGCGATCCAGGCCGGCGCGCAACTCCTCAATTCGCTGCCGGTCGATGTCGAAGCCGGCCACCGACGCGCCGGAGCGCGCGAACGCAACCGCCACCGGCAGCCCGACATAGCCGAGCCCAATAACGGCAATCTTGCGTTGATGCGGCAAAACGAAATCCTCGAACTGCGGCGACGGGCGGACGTTCTTTAGCCTCCGCCGCGAGAGGGGGCAACCGCCGCGGCGTCGCCCTGCTCGAACGATGCCATCATCGTTAAGCCGGCGACGCGCAGTCCGGAAAATTCGTTGTTAGTTCGCGGCGCAGCCTATATGCCTATCCAACGTCCTGACGGTCATTGCGGCGGAACGAGTTCGATGTGCGGCATCGCGGGTTTCATCGGCGCTGCGGCCGGCATTGCCGGAGGCGATCCCGGCACGATCGCCGAGACGATGGCCGCGCGCATCGCCTATCGCGGGCCGGACGATCAGGGCATCTGGATCGATGCCGAAACTGAAACCGCGTTGGTGCATCGGCGCTTGTCAATCATCGATCTGTCGGCCGCCGGCCATCAGCCGATGCTGTCGGCGAACGAGCGTTACGTCATCTGCTACAACGGCGAGGTTTACAGCTTCCAGCCGATCGCCGCCGAGCTTGCCGCGCGCGGTCACAACTTCCGCGGCCATTCCGACACCGAAGTCATTCTGGAATCCTTCGCCGTCAACGGCATCGAGGCGACGCTCAAGCGCATGATCGGCATGTTCGCCATCGCGCTGTGGGACCGGCGCGACCGCACGCTGACCCTGATGCGCGACCGGCTCGGCATCAAGCCGCTGTATTGGGCGAAATTCGGCGATACCTTCATGTTCGGCTCGGAGCTGAAAGCGCTGCGCGCGCATCCGGGCTGGACGCCGCGCATCGATCAAAGCGCCGTCGCCGCCTTCATGCGGCACAATTACATTCCGGCGCCGCGCACGATCTATGAAGGCGTGCATAAGCTCGAACCCGGAACCATTCTCACGCTGCCGTGGCGCGGCGAGCCGAAAATCTCGCGCTTCTGGGATGCGCGCAGCGTGGCGCGAAACGGGTCGCATCACCTCGCCGAAGGCAGCGACGCGGAACTGACCGAGCAACTTGAATCGCTCCTCAAGGACGCCGTCAGCCGCCGCATGATCGCCGACGTGCCGCTCGGCGCCTTTCTTTCCGGCGGCGTCGATTCCTCGACCGTGGTCGCGCTGATGCAGGCGGCGAACAGCGGCGCGGTGAAGAGCTTCTCCATCGGCTTTGACATCGAGGGCTATGACGAAGCGCCTCACGCCGCCGCGGTGGCGCGCCATCTCGGCACCGACCACACCGAGCTCATCGTGACCGCCAAGGACGCGCTCGACGTCATCCCGCGCCTTCCCGATTTTTACGACGAGCCGTTCGCCGATTCATCGCAGATCCCGACCTATCTCGTCTCCGCGATGACCCGGAAATATGTCACCGTGGCTTTGTCGGGCGACGGCGGCGATGAGCTGTTCGCCGGCTATAACCGCTACCAGCTGACGCAGCGCTTCTGGCGCTCGCTGGCTTTGATGCCGGGCGTGCTGCGCAAGGGCGCGGCCGCCGCGCTCACCGCGGTGCGGCCGGATCGCTGGACGCAGCTTCTGTCGGCGCTGCCGCAGCGGCTGCGTCCGCCGCAAGCCGGCGACAAGATGCACAAGGCCGCCGCCGTGCTCCGGCTCGACAGCGCGGACGCCGTCTATCGCCGCCTGGTCAGTCACTGGGAGCCGTCCGAGATCATGCCGCAAATTGGAACGCAGATCGCGGAGCCGCGCGGCGTTCTCGACGACACGACGGTGGCCAGGGATTTTCCCGAGCTCTTGGCGCGCATGCAGTTCCTCGACCTCGTCACTTATCTGCCCGACGACATTCTCACCAAAGTGGATCGCGCCAGCATGGCGGTGGCTCTCGAAGCGCGCGTGCCGCTGATCGATCACCGCGTCGTCGAATTCGCCTGGCGGCTGCCGCAGCACCTCAAGGTGCGCAACGGCACCACCAAATGGATTTTGCGTCAGGTGCTTTACCGTCATGTGCCGCCGGAATTGATCGAGCGCCCGAAAATGGGCTTTGGCATTCCGCTCGGCGAATGGCTGCGCGGGCCGCTGCGCGACTGGGCGGAGACGCTGCTCGGCGAACAGAGGCTTTGCGACGCCGGCCTGCTCGACGCCGCACTGGTGCGACGCTATTGGCAGGACCATCTCGATGGCCGGCGCAACTGGCAATATCTGCTCTGGGACGTGCTGATGCTGGAGGCCTGGCGCGAGCGCTGGGCTTAGCGTCTCACCGTCATTGCGAGCGATCAATCAGTCACCGGCTTGATGCCGACCGCACACCAGAACGGCTCAGAGGCGGAAAATCGAATATCGGCGAAACCGGCGCGTTCGAGCATCGCCCTGATCTGCGGCCGCGTGAAGCGCTTTTCGAGCCGCGTGCAGAACCGATCATAGGCGTCGGTGCGCATCACATAGAACGATTTGTCGGCGTAGTAGGACAGCGGCAGACCGTGCGGCGAACGGCCCAGTCCGGACGAGAGCGTCGCGAGCCGCGCCAGCGGCCAGTAGACCAGCGCCGCAATCGTCTGACTGACGACAAAGCGCAGCGGATGCGGCAGGCGCGAGATGATCCGGCGGCCGAGATTGCTCAGGCGCCACAGCGCGCGATACCAGGCCGGGCGATTGTCGAGCGCGTAATAGAGATAGACCAGAAGCGGCGCGCCGGGCTTCAATTTCTTCGCAATGGCGTCGATGGCGGCTTGCGTGTCCGGCACATGATGGAGCACGCCGAGCGAATAGGCGAAATCCAGGGATGCATCGGCAAACGGCATGTCCGCGACACTCGCGGCGTGAAAGCTGACATTGCTCGCCGACTTGAGATTCTGCCGCGCCACTGCCAGCGCCTGTGCACTCGCGTCGAGCAGATGCAGATGCGCGACACGCGGCGCCACCAGCATCGACCAGCGCCCGGTGCCGCAGCCGATGTCGGCGCCGGTGCCGCCGCCATGCGACAGCATCGCCCAGGGAAAGATGCGGAAATAATCGTCGAATATGTCGCGGCGCTGCTGATCCGAGAGATGGTCTTCGTCCTGACGGAAGGTCGACCATTCCTCACCGAAGCCGCGCGCAACCTGCGGATCGACATTATTACTATCGGCGGCGGTCTGCATCAGTGTCGCATTCCGGAATCGGCACCAGCCAGAATCGTGCCGACCGGCGCCGGATTGGCCTCGCCCAGCGCCCGGTAAAGCCGCTCATAGCGGTCGACACAGGCCGGCAACGAAAAATGCTGTTCGACGCGGCGGCGGCCGGCATCACCAAAGCTGCGGCGCAGATCGGGGTTGTCGGCGAGCGACAGGATCGCCGCCGCCAAGGCGCGCGGATCGCGCGGCGGCACCAGAAGCCCGGTTTCATTATCGACGATGGCGTCGCGATTGCCGCCGACCGCTGTCGCGACGACAGGAAGCCGCGCCGCCATCGCTTCCAGCAACGCGTTGGAGAAACCCTCCTGATGCGACGGCAGAACGAAGATATCGCTGGCGGCGAGCAGTTCATCGACGTCGTTGCGTTCGCCGAGCCAGCGCATGTTATCGGCCATGCCCAAGGCCTGCGCCGACGCTTTGAGTTCGGCGCCAACGCCGTCGTCGCGGCCGATGGCCAGAAGCCGCCATGAAACAGGGGAGTTTGGCGCAGGCAAGCGGTCCTTGATCAGCGCCAATGCTGCGAGGAGATCGCGATGGCCCTTATAGGCGATCAGGTTGGCGACGACCGCAATGACGAGCGCATCGCCGGGAATTTGCAGCATGTCGCGCACCCGCCGCCGGCTGCCCGTGAAGACCGGCGACGGCATCTCGATGCCGTTATGGATCAGCGCCAGTTTTCCCGGATCGTCGACCTCGGCCCCAAGCTGATCGATCACCGCCTGCGAATTGCCGAGAATGCCGAAGGTCCGCCGGTGCAAAAATCGTTCGATGCTGCCGAGCAGCGGATATTTGGCGCGGTAATCGGTCAGCGAACGCCGGCTCATGAGCCTCAACCGCTGTCCGGCGAGTTCGGCCGCCAGCGAGCCGAAAACATAAGGCCGCGGCAGAAAGAAATGCACGACATCGGGCCGCTCGCGGCGCAGCCATGACGCCAAAGACAGCGCAGCTTTCGGCCAATGCAGCATGCCGCCGGGCGAAGGCCCCTCGACGCGGATGCCCTGTGCGGCGATCTCGGCTTCGAGCGCTCCGCCCCGCTCCATGACATAGAGCGCCATATCGAGGCCCCGCCGCTGCAACGCGGGCAGGATGCGCGCGATGTGCCGCTCGGTGCCGCCGACATCGAGGCGCGACGTCACAATCGCGATACGCATCGGTCCGCCCGCGGCCAAGTCGCGCCTCCGGCCGACGCTAGATTTTTCGTTTGCGCATGATCTTTTCCGAAAACCGGCGTCTACTTTTCGCGATCATGCTCTAAGGGCGATTGGCGGCCGCAAGCAGCGACACGGTCTCGCCGATGCCGCGGCGAATATCGCCGGCGACGGTGAAGCCGCGGGCGTGGAAACGTTCGGCCGAGACTTCATAGGACAATTGGTTCATGATCGGGCTGTTCACGAACGACAATTGCAGATGCGGCACGAATTCACGGATGTATTCGACGATGTCGCGCACCGTCGCGTTCAAGGTCAGCACATTATAGACCCGGCCGTCGAACAGATCGCTCTTGATGACAAAAGCGACGGCGCGCACGGCGTCGAGCAAATCGAGATAGGGCCGTTTCTGGTCGTAGGCGCTTTGCCAGATCGAGAGCGGCTGCTTCATGACCGCCTGCCAGCAGAACTTGTTGACCGCGGTGTGATAGCGCATGCCGGCGGAGGCGCCGAATATGGTGCCGAAACGGAATATCACCGCGCGCAGCCCGCCGTTCTTCGCCAGCCGCTGCACCATTTCTTCTTCCTTGAGCTTGGTCGTGGCGTAGGGACTCTGCGGCTTCAGCTCTTCGAGCGAGCAGTCCTCCGATACCAGACTGTTCTGCGTACCGTAAACGCTGGTCGACGACGGATGGATCAGCCGCGCGCCGGTCTCCTGGCACGCCGAGGCGATCAACGTGGTCGCCTCGAAATTGTTGGCTTCAAGTTCCTCGGCGCGATCGAACGTGCCCGCGGCGTCGGTAATGGCGGCGAGGTGCACCACCACATGCGCGCCCTCGACCACCGGCCGCAAGTCGATTTGGCGCACATCGCCCTCGATGAATTGATAACGCCCGACCGCCGGCAGGTCGAACAGCGACGCATAGCGCTGCGTCATCATGTTATCGACCATGACGATCCTGGCTTTGGGAAAATGCAATGGCAATTGCCGCACCAGCGCCGAGCCGATATGCCCCAGCGCGCCCGTCACAACGATTTTCATTGATTGGCTTCCCGGAAGGCAAGAAACTCACCGTATTCGCGCAGATAGTCGGCTTCTTCGAACAGCCGGTCGCACAGGACCAACACCACCGAGCGATCCTCCTTGAAGATCAGCGTGTTCCATATGGTCGGCGGCACGCAGAGCGCAAGATTGTTGCGGTCGAGGGTGAACACTTCCTTGTCGCGGCTGTCGTCGCACAATACGTCGACCGCGCCATGCACGCACAACATAAATTGCGTGCAGCGGCGATGGGCGTGTTCGCCGCGCCGCGCGCCGCGTGGCGCGGTGAGCGTGAATGCACGCGCCATCGCGAACGGCACGTGGTTGAAGGCTTGCGCGACCACGATCTCGCCGTCGTCGCGGGCGTAACGCGGCAATTCGATCAGGCGAACGCGCGCGATAGTGCCGAGCCAATCGGGCACCGGTCCCGGCGGCGTCTGGCTCGCAGTCGGGATCGGCTTATTCCCAGAATCCGTCATCCGTGGTCCTTCCTCCATCGTCTCACGCCGCAGTCCCCGGCGCGGTTTTTGCTTTTGTCCCAGCGGCTTTTGTCCGAGCGGCGGCCGGCATGGCGCGCTGGAAATAATCGCGGATCCCGCTTGCCAGATCGAAGCGCGGCCGCCAGCCGGCGAGCGCCGAAAACAGCCGCGAATTACCGACGAAATTGCGGCGCTCGATCGGATGCAGGTCGGCCGGCTCGGCGATGGCGCGGATGTCGCAGCGGCGGCCGGCATGGTCCAGCGCGGTCTCGGCGATCAAGGCATAAGCCTGCGCCAGCGTCACGCCCTGCCCCGCGGCAATGACATAGTGCCGGCCGTCGCATATCGCGGGCGTCTCGATCGCAAGCCGAAACGCCTCGACCACGTCGTCGATATGGGTGAAGTCGCGGATATAGGCACCCTCGCCATAGATCGTCAGCGGTTCGCCGGCAATCGCGCGGTTGATCATGATATTGAGAATGCCGCGATTGGCATTGATCGAGGCCTGGCCGTGGCCATAGACATTGGAGAGCCGCAGCGTGCACGCGCGCAACGCGCCGCGCCCGGTCGCTTCACGCAAGATCGTCTCGCAGATGAGCTTATGCCGGTCGTAGACCGAGCACGGCTCGTCCGGCGCGGTCTCATCGACCGGAAGCTTCGGATGCGGGCCGGCGATGGTAACCGTGCTGGCAAAGATCACCGCGGCGGCAGCCTTGTTCTCGGCAGCCGCTTCGGTCAGCGCGCGCAGCGGCGCGATATTGATATTGTCGTCGCCCTGCGGGTCGGCCTCGGCGGCGCGCAGATCGGTGCGCGAGGAGAGATGCACCACTGCGTCCGCGCCATCGAGCAATTGCGACCAGACGCGCCGATCGCGCAGGTCGGCCGCGATATGATCGATCTTGGCGTCCGGCGGCGCTTCGAAGCGCGGCGCATGCGGCGACCGCGAGACGAGCCGCAACACGTGGCCGTCGCCGACGAGCCGTCGGGCGAGCGCGGTGCCGATATAACCTCGCCCCCCGGTGATGACGACCGTGCTCATACCGCGCTCCGCTGGCGCGACGATAGACCGCCAGCGCCCGATTTGAGGAACAGGAGGCTGGCGCTATTGGGCACGCGATAGCGCGGCGGGTAATTGTCGACGTTGTAGTCGTCCTCGCCTGCGACATGGAACACCATGGCATAGCCGCACGCTTCCATGCGGCGCTCGAGATCGGGGAGACTCAGGACCCATTGTGGAAACGGAACCGATTGATTGACCTGCGCGCGCACGAAGGCATCGCCGGACGTGAACGGCGAGCCGGCAAGAAGGATCGCGGTCGGACGATAGCCGGCGAATTGCGCCAGCAGTCCGAGCGGATCGGCGACATAGTGGATGCTGCTCCAGCAGTAGACGAGGTCGAAATCGGCCGACGGCGGCAAGGCGTCGCCGAACGAGATGCGGGACTCGTCGCGCCAATGGTCCCGCCCGACGGCGCAGACCTTTGGAAAATCGACAACGTGATAACGCACGTTGATCTGCGGACCGAGCGCAGCGAGCAGATTGGCAAAGTCCACGCCGGCGGCGCCGCCGAAATCGAGGATATTCACCGGTTCGTTGCGTTGTTCGCCCGCGAGCATGGCAACGACAAGAGGCATCAGCGAGTGCGCGCGCCGAAGCCGCGGCAAATCGGTGGCCTCGTCGCGGTTTGGTCCCTGCGCAATGCCGCGCGCCGCGGCCGCCGCCTGATCGGCTTCGGCGGTTTGCATCGTGCCCGGGACATCGCCGAAGGAGGCATAGACGCCCGAAAACGGCGTCCGGCTGACCAGCCCGTGCTCGACGAAGAACATGACGAGCTTGCGCGCCTTCCAAGGCAGGCGCGCGACCAGCCGTTTGATGAAACTCCTCATGCGTCTTGTGGTCCGGCGTGCGGCAGCCGGTCGCGCGCGAGTTCGCGCAATCGTGGATAAGCGGCGTCCCGCTGCGACACGACCGGCGCCTCGACCGGCCAGCGAATGCCTATCTCGGGATCGTTCCACAGCAGCCCGCCTTCATCGGCATGATCGTAGATGCGGCTCACCATGTAATGCAGATCCGCGGTATCGCTCAGCACGCAGAAGCCGTGCGCGAAGCCGGGCGCCATATACATCTGGCAGGCCCCCTCGTCGCTCAGCTCGGCGCCGAACCACTGGCCGAACGTCTTGGAGCCCGGCCGCAAATCGACGCCGACGTCGAACACCCGCCCGCGCATCACCGTGACCATCTGCGCCTGCGGGTGCCGCACCTGAAAATGCAAGCCGCGCAGGATACCCTTGTGCGAGCGCGAATGGTTTTCCTGGACGAAGTCATCGGTGATGCCGGCGTCGCGATAACGGGGCTTGGAAAAGCACTCGAGAAAATAGCCGCGCTCGTCGCGAAAATAGCGCGGCTCGATCAGCAGAAGGCCGGCAAGGCCGGTTTCCTTGACGTTCATCGGCGCCCGCGCTCAAGCCGTGTGCATGCTGAAAATCGTGTTCATGCCGGCGGGCTCGAGATCGAGCTCCTCGACCAGCGCGTTTTTGTTCAGATCATACCGCGCGATGCGGGTCGGCGCCGGCGGCAGGCGATCGGCGTCGCGGAAGCCGCGCCGGACCCAATCGATATTCTGCCGCAGCTGCGTGTAACGGATGCGCGAAAATCCGACCCAGATGTCGTTGCCCCGCGCAAGGATGCCGCGGCACCAGCCGAGCGGGCGATCCTTATAGGGTCCATCGGCTTGATTGAGATCGAAATTCCGCATTGCGCCCGAGGCAAGTTCAAAGGCGAGAACGACACCATTTACCGCGGTGAAATAGACCGACCCGTCGGCGACATGGCCGTCGTGCACGCCCTCCATGCCGAGGCGGAACGGCGCGCGCCCCTTGCCGTTGCCGTTCAAAGCCACGGCGTCACGCTGCACAAAACGCGTCACCCAGGGCTCGCCGTCGAGAAAGAACACGAAGTTCGGATGCGCGTGATGCGGTTTGGTCGTCGCCACCTTGCGATAGTCCGTGGCCCTGGAGAAGCGATCCCACACCGGATCGCCGGTGACGCTTATCAGATCGAGCAGCGCGCCGTCCGGCGCAAGCTCCGCCACCGCGTCGAGCCCGGTGACGGCGACAAAGAGCCTCCCGTCCGGCGCCACAGCGACATGATGCAGATCGTTGAAGCACGGCAGCGAAATGACATCGCGGATTGCGAATGACGGAAAGTCGCAGATCAGGACCTCGGTCTGGGTACAGAGATAAGCGCGATCGCCCCGGATCGAAGCCGCCTTGAAGACGATCGACGGCGTGTCGTCGGCGCAATGCGCGGCCGGCGTCTCATATTCCAGAACGCGCTCGGCGCGACCGCCGGCCACTTTCGTCACCAGCGCTTTCTTGTAGAGCTTCCACTCCCGCGTCCAGTGCGGCACGCCGCGCTGCTCGCCGCCGACCACCCAGATCGCTTCAGGCACTTTGGCCTCGTCCGAGCGCGCCAAGCTCCGCAGCGGGCGTCCCGGCCACCTCTTGCGCCGCCTCGGGCACGAACAGCGGCACATGGGGCCGGATGAAATCGGCAAAGGCCGGACCGCAGATCACGCCCTCGATCTGCGCCAGTTCCTTGCTGAATGCGATCAGATAATCGTCAGATGCGCCGTTGCGGCGCAGTTTTGCCAGAACACCGCGCCGCTCGAGGGACACCGTATAGCGCCGCCGGGTCTTCGCCCATTCGAGCAGGCCCGGCGCAGAGTTGCGCAAAGCGCGGCGGAGCGCGGCATAAGGGCCGTAATTGCGGCGCAGGAAGTCGCCGAACCACGAAATGATATTGTCGCGCAAATCCTCGGCGAGCGGTCTTTCATCGACGCCATCGGCGGCCGCGGCCTCGCGCGAAATCCGGGCGAGGATTTCGGCGAAGTCGGTGCTGAAGCGGCTGCGCACCAGATGATGCACCCAGTCCTTGGGAAAGGCCGAGCGCATGGTCGTCCAATATTGCCGGAAATAGGCGATCGTCGCCGGATCGGAGCGCGCCTTGCCCAAGGTCAGCGTGCGCATGGCGCAATATTTCTCGTGAAGCTGAAGATCGCTCAAGTTGATCTCGGCAACCTCCCGCCAGATCGTCTGCAACGCGGGCGACCGGAACACCGCGTAATAGCTCCAGGAATTGCGCAAGCCTTGCCGCAATCGGTCGGCCGCGGAAGACGAGCCGAGATCGAGCGAGCGATCGTAAGGCATGTAGCGGTATGCAAGCTTGTTGAGCGGCCCGTACAACCCGCCCAGCCGCGGAAATTCTCGCGCATAGACGGCAAAACCGCCGATGCCGCCGCCGCAACAGACATAATCCGGATGGCGCTCGAGAAAGTCGAGGCTGCGCTCGAGGCCGGCCCAAGCCAGGAAATCGTCATTGTCCGCGAGCATGACATAGGGTGTGCGCACGCGCGCCAGCGCGTCCGCCATCTTGGCGAAGTAACGGCCGAAATCGCCGTCGTCGGGATAGCGGATATAATCAACGTCGAGATGCGGAAACAGCTTTTGCGAGTCATCGAGCAGACGCGACAATTCCGGCCTGACCTCGCCGTCGGCGACGATGAATTTGTACGGCAGCCGCGCCGTATTGGCATGCCACAGAAAGCGCAGCGTAAACAGCGGCCGGCCGCGCAACGGGAGGACAATGGTCAGGCGCTGAGTCATTGCGTCGGTCTGCGCGTGCGATCGATGACGAAAATAATGACCGACACCGGCAGCGCCATCATCACCAGCGCTTTCGCCGCAAGCCCCCGCAACTCCCGCAATATCCCCCCCAATGTCCGTCCGGTGATCCAGGCGACGACCGGCAGCATCGCCGCCGCTTTGACGAACGGCTTGGGAGCGGAAAAAAAATATCCGAGATCATTGTTCAGGAGCCAGATGTAATAGTGCCAATTGCCTTCGGCATGCGCGGCAAGCCGCCGCTTGATCGCCGTGGTCACTCCCGGTTCGGCGTCATCGATGTAATAGATGCGGACCACCTCGTTGACGGCGCGGGTCTTGAACCGCTTGGCCATGTCGAGCCAGACGATGCCTTCGGGCAGATATTTGCCGATCGCGACTTGCGGGAAAGGATAAAGCCGCGCGATCTCGGTCAGCACGACGCCCCATTTTTCCCCGCGCGGGCCGTAAACATATTTGCGTTCGCGCATGTCGGCGTCGAACGGATCGCGCGGATAGGCGTCGCCGACGATGTGGCCGTGCTGGTCGCAGCACAGCCCGTCCACGCCGCAGAAGGCAGGCTTCTCTTTGTCCGGGATCGCGTCCCAGGCATGCGCGAGCCTTTCGAGCGACTCCGGCGGCAGCGCATCGTCGGAATCCAGACAGGTGAAGAACTTGCCGCGCGCCGATTGCAGCGCGAGATTATGCGCGATGTGCTTGCCGCCGTGATTCTGGCGCAGATAGCGCATCGGGAAGTCGGCCGACTTGGCCCAGCCGGTCGCCAATTCTTCGGTGTTGTCGGTCGAGCCGTCGTCGATGACGATCCATTCGAAGTCGCGCAATGTCTGCGCCGAAAGACTCTCAAACACGCGATGCAGCGTATGCGCGCGGTTATAGGTCGGCGTGAAAATCGTAAATAACGGCGTGCAGCCGGCCGCATCATGCGCTGCCGGGTGCTCGCTTCCCGACAGCGCCGGTTCAGCCGCGATGGTCATAACGGCGCAGCGAAGCGACGACCCGATCGACTTCGGCATCGGTCAGTTGCGGATACATCGGCAGCGACAGGATTTTATCGACGATGGCGGAGGTCACCGGCAGCCCCTGCTCCGGCAGCACGGATTTCTCGCCGTAGCCCTTCTGGACATGGACCGGTTCGGCATAGTGCACCGCGGAGCCGATCCGGTCGGCGCGCAGGTGCGCCGCGACCCGCGATCGGTCGTCACAGCGCACCACGTATAGATGATAGACATGCGTTGCCGCCGCGCGCGCCGCCGGAACCACGAACGAGGTTCCGGCCAGGCCGCGGTCATAGCGGGCGGCGATCGCCGCGCGCCGCGCATTGTCGGCATCGAGATGCGGGAGCTTTGCAGCAAGGATCGCCGCCTGCAGCGGATCGAGCCGCGAATTGCGGCCGAGTTCATGGGTCTTGCGCGCGTCATCCCAGCCGTATTGGCGCAACCGCCGCACCCGCGCGGCGAGATCGGCGTCGGGCGTAATCACCATGCCGCCGTCGCCGATGGCGCCGAGATTCTTGGTCGGATAGAAGCTGAAACAGGCGACGTCGCCGATGCTGCCGAGCCGGTGCGTGCCATGGCGGCCGCCGGTCGATTGTGCGCAATCTTCGATCACGCGCAGCTCATGCGCGCGCGCCAGGGCAAGCACCGCGTCCATATCGGCGGCCTGCCCGTAGAGATGTACCGGCACAATCGCCTTGGTGCGCGGCGTGATCGCGGCTTCGATCTTGGACGGATCGATTGTGTAATAACTCGCCTCGACATCGACGAGGACGGGGGTGGCGCCGCAGGCGAGCACGGCCGCAGCCGTCGCCACCGCGGTGTGCGAGACGGTGATGACCTCGTCGCCGGGCCCGATGCCGAGCGCACGCAGCGCGAGTTCGAGCGCGTCGGTGCCGCTGGCGACACCGATGCCGTGAGCTACACCGCAATAAGCGGCAAAGGCACGCTCAAAAGATTCCACCTCTTCGCCGAGGACGAAGACCCCGGAGTCGAGCACGCGCGCGACGGCAGCCTTGATGTCCGCCTGGCGCGCGCGATATTGCGCGGCGGGCGACGCCCACGGGATCATGCACGCGTCGATCGACTGCGCGGTCATGATTCGATCTTCACGTCCGGCACATAGACCAGCCATTGCCCGCCGGCGGCGATGAACGCGTGCTCCTTCTCGCGGATCTCGGCGGCGTGGTTCCAGGCAAACAGCAGCGCGCAATCCGGGTATTGCTTCTCGAACTCGGCATAAGACTTGACCGGGATATGCATGCCCGGCGACAGCTTGCCCTGCTTGATCGGCGTCGTGTCCGAGATGAATTCGACATGGGCCGGCGTGATGCCGCAATAATTGGTCACTGTCGTGCTTTTCGAGGTCGCGCCATAGCCGACGACACGTTTGCCCTCGCGGCGCAGTGCTTCCAGCGCCTGCATCAGCCCGGCGCGCGACCTCTCGCAATTCTCCTTGAAGCGCCGATAGGTCTCGGCGCGTTCCAGCCCTTGCGCGCTCTCTTTGGCCAATTGCTCCTCGACGCGCGGCGCCACCGGACGGCTGCCCTTAGGCGCGAAGACATAGCGCATCGAGCCGCCATGGGTGACCTGCGGCAGCACGTCGATCAGCTCAAGGCTGTGCGGTGCGAAAGCGCGCTGCACCGACGTCGCCGAGAAGATGAAGACATGCTCGTCGTAGATCTGGTCGTAGGAGGTCTTGGCGATCATGTCGCCGAGATATGGATCCTCGAACACGAACACGCCGTCCGGCTTGAGCAAGCGCTTCACGCCTTCGCCGACACCGTTGATATCGGGAATGTGGCACATCACATTGGCGGCGAGGATCGCGTCGGCGCGGCCGTGCTCCCCGACGATCTCGTCGGCGAGCGCCGGATTGAAGAACTTGCTGACGGTGCGGATGCCGCGGGCGCGCGCCGCGTCGGCGACATTCGCCGACGGCTCGATGCCGAGATGGCGCATGCCCTTGTCGTGGAAATGCCGCAGCATGATGCCGTCATTGCTGCCGAGCTCGACGACGAACGGATCCGGCGGGCCGGCGAGAAATTCGCTGATGACGAAATTGGCGTAGCGCTCGAAATGCGCCTGCATGTATCGCGAGGTCGAGGAATAGAACGCGTAGTTCTCGTGGAACATCCTGGTGGCGTCGGGCTGCTCCACGATCTGAAACATCTTGCATTGCTCGCAAAAGGCCGGCGCCAGTTCGAAGAAATATTCGTCGGCGACCTCGCTCGGCTTCAGGAAGCCATTGGCGATCGGCATGCGGCCGAACGTCATGAAGGCTGCGATAGGCCCGCCGCAGACGCGGCATTTGGTCGATAATTTATGATCCGGCATTGTGATGTATCGCCTCGATGAGAGGAGCGCCTCGGCCGGCGCGATCAGGACGCCGCCAGCACCGGGCCTTCTGCGGCTGCTTGGCCTTCCTGGGACGACTGCGTGAGCGATTGCGCCTCGGCCAAAGCGTAAAGCCGCGCGCGGCGCGACATCAGTTCGTTCCAGGTGCCGGACTCGACGATACGGCCGGCCTCCATGACGCAAATCGCGTCCGCCGTGCGCACGGCGCCGAGCCGATGCGCCACGATGAGAATGCCCATCTGCTTGCGCAGCTCTTCGATGGTCCGCAACAGCTCGGCCTCGGACTCGGTGTCGAGCGCGCTCATCGCTTCGTCCATGAGCAGCAGGCTCGGATTGGTCAGCAGCGCGCGCGCGATGCCGAGCCGCTGGCGCTGGCCGCCGGAGAGCTTGACGCCCTGATCGCCGATGATGGTGTCGAAGCCTTCGGGCCAGGCCTGAATGAAGTCATAGGCATGGGCCCGGCGCGCCGCCCGTTCGATTTCAGCTCGCGTCGCATCCGGCTTGACCAGCGTGAGATTGTCGCGAATTGACGTGTGGAACAGGATTGTCTCCTGCGGCACGTAACCGATGGCCCGGCGCCAGGCACGCGGCGGCGTCGACGCCAAGTCATGGGCACCGAGCCGGATCGCGCCCGCGCTCGCATCGACCAACCCGAGCAAGGTGTGCACCAGCGTCGATTTGCCGGCGCCGGAGCGGCCGACGACGGCGAGCACGCCCGGAAGCGGCAGCGTCAGGCTCACCCGATCGAGCACCAGCCGCTCGCCGAGCCGCACCTGCAAGTCGCGCACCGACAGCTCCGTCGGCAGATCGATCTTGAGCGTTTCGGCGACGCCGTCCTCGCGTTCGGCTTCAGCTTCCGCCGTGCCTTGCAACTGATCGATGACCACAATGGCATGCAGATTGCCGGTGAGGTAATGCATCTGCGCCTGGACGGCGGTGAGCCGCGGGAACAGCCGACCGAACAGGGCCAGCACAATGACGATATTACCGGCCGCGATCCCCATGCCTTCGCTCGCCAGCACCAGGATAATCGCGAGCCCGATCAGGCCGGTGAATTCCAATACGCCGCGGACGGTGCCCGGTGCCGCGCCGGCAAGCGTATTGGCGTCTTCCAGCTTCTGCAGCAAAGGCGCGATCAGGGCCGAAGCCCGGTCGTCGATGCCGCTTGCCTTGATGAATTTGGCGCCGGCGAACTGCTCGTTCAGCGCCGACTGCAGTTCGGCGTCGAGCGGCGCGAGGCTCCGGCCGGCTTCATAGCCCTTGCGGTAGAGGCCGATCATGGCCACAGCCGCGACCGCCGCGCAAACGACGAGGCTGAGCGCGACCTGCCAGGCGATCAGCAACGACAGGATCAGATAAATGAACGCGACGACGAGACTGCCGACCAGCGACAGCGAGATGGTGAAGGCCCGTCCCAGCCGCTCGCTCTCGGTGACGATGGCATTGGTCATCTCGCCGGCCTTGCGGGCGGCGATGAAGCTCCACTTCGCCCGCATGAAGGCGTTGAACATTTCGAGCTGGCGGCGGCTCTGATAGTGACGCGCGAGCTTCACGCTCCACCAGTTCAGCGCAATGGCGAGAACGGCCTGAATGCCCGCAACCACCACGATCACAGCGAGGATCGGCAGAGGCGCCGTGGCGCCGACCAAGGCCAGCCCTTTGTTGACGAGACCGGTCACCAGGCCCTGGCTGCTGCCCGCCGCGACGCCGACACGGTTGAGCAGCGGCAGCAGCAGGATGACGGTCACGCCCTCGCTCAAGCCGACCAGCGCGGTCCAGGCGACCAGCACCGGAAAACGCCAGCGCAGCCGCGTCATCAGATCATCGAGCAGTTTCAGATGCAGATTCATCGGCGGGCGTAGAACAGGATTTGCGCGAGCCGCTTGCGCAGCGTCCAGGGCAGGATTTCCCCCGCCGTCGTCAAGGCGCGATTGACCAGACTATAGACGCACCGGTCGCGCGACAGTCCCGGCTCGTAGAGCGCGCGCTGCGCGGCAAAACGCTGGCACACCCAGTCGTAAAGCGCGATGTCGTGGGCATTGCGCTCTTCGATGATGCGCAGGAGCCGCGGCGCGACATTTGGCGCGCGCGGCCGCTCCCGGGTCGGATTCTTGTATTCGGTCTGCAGCCGCCGCATCGGCCAGCCATAGACCCGGCGCAGCAGCAGCGCGAGTTCGGCGATCTGCCCGATCGGCGCGATCGACAGGAAATTGTCCTCGATATTGCGCTTGGCCATGGCGAGATGACGCGCCTCGACGGGAGCGCCGGCGACGAGTGCCCCGCGCGGACCGGCCGGCGCATCGAGATCCGGGCTGCCGCTGATCACTCGCACCTGATAATTGTTGAAGATGATGTCGCCGCCGGACTCGACATAGTCCTCGAAGGCGATCGGCTTGCCGTCCTTGAGATAGGGATCGCCGCCCTGGATGCGGAAATAGAAATAGGAGAGCAGCCGCTCGACCGGGTGCCGCACCACGGCGATATATTTCGCCGGTCGGCCGAAAAGGCGGTCGACGCCGATCGGCACATGGCCGGTGAAATAGCGGATATTCGCAATATCGCAATCGCGCAGCATGCGCTCGCAGGATGCGTAGGTCAGAAGATCGAGACCGCCGTAGACTTGGTGATCCTTCGACATGGTTTCGAAGACCTGGTCGGGCCCGAAGGCGTGCTTCACCATGCTGCTGAGCGTGGTGCCGCCGGTCTTGGCGATATGCAGATGAATGAGCAGGTCCGGCGCCGACGGACCGAGGCCTGAGCCATTTCCGGCTTTGGCTTCGCTTCCACCACGGGTTTGCAACGTCGCCATCTGATGAGCTTCAGATCCAGTCGCGGCCGCCGCCGGCGCGCGCCATATCAAGACGCGCCGTGTCAACACCCGCCATATCGACACGCGCCATGTCGAGGAACGGAGCGGCAAAGGCCGAGAAGGCTCGCGGCGACATCGCCTGTTCGATGGCGCCGATCTCGCTGCGGGTCCGATCGAGGTCTCGCGGCGTGGCGCCGGCTGCCGCGAGCTTCTTCAGCACCGCGGCGATCTCGCGTCTCGCCGAAAAGCGCGGGCGCGACTGCCAATATTTGACCAGCGTCGGCGAAGCCCGGCGCAGGCGGCGCTTGACCTCGGCGACCGCGCCGTAATTGCTCCAAAGGAAGTCGCGGAAATAGCTTTCGATGTTGCCCCGCGCCTCTTCGGTTGCCGCAGCCGCATCAGCGCCCGCTTCCGCGGCGGCAGCCGCGATGCGCTTGACCATTTCCGCGGTGTCCGCGGTGAAACGGCTGCGCAGCAGATGGCCGACCCAGTTGCGCATCGGATCGGACGATGTCGAGGTGCCGATCTGGGAATAATAGGTGATCGTGGCCGCGTTGGCGCGTACCTTGCCGAGCGTGAGGCTGCGCATGGCGTGATAGGTCTCATGCAGCATCAGGTCGCTGAAATCGATCTCGCGATCTTCCCGCCACAAAGTTGCCAGCGCCTCGGTGCGATAGACCGAATAATAGATCAGGAGCGACAGTCCGCCCTGACGCAGCCGCTCGACGATCGAGGATGCGGCAGACGGGCGGGAAGGATAGGTGCGAAGACGATTGAGCCGCCCATACACGCCGCCGCCGGGCGCGTCGAATCCGGAATAGGCGGCGAAGCCGACAGGCTGACCCAAGGCGCCGACATGATCCGGGTTGGAGTCGAGAAAATCCAGCGCCTGTTCGATCCCATTGATCCCCAGAAAATCGTCGTTGTCGGCCAGCATCGCGTAAGGCGTGCGCACCCGCCCGAGCGCATCGGCCATTTTCGCGAAATAGCGACTGTAGCCGGTGTCGTCGGGATAACGCACATAGTCGATATCGAGATTGGGAAAAGTCTCCCGGCTGTTCTCGATATGGCGGGCTAGCGCCTCATTGACCTGTCCGTCGGCGATGAGGATGCGATACGGCAGCCGCGCCTTGTTGGCATGCCAGAGAAAGCGCAGCGTGAAGAGGTGGCGTCCTCGCAACGGCAATACGATGGTCAGGCGCGGCGTCACGGTTCAGCGGTTTCGCGGGTTATGGCGGTTCAAGCGCGGAGCTTCTCGTCACGGACGGCGATCTGTTGCGGCGCTCCGATGAACGGCAACGCCGTCTCGGCTTTCACCAATCGCGCCCTCGCCGGCCGCTCGACCAAATAGTAGAGCGCCGCGGCCGCCACGACCGAACATGGAAATGCCAGCAGGAACATGGCGATTTTGGTCGCGTCAGAATAGTCGACCAGGACATGCGCAAGGATCTTATGGAGAAGGCGCACTGTCGTGAAATGCACCAGATAAAGCGAATAGGAAATCTGGCCGAGCCAGACCGCCGGTTTGATCGACAGGACTTGCGCGAGAGCCCCGGTCGACCTCGCCGCCGCGAAAACCAGGAGCGCCAGGAGCGCAATCAGGCCGAAGTCGGATAGACCGAATACGGAGCCGGCGGCAAACCCGGTCACGGCAACGGCACCGAGGATGTCGAACACCGCGGGACTGAACTTGAACATGGGCGCGCATCGCCACAGCGCAACGCCGCAGATGAACTCACCCGTCACGCGGGTCAATGCCGGCGGCCCATTCCACAACCCCACGTCCCAATCGAAAGCCGCAAAGGCCGAGAACATGATCAGCAGGGCCAGGACCGCCACGCCTGCTGCCGCCGGACGCTCCAGGCGAAGGATCACAAAGGCTATCGCCGGAAACAGCAGATAGGCGAACCATTCCGCACTGACCGACCACGACACCGCGTTCCAGCCGATATGCCGGTCGATGCCCCAGGCGTGGACAAGAAAGACCTGTTTGACGAAATTCTTCGCTGTCCAGGCATCCGCATCGTCCAGCGGAACATTGAGATGCGTGGCGGCGACGAATGCCGCCAGCAGAAAAAGGAGCACGGTGACATGCGCCGGATAGAGGCGCGCAAACCGATGCCACATGAATTGCCCGAAACGGCGGCCGGACGGCTCCCTGAAGCTTTCGGCGTAGACATGGGCGATGATGAAGCCCGACAGCAGGAAGAACAGATCGACGCCCAGATAGCCGCGCGACACGAACGCCAGATCGACGTGGCCGACGGCCTGATCGGCATGCAGCGCCAGCACCATCGATGCCGCCAGACAGCGGATGCCCGTCAGTTGCGGGATGAACGCGGCGGCGCGATTCGCTTGCATGGTCAGGTCAGCGCTTTCTCATAGATGCGCTTGAGCTGCTCGCGCGAGCGCTTCGGGCTGAATTTGCCCTCGGTCGTTTCCAGCACGGCGTTCTTCGAGCACTCGTCCTTCAAGCGCCGATCGCTGATGAAGCGCTCCATGGCGTCGGCCAAGAGCGTCACATACCAATCCGGCGGATTGACGCAGGCGGCGTGACGTTTCGCGGCAAGCTCCCGCTGCGCCGGCGCGGCGTAACCGTCGTCAGCGGCGAAGGAATTGAAATGCGTCTTGATCAAGAGTCCGGTCTTCTCGTGCTGCACCAGTTCGGGCGTCGAGAAACTGTCGACGCCGATCACCGGCAGGCCGAAGGACAACGCCTCGGGAATGACGAAACCGTAGGTGTCGTAATGCGACGGAAAGACAAAGACATCGCTGTTGGAATAGAACTCGACCACCTTGGCATAGGGCACGCGCCCGATCAGCGCGACCTTGGCGTTGCCGGCAAAGCGCGCAGCGACCTCGGGCGGAATATCGCCGATCGCCGTGAAACGGCAATCATACCTGCCGGCGATTCGCTCGAAGGCGAGCAGGCTCTCATAGCCGCCCTTGGCGTAGAAATTATTGCCGATATAGAGGAAGTTGAACGAATTGCTGGTGCGCGGCACGGCCTTGGCCGGCGCCATCACCGGGTAGAACGTCTCGACCTTGTGCGCAACGTCTTTGTCCGTGACGAAGTTGGTCAGGCTGCGGCCGGCTGCGTCGCTCCAGGCCAGAAGCTTTTTCAATTTCGGATCGAGCAGAACGCGTTCCAGCGCACGGACGAAGCCCGGACGGCGCAGCGCATATTGGCTATAGCCGCAGAACGCGGTGGCATGCTCGAAATCGACCACATAGGGCAGATCGGTGGCGAGCAGGCTCTGGCCGCTATGCACGATGTCGTAGTCGCGCGAATGGAAGCGGCGCACCTTCGGCTTGTTCAGGAGGATGTGCGCGTCATTATAGTATGGAGAAAGATGCGGCTGGACCTTCGTCACCAGCCGCATGGCGCCGGCGGCAAGCGTCGCGCCGAACGTCGATGGCAGGCGGCGCGTCGCCTGCACCAGGCCGTGCGCCATGAAATCGTTGTTGGATGCGCTGTCGGCGAATTCAAATCCGTCCGGCGCATTCGCCACCATGTTGCGGTAGGCGTTGTGCGAGGCCGACGACATGTAAAGAAAAACGCTTTTGGTCACGCCCGCGACCGCACCGTTATCCAGGCTGCTCGATGGCCGAACGTGTCGCCGCCTAAGCCGCCTTGGACAGCGCTTCGAAAATGTCGGCAAAAGCCTCTTCGAGGCCGATGCGGATATCCCAGGCCGGATAATGCAGCCGCGCCTTGCTGATGTCGGAAATCCACCAGATGTGGTCGGCTTCCCGTTCCGGCCCGAGCTTGTAATTCATCGTCCTGCCGGTGACTTTCTCGATGAGATCGAACGATTCCAGGAGCGAGATCGAGTTCTTCCGCGCGCCGCCGATATTGTAGACTTCGCCCGGCCGCGGCGCCTTGACGAATTCAAGAAACAGCTTGGCGAGATCGGCGGCGTGGATCACGTCGCGGACCTGATAGCCTTCATGGCCATAGACGGTGAGCAATTCACCGCTCATCGCCTTCTTGACGAAGAACGGCTCCCAATTGTGCAGTTCGGTGGCCTTGGCGGCGCCGCCGGTAATGCAGCCCATGCGGAATATGCCGGTCTTCAGCCCATAGAGATGCGCGTATTCTTGGGCGTAGAGATCGGCCGCGGTCTTGGAGACGCCGAACGGCGTATGCATCATGCGGTCGATGCGCAGCGACTCGTCAAAGCCGTCCCACAGCGACGGATCGTGCGGCTCGAGCCGCTTGCCGACTTTCTTGTATGAAAAATAATTCGGCGCTTCGCCATAGACCTTGTTGGTCGAGCAGAAAACGAAGGGGGCGTTCTTGTTGTATTTCCGCACGGCTTCCAGAAGGTTCAGCGTGCCGAGCGCGTTGATCTCGAAATCCTCGACCGGGATCTCGATCGAGCGCGGATGCGATGGCTGCGCCGCAGTGTGAATGATGACGTCGGCATTCTTGACCAATTCGCCGATTTTCTCGTCGCGGATGTCGAGCTCGTGGTGCTCGATGCGATAATTCTTCCGCGTCTGTTGGATGTTGCCCTTGGTTTCGGCGTCGGCGCCGAAGATCCGGGCGCGCATGTAATTGTCGACGCTGACGACATCGAAGCCTTCGCCGGCAAACAATTTGCAGCATTCAGTTCCAACCAATCCGGCGCCGCCGGTCACAAGCACTCTCATGATGTCTCCGAATGTCCTCTCGCGCCGAAGACCCTGATTGCCGGCGGCCGTGCAATTGTTGCGCCGATTTTCCACGCTACCGCAGTCCGGGTGAATCCGCTTCACCCGAACCACAACACTCGCTGAGCCCCGCCTGTGGCGGCCGACTACGCGGCCGCCACCAGATCGGCGTCCAGCACGACGCGGACCTTGCGGCCGAGAAGGTCGAGCAGGATCGCGATCCGCTCGCGCTCCGCCATGCCCTCGAACAGGCCCAAGCAGGACGAAAAAGCGCCGTCGAGCACGCGCACCGTTTCGCCCGGACGAAAGCCCGGCCGCGCGTCGAGCTTGATGAAGCCGCGCGCGTCTTCACGGCTTTGCAGCGCGCCGACGACGGCGTCCGGCACAGCGGCCGGATCGTCGCCGTTGCAAACCAGCCGCGCCACGCCGACGGTGGAATAGATCGAGCGCCAGCGCTGCGCCGCAAGATCGACGGCGACGAAGACGTAGCGCGGAAACAAAGGTGCGGCGACGGTTTCAATTTTGCGCGCGTGGCGGCGCCGCTTCAGATAGCGCGGCACATAGACGCCAAAGCCCTGGCGCACGAGATTGGCCGCGGCCTTGGCCTCGGCATTGGGTCGCGTATGGGCGACGAACCAGCGCCGGTTCAGCTGCAGGCTGAAATCCTGTGTCATGCCGCGCTCTCCGTCCGGCGATTGAGACGAATCCCGAGCAAGGCCGGCACCAGCACGCGCTCGGCGCCGACCTGGTCGGCAAGCGCCGCAACGAATTCACGCGTCGCCTGCAGATCGGTCACCAGGAGCGCGTCACAGCCGCCGGGAATGGCCCCCAGCGAGCTTACGACAGGCGTGCCGACGAATTTGTCGTTGGCGGATTTGGCGTCGATGACCGCAACGACGGCGATGCCCTGTTCGAGCGCGCAGATGATGGCGATTTCGGCGAGATCGGAGACGCCGGCCAAGGCGACGCGATTGAAGCCGCGGGCATGGGCCGTGCGCAGCACGCTGGCACAGTCCTCGCGCGCCGCGCGAAAGAACGAGAACGAGTCGGAGAGATATTCGACGGTGAGCCGGGATTTCTCAGCAAAGCCGTGCGGCGTCAGGTAATAGGCATAACGGCGCGCCGGCGCCTGGCCGATCTTCAAAAGGCCCTTCTTGACGCAGCGCTTCAGATAGGCGTTGACGAGACCGAGCGCGATGCCGAGGTCGGACGCAAGCTTGCGTTGCGATTGGGCGCCGTCACGTTCGACGGACTGCAAAAGCCCGAGCACGATCCTGGCATTGTCCGGTTCGTCGTCCCGCGCCGTCTGGGGCATCACACCCAACCCTCCCCAGCGGCAACGAGTACATCGTTCATGACGTGAACGTCAAGGTCGACGTTCACCGAGTGAACATATGTAAGGCTATGAAATACTTATATGAAAAAACTGGTTTCGCGATTTCCGGAACCGCTCGCAGGTCCCCTCGACAGGGTTTATACCTCTATATGAGGGATTAGGGCGGCTTATTTTGAGTCATCGTTCCGGGAATCCGCCATCGCCTGCGCGTCGGCTCGCCGAGCCGGCGCCACGGCTTCTTTACGTCACGTCGGAGGACTGGGCCTTCCTGTCGCACCGGCTGCCGATGGCGCGCGCGGCGCGCAATGCCGGTTTCGAAGTCCACGTCGCGACCCGCGTGCAGGACGGCGCGGCGGCAATCAAGGCCGAAGGATTCGTGCTGCAGCCGATTCCGTTCGCGCGCGGCAGCCTGTCGCCCGTAGCAACATTGATGACGCTGGCGGCGCTGCGGCAGGTGAACGGGAAAGTGATGCCCGACGTCACGCATCATGTCGGCCTGCAATCGTCGGTGCTCGGATCCATCGCGACGCTTGGCCGCGGCGCGGCTTGCGTCAATGCTTTCGTCGGGCTCGGCTATGCGTTCACGTCGAAAAGCTTCAAGGCTACCGCATTGCGGCGCGCGATCGGCGCTTTGCTGCGCCGGCTGGTCGACCGTGACGGCAGCGTCGCTTTGGTGCAGAACGATGACGACAAGACAGCGCTGCGCTCGCTCGGCGTCCCGGAGAAGCGCATAGCGCTGATCTCAGGATCCGGCGTCGACGTCGGCCGCTACACGCCGCTGCCCGAGCCGCCGGCGCCGGTGACCTTCGGCTTTGTCGGACGTCTGCTCGACGACAAGGGCGTGCGCACACTGATCGACGCCTTTCGTTTGCTGCGCGCGCGCGGATCGGACGCGCATCTGTTGATCGCCGGCTTGCCCGACCCCGCCAATCCCGGCTCGGTGACGGCGGCCGAAGCTGCCTCCTGGAACAACGAGCCCGGCATTACCTGGCTCGGCCACGTCGCCGACATTGCGAGCCTGTGGGCGCGCACGCATATCGCCGTCCTGCCGTCGCGCCGCGAAGGCCTGCCGCTGTCACTGATGGAAGCCGCGGCCTGCGGCCGCGCCATGATCGCAAGCGATGTGCCGGGCTGCCGCGAGATCGTCATTCACGAGCAGACCGGACTGTTGTGTCCCGTCGACAACGCCCAGGCTCTGGCGGCGGCGATGGAGCGGCTTGCTACCGCGCCGGACTTGCGTCGTCGCCATGCCGCCGCGGCGCGAAAGCTCGTCGTCGAAAAATTCGCCGCCGACATTATCGGCAAGCAGACCGTTGCACTCTATCGGCAATTGCTCGGCGCGCAGCGCTGACGCTCGGCGCGCCGATCATTCCGGTTTGGCCGAGGGACCGCTGCGCTCACGCAACGCCATGCCGCCGAGCACGCCGACGCCGAACACGTAAAGCCAGCCATTGGCGAAATCGAACAGGTGGGAATGCGCGGTGGACGAGACGATGTTCTCGACCACCACGACCGGGCCGAGCCACGACGCCAAGCCGTCACCGCGAAACAGCAGCAAATGCGCGATCCACATCGCCCACAGCACGACGGCGCCGACGATGCCGACCTGGATCGCGACGGTGAAGGTCTGATTATGCGGATTGTCGGCGACGACGGCGTCGGCGCCGCGGCCGCCTTGCGTCACCTGACGGAATTGCTCGGCGATCGTGCCGGTGCCGTGACCGAGGACCGGCGCGGTGGAAATGATCTCGACCGATTCCTTGAAGAACGCCGCGTGCAGGCCGATCGAGGTCATCGCTTCGCTGGCACGATAGCGCTGAATTTCGCCGACAGTATCGTGCAGGCGAAGGCGCAGGCTCGGCGACAAAGTCCACAGCATGCCGCCAAGCGCAAACGCCACGCCGCAGGCCGCAACAACGCCCTTGAGACGTTTCAGGCGCCAGCCGAACAGCACGATCAGCACCGGCGCCACGATCAGCGCGATCCGGCTGACCACGACCAAGGCGAAATTGGCGATGAACAGCGCGGCGATGATCAGAAAACCGAGCGCGACACGCGGATTGGCCCTGCCGCGACAGGCGGCATAGCCGAGCGCGCCGAAGGCGCAGACCAGAAAGGCCGAGCCTTGATAGATGTCGTCATGCACCGGAACGCCTTCGAGATGGCCCCGCCACATTAGTCCCGGTGTCAAAATCAGGATGTAAGATAGGAGCAGCACCGCCGTCTCGGATACGAGATAGCCGCAGGCGACCCAGATGCCGTTGTCCGAGCGCCGGAATTGCGCCAGCAGCAGCGGAATGACGAGAAGCCGATTGAAACCGTCCAGGCCGCGACAACGATCGATCCAACCCACGTCCGCCCACGCCATGCCGACGAGGCCGAGACACCACAGCAAGACCGGCAGGCCGCCCGCAGCGGTTGCGAGCTCGCGCTTGATCGCGGCCGCATCAAGCGTCGGCAGCACCGCGACCAGCCAGGCGACGATGAAAACACTGGTGAGCGACGTGGACCAGGGCAGCGCCAGCGCGACGCCGAGCGCGAGCCAATCGGCAACCGGCCGCAAGGACGCGGTATCGAGGCGGAGCACGGGCGAAACGGGCGTCATCCACCAAGCCTTACGCATTTTTCGCCGGCCCGATCAACATCGCAAAAAGGACACCAATAAATCCGCCGTGCCGGATTTCTGTGCTAGAGGCTCGGCGGGACGAGCGGCTTCAACCATCGCGGTTCTTCACCATGTATTTCGGCTTGGATGACGCAATCACGATCCCTGCGGCGATCATACTCTTCGCCATGCTGGCGTGCGTCGCGCTCATTGTCACGATGCGTCCGCTGTTCAGGCGCTACGCTTTGGCCCGCCCCAATGCGCGCTCTTCGCACACCGTTCCGACGCGCCAAGGCGGCGGCATCGCCGTGGTCGGCGCGACGATCGCCGTCACGGTGGGAATGATGTACTCGGCGTCGGACGAAGCGGGCGCCGTGCCGCTCGCCCTGCTCTTTACCGCGGTGATCCTGGTCGCGATCGTCGGCGTCATTGCCGACATCCATCCGAACTATGTCGTGCCGCGCTTCCTGCTGCAGGCCATCGCGGTGGCGCTGATGATTTTCACGCTGCCGGACGACTTGCGCGTTGTCCCATTTCTGCCGTGGTGGGTGGAACGCGCGCTCCTGCTCTTCGGCGCGTTGTGGTTCGTCAATCTCGTCAATTTCATGGATGGGCTCGACTGGATGACGGCGGCCGAAGTCGTGCCGGTCAGCGCCGCGCTCGCAGCGATCGGCTTCCTCGACGGGCTGCCGGCGATCCTGCCACCATGGGCCGTCGTCGTCAGTCTCGCGCTGTGCGGCGCGATGATCGGCTTTGCCTTTTTCAACCGCCCGGTGGCCAAGCTGTTTCTCGGCGACGTCGGCAGCCTGCCGATCGGACTCATGCTGGCCTGGCTTCTCATTCTCGTCGCCGGCAGCGGTAACTGGGTCGCTGCTCTTCTTCTGCCGCTCTATTATCTCGCCGATTCGACCATCACGCTGCTGCGCCGCGCCGTGAACGGCGAGAAGGTGTGGCAGGCCCATCGCTCGCATTTCTATCAGCGTGCGACCGATCGCGGCCTTACCGTCATCCAGATCGTCAGGCGCGTCTTTACCGTCAATTTGTTGCTCGCCGCGCTGGCATTGGCGACGGTGCTGCGGCCGAGCCGAGAGCTCGACAGCGGCGCGCTGATCGCGGGCGCCATTCTTGTGGCTTGGCTGTTGGTGAGCTTCACGCGGGGGCGAAGGTCGTAAGACGATCCCCGGCCCGGTTGCCCGCCGGCCAACCTCGCGTTGTGGTCTATTGGCGGCTCCTGGTCGGAAGCCTAGTCTCACGCCGCCCTGTCATCGGGCTGCAATACTATCGTGCGCATCACCGGATTGTTGCACTTTAGCTGTGGGAGGCAGAGCAATGCGCAAATTGTCTTTCGTGGGGATTCTGGCTTGCTGTTTCGTCGCGCTGGCGGCGCTGCTGCCGCGCAGTCAGGCGCAGGCTGCCGATGTCATTTGCTACAATTGCCCGCCGGAATGGGCTGACTTCGCGACGATGCTGAAGCAGATCAAGGCCGATCTCGGCTACGATATTCCCTCCGACAACAAGAATTCCGGCCAGGCGCTGTCGCAAATCATCGCCGAGAAGGCGAATCCGGTCGCCGACATCGTCTATTACGGCGTCAATTTCGGCATGAAGGCCAAGGCCGCCGGCGATCTCATCGAAGCTTACAAGCCGAAGCTCTGGGATCAGGTCCCGGCCGGCCTGAAGGATCCCGACGGTTACTGGACCGCGATCCATTCCGGCACGCTCGGACTGTTCGTCAACAAGGACGCGCTAGGCGGCGCGCCGGTGCCGGCCTGTTGGAAAGATCTGTTGAAGCCGCAGTACAAGGGCATGGTCGGCTATCTCGATCCGTCCTCGGCCGCGGTCGGCTATGTCGGCGCGGTCGCGGTGAACATGGCGCTCGGCGGCAGCGATACCGACATGACGCCCGCGGTCAACTTCTTCAAGGAACTGCACCAGAACCAGCCGATCGTGCCGAAGCAGACGTCTTATGCGCGCGTCGTCTCCGGCGAAATCCCGATCCTGTTCGACTACGACTTCAACGCCTATCGCGCCAAATATGGCGAGAACGGCCATTTCGAATTCGTCATTCCCTGCGAAGGCACGGTGGTCTTCCCCTATGTGACCTCGCTGGTGAAGAACGCGCCGGACAAGGCGAAGGCGGAAAAAGTGCTCGACTATTTCCTCTCCGACAAAGGCCAGGCATTGTGGGCTCATGCCTATTTGCGCCCGTCGCGGCCGGTCGAACTGCCGGCCGACGTCAAAGCCAAATTCCTGCCGGACTCCGAATATGCCCGCGCCAAGAGCGTCGATTGGGCGAAGATGGAGGCGCTGCAGAACGGCTTCACCGAGCGCTACCTCGCTTTGGCGCACTGAGGCGTGCGCGGGTCATTGCGAGGCGCCAACGGGTCCGGCCTGACGCGGCCGGCCCGGCGACAGGCTCGGCTGCGAAGCAATCCGGAGCGGCTCGACCGGACTGGGTTGCTTGCCTTGCCTCGCAATGACGATCGGTAAGCTCCACGCATGAGCAAGAAGACATTCATCGTTCTTTGCTTCGTGCCCTTGGCCATTCTGGTCACGGCGTTCTTCGCGCTGCCGATGGGGCAGCTCGTTATTGTCGGCTCGAGCGGCAAGGACGGCCTCAGCGCCTACGCCGCGATCCTGCTCGATCCGCGCTATCGCTCGACCCTGATCAACACCATCTTGCTCGCGGCGGCGACCACCGCCGCCACGCTGGTGATCTCGACCATCAGCGGCCTCTTTCTGCAGCGCCATCGCTTTCCCGGACGCGCCTTTCTGATCGCGATGCTGACCTTTCCGCTCGCGTTCCCCGGCGTCGTGGTCGGATTCATGATCATCCTCCTCGCCGGCCGGCAGGGCCTGATCGGGCAGGTGACACAGGCGCTGTTCAACGACAAGCAGGTCTTCGCCTATTCGCTGCAAGGCCTGTTTCTCGGCTACCTCTATTTCTCCATTCCGCGCGTCATCCTCACCATCATGGCCGCGGCGGAGAAGCTCGACCCGAGCCTCGAAGAAGCCGCCCGCGCGCTCGGCGCCGGGCCCTGGCGCGTCATCCGCGATGTCGTTCTGCCGGCGCTGATGCCGGCCTTCATCGCTTCCGGCGCCATTGCCTTCGCCACCGCGATGGGCGCCTTCGGCACCGCGTTCACGCTCGCGACCGACATCGATGTGCTGCCGATGCTGATCTATACCGAGTTCACGCTGTCGGCGAATTTCGCCATGTCGGCCGCGCTCTCGGTCGGCCTCGGCCTCATCACCTGGGCCATTCTCGCGCTGGCTCGCAGCTTTGGCGGCACTACCGTGGCGGCAGCCGGATGAAGACGACGCGCAATCACCTGATCTTTGCCGCGCAGCTTGCCTTCACGCTGCTGGTCGCGGCGTTTCTGATCGTGCCGGCGCTGCTGTCGATGATGGCGGGCGTTACCGTCAATTATTTTCTCGGCATCAAATCCGGGCTGACCTTGCAATGGGTCGCGCAGGTCTGGGAGCTCTATGACGACACCATCTTCCGCTCGTTCCTCATCGCCTTCTCGGCGCTTGCGGTGACGCTCGTCGTCGGCGTGCCCGCGGCCTATGCGCTGCACCTGCGCAACGACCGGCTGTCGCGCGCGATCGAAGAGGTCATCACCTTGCCGCTCGCCATACCCGGCCTCGCGATCGCGCTGGGGCTTCTGCTCACCTATGGCGGCTTCACGGATTTCCGCCGCTCCTGGCTGTTCATCCTCGCCGGCCACGCCATTTTCACCCTGCCCTTCATGGTGCGCGCGGTGATGGCGGTCTTTGCCGCCATCGACGTGAAGACGCTCGACGAAGGGGCTTCGTCGCTCGGCGCTTCGCCATGGCAGCGCTTTCGCGATGTCATCGTGCCCAACGCGCGGCCCGGCATTCTCGCCGGCTCCCTGATGGTGGTGACGCTGTCGCTCGGCGAATTCAACCTGACATGGATGCTGCACACGCCCTTGACCAAGACGCTGCCGGTCGGGCTCGCCGACAGCTATGCCTCGATGCGGCTTGAAGTGGCGTCGGCCTATACGCTGGTATTCTTCGTGATGATCATTCCGCTGCTGACGGCGATGCAGCTCTTTGCCGGCACGCGCAGCACGGCGCCGGGAGTGCGGTGATGGGCGTTTTGCAAGATACCGGTCACGGCGTCGCGCTCGGCATCGAAGGCTGCGGCAAGACGTTTCCCGACGGCACCCGCGCGCTGGAGCCGGTGACGCTGCGCGTCGCGCGCGGCGAAACGCTGGTCCTGCTCGGGCCGTCCGGCTGCGGCAAGACCACGCTCCTTCGCATCATCGCCGGGCTTGAGACACCGGATACCGGCGGCCGCCTGCTGTTCAACGACGCGGACGTCACGCGCGTGCCGATCGAGAGGCGCAATGTCGGCATGGTGTTTCAGTCCTACGCGCTGTTTCCCAATATGGATGTCGGCGACAATATCGGTTACGGCCTGAAGATCCGCGGTGTCGCGGAGAAGGAGCGCAAGGCGCGTATCGCCGATCTGGTGGCGCTGACCGGCATTGAAGGGCTCGAGCATCGCCGCATCGATCAGCTCTCCGGCGGCCAGCGCCAGCGCGTGGCCCTGGCGCGGGCGGTCGCGGCGCGGCCGAGCGTGCTTCTGCTCGACGAGCCGCTCACCGCATTGGATGCGGCGCTGCGCGAGCGGTTGCGGGGAGAATTGAACCGGCTCCTGCGTACGCTCGGCATCACCGCGATTTACGTCACCCACGACCAGGCCGAAGCCATGGCGCTCGGTGACCGCATCGTCGTTATGCGCAAAGGCGCGATCGCCCAGATCGGCACGCCGCGCGAGATTTATTTCGCGCCGGCCAATCGCTTCGTCGCCGAATTCGTCGGCGCCGCCAATATCGTCGAAGCGGCCTGCGATGGCACCGCGTTGACGCTGCCCGGCGGCAAATTGCCGATCGCCAAAGACGCTATGAACGGCCACGCCATCAACGGCCACGCCAATGGCCCGGTGTTCGCCATGATCCGCCCGGAATCCATCCGCATCGTCGCGGCGGACGGCGCTTCGCTTGCCGGCCAAGTGGACAGCGTCAGCTTTGTCGGCGACCGCCAGCGCGCCTGGATCGGCGGCGTCGCGGCCAAAGCTATCAGCGTCGACGTGCCGAACTCGATCGCCATCAAAGCCGGCGACCGCGTCGGCTTGGCCGTCGACCCGCAATCCATCCGTCTCCTGCCGCGAGATCAATAGTGCCCGCCCCCCCGCTGCTGATCGCGCAGATTTCCGATCTGCATGTCAAACGTCCCGGCGAGTTCGCCTATCGGCGCGTCGATACCGCGGCCGCGCTCAAGCGCTGCATCGAGACCTTGAACCGCTTCGCGCCGCGGCCGGATCTGGTTGTCATCTCCGGCGATCTCGTCGATACGCCGCTCGCCGCCGAATACGATCATCTGAAAGAATTGTTGGCGCCGCTCGCGATCGCATTCGCCGCCGTTCCCGGCAACCACGACAGCCGCGAAATGATGCGGGCGGCGCTGCCCGGCCTTGGCTATGCGCAGAGCAACGGCCCGCTCAATTCGGTGCGCAAGCTCGGCGATGCCGACATCGTGCTCCTGGATTCGAGCGTGCCCGGCGCGCCGCATGGCGAGCTCGACGCTGCAACGCTGGCTTGGCTCGACACCGTGCTCGGTGAATCGGGCACGCGGCCTGCCCTGCTCTTCCTGCATCATCCGCCGTTCGTGACCGGCATCACGCACATGGATGTGCAGAACCTTCGCAATGCCAAAGAACTCGCCGCGCTCATCCGCAAGCATCCGCGCGTGCGGCTGGTCGCCGCCGGCCACGTGCATCGCGCAACGCTGACCGGTTTCGCCGGCATCGCTGCCACGATCTGCCCGGCACCCAATCACGCCGTGGCGCTTGATCTCAACGCACGCCTGCCACCGTCATTCAATATCGAGCCGCCCGCGTTCCATCTGCACGCCTGGTTTGCCGGCGCCGGCTTCGGCTCTGTCGTCACGCACAGCGTACCGATTGGCGGCTTCGACGGACCGCATCCGTTCCGCGGCGACGATGGCCGGTTACTTTGATCGCTCCGGCTTGCCGCCGGACATTTTCACGATCGCCGAATATTTTGCTTCTTCGCTCGCGATGTCGGCGGCATAGGCCTCGGGCGTCGATGGCAGCGGCTCGGTGCCGTCGGCGAGCAGGCGGCTTTTGACATCAGCTTCCGCCAAAGCGGCGTTCAATGCCGCGTTCAGCTTTGCGATGATCGCAGGCGGCGTGCCGCCCGGCGCGACGATGCCGTAATGCAGTTCGGCCGCATAGCCCGGCAGCCCCGCTTCCGCGATCGTCGGCAGATCGGGAAATGACGGCGAGCGCGATGCGCCCGTTACGGCCAGCGCCCGCACGCTGCCCGCCTTCACGAAACCGACCGCGCTCGCCATCGGGCAGAACATCAGCGGCACCTGACCGCCGATCAGATCGGTGAGCGCCGGCGCCACGCCCTTATACGGCACCGGATTGATCTTGATGCCGGCCATGGCGGCGAACAGCATGCCGGACAGATGTGTCGAGGTGCCGATTCCGGTCGAGGCGAAGTCGAGCTTGCCGGGATCTTTCTTCGCCAGCGCGATCAGTTCGGCAATGCTGTGCACGGGCAGCGAGGGATTCACCAGCACTAGGTTCGGGCTCTTGGCGATCAGCCCGACCGGCGAAAAGTCCTTCACCGGATCATAGGCCATGTCCGGATAGAGTTGCGGATTGATCGCAAGCGAGCTGGTCGCGATCAGCAACGTGTAGCCATCGGCCGTGCTGCGCGCGACGTCGCGGGTCCCGATCGTCGAACCGGCACCGCCGCGATTCTCGATCACGACAGGCTGGCCGAGCGTCACGCTCATCTTGGCGGCGACCAGCCGCGCCAGCACGTCATTGCCGCCGCCGGCCGGATAAGGCACGACCAGAAGGATCGGCCGCGACGGATAATCATCGGCCGCAGCGATGTTGCCGCCAAAGCAGGCCGCCGAGACTGCGACCAGAAGCGCGACAACGCCCGTAAAATAAGGGGAATATGCTGCTCTCATCGTTCGCCGCTCCACCCGCGCTCTCTACCGCCTGCGTCAGTCACATTTTCGCTTGCTTCGCGCGACAGACCCGCCGCGCTGGCGCGTTATAGCGCAATGTACCGCGATTGGTGAGGGAACCAAATGATCGCCGTGGCTTCGCTGCTTGGGGAGATCGACCGCCTATGCGGTGAGTTCGCGACCGCGCTGCACAATTCCGAATTGCAGGTCTATGCGGCGCTCGGCATTATTCTCGTGCTCGGCGTTTTTCTGTTCCCGCCCAAAAACGATTCCGGCCAGATCTGACGCATCCGATCCGCCACGAACAATCTGCGGAACTGCTCGCGGCGTCGCGAGTTGATTGCACGACAGCCGACAGACGGAGTGCGGTTATGTTGAACTTGGTCGTTACGCTTCTGATCATTGCGTTGATTGCCGGTATCCTCGGCTTCGGCGGCATCGCCGGTGCCGCGATAGGCATCGCAAAAATCGTATTTTTCGTGGCGTTGGCGCTGTTCGTCATCTCGCTTTTGGCGGGCGGCATGCGCGGCGGTTTCCGCAGAGGGCTTTAGCAGAAAATCGCGACATAACACGCAGCATATTAAAGTCGGCCGTGCCGAGTCTTCCTCGGCACGGCCGACTTGCCTGGATCGTCCTATGAAAGTGAGAAGCGCCGCGTCTAGAGTTTGCGATCTGCGAGCGGCGGCAGGAATTTATCGGTATAGACCGCCGACGGATCGGGCGCGCTCGGCAGCTTGTAAGCGTCCACGATCGAGTCGATGGTGAATTGCAGCTTCTTCGGATCGACCACGCTCAGCCCGTTGTCGACGACATGCTTGGTCTTGGTGAGTTCGAGCGCGAGTCCGAGCCGCACCTTCTCGATATCCATCTTCATCATCGGATCGCGCGCCTGCATCACCTTAAGCGCCGCATCGGGATCGGCGATCGTATCCTTGGTGCCGTGATTGAGCGCGGCGACCACGCCCTTCACCGTATCCGGATTGTCGTCGGCGAATTTTTTGGTCGTCACCAGAGCGAGCCCATACATGTCGGCGCCGAAGTCGGAATATTTGAGCACGAACAGATCGCTCATCTTGAAGCCGACCTCGAGCGTGGCCGGGACGTTGGAATTGGTGAAGCCGCCGGTGCCGTCGACCTCGCCGCGCTTGAGCATCGGCCCGAACAGCTGCGGCTGCACATTGACCCAGTCGACGTTCACGTCGGGGGCATGCGCCGCCTTGAGCAAAACCGAGATCAGATCGTGCACCGCCGTGCCGGGGCCGCCGGCGATCTTTTTGCCGTTGAGATCGGCGGGCTTGCGGATGCCGGCATCGGCGCGCGTGATCACCGCGAGCGGCGTGTCGTCGAAGCTGATATAGACCGCGATCAACGGCGACGAAGGGTTCATCGCGTTGAAGCGGATCATCGACGGCATGTCGACCCAGCCGAACTGATAGGCGCCGCTCGCCACGGCGACTGCGACATTGGTTGCGCCCTTGCCGGCATCGATCGCGTCCACAGTCACGCCCGCTTTGCTGAAATAGCCGTTCTTCTGCGCGATGAAGAACGGCGCATGCGTGCCCTGGATGATCCAGTCCATCATCAGCTTGACGTTTTTGGTCTCGGCGCGCGCACCGTTCCACATCGAGTCCGCCACGGTGAACGCGCCTGCTGCTGCGAGGCACAGACCGACCAAAACCACCGCGCTCAGACCCCTGGCGTGCCGCCGCACCATATCCACAACCATTGCTTTCGCTCCTTGCAATTTGCCTGGAGCAGCCTGCAAAAAGCGTGCCCTGCACGGGATACCGTGCTCTGCGCCCGGCGCAACGGTCGTGTCCTGGCATGATGGTTGCAGGCCGATGGGCGCACCGCTCATCGCGCCGCTCCGGCAAGCACACGGACCGCTGTCCTGCCTCATCGGTAATCACACTGCTTCTTCGTTGTCAGCTGCCATATAAAGTTCACAAATCTTTCCGGTTGCGATCCGGTCGTCATGGAGTGCGAGGGGAATGCTGAAACTTCCCAGTCATGGGCGCTACGATCATTCCAACATCACGCAGCGAAGCGATTACAGCTGGCCCGACGGCAAGCGACTCGCCTTTTACATCGCACTGAACATCGAGCACTTCGCGTTCGGCGCCGGGCTCGGCATGGACCCGACCAATCGGGGCGGCCCGCAAACGACACGGAACTGGGCGTGGCGCGACTACGGCAATCGCGTCGGCAACTGGCGGCTATTCGAAATTCTCGACGAGTTGAAACTGCCGGCGACGATCCTGCTCAACAGCGCGGTGTGTTACCATTATCCCGACATCGTCAATAAGATCAGAGAGCGCGGCGACGATGTCTGCGGCCACGGCCGCACCAATGCGGAGCTTCTCAAACCGTTCTGGGAACATGACGAAGCCCGCGTCATCAGGGAAGTCACCGAAATCATCGAGAAATATATCGGCGTTCGTCCGACCGGATGGATGGGTCCGGGAGCCCTCGAATCCAACGTCACGCCGGATCTCTTGAAAGAGGCCGGCTACACTTTTTTGCTCGATTGGCCGTTCGACGATCAGCCGATCTGGATGCGCACGCGTTCCGGCCCGCTGTTGTCGGTGCCCTACCCGCTCGAGCTCAACGATGCCGGAACGCTGGTGGCTCGCGATCATTCCGGCCGTGAATTCGCCGACATGGTCGTCGACCAATTCGAGGAAATGCTGGAGGCGAGCGAGAAGCAGCCGCTGGTTTTTGCGCTGTCGCTGCACGGCTTTATTGTCGGCCAACCGTTCCGCCTGCGCCCGCTGCGCCAGGCGATCAAGCATTGCGTCGAGCACAAACATGCGGACCGTGTCTGGTTCACGCGCGCCGGCGACATCGCCAACTACTGCTTCGCCATGAAGCCCGGCATCATTCCGGGGAGCTCAATGGTGCCCGGCAGCAAGGAATTCGCAACATGAACAAGCCATTGAGCGCGACCGAGGCCGCGGCACGCACCCACCTGTTGCAGTCGACGCCGGACACGGTGCACTGGGGATATTTCGACGGCGCGCTGCCGCCGGTGCTCACCATCGAGCCCGGCGACCGCGTCGTGATCGAATGTGTCTCCGGCAACCCGGAATGGATGCCGCCCGAGAATTCGCCGTTCAAGCCGCTCGACGACATCAAGCTCATCCATGAAAAGGTCAAACGCGGCAGCGGCAACCACATCCTCACCGGGCCGGTCGCAGTCAACGGCGCCAAGACGGGCGACGTGCTCGAAGTCAAAATTCTCGACATCAAGATGCGCCAGGATTGGGGCTTCAATCTGTTCCGATCCTATGGCGGCACGCTGCCGGAGGACTTCAACTACTATCGCATCGTCCACATCGCGCTGGATCGTGCCGCGAAGATCGGAACCCTGCCTTCCGGATTGACGGTGCCGCTGTCGCCGTTCTTCGGCCAGCTTGCGGTCGCGCCGCCGGTGGCTTGCGGCAAGCAGAACAGCAAGGAGCCCCGCGAATTCGGCGGCAATATCGACTGCAAGGACCTGACCGCCGGCTCGACCATCTATCTGCCGGTGTGGAACGACGGTGCCCTGTTCTCGACCGGCGACCGACATGCCGCGCAGGGCCACGGCGAAGTCGACGGCACTGCGATCGAAACCTCGCTCACCGGCACGTTCGAGTTTCACCTGCGTAAGGACTTGGACTGGAAATTGCCGCGCGGCGAAACGCCGACGCATCTCATCGCTTTCGGTCTCGATGGCGACCTCGACGATGCGGCGAAGCAAGCGCTGCGGCAGATGATCGATTGGATCGTAACGCTGACCGGCATTTCGAAGGACGAGGCTTATGCCTTGTGCAGCATAGCCTGCGACCTCCACGTCACGCAGACCGTGAACAATGTCAAAGGGGTGCATGCGATGCTCGCCAAATCGGTTTTGCAGAAGGCGGCATGAGCACGACGGCGACAGCGGCAGATATGCCGGCAAAGAACTTCGTCGAACTATTCGCGGTCTCGCTGCGCTACGGCGACGACGGCGACGGCACGCTGGCTTTGCAGGACGCAACCTTGCGCGTCGATACCGGCGAATTCGTCGCCGTGGTCGGCCCGTCCGGCTGCGGCAAGTCGACCTTGATGAAAGTCGTCACCGGTCTGTGGCCGCCGACCAAGGGCGGCGTCATTGTCGACAACAAGGAAGTCGACGGCCCGCTTTCGATCACCGGCATGGCGTTTCAGAATCCGACCTTGCTGCCGTGGCGCACCACGCTCGACAACATCATGCTGCCGCTGGAAATCGTTGCACCGCATGCCGCGCGGCTGCGGCGCGAGCGCGCCACGTACGAGACCAAAGCGCGCGCCTTGCTGGCGCTGGTCGGCCTCAAAGGCTTCGAGCAGAAATTTCCCTGGCAATTGTCCGGCGGCATGCAGCAGCGCGCCTCGATCTGCCGCGCCCTCATTCACGATCCGAAGCTGCTGATGCTCGATGAGCCGTTCGGTGCGCTCGACATGTTCACGCGCGAGGAACTGTGGCTCGCCATGCAGGATCTGTGGCTGGCGCGACGCCCGACCGTCATTCTCGTCACCCATGATCTGCGCGAGGCCGTCTTCCTCGCCGACCGCATTCTCGTGATGAGCGCGCGCCCCGGCCGCATCGTCGCCGAACGCACCGTCGATTTGCCGCGGCCGCGCAAGCTGGTGATGACTTACGAGCCTTATGCCGTCGGCCTGGTGCAGGATCTGCGCGATCATATCAGCGCGGCGCGGACGGCGGCGTGAGGGCGGCATGAGCGAGATGGCGATGCCCGCGAATACGTCCATGCCGGCGCCGACCCCCGCGCCACGCCGGCGGCCGAAACTGTCGCGGCGAAAAACGTTTCGCCGCATCTTGCCGTGGCTGGTCATCGCCGCGCTGTTTTTGCTTTGGCAGGCCTTCGTCGACGGTTTTCGCATCGAGTCCTTCGTCCTGCCTTCGCCGAGCGAAATCTTCGCCGCCGGCTGGCAGTGGCGCGGCATCATCCTGCAGAACGCCTGGTTCACGTTCGTCGAGACCGCGGTCGGCTTTTTCTTCGCCATCGTCTTTGGACTTCTGGCCGGCATCGCCATCGGCTCGTCGTCGCTGATCTATGACGGCTTCTATCCGGCGCTGATCGGCTTCAACACCATTCCGAAAGTCGCGGTGGTGCCGATCCTGATCCTGTGGTTCGGCGTCGGCGCCGTGCCGGCGATCATCACCGCGTTCCTGTTGTCGTTCTTTCCGATCCTGGTGAATGTCGCGACCGGCATCGCCACCGTCGAGCCGGAGCTGCAGGACGTGCTGCGCGCGCTCGGCGCCAGCAAATGGCAGATGATCCGCAAGGTCGGTCTGCCGCGCGCCATGCCTTATTTCTTCGCCTCGCTGAAAGTCGCCATCACCGTCGCCTTCGTCGGCTCCATCATCGCCGAGACGGTCGGCTCCAACGCCGGCATCGGCAATTTCATGCTGGTGGCGTCGTCGCGCTTCGAAGTGCCGCTCGCCTTCGCCGGTCTGCTCGTGACTGGCGCCATGGGCATCGGCATGTACGCGGTCGCGAGCGCCGTCGAATGGCGCATGACCAAATGGGCCGTGCGCGGCGGCATGGATCTGCACGGGCGCGGCTAGCGTCTCGCCCGATGCCTACTGCGGCTCAATCCCCGCCGCTTTGATCACCGCCGCCCATTTGTCGTATTCGCGCGCGATCACCGCGGCGTGCTGTTCGGGCGTGGTCGGCGTCGGCTCGCCGCCTTCGTTGATGATGCGCTTTTTCACGTCGGCGTCGGCGAGCGCGGCGCGCAATTCCTTGTTCAGGCGCTCGACGATCGGCTTCGGCGTGCCGGCGGGCGCCAGCAAGCCATAGGTCAGCGTCGCATCGAAGCCGGACAATCCGGATTCCGCAAGCGTCGGCAATTGCGGCATCAGGGTCGAATGCTGCGCCGACGTCACCGCAAGCGCGCGGATATAGCCGCCGTCGAGCGCGGCGCGCGACACCGGGATCGGATTGAAGCCGACCTTGACGAAGCCGCCCATCATGTCGGTGATCAGCGGGTTCGAGCCCTTTTCGACGATCTGCTCGACCTTCACGCCGGCCTGCTGCGCGAACAAGACCGACGCCAGATAATTGACCGTGCCGGCGCCGGGCGTGCCGACTTGAACGGGCTCCTTGGCGCTTTTCATCATGGCGATCAATTCGCCGACCGAATGCACCGGCAGATCCTTATAAACAAGCAGCAGCGCCGGCGCCGAGGCGATCAGCCCGAGCGGCGCAAAATCCTTGCGCGGATCGTAGCCGACATCTTTGTAGATATGCGGGCCGGTGGCGAGCGTCGACGTGTAGCCGAGAATGATCGTATAGCCGTCGGGCGTCGCGCGGGCGACTTCGCGGGTGCCGACCGTGCCGCTGCCGCCGGCATTGCGGTTCTCGATGACGATGCGCTGGCCGAGCGCCGCACTCATCTTGTCGGCCACCGCGCGCGCCATGATGTCGTTGGTGCCGCCAGGCGGCAGCGGGATGACAAGCGCGATCGGCCGGTTCGGATAATCGTCCGCCGCGTTCGCGTCAGCGAAGAATGCTGCGGCGACGATCGTCGCAAGCAGCGTCAAATATTGCGTCAAGTGCCTCGCCAAGCGATCCTCCCATTTTTTGTCTTGCCGTTTTTGTCTTGCCGTGCCGGCGGCCGAAGGCCGACAGTCTTCGTCAGCCTATCCGCTGCGATGACCCGTTGTCACGCCGCGTGTTTCACAATGGGCGCGGTTGCCTGGCCGTCATCGCTGCAATCAAGCCGCGCAATCTCACCATCATCCGGAATGACGGCCTCTCTCGGATCACCGGCAAGCCAGAGACGGCGACCGCGACCGACATCGTCGCGGTCGCGCGCGGCGCCGGTCTCGCGGCCAGCGAGCGGTGCGCGGCGACGCGCATTGCTGGCCGGGGGCCTGCTGAAGTGGGACGGTTCACCGGATCGAGCCGCGTAATTAACGCGATATTAACCATAATTAAGCGAGATGGCGGTCGGGGCGACGACACGACACCGGTAAACGATCATGGCCGTCTCGCGCTTGCGTCGCCCCGCTTCAGATCCGGCAGCACTATTTGCGGCCTTTGAAGCGGCGGTGACCGCGCGCGTCACGACGTGCCGCGATTTCCTTTGCATCGGGTTGCTGGGGCGACAATCCCGCCATCATCATGAGCAATGGAAATGAACCGCAAAACGCGGCGCGCAACCAACAAGAAATTACGCAAAGACGCCAGATCGGCGCCCATACAACATCGCACGGGACCAACTCCTGCTGCCGGTCGCATCGCCTCACTTTTCGCCGAGGCGCTGCGCCATCAGCAATCGGGACGGCACGCCGAAGCCGTTGCTTTTTACGATCGGATCATCGACAGCGAGCCCGATCTGGCCGCAGTCCATTGCAATCGCGGCGTAGCGCTGGCCACTCTGACGCGGCTTGTCGACGCCGAAGCCGCCTATGTCCGCGCCATCGCGCTCAAGCCGGATCAGCCCGAGACGCACAACAATCTCGGCGACGTCTATCGCCGCCTCGGCCGATATGACGACGCCGTGCAAGCGCTGATGCGTGCGGTGGCGCTCAATCCGCGTTATGCTGAGGCGTTCGGCAATCTCGGCAACACGTTCAAGGACCAGGGCCGCTTCCACGACGCGGAACTCGCCTATCGCACCGCCGCCACGCTCACCCCGCACGCGCCGCAAGCCCACAACAATCTCGGCGCGGTCTTGTGCGAGCTCGACAAGCTGGACGAGGCGGAGCAAACGCTTCGTCAGGCGCTGCTGCTGGCGCCGGACTTCCTCGAAGCCCACTTGAATCTCGCCACCGTGTTGGAGCTGCAGGGCAGGTTCGGCGAAGCCGAAGCCGCCTGCCGCCGGGTGATCGCGATCGATCCCGGACGGGCCGAGGCGTATTGCAAACTCGGCAATGCACTGGTCAAGCTCAACCGGCTGCAAGAGGCCGTAGTGGCCTATCGCCGCGCGATCGAGCTGAACCCGAATCTCGCGGAGACGCACCACAATCTCGGCGTGGCCCTGAAAGTTCTCGGCCGCCTGGGCGAGGCGCGCAGTGCGGTGGAACGGGCGACGCAATTGGCGCCACGCAAGGCGGCCTACTTCCACAGCCTGAGCGCGCTCAAGGACTTCGCGGCCGGCGATCCGCATCTTGCAGCGATGGAAAATCTGCTCGGCGGCATCGCGGCGCTGAACGCGGAGCAACAGATCGGCTTGCACTTCGCTCTTGCCAAGGCCTATGAGGATCTCGGCCGATACGACGACAGCTTTCATCAGCTTCTGGCCGGCAATGCGCTCAAGCGCCGCAATGTCGCTTACGACGAAGCCTCGACACTTGCGGAAATCGAACGGACCAGCGAGGTCTTTTCACCTGACCTGCTGCGCAGGCTTCAGGGCTGTGGCGAGCCGTCGACGGCGCCGGTCTTCATCATCGGCATGCCGCGCTCGGGCTCGACCTTGATCGAGCAGATCCTGGCAAGCCATCCGCAGATTTATGGCGGCGGCGAATTGCCGCAATTCAGCGACGGCGTGATGGAGATCGCGAAAAACCACGCGGCTTCCTTTCCCGACGTCTTCGCACTGCTCTCCGGCGCTGAATTGCGGCAACTCGGGTCGCGATATGTCGCCGGCATCGCCGCGCTCGCCCCAGGCGCGTCGCGCATCGTCAACAAGACGCTGTCGAACTTCCTCTATGCCGGCCTCATTCACCTCGCGCTCCCGCACGCGCGGATCATTCACGCCGTCCGCGATCCGGTAGCGACCTGCCTGTCATGCTTCACAAAGCTGTTCTCGTCCGGCCAGCTATATAGCTATGACCTCGCCGAGCTCGGTCGTCTCTACCGGCATTATCAGGCGTTGATGGATCATTGGCATCGCGTCCTGCCACAAGGCGGCATTCTCGATGTGCGTTATGAGGATGTCGTCGCCGATCTGGAAGGTCAGGCGCGGCGGATGCTGGCCTATTGCGGCCTCGGCTGGGACGAGCGCTGCCTCGACTTCCACAAGACCGAACGGCCGGTGCATACGGCGAGCACGGTCCAGGTGCGCCAGCCGCTTTACCGCGACGCGCTGGACCGTTGGCGGTCTTACCGGAGCCACCTGGCACCATTGTTCGCAGAACTGTCCGGCGAGCGATCAGACGCGCCGGCAAGGCCCCGAGCGGCATGAAGGTGAAAAACACCAGCATGCCGGAATAGCCTTCGAAGGATGTGGCGTGAAAGATCTGCGTCCAGATCAGGCCGCAGATCGTGCCGGCCAAGCCGCAAAACCGGTTCCTGCCCTCGGATCGAGTCCGAGGGCAGGCTTTTCCGGATCATGCCCTGAGCTAATCGATCTTCTGAATTCCAGCTTTGGTGATGATGTTGCGGTATTTGGCAATCTCATCGGCGATGAATTTCTTCGATTCATCAGGCGACAGATAATAGGTCTCGGCGCCCTGTTGCTGGAACTTCGCGCGCACGCCGGGATCGGCCAGCGCCTTCTTCACCTCGTCATTGAGCTTGTTGACGATCGCCGCCGGCGTGCCCTTCGGCACCGACAAGGCAAACCAGCCGGAGACGAGGTAATCCGGCAATCCCGCTTCCTTCACCGTTGGCGTGTTCGGCAAAGCGTCGAGCCGGTTGGTGCCGGCGACCGCCAGCGCCTTGGCGCCGTTGGCGTTCAGCGCCGCCGCGACGTTCGGATACCACTGAAAGCCGAGCGGAACGTCGCCGGAGATCATGTCGGACGTGTATTGGCCGATATTCTTGTAGGGAACATGCGTCATCTTCACGCCGGTGAGCTGGCTGAAGAACTCGCCGGCCAGATGCTGCGAGCTGCCGATGCCGACCGATCCGAAATTGAGGCCCGGATGCGCCTTGCCGTAGGTGATCAGGTCCTGCAGCGTGTTGATCGGTAATTTGTTGCTCGCCGCGATCACGATGGTGAATTTGGCGAATGGCGAGATGACTTCGAAATCCTTTTGCGGATCGTAGCCGAGATTGTTGTAGAGCGTGACATTGGCGGCCATCGGACCCGAGCCGCTGCCGAGAATGGTGTAGCCATCCGGCGCCGCTTTGGCGGCATCGGCGGTGCCGTTATTTCCGCCGGCTCCGGGCCGGTTTTCCACCACGATGGTCTGGCCCATCGATTTCGACATATACGCGAACAAAATGCGGCTGACGACGTCGCTGGCACTGCCGGCAGCGAACGGAACAATCGCCGTAATCTGTTTGGTGGGATAATCGGTTGAGCTTTGTGAGGCGCTCTGCGCTTTTGCTCCGCCGGGGACCGTACCAAAAACCAGCGCCAAGATTGCACTAAACAGCCATAAACGCTTCATTTTTTGTATTTCCTCCGCTCCTGCGAACGGCAGCAAAGCAAATTCCGACCCGGCTTCCAAGCTGCAAACCGCGTTCCGCGGGGGGTAATCACTGCCGCAATTTGCCGCAAACAACCACAATCCGTCCAAAAAGCCGCCTCGTTCGGACGTCATGTCGGTAACGGTTCGAGGGGTTTTAACTGCGCATTAACCGATTTACGGCGCATTAACCACGTTGACGGCGCTTTTTTGCGGCGGCCGTCCCGGGAAACGTGGTCTGGGGGCGCGATGCGATCGCTCATTGCGTGCGGATTGATTCTGCTCGGCCTCAACGCCACCGCGCATGAGCCGGACTACACGTCACGGTCTTCCCGATATTTCGCCACCACCAACGGCCGATCGGCCGCAACGCTGGTCGAAATCGATTCCTCGACCGGGCGATCCGACCGGCTCGCCGTCGCTTCGCTCCAGCCGCGCGCCTTGGCGCTGCAGATTTTCCGGCCGTCGGCGGCGGATCTGCAGCTCCGCCTCGCCTCCGCCAGCGCCGATCTCGACGACGGCATGCTCGGGAACGTCAATCCCGGAACCAACGATATCCGCGGCACCGAGGTTTCGCTCGACGATGTTTGCCAGGCGCTGTTCACCTCGGCGCGGGCCAACGACATCCCGGTGCAGTTCTTCGCCAACCTGATCTGGCAGGAGAGCCGGCTCAATCCCGACGACGTCAGCAAGAAAGGCGCGATGGGGATCGCGCAATTCATGCCGCAAGTCGCCGCCGAAAAGGGCCTCGACGATCCATTCGATCCGATGCAGGCCATTCCTGCTTCGGCGCGCTTGCTGCGCCAACTGCGCATGGAGTTCGGCAATCTCGGCCTCGTTGCCGCCGCCTATAATGCCGGCCCGGGCCGGGTCGCCAGATGGCTCGAGCGTCGCGTCGACCTGCCGCGGGAGACACGTAATTATGTCGTGCGCGTCACCGGCCTGTCGGTCGATGCTTGGCGCAACATGCGCGTGAGCGACGACGCACTGACCTTCGTTCAGCACCTGCCCTGCCGCAGCATGCCGGCCTTCGCCAATGTCGAGCAGGAACAGAAAGCGCAGACCGAGGCCAAGATCGAGCAGGCCAAGCTTGAAGAGCCCGATGTCACCGGCGCGATCGACGACATGCCGACTTTGCCGCCCGACAGCAAAGCGGTGCGCGCGTTTGACAGCAAGTACGCGGCCAAGCCCGAAAGCAGGTCGGGGGGCAAAGCCGCGCGCGGCCAGGGAAAGCATGAGGGCAAGCGCGAGACCCGCCGCCTGGCCGAAAAGACCGGCACGAGCCATCCGGCCGGCAAACACGAGACCGCGAAGCAAGATGCAGCGAAGCCGCAAGCCGGCAAGCCGCCCGTGGCCAAGCGCGAGAGCGGCAAGCACGAAGTCGAGCGTCATCCGCACGCCGAAAAGCGCCGCGCCTAAATCCCTCCCGTTGATGGCCGACCGAGACGGCCAGCGTTTCGTCTCAAAGATATTTCGTCTCACAAATCGAAGAACCGATGCCCGCTTTCGGTGGATGGCGGGCAATGGGCGGACGCGCCTCGATATCCGCCCGTGACACCGCCTAGCCGTCTTGGCGATGCTCCGGAGGCAAGTAATTTACTTTTAAGTTACGCATTCCCCCATCGTATTTATCCGGACAACCCTACGTCACCGGCTCTTGTCCGAATTACCATCCCGGTTGCGGATTTCCCAGGCTCCTGCTTGACGCGCAACATGGGCCAGCCCACCGATTTGATCGTGACATTTCGCTGTCAGCCCGAATTTGAGGGACTGCTTCCGCGACCCCTTCCGGCCGTGCTGGGTTTGCCAGCTTGGTACAAGGCGTTGCCGCAAAAAGCCTTCAATGGAACGGAGAGACAGGAGACGCTCGCACTGAAGAAATGCCCACCCTTTATAGACGCCATGACCTACGGCTTTCTCATTCCGCTCGCCGTCGACCTTGAAGTGCGCGACGGCCAGTTCAGCTGGAATTTCGACGCGCCTCCCGGCGTCGTCAGCGAATATGTGCATTCGCCGATCAGTTACCACGATCCCGGCCAAGTCGCAGGAACGCCGTTCTTTGACGATGACCGATTTATCATCAAGTTCAACAATTTTTGGACGATCCAAGCGCCGCCGGGCTATTCGTTGCTGATCACGCATCCTATCAACCGCGCCGATCTGCCATTCACGACGTTGACGGGCCTGGTCGATTGCGACCGGTTTTGCGATGTGCCGATCCACTTCCCGGCGCGTTGGCATGACGTGGATTTCAACGGCGTGCTCCCCAAGGGAACTCCTGTTGCGCAATGTTTGCCGGTGAAGCGCGAGAATTGGGCGGCGCGGCATGAACCAATGTCGGCGGAGGCCATGACACGCTTCGTCGAGACCAAGACGATCCTTGCACAAGAAAGCGATATCTATCGCCGGCAATATCGCGCGCCGAAGCGCCAGAAATGAGATGAAGTGCGCTCTAGGCTTTGGGATCGCCAAGAAAGCTTGCCGCCGCGCTCGGCCGCAGCCAGAAGCGGCCACGGCCCGATGACGCCAAAGCTCCGAGCGTCTCGGCATAGTATTCCGGATGACTGCGCACGACAGTGCGAAAACAGTCATGCCCGGCGTCGCGCTGACCGAGTTCCAAAAGACAAAGGCCCAGGTTGATCCAGGCCTTCGTATCGTTCGGCCGCAACATCAAATAACTGCGGAAATACCCCGCGGCCGCGTCGTTTTCACCGATCTCCTGGTGTGCCTTGGCCATTCCAAACAATGCTTCGGCCGAATTCGGAACGATCGAAAGGGCACGCGCGAAAGCTGCTTTGGCATTGCTGCAATCGCGCCGATGCAGGAAAATACGCCCAAGCTCGATGGAAAGCTCCGGCATCATCGGCGCAATATCGAGACCGGATTTGAACGCGACGATCGCTTCGTCGAAGCGCTCAAGGACGAATAAAAGCGAACCAAGTTCGCGAAAAGCGGGAGCATGGCGGGCGTGGCGTTTTACAGTCCGCTTGAGGTGAAATAAGGCGTCATCCAAACGGCCGGTCTGCCGAAGCGCCATCGCCAATATGGTTTCGAGCTCAGGGTCACGCCTATTGCGCACTGAAGCTTCAATCGCCGTAATCGCCTCGCCACCGCGGCCCTGCGCGACGAGCGCCTTGCCCAGCAGCTGAAGCGCGCGCGGGTGATGTGGTTCAGCATCCAAGATTTCGCTCGCGACACGCTCGGCTTCTCGCGGCTGCTGGTTCAAGGCTGCGCCGGCGCGATCCAACTGCCGATCGCGGCTTGAACGGAAGTCCGCCGTGCTGGAACCAGAAGGAGTCTCGCGCATGAGCCTTTCCGCACGTGCCCCGAAGTCTTTCGGAGATGCCGTCGTCAGTTTGTTGCGTCTTCACCCCGATTTTCAACCCTTTTCTGACACGATCGCACATCGAATGAGCTGACCGTACCTCGCCGGCGATCGCCGGCGCACGATCGGACTCAATCCGCCCCTTGCCGGAAAGTTCAAAGGCAGCGTCCTTGAACCGCATGATCTCGCACCGGTGCCGCCGCTCGCGTGACGATTGCCGGTATTCACACGCGGCAACTCACGCCCGATGACTGCCTGTGGAATGTTATGACCGCACTTCCGCCATGGGCACTGAGCCGACATCATAACTCGCCTCGACCACGTCGGCTTCCGGGTTCGAAGCAAACGTCAGACAAGCAGAAGCCGATAGATCTCTTTTTGGCAGGGCGTTGCTAGGCCGCAACCGCGCGCGCTGCGCTGCGCCGCATGGCGAGCGCCACGATGCGCTGCAGCAGGTCGGGATAGTTCACGCCGACATGCTTGGCGGCGGTGGCGAATTCCTCGCTCTCGGCGATTTCCGGATTGGGATTGGCCTCGAGGAAATACGGCGTACCATCGGCGGCAAGGCGGAAATCGATGCGCGCATAGCCGTCGAGCTCGAGCGTGCGGTAGATCCGCTTCGCCATGTTCTGGATCCGCGCCGCCAATTCCGGCGGCAGGTCCTTGGCCGGGCCGTGCTTGATGCCGCGGCGCTCCTGATAATCGGTATCGTGCTTGACCTTCTCGGTGGCGATATGCCAATCGCCGTCAGCCATGTTGTCGAAGCGCAGTTCCCACACCGGCAGCGCCAACAGCCGCTCGTTGCCGACGATGCCGACATAGAGTTCGCGGCCTTCGATATATTGCTCGGCGATGGCGGCGGTGCCGATACGCTCGTGAATGAAGTTGACGCGCTCGGCGAGTTTTTCGTCGCTGTCGACCACCGAGGCCTGCGAAATCCCCATCGAGGCATCCTCGTTGACGCTCTTGACGATAAGCGGCAGCGCCAGCCGGTTCGGCCGCTTGACCTTGCGATTGAGCGGGAAGACGGCGAAGTCCGGCACCGGAACGCGGTGATAATGCACCAGCGTCTTCGACAGGTCCTTGCCGCGCGCCAGCATCAGGCCGCGCGGATTGCAGCCGGTATACGGCATGTGCATCAGCTCGAGATAGCTGACGACATTCTGATCGTAGATCGCCTCGCCGCGAAACTGCTCGAGCAGAGTGAACACGACGTCAGGCTTGAAACTGTCGATCTGTTCGCGGATCGGCTTGAGCTCGTCATGCACGCCAAGCGGTCGCACCTCGTGACCGGCGGCGCGCAGCGTCGACACGACGTCGTACTCCGTCTTCCAGACGTTGATCTCCGCCTCGGTGTGCCCTTTCTTGGAATCCGGCGGGATCAGATCCGGATGCACGAGCACCAGGACGCGAAGCGGCTTCATAGCGCGATCCACCTTCGCCGTGACGGACCCAAAAGGGCATGCATGGTTTTCGCGGTCAACAACACAGTGAATTCCATGAGTAGTTTTCGCTCGGAGCCGACCGCGCGCAGATTGAGCTCGCGACACCTGTGGATCATGTCCTCAAGCACGGCATCGAACGTGAGCTGATATTCGCCCGTCCATTTTGCCACCAATTCACGCACTTTGGGCCGATTCCGCCTAATGAACGATGAAGCAGCCTCGGAACGCCGATGTTTCGGGTCTTCAGAGAACAGCCGCCGCAGGTCCCGGTCGTAGGTTCGCGGCGTATCGACCAGGTAAAGCGAACGTTTCTTCTTATAATATTCACCAAGAGTCTGGGTCATCTTGAAGGCGGGATCGACCTTCTCGCGGTGCGTGAGCATCGGCCGTTTACCCGCGATCTCTTTCATCAGCTCGTCGACATATTCGAGTTTCTTGAGCGCCGGCCAGCCGGCATAGCGGCTGCGCCAATGCGAGCGGGGCCGCAGCCACACCGCGAAAGTCTCGGCAAAGTCCTCATCGGGATGGCTCTGCGCGTACCACATGCGCAGGTGCTGAACATGACTGCGGCTCGCCGGGTTGGGGCGGTAATAGCGCGGATAGCGTTTCGACGACGGACCAAACAATTGCTGCCAGCGGCGGCGGCGATGCAGCTGGTAGGCATGCGCCACGACATGGCCCGCCTCGTGCCGCAGAATTCGCATGCATTCCGACCAGGTGCCGCCTTCGACGTCGAAGATCAGTTTCTTTTCCAGCTGCATCAGCCGCGGATGCGCCAGATAAAACGGGATGGCGATGCCGGGCGTATTTTCCGGGCTGAACCATTCGCTCGAAATCCAGGCATGCGGCCGCACGCGGATGTCGTGACGGGCAAGCTCGGCGTGCAGCGCATTCATGCATCGCTGCAACCACGTGCCCTCGACCGTGACCTTGAGGTCCTTGATGCGAAGGTTGAGCAACTCGTCGTCGGACAAGGAAGTCCAGAAATATTTCTTACGCGGCATGGTGGTCGAAACCGGAAAACTGGTCGCAGTGCGGATGGTGTCACGGGGAACCCCCTCCGACAACCGTTCAGAGCATGATCCGAAAATGGAGGCCGGTTTTCGGGCAGGATCATGCCCAAACGCATGAATCCTGCTATCAAAGCCGGCCTGCAAAAAAACACGGCCGGCGGCCCTCCGGGGCAGCCTGCATATGGGGAACGGAAGCGAGAGTGGCGAGACGCAGCATGACAAGCGGCAAAAACGACGATCCGGCATTCCTGTATTTTCCGACCAATTACCGCTGGTCGATGGGGCTCTTGATTTGCCTGTCCGGCGCCCCCTGGACCGGGGTCGAGATCGACGAGGTCAACCGGGTCGGCCGGGCGCTCGCCGACAAGGTCGGCGACGATACCGCGTGGTTCGACGAATGGACCCGGATGGGCGACAAGATCGAGGCCCGCGGCCGCGACGAACTGCGCAAAGGCCACAAGCTCACGGCGGCCTCGTGTTTCATGCGCGCCGCCCGCTATTACCAGACCGGCGAGCGCTTCATCCATCCGCGCTCGCAAGTGAGCATGGATGTCTATGCCAAGTCGGTGCGCATCTTTAAGGAGGCCGCCGCCTTGATGCAGCGGCCGCGCATCGAGCCGGTCGAGATCCCATACGGCTCCGCCACCCTGCCCGGCCTTCTGGTGCATCCCGACCCCGAAGTCGCCGGCACCAAGCCTGCGCCCGCAATGGTGTTCTTCGACGGTTTCGACGTCACCAAAGAACTGCAATATGGCTACGGCATTCCCGATCTCGCCGCGCGCGGCATCGGCTGTCTGATCGTCGACGGCCCCGGCAACGGCGAGAGCGTGCGCTTTCGCGATCTGCCGCTGATCGCCGAGACCGAACATTACGCCACTCCGGTCTACGACTATCTGGCCGCACGCCGGGAGTTCGATCCGAAACGCATCGGCGTCATGGCGCTCTCGCTCGGCGGCTATTACGCGCCGCGCGCCGCCTCGCTCGAACCGCGCTACGCCTGCTGCGTCGCCTGGGGCGCGCAATGGGATTATCACGAGATCTGGGCGCGGCGGCTCGAAGCGCTCGATTCAGGAAAGGTGCTGTCGCTGTCGGTGCCGCCGGAACATCTGCAATGGGTGCTCGGCGTCAAGGATCGCGCTTCGGCGCTCAGGAAGCTCGAAGGCTTCCGCCTCGACGGCATCGTGCAGAAAATGAGATGTCCGTTCCTCTTGCTTCACGGTGCCGGCGACGAGCAGATACCGTTGCCGCTCGCCGAGAAGCTTTACGCCGCCGTGGGCTCCGAGCAAAAAGAGCTGAAGGTCTTCACGCGCGAGGAAGGCGGCTTCCACCATTGTCAGGTCGACAATGTGACCATCGGCGTCCATTACATGTGGGATTGGATCGCGGATGTGCTGAAGCCATAGCGTCACACATAATTGGTGATTGCGGGCAGCATTGATCGCGCCCGCTGCCGCCCTTCAGGCAATGTTAACTTAGATCGAGGAAGCTCCCGTCATTGAAGTGCGCATGTGCAGGAGGTCCTGGTGACAGCAGTTTCTGCAACCGGGCCATCGGTCGGAACGTCGCTCGCTCAGCTGATTGCCGACGATTCTGGCGAGTCCGCGACGTCACCAGCAACGCCAACAGCCACAGACACGAACTCCGCTGGTTCCTCCACCGCCACATCGAGCGGCGGCTCCGGACCCGCCACCTACTTCACCCTGTCCGACCAGGCGAAGGCGAACCTCGCCGCGTCCAACCGATTGGACGCCTATGCCGAGGCACATCGCGACAGCGACGCTCTTGCCGCAGGTGAGACAACCCCGGCCGACAGTTTAAAGAGCATCCTCGCTACGATCACCCAGCCTGCCGGTACGCAGCCGACAACAGTCAGCGCGGAGATCGCGGTGGCAGGGCTGCAGATTCCGACAGTCACCGACACCAATGCGCAGCAGCCATTCCAGCCGTTTACGCCGACAAAGGATCTGTCGAAGAGCGTCACCGTCGATGGCTACACATTGACGCTCAACACCGACGCCAGCACGCAATGGTATGGCATCGAGCTCAACGGCAACGGCATTCAAGCCTACAGCAAGCATTTCGGGTCGAGTGACGGGGCGGTCGGGGTCTCCGGGGTGCTCCCTGGAATTGAGGTCAGTGCCGGACCTCCCGACCAGAACAACGAAGCCTTCGACGCGATCACGGTCACTCGGAACACGGCAACCGCAAGCAGTGCTTCGATCTCGTCATCTGCCGGTTCAGCCTCTACGAGTTCGGCAAACGCTCAATCGTCGTCGATCACGTTCCTGGTCAATTATGCAACCGGCGCGATCAGCGTGGAGCAATCCATCGCATCGGTGTCGACGCAATCGAGCCAGAGCAGTTCACCGGGATCGGCGCTCTCGACGCTCGCGTGAACGAGTTGGGGCGATATTCGGCTTCACCGCTTGGTCCGACGAGCGCTGCTGAACCAGACCGGCGAGATCCCGCCGCCCCTCACGCCGCCAGCATCTTCTGCACTTCGTTGACCAGCTCGCGCAGATGGATCGGCTTCGACAGCACCTTGGCGTGCTTCGGCGCGCTCGAATCGGAATTGAGCGCCACCGCGGCAAAGCCGGTGATGAACATGATCTTGATGTCCGGATCGAGCTCGGCCGCGCGGCGTGCCAGCTCGATGCCGTCCATTTCCGGCATGACGATATCGGTCAGAAGAAGCTCGAAGGGCTCCTCGCGCAGCCGCTGGTAGGCGGACAGCCCATTGTCATAGGAAATGACATCGAATCCGGCATTCTGCAGCGCCTTCACCAGGAAACGCCGCATATCGATATCGTCTTCCGCGAGCAGGATTTTGGACATAGGCGTGGTCATGGTGATCTTTTCCGGCTGGCGCCGGCCCCCATACATTCCCATAAGCCGGATGTCCGGTAAACATGGAGTGAAAACTTGCCTTAATGCCGTCGCGGATGGCCGCTTTATGGGCTGTGAGCCCGTGAGCTTCGGCCCTATGGACAATGGCCGCCTGTTGGGTGACGGTGGGGCCGGGTCGCGAGTCTCTAAGGTAGCCCGGCTTGCTTAGCCCTATAGGCGTCATGGACATCCAGGACGAATTCGATCCGCCATTCGAAGCGTTGGAGCCCGCGGACTGTCGCGGGCCGCTTTTGTTCAATTCCCCCCATAGCGGACGGGTCTATCCGCGCGCCTTCCTGCTCGCCTCGCGGCTTGATCTCGCGGCGCTGCGTCGTTCAGAGGATTCCTTCGTCGGCGAATTGATCGAAGGCGTGGTCGGCCGCGGCCACCCGGTGATGCGGGCGCATTTCCCGCGCTGCTATGTCGACGTCAATCGCGAGCCTTACGAACTCGATCCACGCATGTTCGACGGCCGCCTGCCGTCCTTCGCCAATACCCGCTCGATGCGGGTCGCCGGCGGGTTGGGCACGGTGGCGCGCGTGGTCGGCGATGCCCAGGAAATCTACGACCAGCGCATTTCCGTCGCCGACGCGATGCGCCGGATCGACGGGCTCTACAAGCCCTATCACCGCGCGCTGCGCCGCATGTTTATCCGGCTGCACCAAGATTTCGGCGCCGCCATCCTGGTCGACTGCCATTCCATGCCGTCGAGCACCGGCGGCCGCGACGAACGCCCGCGCGCCGATTTCGTGCTCGGCGACCGCTACGGCACGAGCTGCGTGCCGCCGGTTGCCGAGACCATCGAGCACTGCATGCGTGAATTCGGCTATGTGGTCAGCCGTAACAAGCCCTATGCCGGCGGCTTCATCACCGAGCATTACGGCAACCCGGCCAACGGACTTCACGCCATCCAGCTCGAGATCAATCGCGCGCTGTACATGGATGAGCGGCGCTACGAGCGCTCCGCATCCTTTGCGCGGCTTGCCGCCGAGTTCGAGATTCTGGCCGACCGGCTTGCGGAAATCCCGATCGAGGAGCTGCGGCCCTATCGCGCCGCCGCCGAATAGCGGACGGCCGCGAGCGCGTCGCAACAAGACCCGCGCGCGCAAAAGAAAAAGGGCCGCTCACCTTGCGGGAGCGGCCCAAGTCTAGGGAGGAAACGCCCAAGGAGGGCGACGGTAACGGGAGAGAGCCTCTCGCTACCGCACTGCAACAACATACACCGCGTCGCACAAAACGCAAGTGCTATTGACCTATTTACCCCGGCTGTCCCCGGCGAAATTGCCGCAAAACGGGCAGAGGCTTGGCGTTCGAATTTCAGACCACGCCAGACCGTCAGAAATGTCTTTTGTATTCCAGTAAGTTAGAGGAAAGTTCCCGGCTTGCTCAAAAATACGTCATCAGGCGGCCGCTCCACGCCGAAGGGTCATACCGCATTTGCATGGCAATTAACCTTCTCGCGTGGCCGGCCGGCAACACGATGATTTGCCGTTTTGCCGTTTCGCATGATCCCGAAAAGCACGCCCTTGGACTTGATCCGAGGGTCGAAACCGGTTTTCGGAAAAGATCAGGTTCAAGGTAAGAACCTACTCGATCCGCAGAGAATGCTTTCATGACGGCAATCGATTTCGCAGCCTTCGTCGATGAACTCGCCACGATTTCGGGCGAGACCATCCGGCCGTTTTTCCGCAGCGCGCTCGGCGTCGAGAACAAGAGCCGCTCCGGCGGCTTCGATCCGGTCACCGCCGCCGACCGGGCGGCGGAAGTCGCAATGCGCACGCTGATCAAGCGGACCTTTCCCGAGCACGGCGTCATCGGCGAGGAATTCGAGGCCGACCGCCCCGACGCCGAATATGTCTGGGTGCTCGATCCGATCGACGGCACCAAGTCCTTCATCAGCGGCATGCCGGTCTGGGGCACCTTGATCGCGCTGACCCGGCGCGGCGAGCCGATCTACGGCGTGATGCACCAGCCGTTCACCCGCGAGCAGTTCTCCGGCGACGGCCGTGGCGCCCGCTATCGCGGTCCCGCCGGCGATCGCACTTTGCGGGTGCGCCCCTGCGCCTCGCTCAAGGACGCGTTGCTGTGCACGACCTCGCCCTTATTGATGAACGAGGCGGATCGCACATGTTTCGCCCGCGTCGAGAAGGATGTGCGGCTGTCGCGCTACGGCGGCGACTGCTACGCCTATTGCGTGCTGGCGGCGGGCCATGTCGACCTTGTCATCGAGACCGAGCTGAAACCCTATGACGTGCTGGCTTTGATCCCGATCATCGAAGGCGCCGGCGGCGTCATCACCACTTGGGAGAACGGCCCGGCGCACAAGGGCGGCCGCATCGTCGCCGCCGGTGACAAGCAGGTGCACGCACAAGCCATGGCGCTGCTCAACGGCTCGTAAGCTTCAGTACAGCGGCGTACCGGGCACGAAGGCGTCGAACGCCGCCCAGAACTGCGAGCGGTAGCGGTCCTGTTCCATCAGGATCTCGTGCTGGGCGCCGACGATGACGAGATGCGAGCCGGCGCGCAGCGTGGTGGCGAAATCCTCGACCGCCAGCGTCGACACGACCTGGTCGCTGCCGCCGGCAACGATCAGGATCGGCTGGCGGATATGCGCCGGGTAGCTGCGTTCCTGCAATTGCGCCATGGCGCGATAGGCGGAATCGACCCAGGCCACCGTGGGCGCGCCGAGCGCCAGCGCCGGCTCGGCTTCGAGCACCGCCGCATTGCGCGCATAACGCACCGGATCGGACGTGAGAATGTTGCCGAGAAAGGGCCGCGATTCGACGACGCTGGTATCGGCCTTGGGCACATACATCGCGCCGAAACCGGCCCAGCGCATCACCCGCACGATCGCCGCGCCGGCGCCCATCGTGTAGTCGACGCCGCCGAGCCTGATCAGCGGCGAGGTTAGCACCATGCGGTCGAACCAGCGGTGGCCCTTATGCGCGGCGCGAATGAGAATGGTGGCGCCGGTCGAATGGCCGAGCGCGAAGAGCGGCGGCGGACAATCCGGCAGCACGATTTCACGCATGAAGGTTTCGAGATCGGTGTCGTAGTCGGCGAAGTCGCGCACATAGCCCTTGCGGCGGTCACTCAGCATGCGGTCGGACAAGCCCTGCCCGCGCCAATCGAGCGTCGCCACGGCAAAGCCGCGCGCACGCAGATCGCGCACGGTCTCGAAATATTTTTCGATCCACTCGCTGCGGCCCTGAAAGACGCACACCGTGCCCTTGCGTCCCGCCGGCGGCTGCCAGCGCGCATAGCGCAGATTGACGCCGTCGGGCGTCTTGATCGATCCGACCACATAATTATCCGGGACCGGATTGGCGGGGATGGAAATGAGCTTCATGGAAAGGTCGGGCTGGAACGGCGGCGACCTCCGCTTATAACAGCCCGCGACTGCCGCTCAATCAAACGACGACTTTTTGCGGAGGATATCCGCTCCGTTTGGCGGTATTTGCGGCCCCCTTGCGGCGCCAAAGGCCCGTTCCCATATTTTATTCGTGCAGGCCAAATCCGGCTGCGCATTCATAGGCTTGGCCCATACGGGCGGGCCCCGCATGTCGCTTCATAGGAGGATATGCCATGCGAACTTTCGATCTTGCTCCCCTTTATCGTTCCACCGTCGGCTTCGATCGGCTGTTTTCGCTGCTCGATCAGGGTGTCGAGGGCGCAGCCCCCGGCTACCCGCCCTATAATATCGAGCGGACCGGCGACAACGCCTATCGCGTGTCGGTAGCGGTTGCCGGGTTCAATGCGCCCGAGCTCTCGATTGTCGCCAAAGAGAACACGCTGACCATCCGCGGCGAGAAAAACGCCAAGGACGAAGAGAAGCGCGGTGAGGTGCTCTACCAGGGTATCGCCGCCCGCACCTTCGAGCGCGTGTTCCAGCTCGCCGACTTCGTGCTGGTGAAAGGCGCGAGCCTCGAGAACGGTCTCCTGCATGTCGACCTCGTGCGCGAGATCCCCGAGGCGAAAAAGCCGCGCTCGATCCCGATCAGCGTGCAGGGCAACGGCCCGACCGCGATCGACGAGAAAGCCGCGGCCTAAGCGGCTCCATTTCGAGTGGACCTAAAGGGAGCGCCCCGGTTCTGCCGGGGCGCTTTTCATTCTGCCTGCAATGTCTAGGCGCCTGCGACCCACGTCCGCACGACATCAATGCCGGCAGGGTCGAGCGCAACCATGTCGGCACGGTAGCCCGGCAGCAGCCGGCCCAGCGCATGACCGAGGCCGAGAAACTGCGCCGGATGCGTCGATGCCAAGCGCAGCGCGCCGGTGAGCGGCAAGTCGAGCAACCGGACGCAATTGCGAACCGCGCTCGCCATGTCGAGATACGCGCCGGCCAAGGTGCCGCCGCGGGTGGCGCAGATGCCGTCACGAATCAAAATGTCTTCGCCATTGAGCCGGAACGACTGTTGCGCGCCGCCGACGGGCGGCATGGCGTCCGTCACCAGGATCGGATGACCGGCGCCGTGCAGCGCCAGCCGCAGCGTGGCCGGCGCCACGTGCACGCCGTCGGCGATCAGTCCGTACCACGCCTCCGGCGATTCCAATGCGGCGGCGATCGGTCCGGGCTCGCGCGCTTGCAGCGGCCGCATGGCGTTGAAGAGGTGAGTGAATCCGGTCAGCCCCCGGCGCATGGCGGCGACCGTCTGTGCGTAGGTCGCCATGGAATGGCCGAGCGCGACGTGAATGCCGGCGCTGGCAAGCGCCGCGATGACGTCCTCGCCGACCTGTTCAGGCGCGAGCGTCACCAGCGTCACGCTCTTCCGCTTCGCCGTGATCAGAGCAATGTCTTCATCGGTCGGGCGCCGAAGCGCGCGCGGATCGTGCACGCCCGCTTTTTCGGGCGAGAGGAAGGGCCCTTCCAGATGAATGCCCAGGATCGACGGGTTTGCAGCCGCGGCCTGCTCCACCGCCGCAAGCGCCTTTGGCATCTTGTCCGGGCTGTCGCTGATCAGCGTCGGCAGCAAAGCCGTGGTGCCGAAACGGCGATGCGCCTGCGCGATCGTCTCAATCGTCCCGGGCGTCGGCGCATCGTTGAAAAGCAGATCGCCGCCGCCATTGACCTGGATATCGATGAAGCCCGGAGCAAGCCAGAGCGTGTCGGGCAGTTCCTGCAACGGCACGGATGAAGGCACCTCGTCGCGACCGGAAATGCCGGCGATCTGCCCGCCGCGAATAAGGACCGCCGCATCTTTGCGCAAATTCACGCCGTCAAAAAGCGTTCCTGCGGCAACAGCATGGGTGATATCGCTCATCTGGTACGGGTCACCTTCTGCAGGTGGCGCGGCTGATCGGCATCCGTGCCGCGCGACGCGGCCAATCGCGCCAGCAGCAGATAGAACGACTGGATGAGACAGATGGCATCGCCCTCGGCCTGCTGCGCAGCCAGCGTCGGCAGTTGACCTGGTGTCTTCGCCGCGCCGCCGGCGACCAAGACACAGCCGCCGATGCGCTGCAAGTCGCCGGCCAGATCGGAAAAGCCGCTTCCTGCTTCGTCATTTGGATGAAACAACAGAACCGGATAGGCCGGGGATACGAGTGCAATCGGGCCGTGACGGAACTCCGCGGCGCTGAACGCCTCGGCATGGAGCTCGCAGGTTTCCTTCAGCTTGAGCGCCGCCTCGCAGGCGATCGCGAATGTGGGGCCGCGCCCGATGGTGACGACGCTGCTGGCCTCCGCGAGCGGCGCGAGTGCCGCGCTCCAATCGAGTGTGGCCGTGGCGGCGAGACGATCCGGCAGACGGGCGCAAGCCTCGCGCAACGGTGAATCGCCGGTCCAGGCGGCGACAATGCGCAAGAGCGCGGCGAGCGAAGCGACAAAGCTCTTGGTCGCGGCGACGCTCAATTCGGGACCGGCGCAGAGCGGCAAGACCAGTTCGGCGGCGCGGGCAAGCGGACTCGCCGGATCGTTGACCAGGCTCACGGTCAAAGCGCCGGCCCGGCGCGCCATCTCCGTCGTTTCGACAAGATCATCGCTGCGGCCGGACTGCGAGATGCTCAGGAACAGCTGGCCGTTCAAATCGAGCGAGCGGCGATATTGCGTGGCGATATTCGGCGCCGCCGCGGCGACCGGAATGCCGAGATAGCGCTCGAACACATGTTTGGCGAATTTCGCCGCATGGGTCGAACTGCCTCTCGCGCAGGTCATCAGCAGCCGGGGGCCGCAGGCGGCGGCGCGGGTGACCAAAGCGGCGATCGGTTCTGCGAGCAAAGACTCTTGCCGCCGCACGACGGCGGGCGACTCGTGGACTTCTTCGCTCATGCTGGCGGCGACCGGTGCCATCGCGGTTTCACGCCGCTCGCGTCAACTCACCCGCAGCGCGGCGCGCGAGCGCCAGCGCCCCCGCCAGGGCATCGCCCGCGGGCTCGACGAGATGAGCTTGCGTTTCCGGCGCGAGCCAAGGTTGCAGCGGCCGTGCAAGTCCGCCCATCAGCGACAATCGGTCCGCGCCGCAATCGACCAGCCGCGCCGCAAGCGCGTCGATATGCCCCGCCGCAATCGACATCAGCTCGACGGCTGCCGCATCTTGCTCCGCTGCATGCGCGACAATGCGCGGAGCGTACGAGCCGAGGTCATTTGGTTGCGCGGCCGCGATCCAATCCAAGATCGCGTGAGGATCATCGCGGAAATCGGCAAACGCGCTGCGCAACAACGGCGTCCACGGCACGCGGCCATCGCGCGCCCACAAAACGCGCCGCAGCAATTCGCCGCCCAGCCAGGCGCCGCTGCCTTCATCCGAAATCGGCAGGCCCCACCCGCCGATCCGGTGGATCTTGTCCTGCACCATGGCCCAGCCGATCGTGCCGGTTCCGGCGATGATGATGCCGCCGTCGCGGCCGCCATGCGCCCCGATGCACGCCGCGTGGGCATCGGTCGTCATGACGATCCGGTGAAACGGATGTTCGCGTCCTTCCGCCGCCGCGGCATAATCGGGCTCGCTGGCGCCGGCCAGCGCCAGGCAGGCGACGATGCGCGACATTTCGCTCCTGCTCAATGCCGCGTCGCGAAGACATTGCGTGGCCGCGTCGATCACCGCGCCAAAGCTGCGCTCGAGTCCGAGCCGCAGATTTGCCGGCCCGGCAACGGCTTCCGCGAGCACGTTTCCGTGATCGCTCGAGAGCCGGGCGCGGCAGCGTGTACCACCGCCGTCTACGCCCAAAAGCAGGAGATCCTTATCCATGGCACTACGGCTCCAGGGCCGATCTCGTCGTTTCGTTGTAAGGACAAAGTGGTATCAATATGGTTGTGGCGTTGGGGGGATGCAAAAGTGCCGACGCGATGGAGACTGAACGCGCCAGTCCGCGTTATTCGGACATCGACATCTGGGAACCGGGCGACGTTCTCGACGCGCTGATCGAGAGCCAGATGGCCGCCGTCGCCGCGGTTCGGCCGGCGCTTGGTGCAATCGAGGCCGCGGCGGCCGCCATCGAGAGGCGCCTGCGTCAAGGCGGCAGGTTGATCTATGCCGGCGCCGGGACATCGGGGCGGCTCGCGGTGCAAGACGGCGCAGAGCTCACCCCGACCTTCAATTGGCCGCGCGAGCAGCTCTTGTTGTTGATGGCCGGCGGCGAGGACGCTCTGCTCCGTTCGGCCGAAGGCGCCGAGGACGAGGCCGGACACGCAGCCAAGCTTGTGCAACATCACCGCATCGGGCCGCTCGATGCCCTCATCGCCGTCGCCGCCAGCGGCACCACGCCGTTTACGCTTTCATGCCAGCGGCGCGCCAAAGCCTGCGGCGCGCTGACCGTCGGAATTGCCAATAATCAGTCGGCGCCGCTGCTGCAGGAAGCGGATCATCCGATCTTTCTCGATACCGGCGCCGAGCCGATCGCGGGGTCGACGCGGATGAAAGCGGGCACCGCCCAGCGCGTCGCGCTCAATCTGCTTTCGACCCTGACCATGATCATGCTCGGCCGTGTGCATCAGGGCCTGATGGTGGACATGCAGGCGATCAACGCCAAGCTTGTGTCGCGCAGCGAATCGATCTTGAGCAAGATCAGCGGCCGCACCGGGGAGGAAGTGCGCGATGCGCTGCAAGAAGCCGATCAAAGCATCAAGGTGGCGATGCTGCTGCTGCAAGGCTGCAGCAAGGAGCAGGCCCATGCTCTGCTCAAACACGCGGGCGGCAACTTGCGCGCCGCGCTCGCTCTCGCCGACGAAGCCAAAATCGCGCCGCGGTAATCGCACGCGGCGAAAGCGCAGAACTGACAAAAGCGCCCGGCGAGGCGGTTTCGCGAATGTCGCGCCTTAAGCGACAGCGGGAGATGCCGCAAGGCTCGCGACGAGGATCTCGCCGTCCGTTATGTAGCGGTTCACGCGCGTAACAGGCAGCGGCTGGCGCGCCTGATACAGGTTGACGTCGACCACGGCGCCGTTCTTTCGCAGCTCATCCACGATGTAATCTCTTTCAATATTCGTGTCTGAATCAGTAGCGTGCGTAATCTGAAATGTGAGCTTGGTCAGTGAGAAGCCGGTATCCTTTGTGGCTGCGCCGACCCAGAGAACCGGCGTCTCGAGCGACGGGCAGTCCGTATTGAACCAGAACTCGGGCTTCCCCAATGTCTCCTCGGCACGCTCGAGGCTCAATGCCCAAAATCGAACATGGTGGCGCCTTCTCGGACTGTCACCGATTGGCTTTTGAAATCCGACATCTTGACCGCGTCCGAACAGATAGAGCGTGCTGAACGGAGCGGCCGGATAAGGGCTGTTGAGCACGAATGTTCGAGCCATTCGCACGCAGCTTGCGAGACTGAGCTTGTCGGCAACCGTCCATCGGCAATTTCCGAAGGCCGCATGCAGCTGCGCCAGCGTGCCGATCAACGCCAGATTGACCGGATCGCCGGGGAATCCGTCGCCGGTCGTCGTGTAGCTAGGCACCCGCTTGCGCTGCAAGACTTTGAGGCTCATCCGCACGGCTCGCGGAAGAATGACATAGGCGGCGAGGCCATAGGTAACCGCAAGCGCGAGAATCCAAGGCAGCCTGTTGTCGGCAGTGTCGAATACGACGAAGACAATCAGCCAGACGCTGAATATGCCCAGCGCCAGGACGACGAGCCTTTGGAACATGCGCTTGATGAATCGAGCCATGATGAAGGAGCCGGAATGAATCGAGCCGTGATGAATCGAGACATGTCACCGGCCATGTTATCAGCCATTTCACTGAAACGCCTGCACTGCCTCATGCCCTCTCAAGGCCGCCGGAGGCCCGAGGTTCATCTTGCCCGGACCGATTTCAGTCCTGCGGAGGCCCATTCAGTCCTGCGAAGACCTATGGCAATCGGGGCGGCGACCAGTTTCAACATGAACTGCCGGGGTGACAATGTCCGGCGGCTATGGCGTTTGTTCAGTTCAACGCGCCGTAAAAATCAAACGTGGTGCAGGGCGATGGGACCGGCTGAAGGTAGAGGTCTATTCGCCGCAATTCGCTCCAGCGGCGTTTCAGCGACTGTCGGCAGGTCGGGAAACCGGGGCAAGCTCGTCCAAGGCCGCCAAGGTCAACGTTGCCGTGAAGTCAACGCCATGTTGCGCAAGCCCGGAGATCGGCTCAGGTCCCCATAGCAGGCAAATGCTCCGCGCCGCAGAGGTGCCAACAACGGACATTAGAGGATGCCGCTCGTCACCCGATCGGCCCCGCATCGAAGCGCCGTTTGTGTGTTCAAAGATCTGCGATGCAGCCCAGTTGGAAGCCGCTACGGCACGTGGAGCGCCGAGAATAATCGAAACGGTTCAGTTGCTCAGACGGGACAGAGGATCGGGAGGCGTGGTTAGGGTGTCGAAGTGAAAGTGCTTGTACGGATTCGATTTGCCCGCCCGCGGATCAAATTGCGCCGGACTGCCTAAACTGGATGCTTCCCCGCCCCCGTCGAGACCGAACATTTTGCCGATCTGTTCGTCTGGATCGGCAAACCCGCTATTGCTCCCGGCGGCTCCGCCGTTCCCCACACTGAATGCTCGCGCGGGAGCGGCAACCAGCAAGGCTGCGGCCACTGCAAACAATACAATCGCCCCGAACCGAAGCTGCGTCGATCGCAACATGGGTCTTCCCCCTGACGGTGCTCACCCCATCGGGCAGTTTGCACGTATTCGCTCTCGGCGGCAACGTGTTTTTTCCCGGAACGAAGGCTACTGCCCAGGACGATTGCGTCGTCTGCGCGGGATTTAGCCCGCTAACATCTTTGTGCCGCCGACAAGGACACCAATTGCGAACGCAATCGAAAGACAAGCGCAGACGACGATGACGCCGCTGGCTCGGCGAAGCCGGCGCTAATTCCCGGTCATAATCGCGCGACGCTTCCATCAGTTGCAGCACGCCTCGGCGATCACCCCTCCGGTCGTCGGCCTTACGACAGTTCGCGAGAGTGACTCCGACAGGCAGTTGCGCCTTTGATCCGCGGAAGGTTTTGCGCGGCTAACGCGGCGAAAAAGCCGGAAGCGCTCAGGGCGGAAATGCAGAAGCTGACCGGCCAATCGGTGTAGTAAGCGACGGTGATGCCAATCCAAGCCTCTGCCACTGCAAGTGCCGCCGCCAAGGCCAAGCCGCCCCACAGCCCGGTCACCAGGCGTTGCGCTGTTGCCGGCGGCCCCACCATCAGGCTGAAGACGAGCAAAACCCCGACGATTTGCGTGCTCGCCGACACCGCCAGCGCCACAACGGCGAGGAACGCGGTCGAGATGAGACGCAGCGGCACGCCCTTGGCTTCCGCGAGTTCCGGCTGCAGGCTGGCGAAAATCAAAGGCCGCATGATCACGGCAAGGGCAGCAAGGGTCACGACGGCAAGCGCAACGAGCGTGCCGACCGTCGCAGGATCGACCGCCAGAACATTGCCGAAAAGGAGCGCCGTCGCTTGCGCGGCAAAGGCCGTGTAGTAGTGCAGGAAAAGAAGTCCGAAACCTAGTGCCAGCGCCAGCACCACGCCGACGGCGACATCGCGGTTGCTGATGCGCTCGCCCATCAAGCCCATCGCTATTCCTGCTGCGAGCGTGAAGCCGATAAGGCCGTAGAGCGAGGCGACGCCGATCAAAACCGCGCCGGTCGCTCCGGCAAAGCCGATATGGCTGAGCGCATGACCGGCAAAGGTCTGTCCGCGCAGCACCAGAAAATAGCCGACAAGCCCCGAAACCAGTGCCGCAACACCCGCCGCCACAAAGGCATTCCGCATGAAATCGAATTCAAGCATGATGGACCTGATGATCAGCGTGATGTGCATGATCATGCACGTGGTCCGAATGTTCGACATTGCGCCCCTGCGAGAGCACGAAGACGTGTCCGTTCGCATGCGCCACGGTGATATCGGCGCCATAGAGTTTTGACAGCACCGGCGCGGTGGCCACTTCGGCAACCGTCCCGAGCGCCGCATGGCCTCTGCCCAGGTAGAGCACGCGATCGAGCGCGCCTATCAGCTGATTGAGTTCGTGGGCGCTGAACAGCACCGTGATATTGCGCGCGCGGGCGAAGCGGCGCACCAGATCGATGATCGCCTCCTGGTAACGATAGTCCAGGCTGATCAGCGGCTCATCGAGCAGCAGAAGCCGTGGCTCGCCGAGCAGCGCCTGGGCGAGCAGCAAACGCTGACGCTCGCCGCCCGACATGTCCGACAGCGGCCGTTCGGCGAGTTCGCGCGCGCCCACCGCTGCGAGCGTCGAATCGATCATCTCGCGGTCGAGGCGCGACAGGTGCGGCATGCCCCAGCGCTCGCCGCGCACACAGCTGGCGACGAAGTCGCGCCCGCGCACTCGCAGGTCCGGCAGCACCGTGCGCACCTGCGATAGGTATCCGATCTCCGAATTGCCGCGCCGCGGCGATGCGCCGAACACGCGGATCCGTCCTGCGCTCGGAGCGATAAGGCCGAGGATTGCGCGCATCAATGTGGTCTTGCCCGCACCGTTCGGGCCGAGAACGCCGATGAACTCGCCGGGCTTGATCACCAGACTGGCGTCGACGAGCACGGCGCGATTGCCGGCTCTGACGGTCACGCGATCGAATTCGATGGCGGGAGCCGAGGTCATGAGGTCGGCCCCTCGAGCGCCTTTGCCGTGGTGTCGAGTTCGCTCTGCATCCAGTCCTAATAGGACACGCCGAGTAGGGCCGTTTCGGTTATGCCCACCACCGGGATATTGCTGGCATGCGCGAGGTCGACGAGATGCTGGACGGCCTTATTCGAGGCCTGTTTGTTGTAAAGCATGACGCGCACTTGATGGGTTTTCAGGTCGCTTTCAAATGCGGCGACGTCGCGCGCGCTGGACTCGGTATCGTTCATGATGGCACGTTGAAAATCCTGGTTGCGCATCGTCAGATGCAATGCGGTCGCCATGTAGCCGAAAACCGGCTCGCTGGCCGTCACGGGAACACCGGCAAATTTGGCGCCGATCGCGGCGATCTTCCGATTGAGCGGTGCGAGCGAGGCGATGAATGTTCTCAGCCGCGCGGCGTAAGCGTCGGCATGCACCGGGTCGACCTTAGTGAATGCGGCGGCAAGCGCCTCGGCCACCGCCGGCATGGTCGAAGGATCGTACCAGAGATGCGGATTGTCGCCGGCTTTCTTGTGCATGAGGTCCGCGGCGGCGATTACGGCGCGGCCAGGCTTCGGCGTCACTTCGAGCAACCGCTCGATCCACGGATCGTAGTCGATGCCGTTGTAGACGACGACTTGCGCCGCAGCTATTTCGCGCGCGACGGCCTCGATCCCGTCCGAAATCTGTTGCTAGATGTAACATTATAACATTACACTAACAACCGGAGAGGCCGTTGGCAGGCTGCGTCAAAGACGCCGGTGCCGCGCCGAAAAAGCGGCGCAATCGGGCACAATAGGTGCATAGGTGCGCTACCTGGGGACGGCGCGTGAGATCGGGGATTCCTCGCGCCCGAGCGCGAAGGGCGTGTTGAATGCGGGTGGAATCAATATGAATTGGTTCCGGTCGAAAGCTCGCGCCGCCGCACAGGTCGCGCTGTTTGCGCTCGCCGTGCAGATGGTGGTGTCGTTCGGCCATCTGCATCGCGACGATCTCGGCCTGCCGCCGCTTCCCGCCACCCATCAGACGCAAATCACCGCGAACGGCAGTGCGGCACCCGCGGGCTCCAGCCAGCAAAACAATCAGAAGCCCGACGATTATTGTCCGATCTGCGCCAGCATGATGCTGATCGCGACCGCCGTTCCCTCGCTGCCGCCGGTGCTCACCGTTCCCGAACCGGTCCGGCGTGTTTGGCCGGAGCCGGTGCGGGTCGAAACTGTAACGCCGGACGTCACGGTTTCTTTCCGCGCCCGCGCGCCGCCTCTGGTCTAGCTGCATCGCCGCCCGTCGGCCGGCCGCCCCGGAGCATGCTCTGCGCCGGCCGAGTTTCACCGCGGCCATTTCATTCAAGCTTGACCAATCCGCTCGATCTGACAGCGGAGACCATCGATGAATTGTGCGCGACGCTCGCCTGGAGTACGCCTGAACGTCCTTGCCCTTTTGTTTATCGGTCTCGCTACAACGGCGGCGCAAGCTCACCCGCATGTTTGGGTGACCATGACGACCGAATTGCTTTACGCGCCCGACGGCACGGTGACCGGAGTGCGTCATAACTGGAAGTTCGACGACATGTTCTCGGCTTATGCGACAACCGGCATCCAGTCCAAGGTCAAAGGCCAATTCACGCGCTCGGAGCTGCAGCCGCTGGCCCAGGTCAATGTCGAGGCGCTCAAAGAGTACGCCTACTTCACCTACGCCCAGATCGACGGCAAGAAACAGAAAGATGCCTTTCTCGCTCCGGTCGACTACTGGCTCGACTATGATCCGAAAGCGACGGTCCTCGTTTTGCACTTCACGTTGCCGTTCAAGCAGCCGGTCAAGGCGAAACAGCTTGTCGTCGAGATCTATGATCCGGAATTCTTCGTCGATTTCGCTTTTGCCGAGAAAAACCCGGTCGCGCTGGTGAACGCACCCGCGCGATGCGCGGCGACATATGAAAAGCCGCACGACCAGTTCTTTTCCGCACAAACGCTCAGTCAGTCGTTCGTTCCCAATGAAGCCTTTATCGGTATGGGCGCATCCTTCGCCAATAAGATTTCGGTGGAATGCCCATGAGGAAGCCCATGAGGAAGCTTACGGGCAACATTCGATACCCGATCGTTTCGCTCATCTGTTTGGCGATAGCTGCCGCCACTATTGCGTCGATCGCCGGCGCTGACGCGGCATGGGCGCAAGCCTCACCATTCGGCGGTCCGCGCCCTGTCGCGATCAGCGGCTTCGCCGGCTGGATCCTCGCGAAACAGGCGGTGTTTTACCGTGCACTGGCCGGCATGCTTCACGCCGCAAGGGATAATGGCTCCGCGCTCTGGGGCCTGATGGGAATCTCGTTCCTTTACGGCATCTTTCATGCGGCAGGCCCCGGCCACGGCAAGGCGGTGATTTCGTCTTACTTGTTCGCCAATGAGGAGACGTGGCGCCGCGGCATCACTTTGTCGTTCATCTCGGCGGCAATGCAGTCGCTGACGGCAATCACGGTCGTCGGCATCGCCGCCGTGCTGCTCGGCGCCACAGCCAAGTTCATGAGCGATACTGTCCATCTGGTCGAGATCGTCAGCTACGGCTTGATCGTGCTCCTCGGCTTGCGGCTGCTCTGGGTCAAGGGTCACAGTTTCGCGCGCGCGCTGCGCGCCAAGCGGGCTGACGCACAAGGCGAATTTCATGCCGCCTGTAGCCACGCGGCAGGCGCCAGTTTTCCGCAAGCCCACTGCGCGAGCACCGCGCAGGGGTTCGTGCGCAGCAACTGCGAGACCGTGGCCGAAGCAGGCTCCGATGGTATCGCTCGCTATCATTGTCAGGGCGGACACGATCACTGGCATGATGAGGAGCAAGACGTACTGCCCTGGGGGCATGCCCATGGGCCGGAGGCGGAGGAACTCGCAGGCGCCGGCGGCTGGCGGCGCGGCCTCTCGGCGGTGGTGGCCGTCGGGCTGCGGCCATGTTCGGGCGCCATCATCATTCTCGTCTTCGCGCTGGCGCAGGGCATGTTCTGGGCCGGCATTGCCTCCACTCTCGTGATGGGATTGGGCACCGCGATCACGGTCGGAGCCATCGCGACTCTCGCCGTCGGCGCCAAGGCCGTGGCCAAGCGCGTCGCGCAAAGGCCCTCGGGCTACGGCACGATCCTGATGCGCGGCGCCGAATTTGCCGCGGCCGGATGCGTGCTGACCTTCGGCATTCTCTTGCTGACCGGTTACATGGCCAGCGAGCGCATGGGTCTATTTTAGGATCTGACGGGACAATGTCCGAGACAGGGTCATCAGCGATCTTGGAGCGACATCCGTGTCATCTCCAACAGCAACGGGCGATCCGAGCCGCTTTCTCGGACTTCGCAATTATGCCGAAAGCGATCGTGCTCACCCTGTGGGTCGCGATATGGCTGTTGCCACACAATGCGGCCCTGGCGGAGCAGGTTCGCGTTCTTGCCTCGAACAACGTCTACGCCGACATCGCGCGACAGATCGGTGGCGCTGCCGTGACTGTTTCGATTGCGGACAGCCGGGGCGCCGAAACATCAATGGTTCGGCCGAACAGCATCATCCTTTGCGGTTGGGCGCAGGCTGATGCCGCTTTGCGGGATGCGGCGCGGCGCGCTTCGCCGAGCGCAACGTTGATCGAGCCGCCCCGACACGCATCCGAAGAAGCCGCTTCCGTCGCTGTGCCATGGTACGACGCGGAGCCGATGTTTGCGCTCGCTCATGCGTACGCTGATCGCTTGATGCGGATCAGACCGGACCTTGCTCTGCAATTTGCGGGCAATCTGGCCCACATGCGTATGGGGTTCGATGCCATCGCCCACAGGATCGGTGAAATCGCCAGGGACTATGCCAATTCGGAGGTCGTAGCCGCCGATCCGCTTTCGCGCCGCGTGGCGAACCGGCTTGGCTTCAAAGCCGCAGGGCCGGCTGCTGCGGATGGCTCGCGGGGCGCGCTCTCAGCGGAATCGTTCAGCGTTCTCAAGAAGGCGCTTGAGACTCGCGAAGGGAGCATCTTCCTTTATGATAGCGATGTCGCGAATCCGGAGCTGAAGAAGCTTGTGTCTTTGGCGCGGCAGAATGGCGTCCCGCCGGTCGGACTGCAGGATAAGCTTCCATCCGGCCTTCCATACCAGCAGTGGGTGCTCCGGCAGTGGAACACGGTTCACGGCGCGCTCAACGAGGCGTCGCCATGATCCGGCAATTTCGAATCCGGCAAATCCGAACGATCGGCGGCGCTTCCGCCCCGGCGTCGCGTGGGACCGCAATCGCTGCGTTTGTCGCCATCTTTGGCCTGTTTTCGTCGGCGGCGCTGGCGCATCCCCACGTTCTGATCACCGCGCACACCGAAATACAGCTCAACGGGCAGGGTCAGCTCTTGAGCATCACCAATATCTGGGATTTCGACGAGGCTTTTTCCGCATTCGCGATTCAGGGCTACGACTCCAATGGCGATGGAATTCTGACTCGTCAGGAATTGCAGCCGCTGGCCGGGGTCAACATGACCTCGCTCGCGGACTATGGCTACTTCACGAGTGCGATTCTCGCCGGTGCGAAGGCTGCGTTTGGTCATCCGGAGAATTATTTCGACATCTTCAAAAATGAAAAGCTGACCCTGCAATTCACGTTGCCATTAACGAAGCCGCTGGACGTGCGCGGCGAGGCTGTTGAGGTTGATGTTTACGATCCGGCCTATTTTGCCGCGATCACGTTCGCTCAGGATCAGCCGGTGCGATTGCTCGGCGACAGCGCTGGGTGCCAAAGCTTTGTCCACCGGCCCGCGCCGCTCGATCCCAACATTGCGAGCCAACTTGCCACCATCCCGGCAAGTCAGAGAACGCCTCCGCCTGAATTGTTCGCGATCACCAACAAGCTCATCAATGCCGTAACGGTGACCTGCAAATGACCCCTCGGCCTTGCCGCGTTTCGACATTCGCATTTATTCGGTCGCTGCTCGTAGTGTTGGCGGCCACGCACTCGACTGCATGCTGGGCTTCCTCGACAGGACCGTTCGGGACGGGATTGCCGGATGGCGGGGTTCCCGGCGGAACGCTGTTTCCCCGTCTGGCGAGCGGGTTCATCTCCTCGCAAATCTATTTCAATCAGCATATGACGGCGGCGATTCTCGCCATTCATCGCGGCGGTGGAGCATGGACTTTGCTCTTACTTTCGTTTCTCTATGGCGTGGTTCATGCAATCGGTCCCGGCCATGGCAAGGCCGTGGTCTCGTCTTATCTGCTGGCGACCCGGCAGACGCTCCGCAACGGAATCCTGCTCGCGTTCGTCGCGGCGCTCGTACAGGCGTTAGGCGCGATTATTCTGATTTTCGTCGCGGCCTTGGTGCTGCATTTGACCAGCGTGTCGATAACCCAGGTGACTGCACGGTTCGAGGTTGTTTCCGGCCTGCTCGTCCTGTTGCTCGGCTGCTGGCTGGTCTGGTCGAAGATCGTGCACCCCCTGCGATCGGCGAGTCTCGGCTTTGAGCCGTCGCCAGCGCTGATTGCAACACAACGCCGGTTCGTTTCGACGGCAGATCAGGCCCGTTTCCAGGCTTCGGCGGTTACCGACTCCGACCCGGCGCCGCCGCCCGCAATCCCGAGCGCGCATTCGGCCGATACAGCGGCGGCCTCGCGTCGGTTCCCCGTTCCTCACGGCATGCTCAGCCGCATTCAGTGCAGTTGCGGCCAGATTCACATGCCCGATGCGAACATGACCGCGGCGAGAGTCGATTGGCGCAAGGTTTGGCCCATCCTCGGGGCGACCGCGCTGCGGCCCTGTACCGGCGCCCTGATCGTATTGGTCTTCGCAATTTCCCAGCGGCTATGGGGCGTCGGAATTTTGTCGACGCTTCTTATGGGTCTCGGAACCGCAATGACGGTATCCGCCATCGCCATCCTTACCGTGTTCGCGCACAGGTTCGCGGTCGCATTGACGAGCGCGGACAGCCAATTCTGTCACAGGATTGTTCGAGGCATCGAGATCTGCGGAGCGGTCATCGTCCTGGGCGTAGGTGTGTTTCTGGTCGGAGGTTCTTTATAGCTGGCAGATAATGCACCGTGGGGCGGCTAAGATCGGTCCGTCGGTATTTTCGGCCGCGCCATCATTGGACTCGCCTTGTCGGCGTTGTCTCGATCTTCTCCCGCGGGGCGGCCATCAGACGTTCCGGCATTGCGTCGACAGAGCCCCGCCGCGGGGGTCATCCACCAAAACCACATGTTCGTCGGCGACGCGGGAGGAGCGCGATATTGCGGCGCGGTGTGATTGTTGCGGAGGGCGAGCCGGTCTTGAGAGCACAATGCCATTGCCGCGCGTGCGCCTGATCTGTTCAAAGGCGCGCCGACAGCCTTCCCGTCTTGTCGCGAACAACGTGCCCGTCTTTACCGGCCTGCCGCCGCGCCAATAGGAAAATCTGGAAATATCACCGCTGCACGATGACCGTCGCACCGATCTTGGCGCGATTGTACAGATCGACGATGTCATCGTTGGACATGCGAATGCAGCCTGACGACACGCCGCCGCCGAGCTTCCACGGCTCGTTGGTGCCGTGGATGCGATAGAGCGTATCGCCGAGATAGAGCGCGCGCGCACCCAGCGGATTGTCCGGTCCTCCCGCCATGTGCGCGGGCAGAGTCGGAAACCGCTGCCGTTCACCGGGCGTGGGCGTCCAATCCGGCCATTCGCGCTTGGCGGTTATTGTGCTGATGCCGGACCAGGCATAACCCTCCATGCCAACGGCGATGCCGTAGCGAATGGCCTTGCCGTTGCCGAGCACATAATAAAGGCGCCGCTGGCTGGTGCTGACGACGATGGTTCCTCCGGCGCGCGCGGTGGGATAGTCCACGACTTCGCGGGGAATGAGGCCATAGACGATGCCGAAGGGGGTCTGGAACGACCACACCTGGCCGGATGTCTGCGAACCCGCCGGCGCGCTGTTCGCCCCACAGATGCCGGCGAATGTACCGGCGATAATGACGCAAAGCAGGCCAATCGTTCTCACCACGCTTCGACTCCGCATATAGCGATAAAGACTGAGAGGATTCGCGGAAGATCATAACAGCCGCCCCCCCGTAGCGACTGTCACCCCTGCGCCACAGTCGAAAAAAACCAGGGACCGCGGAGCCGAGAAAGCTGGTTCCATGCTGGTTCCATACTGGTTTCATGCCGATTCCACAGCAGTTCAGCCTCGGCCAGGTCGCGAAGGGCGACGTGGCGGGGCAGAAGGCGGCACTGGCCCGGGTCGAGCAGATGCGGCCAAAGCGATGCGCTGGGTGGCCGCGACATGATGCTCCTCCAGGTCGGCCTGGATCACATAATTGGTAGCCAGAAGATCGTAGCAAACCCTGAGCACCGGACTCGCCGTTCTCTCCGCGGCGCTTCTGCATCTCACGGCGCGCCGGCGCAATTCTTGCGCCCTGCCCAAATGATCCACCATTGCCACTTGCCCCTCCCCAGGCGAAGCCCCCGCTCCTGACCCCGAAACCTTGCTGATGTCGGTCGTCAGATAGAGGCGCCATCTTTTGCTCTAGCGCGGCATGACCAGGCCCGCGGCCGCGCCGATGAACAGCAAGAAGCACGCCGCCGACTGGATGAAGAAGCCGGGCAGCCGCCTCTCCGCGGCGTTCCTGTAACCGGTGAAATACAATATGCGGCCCGCGATCCAGACGAGACCGAGAGCGGCGGCGGTGGCGTCGCTCAAATAGATCGCACAGAGCCACAACGGCACGAGAAAAGTCGGCATCCATTCCAGCGTATTGAGATGCACACGGCAGATGCGCTCGAATTCGGCATTGCCCGTCATTGCCGGAAGGCTGACGCCGGACTTGCCGCGCGCCGCCGCGACGCGCGTTGCCAGAAAGAAATAGAATACGATGGCGAGCAACGTGACGATTGGGGTGTAATAAGGCATGACGCCCCCGATGAAAGCCATCTTCCGCTCGTCTTCGCGTGCGGCCGTCGGCTCAATAACTTGTCGGCTCAATAAATTTACGCGCAGACAGTCTGACGAAGCGGATCTGAAAGTTGGAAGTCGTGGCCACTAGTCGTTGATCGCCGGCGGCGCGAACGATTTGCCGGGCTTCACGGTTGCTGTTGCAGGCGGTACCGGCTGTGACGATGAAGCTTGCGGCGCGGGCGACGTTGCGGCCGGCACCGCCGGCGCGGCCACGGCTGCCGAGCCCGTGACTTCGGGTTTGGCCTTCGGCTCCTCCGCCGACTTGGCGCCATCCAAGGGCGCGCGCGCCGCGAGTTCCGGCGGCCGCGGCCGCGGCAGGGGCGGCAAAATCGTAATATTCGTGCGGGTCAGCGGATGCGTCGCCGCCGGTCGCGGCGCCAGCATCTCGCCGTCATCGAGCGGTGGGGGCGCCCCGTCGTAATCCGCCGACGGGCCGTAGGCCGGCACCTCGTTCGGCAACGGCTCGTAAGGCGCCATCGCCGCTTGCGACCCGTACGAACCCGGACCCGGAACGATCCGGCTGGCGTCGCGGATCGCACCCGAATGTGCATCCACCACCACGCGCATCAGAATGCCGCGAAAATCCGTGGCCCGCACCACATAGGTCGAGCCTTCGCGCAACGGCGGCGCCAGCGGATCGAAGCCGGCGCGGCGCACCGTCCGCGCGATCTCGTAAGGCGGCATGAAACCGGGTGATGGTAACGGCAAGGCTGACGAAGATGTCGCAGGGACCTGCGCCTGGCCGGTTCCGGCCAGAAGCGCGATGCACAGAGCGGACGCGGCCAACAGGCTCACACGCACGTTTCAGGCCTCTCCCCAGAGATTCCCAACCCAGGTTAGCTCAAACGCCCGCATGAAGTTAACTCAAATTGGGGCGACCCTTAGGCGTAATTCAGGACTCTTTGCAGAGCTCGGCAAAACGAGCGACCTCTTCGTCCCTGGTGGCGAAGGATGTCACCAGCCGGACCAGGACTTTGCCGGCGCCGATGTCGAGGCTGTCGCTTCGCCGCACATAATAAGTGGCGCCGGCCGCGCGGAGCTTGGCATCGAGCGCAGACGGCAGAACCACAAACACCAGATTGGCTTCGACCGGCCAAACCGGCTTGATGCCGATGGCGGTCAATTCGGCCGCAAGACGATCGGCCTTGGCATTGGCGTGCCGCGCCAGGTCGAGCCAGGAATCGCCGTCCAGGAAGGCCAATAGCTGCGCGGCGATGAAGCGATGCTTGGAGACAAGCTGGCCGGCGCGCTTGCGCCGCTCGCCGAGATAAGCGGCACGCGCCGGATCGAAGACGATCACCGCCTCGGCCGCCATGGCGCCGCCTTTGGTTGCTCCGAACGACAGAATGTCGACGCCGGAGCGCCAGGTCATTGCCGCCGGCGAGGCATTGAGCCGCACCAGCGCATTGGCGAAACGCGCTCCGTCCATGTGCAAGGCGAGGGAACGCCCATGCGCAATTTCGGCGAGCGCGGCGATCTCTCCGGTGCGATAGATGGTTCCGGCCTCGGTCGCTTGCGTGATCGACACCGCCGACGGGATCATCTGGTGCGGCGCGTGCCCGCCATAGCCGTCCAGCGCCCGTTGCAGCGCCTGCGGCGTGATCTTGGCGCCCTCGCCTTCGAGGCCGGCGAGCTTCAGCCCGCCGCCGAAGAATTCGACCGCGCCGCATTCGTCGGTCTGGATATGCGCCTCGGCATGGCAGAGCACGACGCCCCACGGCGGCGAGACATGGGCCAAGGCCAGCGCATTCGCCGCAGTGCCGGTCGGCACCAGGAATACCGCGACCTCGCGCTCGAAAATCTCGGCAAACCGGCGCTCGACCTTTTTGGTCCAGTCGTCATTGCCGTAAGCCAGCGCATAGCCGGTATTGGCTGCGGCCAGAGCATCAAGAATGGCGGGCGCCACGGGCGCGGCATTGTCGCTGGCAAAATTCACGGCAGACGGCTGCTGTTGGCTTCCGAGACCACCGCTTTACCTCCAAATGCCGACCCCCGGCAATGCGAACGTCTCGTCAGTGAAGCGCCACAAGCCGGAGGCCCCTTGAGCCCCGGTGGGCGGCCGGGGCGGAAACGTCAGGGCCGCCCGGATCTTTGATGGCCATCAAGGCCGATTCCGGTGAGATGTCCGAACAAGATCTGCAACTTGGCGCGATCGGCCTCCGGCAGCGGCGGCTTGAGCAGGGACGCCACGTTGCTGCGCAGGTGTGCGGCGTCACCGGTGCCGAACAGCACCACGTCGACACCCGGCTCATGACGCGCGTAACGGTAGGCGGCGTCGACCAAATTGGCAGCGCCCGCTTCGTGAACGAGAAAGCCGAGCGGATCGTCAGTGGCGCCGAGAGACGGATCGACGAGGCCCTTGGCGGCGAGGTCCTTGACCTCGCGGGCGATGCGCGGCCGGTCGGCGAAGATACTGCGCACCGCGAACATCAGCAGCGTGCCGATGCCTTTGCCCTGGGTCTGCGCAAACACGTTGTCGCGGGCCACTTGGTGCATCATGTGGAAGCCCACCATGAAAACCTCCCAGACCGGATCGTGCAGCGCGCGCTTGAGCATCGCGTTGGAGAAATCGACGATCGGATTCTCGGTAACGCCGATATGCCGGATCTTGCCCTTTCGCTTCTCCGCATCGAGCACTGGCGCCAGCGTATCGAGGGCATAGCCGTAATCTTCCAGCTCGACGCCATGCAGATTGAGCACGTCGATTTGCTCTATGCCCATGACGCGCAGTGAATTGTCGATGCTGGCCACGACCTGTTGCGGGGTGAACCGCTGGCCGTTGCGGCGCACAGATGATTTGGTCGCGATGACGACCTGGTCGCGTCGCAGCGATGCGAGGGCGCGGCCGACGACACCCTCGGTGCCGTAAGCCGGCGCGGTATCGATGAAGTTGACGCCGAGATCGACGGCCTCGAGGACAAGACGCGCGGCCTCGTCTTCCGTCTTGCCGGTCTTGAGGCCCATCCGGCTGAAGCCTCCGGTGCCGAGGCCGGCGGCGCTGACGCGCAGCTTGGTGCGGCCCAGAGTGGTGTATTGCATAACGGGTCCTTTCCGGTGAGCGCTGCAGGCGGAGTTTTCTGCAGAAGAGTTGAGGGTGACGTCGCGCGCGATTATCGCGCTCGGATAACCAGAGAATAAACTTGCGCCCGACCCCTTGGTCCGGGCCTCCCGGGAACACGGACGAGAGGGCGCCGAAGCTGGACAAGGCATTGCGACGCTGCCAATAACATCGTCGTCTCTCGTCGTCTTGAAAAACGCGACGACGAAAGCTGCTTCGCGGGAATTTTCGTCCTCCGCCCGCTCCCGATGCGATACGGTCAAGCCAGATACGCTTAGATAATGGATATTGCGACAAGCGCAGATACCCGCTCTCGAGCGTTTCCAGCTTCGCCTTCCGAAGATGGCAACGCAGATACCGGGCCGGCGCCGCAACGCCCGTTGGTGTTCGTGGCTGCGCTATCGACAATTTTCATGGCAGCCATCGAAGGAACGATTGTCGCCACCGCGATGCCGACGATTGTCGGCGCGCTGGGCGGCATCGACCTCTTCAGCTGGATTTTCGGCGCTTATCTGTTGACGCAGGCGGTCCTGATTCCGATTTACGGACGTCTGTCCGACCTCTATGGCAGAAAGCCGGTGCTGCTGTTCGGGATCGGTGTCTTTCTTGTCGGCTCCGCACTGTGCGGGCTGGCATGGAATATGATCTCGCTCATCGCGTTTCGCATCGTGCAAGGCATCGGTGCCGGCGCGCTGATTCCGGTCTCGCAAACCGTGATCGCCGACATTTACAGCGGCGAAGCTCGCGCCCGGATGCAGGGCTACATTTCCAGCACATTCGGCAGCGCCGCCGTGATCGGGCCGATGATCGGCGGGCTGATCGCCACGCATGTGAGCTGGAAGGCGATTTTCTGGCTCAACATCCCGCTCGGCATCGTCGCCGCTTCGCTACTGACGGTGGCGCTCAAGGAAGAGGTGAAGCAGCGGCGCCACACCATCGATTACATCGGCGCCGTGCTGATGGCGTCGGCAACCTCGCTCATCATGATCGCATTGATCCATGCCGATACTTTCGGCGGCGCAACGCTGGCCGGAGCCTTCTGCCTATCGGCGATACTGGTTGCCGCACTGATTTTCTACGAGAGCCGGGCGCCCGAACCGATGATTCCGGTGCGATTGTATCGCAACCGCCTGATCGCCGGCGGCAATTGGATCGGCGTCGCCAACGGCGCAATCTCGATGGCGGTCATCGGGTTCCTGCCGGTCTACATGCAGGGCCTGTTGGGAGCCAGCACGCTGATTTCGGGCCTGGCGCTTGGCGCCATGTCGGTGCTCATGCCGTTTGGCGGCTTCGTCGGCAGCCGGCTCGTGCTGCGCATGTCCTATCGACTTTCGTCGACGATTGGCGGCGTCATTCTCGTGACGGGAAGCGCATTGCTCATATTGCTTCATCCCGGAGCCGATTCGCTGCAGCCGATCATTGCGGCGGGGACCATGGGTCTGGGCATGGGCATCGTCAACGTTTCCTCGGTGGTCGCGATCCAGGCCAATGTCGACTGGTCGCAGCGCGGCGCGGCGATGTCGAGCGTGTTCTTCTCCCGCATTATCGGACAGTCGTTCGGCAGCGCCGTGTTCGGCGGCATATTCAATGCGGGACTGGCGGGCGGAAATTCGGTCAACGGCAACGAGTTCGTTCATCTGCTCCAGGAAGGGCACCAGCGGATCGCCGATATTCCCGGGATTGGCGCCGTGCTCGACGCACTGGCCCACGCGCTGCACAGCATTTATCTGCTCAGCGGCCTGATCGCCGTACTGGTGCTGGCGGCCGCCCTGACTTACCCGGCGGCCCTGAGATTGCTCGATGAGCGCTAGTTCTGCGCTCGCGGCCTCGATCCCATTCGATTGGCGGACGAACTGCGCGACCGCGGCCTAATGATATCCGATGTCGGCTCGGACCTTGCCGCGGAACACCCAGTAGGACCAGGCGGTGTAGACCAGGATGACCGGCAGCAGGAACAGCGTGCCGATCAGGAGGAAAGCCTGAGTGCTGGGCGACGCCGCGGCTTCGCGGATGGTGAAATGCCCGGGCACGATCATCGGCCACATGCTGATGGCGACGCCGATATAGGACATGACGAACAGGCCGAGCGCGGCGAAGAACGGGCCGTATTCCGACCGGTCGTTGAACGAGCGCCATGCGTACCAGACGAGACCGAGCGTAATCAGCGGCACCGGCGCCAGATAAGCGATGTTCGGCCAGGAGAACCAGCGCGCCGCGATCTGCGCGTTCATGTACGGCGTCCACAGGCTGACAATGCCGATGGCCAGCACGGTGGCGATCAGGCAGCGCCGGCCGAGCGCCCGCGCCCAGTCCTGCAATGCGCCTTCGGTCTTGATCACGAGCCATCCGGCGCCAAGAAACGCATAGCCGAACATCAAGGCGATCCCGGTGAACACCGAAAACGGCGTGAAGCAATCGAACGAGCTGCCGACAAATTGCCGGCCCTGCACATTGAAGCCCTGGATGAAGGCGCCGAGGATCAGCCCTTGCGCAAAGGCCGCGAGCGCCGAGCCTATGGCGAAGCCATGGTCCCACGAGGTGCGATGCACGGCGTCGCGGTAGCGAAACTCGAAGGATACTCCGCGGAAGATCAGCGACAACAGCATCAGCAGGATCGGGAAATAGACCGCCGGAATGATGATGGCGAAGGCGACCGGAAAGGCGGCGAGAAGGCCGACGCTGCCGAGAATGAGCCAGGTTTCGTTGCCGTCCCAGATCGGCGCCACCGAGTTCATGACGAGATTGCGCGCGTTGCGGTCGGGCGCGAAATTGTAGAGCATGCCGACGCCGAGATCGAAACCGTCGAGCGCGACATAAAAGAAGACGCCGAGCGCCAGGATCGCGGTCCAGATCGGCACAAGGTCGAGCGGCTGCATCAGCGTGCTCCCTCCGGCGTCGTGCCCGCGAGCGCCGCGATCGGCGATTTCGGGTGGCCGCTTTGGATCGGCGGGCCTTCGTCCGATGCGGCGGGGCCGCTGCGGACAATGCGCAGCATGACGGAAACGCCGACCGGAAAGATCACCAGATAGACGGCGACATATAGCAACAGCGACAGCAGCACATTGTCGCCGGTCAGTGACGGCGAGACGGAATCCGCCGTCCGCATCAGGCCGTAGATGGTCCAGGGCTGCCGTCCGACCTCGGTCGTGGTCCAGCCGGCGATCACGGCGATAAAGCCGAGGCAGATCGTGAACTCGCACAGCCGCAGATACCATTGCGTCCGGTCAAGCTCCCGGCGCGCCAGCAAGAACAGGCCGAGCGCCACCATCCCCAGCATCAATAGGCCGACGCCGACCATGATGCGGAAGGCGAAATAGACGATGGCGACCGGCGGCCGCTGATCGGGCGGGAAATCCTTCAGGCCCTTGACCGCACCGTCCCAGGAATGGGTCAGGTAGAGGCTGCCGAGCTTCGGAATTTCGATCTCGTCGAGATTGCGCTCCGCGCTCTGATCCGGCCAGCCGATGATCGAGGCCGGAACGCCCTTGCCGCCATCCCACAGGCCCTCGATCGCGGCGAGCTTGGCCGGCTGATATTCAAGCGTATTGAGGCCGTGGGCGTCGCCAAGCAGGATTTGCAGCGGCACGAAGATCATCAGGAACCAGAGCGCGAGCCGCAGCATCATGCGCCCTTCGGCGAGCGATTGCCCGCGCCGCACCGTATAGGCGCCCACCCCGAGCACGACGAAGGCCGTGGTCACGTAGAAGGCAGAGACCGTATGCGCCAGCCGGTACGGAAATGACGGGCTGAAAATGATCTCGAACCAGTCTTTCGGGAAATAGCGGCCGTCGATCACCTCGTAACCGACCGGCGTCTGCATCCAGCTATTGGTCGCAAGGATCCAGAACGTGGAGGACAGGGTCCCGACCGCCACCAGCACGGCGGCCAAAAAATGTATCGGCGGCGGCACGAGCTTGCGCCCGAACAGCAGGACGCCGAGGAACGTCGCCTCCAGAAAGAAGGCGGTGAGACCCTCATAGGCCAGGAGCGGCGAGATCACATTGCCGGCGGCGTCGGAGAAGCGGCTCCAATTGGTGCCGAACTGAAACGGCATGACGATGCCGGTCACCACCCCCATGCCGAACGAGATGGCGAAGATGCGCAGCCAGAATTGCGAAAGATTGAGAAAAACCTGGCGCTTGGTCAGCGCATAGGCGCCTTCGAGAAAGGCGATGTAGGAGGCGAGACCGACGGTGAAGGCCGGCAATAAAATGTGCCAGCCAACGACCCAAGCAAATTGCAGACGGGACAGAAATTCCGGATCAAGCTGCATCGCCCGTATCCCTGGCGGTCATGATGGGCAACGGATTGGCGAAGGGCGCGGCCGACCGTAGCACCGGCCGCGTCCGAGTGCGATATCGCGGCCGGGTGACAGATGCGTGTCCAGCGCAGATGCACACGATTGTCGGCGCCGCGGAACCGGCTCCGCGCCGACAAAGCGCTGAAGATTTTCGCGCCGGATGGCCGCGCCCATTGCGCTTGCGCGCATCCCATGGTCCACTCGCACTGGCGGGATATCGGCAAAATCCGCGGCAAAGCGGCGGGAAGCCAGAGAGCCTTTTCGATCTTTTTTGCCGCGCTTGGGGCTTCAGTGCGGGTGCAAACCCTTGTACTTGGGCCTGGAATTTGCCATGTTCTGTTTAGGACAGTATTGCTGTCCCAATTCGAGTGACCCGCTCAGCGCGAGCCTCCGGTTGGGGCAGCTGCGCTCTGGGGCGGCCGCTGGGACGAGGGCGCGTCGGACGGCGGCAAGAACAAGCAGCCAATGGTCGGCATGCGGCAAAGCATACGGCACAAAGGTTGCCTCCTAGATTGAAGAACTCGCCCGTGGCGCAGGACGCCTGGCGCAGGACGGCGCAAGCCTGTGCGGGGGCGAGTTGCGTCACAGCTCGGAAGACGACAGTCTTTCGGGCCGAGGTGAAGAACGCTGCGAGGAACGCGAGTAGGAAGATTATGGGCGCGGAAAAAATGGTCGACGCCTCGAAGGCATTCGGTCTGTTTGATCCGGCGCAGGAAAAGGATTCCTGCGGCGTCGGTTTCATTGCCGATATCAAAGGCCGCAAGTCGCACAAAATCGTCGAAGACGCGCTGACCATCCTGGTCAATCTCGAGCATCGCGGCGCCGTCGGCGCCGATCCGCGCGCCGGCGACGGCGCCGGCATCCTGGTGCAGATCCCGCACAAGTTCTTCGCCAAGAAGGCGGCCGAGCTCGGCTTTGAATTGCCGGCGCCGGGCGACTATGCCGTCGGCGCGCTGTTCATGCCGCATGACGAGGCGTGGCGCCGCGACGTGATGGATGCCTATGTCAGCGTCGCCGAGCGCGAAGGCATGAAGATCCTCGGCTGGCGCAATGTGCCGACCGACAATTCGACGCTCGGCGTCTCGGTGAAGCCGACCGAGCCGCTGCACATGCAGGTGTTCATCGCGCGCAATCCGGAGATCGCCCGCGGCGACGAGTTCGAGCGCCGGCTCTATATCTTCCGCAAGACGATTTCCGGAACGCTCTACGGCAAGCGCGAACGCAGCGTGTCGCATTATTATCCGGCGTCGATCTCTTCGCGCACGCTGATCTACAAGGGCATGTTCCTCGCCGACCAGCTCGGCACCTATTACCCCGACCTGCACGATCCGGAATTCGAAAGCGCGCTGGCGCTGGTGCACCAGCGCTTCTCGACCAACACCTTCCCGGCCTGGTCGCTGGCGCATCCCTACCGCATGATCGCCCATAACGGCGAGATCAACACGCTGCGCGGCAACAACAACTGGATGGCGGCGCGGCAGGCGTCGGTGGCTTCGCCGCATTTCGGCGACGACATCAACAAGCTGTGGCCGATCTCTTACGAAGGCCAGTCCGACACCGCCTGCTTCGACAATGCGCTCGAATTCCTGGTGATGGGCGGCTATTCGCTCGCGCATGCGATGATGATGCTGATCCCGGAAGCCTGGGCCGGCAATCAGCTCATGAGCGAGAAGCGCCGCGCCTTCTATGAATATAACGCCGCGCTGATGGAGCCATGGGACGGCCCGGCCGCGATCGCCTTCACCGACGGCCGCCAGATCGGCGCCACGCTCGACCGCAACGGCCTGCGCCCGGCGCGTTATCTCGTCACCCGCGACGACCGCATCATCATGGCGTCGGAGAACGGCGTGCTGACGGTGCCGGAACAAGACATCGTCACCAAGTGGCGGCTGCAGCCGGGCAAGATGCTCCTGGTCGACCTTGAAAAGGGCCGGCTCATTCCCGACGAGGAAATCAAGTCGGAGCTCGCCGACCTGCATCCCTACGGCGAGTGGCTCAAGAACACGCAGATCGTCCTTGAAGACCTGCCGGCGACGCCGGAAGCCGCGCCGATCTCCAATCTGGCGCTGCTCGATCGCCAGCAGATGTTCGGCTACACCCAGGAGGACCTCAAGCTGCTGTTGACGCCGATGGCGGCGACCGGCGAGGAAGCGGTGGGCTCGATGGGCAACGACGCGCCGATCTCGGCGCTTTCGGCGCGCGCCAAGCCGCTGTTCACTTATTTCAAGCAGAACTTCGCCCAGGTGACCAACCCGCCGATCGATCCGATCCGCGAGGAACTGGTGATGAGTCTCGTCTCCATCATCGGTCCGCGTCCGAACCTGTTCGATCTCGAAGGCACCTCGAAGCGCCAGCGGCTCGAAGTCCATCAGCCGATCCTGACCAACGCGAACCTTGAAAAGATCCGCGCCATCACCGAGATCGGCGACCATTTCAAGTCGCGCACGCTCGACACGACCTGGCCCGCCGATGCCGGCTCGGCCGGCATGGAAGCCGCCATCGCCGAACTTTGCGCCAATGCCGACGGCGCGGTGCGCGACGGCGTCAACATCATCATCCTCTCCGACCGGCGCGCCGGCGCCGACCGCATTCCGATCCCGTCGCTGATGGCCTGCGCCGCCGTGCATCATCACCTGATCCGCGAGGGCCTGCGCACCTCGGTCGGCATCGTCGTCGAATCCGGCGAGCCGCGCGAAGTGCACCATTTCGCCTGCCTTGCCGGCTACGGCGCCGAAGCCATCAATCCCTATCTCGCCTTTGAGACGCTGATCGCCATGAAGGGCGACCTGCCGCAGAAGCTCGACGACAAGGAACTGATCAAGCGCTACATCAAGTCCATCGATAAAGGACTGCTCAAGGTGATGTCGAAGATGGGCATCTCCACCTACCAGTCCTATTGCGGCGCGCAGATCTTCGACGCCATCGGCCTGAAGACGGAATTCGTCGCCCGCTATTTCACCGGCACCGCAACCCGCATCGAGGGCGTCGGCCTGGCCGAGATTGCCGACGAGGCGGTGCAGCGGCATCGCGACGCCTTCGGCGACGCGCCGATCTATCGCTCCATGCTCGACGTCGGCGGCGATTATGCCTTCCGCGTCCGCGGCGAGGACCATGTCTGGACCGCGGCCACGGTGTCGGCGCTGCAGCACGCGGTGCGCGGCAATTCCGCCGCAAAGTACAAAGAGTTCGCCAAGGTCATCAACGACCAGTCGCAGCGCCTCCTCACCGTCCGCGGCCTGTTCCGCATCAAGTCGGCGGAGGAAGATGGCAGGAAGCCCGTGCCGCTCGAGGAGGTCGAGCCGGCCAAGGACATCGTCAAGCGGTTCTCGACCGGCGCCATGTCCTATGGCTCGATCTCGCGCGAAGCGCACACCACGCTCGCCATCGCCATGAATAGGATCGGCGGCAAGTCGAATACCGGCGAAGGCGGCGAAGAATCCGACCGCTTCAAGCCGCTGCCCAATGGCGATTCCATGCGCTCGGCGATCAAGCAGGTCGCCTCGGGCCGTTTCGGCGTCACCGCCGAGTATCTCGTCAATTCGGACATGATGCAGATCAAGATCGCGCAAGGGGCAAAGCCCGGCGAAGGCGGTCAATTGCCCGGCCACAAGGTCGACAAGACCATCGCCAAGGTGCGGCACTCGACGCCGGGCGTCGGCCTGATCTCGCCGCCGCCGCATCACGACATCTATTCCATCGAGGATCTCGCCCAGCTCATCTTCGACCTGAAGAACGTGAACCCCGAAGGCGACGTTTCGGTAAAGCTTGTCTCCGAAGTGGGCGTCGGCACGGTCGCCGCGGGCGTGTCGAAGGCGCGCTCCGACCATGTCACCATCGCCGGCTACGAGGGCGGCACCGGGGCTGCTCCCCTGACCTCGATCAAACATGCCGGCTCGCCCTGGGAGATCGGGCTTGCCGAAACGCATCAGACCCTGGTGGCCAACCGGCTGCGCGGCCGCATCGCCGTGCAGGTCGACGGCGGGCTGCGCACCGGCCGCGACGTCGTGGTCGGCGCGCTTCTTGGCGCCGACGAATTCGGCTTCGCCACCGCGCCCTTGATCGCCGCCGGTTGCGTGATGATGCGCAAGTGCCATCTCAACACCTGCCCGGTCGGGGTCGCCACGCAGGATCCGGTGCTGCGCAAGCGCTTCACCGGCCAGCCCGAGCACGTCATCAACTACTTCTTCTTCGTCGCCGAGGAAGTCCGCGAACTGATGGCCGAGATGGGCTTCCGCAGCTTCGACGAGATGATCGGCCAGATGCAGATGTTCGACCGGCGGGAGCTGATCGCGCACGGCAAGGCCAACGGCCTCGATTTCTCCAAGCTGTTCACCAAGCCGGAGGTGCCGGCCGAGGTCGCGACCTTCAACAGCGAGCGGCAGGACCACAAGATCAGCACCATTCTCGACCGCAAGCTGATCGCGCAGGCGCAGCCCGCGCTCGCGCACCGCACGCCGGTGCGGATGAGCTTCCCGATCAAGAACGTCGACCGCACCGTCGGCGCCATGCTGTCCGGCGAGATCGCCAAGCGCTACGGCCATGCCGGCCTGCCGGCCGACACCGTCGTGGCGCGCTTCACCGGCACCGCCGGGCAGAGCTTCGGCGCCTTCCTCGCCCGCGGCGTCACCTTCGAGCTTTTCGGCGACGCCAACGACTATGTCGGCAAGGGCCTGTCCGGCGGCCGCCTCGTGGTGCGCCCGCACGACGAGTCGGGGATCATTCCCGAGCAGTCGATCGTCGTCGGCAATACCGTGCTCTACGGCGCCATCGAGGGCGAATGCTATTTCCGCGGCGTCGCCGGCGAGCGCTTCGCCGTGCGCAATTCCGGCGCCATCGCCGTGATCGAGGGCGCCGGCGACCATTGCTGCGAATACATGACCGGCGGCATCGCAGTGGTGCTCGGCCCGACCGGCCGCAACTTCGCCGCCGGCATGTCCGGCGGCATCGCCTATGTGCTCGACGAGGACGGCAGCTTCGCCTCGCGCTGCAACCTCGCCATGGTCGAGCTCGAGCCGATGCCGGGCGAGGAAGACATCAATGCCAAGGTCTTTCACCAGGCGCACGATCTGGAAGCCCACGGCCTGGTCGACATCATGTCCGACCTGTCGAGCTTCGACGGCCACCGGCTGCACCACCTGATCACGCGCCACGCGCGCTTCACCGGCTCCACGATCGCGGCCAAGATTTTGGCCGACTGGAAAACGTGGTATCCGAAATTCCGCAAGGTCATGCCGGTCGAGTACCGCCGCGCTCTCAACGAGATGAAAGCGGCGGCCATCGCCGCGGAATGATGACGCGGTTTTAAGTCCGTTTAGTTTGTCTCAAGAAAGTCTGCGCTTTGGGTAAGATCACCGGCTTCCTGGAATACGAACGCGAGGATCGTGACTACGAGCCGGTGGCCGAGCGTTTGCGCCACTGGCGCGAATTTGTGCTGCCGCTGCCGGAGGCCGATTACGCCACCCAGGCGGCGCGCTGCATGAATTGCGGCGTGCCCTATTGCCAGGGCACCGGCTCCGTCGCGCCCGGCACGCCGGGCTGCCCGGTCAACAACCAGATCCCGGACTGGAACGACCTCGTCTATCACGACGACTGGGACGAGGCGGCGCGCAACCTGCATTCGACCAACAATTTCCCCGAGGTCACCGGCCGCGTCTGTCCGGCGCCGTGCGAAGCCTCCTGCACGCTCAACATCGACGAGAATCCGGTCACCATCAAATCGATCGAATGCGCCATCGCCGACCGCGCCATCGCGGCGGGATTGAAGCCCGAGAAGCCTTCGAAGAAGACCGGCAAGAAAGTCGCCGTCGTCGGCTCGGGCCCGGCGGGCATGGCCTGCGCGCAGCAACTGGCGCGCGCCGGCCACGAGGTTCATGTCTATGAGCGCTGGGCCAAGGCCGGCGGGCTCCTGCGCTACGGCATCCCCGACTTCAAGATGGAAAAGGTCCATGTCGACCGCCGCGTCGCGCAGATGCAGGCCGAAGGCGTCACCTTCCATTACGGCGCCGATGTCGGCGTCAATGTGCCGGCCGACAAGCTCGTCAAGGATCACGACGCCGTCGTGCTCACCGGCGGCGCCGAGAAACCGCGCGACCTGCCGGTGCCCGGCCGCGAGATCAAGGGCATTCACTTCGCCATGGATTTTCTGCCGCAGCAGAACCGCCGCGTCTCCGGCGAGGCTGCAATTGGCGGCGAACCTATTTTGGCCAAGGACAAGCATGTCGTCGTCATCGGCGGCGGCGATACCGGCTCGGACTGCATCGGCACCTCGTTCCGCCAGGGCGCCCTGTCGGTGACCAATTTCGAGATCATGCCGCAACCGCCCGAGCACGAGAACAAGCCGCTGACTTGGCCGAATTGGCCGCTGAAGCTGCGCACCTCGTCGAGCCATGAAGAAGGCGCCAAGCGCGACTTCGCCGTGGCGACGACGAAATTCTCCGGCGAAAACGGTGCGGTGAAGAAGCTGCATTGCGTGCGGCTCGACGCCAAGATGAAGCCCCTGCCCGGCACCGAGTTCGAGATCCCCGCCGATCTCGTCCTCCTCGCCATGGGCTTCGTGCATCCCCTGCACGAGGGCTTGGTGCAGAGTCTCGGCCTCAAGCTCGACCAGCGCGGCAATGTTGCGGCCTCGACCGACGACTACAAGACCTCGCTCGCCAAGGTCTTCACCGCCGGCGACATGCGCCGCGGCCAGTCGCTCGTCGTCTGGGCGATTCGCGAAGGCCGCCAGGCCGCGCACGCGGTCGACACGTTTTTGATGGGATCGAGCACGCTGCCGCGGTGACGGCGCGACTGCGGCGTCAGCCCGACGGCCTCAATCCAGCTTGATATCGGCCAGCCTGATCACTTTGGCCCACTTGTCCGTCTCGTCGGTAATGAGCTTTTCAAATCCGGATGGCGAGAGCGCAAGCACGGTGCCGCCGAGGCTCTCAAGGCGCGTTTGGACGGCGTGATCCGCGATGGTCGCATTGATCGCCTGGCTGAGCCTGTCGATGACGGCGGGCGGCGTGTCCTTCGGGGCTCCAAGACCGTAGAACGCGCTGGCTTCGTAGCCGTGAACGAATTCCGCGACGGTCGGCAGGTTCGGCAAGGCGTGCGAACGAGTCGCAGCCGTCGTGGCGAGGGCCCGCACCTTGCCCGCCCCGATCAATTCGATCGCGGCCGGCAAGGAATTGAAGCACAGCTGGATTTGCCCGCCCATCAGATCGCTCAGCGCCGGCGCATCGCCACGATATTGCACCGAGACCATATCGATGCCGGCCATCGCCTTGAACAATTCGCCGGCCATGTGCGGACCGCTGCCTTTGCCGGGCACGCCCATGCTGATCCTGCCCGGATTGGCCTTGGCATAATCGATGAGTTCGGGGACGGTTTGCGCCGGGAAAGACGTGTTGACGACGATTACGAACGGCACCCGGACGATGGTGGCGATAGGCGCCACGTCACGGATGAAATCGAAGTCGAGCTTGTCGTAGAGGGTCGCGTTGATCGCATTCGGCGGCCCGACGAAAAGCAGCGTATAGCCGTCCGCCGGCGCATGAATGACCTCTTCGGTCGCAACATTGGTGCCGGCGCCGGGCTTGTTTTCGACAAGAAATGACTGACCGAGCCGCTGCGACAGGCCCTGGCCGACAAGGCGCGCGATGATGTCGGTCGCACCGCCCGCCGCAAACCCGACGATGATCCGCACCGGGCGCGCGGGATAATCGAGCGCCCACGCGATACGCCGCGTCACGGACGAGGAGGCCGCACCGACAATCGCACACAGAAACGTCCTTCGCCGGACAGCGCGCATGGCAAATTTCTTTGAGCAGAATTGCCGCGGAGACGAGCACGGCGGCCGGAAAATTAGCTGTCGCGGGTGACAGTTATGAGACAACCGTCGGCCGGCTTTATTGCCGGCCGTTCATTGCAGACCGAAAGTGACGCTCGAATTTCGGCTTGATGGGGCTACCCGCCGGTACGCGCCATCCGGCGCGTCGGGCGCTATGGTTCTCGCATAAGCGGCACAAGCCAGGTTTCGGGAGCATCGACCTTGGACGGCGATCAAAGCGGTCATTTGCACGATGAGATTTCGCGCATCGAAGACCGCATCGAACAGCTTACAGAGAAGATCGAGAGCTGCCGCAAGTTGATCTTGGCCTCGCGGATTGCCGTGGCGGGCGGCGCTGTCGCGCTCGCCGGCATGCTCCTCGGCGCAATCAGGTTCGATCCCGGCGTGATGGCGGCCGCGGTCGCCGCGTTGCTCGGAGGCATCGCGGTGTGGGGCTCGAACCGAAGCACGGCACAGGAAGCGGCGAAGGAGTTGACCCTGAGCGAAACCGATCGGTCGATGCTGATCCAAAAGATGGATCTCAGGGACGTCACGCCGCTGAGACAATTATCCACCGGACCACAAGACGATACGATCGCCTGAGCGCGAGCGCGCTCATTGAGATCCATCGCTAGCACCGCGTCTGCCGCGTCAGAAAAATCTTGTTGATCGCCCCATAGCAAGTTGAACGGGCGTACCCATCTGCGTATTTCGCAGCAGCGGATCGGCCGGCCGAAGCGGCGCTTGGGCACAAAAGGGAATGCCATGCACTATCAAGTGATCTCGCAGTGTACGCAAAGCTTGAAGAATCTGGAGACCTGTCTCGACAAAGCCGAGCAGTATGCGGCCGCCAAAAAATTCGATGTTGGCGTTCTCATGACCGGCCGACTCGCACCCGACATGCATCATTTCATCTATCAGGTTCAAAGCGCTTGCGATTATGTGAAAGCGGCAGCCGCCTGGCTTTCAGGACAGACACCACCCAAGCACGAGGACAATGAGCGGACAATTGACGAGCTGCGCGCGCGTATACGCAAGACCGCCGTTTTTGCCGAGAGCGTGAAGGAAGCGCAGTACGCCGGCGCCGACCAGCGCAAGGTCAAACTGTCTTGGGCACCCGGCAAGGTCATCGGCGGTGAGGACTACTTGCTGCAGGTGACGATCCCAAACGTCTTTTTCCACCTTTCGATGGCCTACGCCATCCTCCGTCACAACGGCGTGGACGTCGGCAAGAGGGATTTTCTCGGTCCTATGAGCTTTGTCGACGCCTGATCGAATGTGCGCTTCCGGCACATGGCGGATATCGTTTCGCTGGCGGGTCGATGTCCGCTTTCATGAGCATACCGGACCTTAGCGTTCATCGGTCCGATATCGGCTCGTGACCCAAACCCGACATCAGAGGACGTCTATTCGGCTACGGGTTCACCCCAAATTATCGGATGTACTATTTACAGTGATCGCTGACTGAATGGGAACCTTGCGACGTGACTGCCGTCACGACAAGTCCCGCCAAAGGGCGTCGCTGAGTAACTACAGCGGCGACGTAGGTGCTAGCGTTCGCCTCCCAGAAGCTCATTGTTGAAGCAAAAGGTGTTCTCGCCGCGAAAAAAAAGATCGAAATTACGTTTTGAGACCGCACGCAGGAAGTTTTTTGAGCTCGCCTGTCCCGGCAGCATCCAGTCATGCAGTTCAATGATAATGAGCGGAAACCTGTCCATCCAAGAATCGTTAGCGCTGAAAAGGTCGCTCTCTCCACCTTCGATATCGATCTTGCAAATCAATGGCTGAAAGTGGGGTAAATCAAATGTACCGAGAATATCGTCCATGGTGACGGCCGTGACTTGCAGATTTCCGGCTTGCTCTCCGGTGCGGAAACCCCACTCGCCGAGTCCAGGATCGGTCAGCCATCGTTTGCCCGACTTGTTTGCAAGCGCAGATTTTATCGGCGTGATCGGCAAGCCGGTGCTGTTGGCTTCAAGAACAGAGAAATTGCCCGGCTCCGGCTCTATCGCGCAAACGTGAATGCGTGAGTCCAGCTGCGTCAGGTAGACGGCACTTGCGCCGATATTGGCACCCGCATCAACGACCAGGAGCGAAGCACCTCCTGCTGCTACCAGAAGAGCATACTCCTTTAGCGCTTTGCTGCGGGGCAACTGTGCCAGATTATAGTGCTGCGCCTCGAATATCTGCTGGATAACACTTCGATCCGTACGGCTTGTTGCTCGATAGAAAAAACGCCGCATGCCGCCAGATGCGAGACGAAGTTCAATGAAATCCAGTTGACCGATTTGCTGTGGTGGCGCGGTGGTCATAGTCTCGGCGCAGTCGATGCGGTGGGTCTTCGCGATCACAGCATACGATGGCGCGAACCTCAAGCGAGCGCCGACGGTGGCGGGCGCGAGGCGCGTCAGACATGCAGGGTGCCACCTTCGGACCGCGGCGTGGTCGCCATTTGTGCGTGACCAGAGTCCGAACGAGGCCAGCCATGCGGTTTGCTGGATGCGCTGACGTCCGCGATTGGCACTTCTCGGACATCCGGGCGTGCCAGCGTTGAGTCCGCTTTGCGCGGCAAAATAGACCTCGGCGGTTGGGGTGCAGAACCGATTTCATATCGTCACTGAAATATTGACATTGGTCACCGATTACGCTACATGATGGCGAATCGAATCTCGCTCGTGAAGGACGCCTTTGGGAGGTAGACCTGAAGGCCGGAGCGAGTGCGGTGCCCGCGGGCGGAGTTACGACCCGCACCCGGGCGGCTTTGGGCATCAGCCGCCGGTAAGCGTGGCCGGCCGTGCGGTGCGCACTGGACTGGGACAGGCAGGGGCGGGTAACGCCCGCTTAGCGGTGCCGGATTTTAGTGGCGCATGATCTGATCGGAAAACC
>DATJLN010000031.1:0-7465 GCA_035509535.1 Xanthobacteraceae bacterium | reverse complement strand
AAATTCGACGCCGCCGGTGTGCATCCCGGCGACCTGAAAGAGCTGTCCGACCTCGCCAAATTTCCATTCACGGCAAAAGACGATCTGCGGCAGAATTATCCGTTCGGCATGTTCGCGGTGCCGATGGCGGAGATCGTGCGTGTGCACGCATCGAGCGGCACGACCGGCAAGTCGACCGTCGTCGGCTACACGCGTGGCGACATCGACACCTGGTCGCAGCTCATGGCGCGCTCGATCCGCGCCGCCGGCGGCCGCTCCACCGACAAGGTCCACGTCGCCTATGGTTACGGCCTGTTCACCGGCGGCCTCGGATTTCATTATGGCGCCGAATATCTCGGCGCCGCCGTAATCCCGGTCGGCGGCGGCTTCACCGAGCGGCAGGTGCAGCTCATCGTCGATTTCAAGCCGGACATCATCGTGGTGACGCCGTCCTACATGCTCGCCATTGCCGACGAATTCGAGCGGCAGGGCTTCAGGCCGAGCGACAACAGCCTGCGCATCGGCATGTTCGGCGCCGAGCCATGGACCGAGAGCATGCGCGCCGAGATCGAACGGCGCATGGGGCTCAAGGCGCTCGATCATTACGGCCTGTCCGAAATGATCGGTCCCGGCGTCGCGCAGGAGTGCCCGGAGAGCCCGGACGGGCTGACGATCTGGGAAGATCACTTTTTTCCGGAAATCATCGATCCCGACAGCGGCCGTGTCGTTGCCGACGGCGAGGCGGGCGAGCTCGTGCTCACCTCGCTGACCAAGGAAGCGATGCCGGTGATCCGCTATCGCAGCCGCGACCTGACGCGGCTCTTGCCGCCCGCCGCGCGTCCGATGCGCCGCATCGAGCGCGTCAAGGGACGCTCCGACGACATGCTGATCATCCGCGGCGTCAACGTGTTTCCCTCGCAAATCGAGGCCCTGCTCGGTCGCGAGCCGCAATTCGCGCCGCATTACCTGTTGGAAGTGCGGCGGCCGCAAAGCCTCGACGAACTCGATGTCATGGTCGAGATGCGGCCCGAACTTTCCGGAAGGCTGAGTGCCGAGGAGATTGCGGCGTTGGCGCAGAAAGGCCAGCATCTGATCAAAGCCTATATAGGCATTACGGCGACGGTGCGCGTGCTCGAGCCGGGAACGATCGAGCGTTCGCAAGGCAAAGCCAAGCGCGTCATCGACCGGCGGCCCAAACGCTGAGCGATTAGAGATGGACGTCCGATGATGATCGATGCCGCTGCGGCCATGCGCTGTCTCCAATCAGCAGGGCTGGACAAAAGCGCGGTCGCCGATTGGCTCGCCGCGGCGCCGCGCCAGGCTTCCGACTTTGCCCAAGACCGCGGCCGATTTTCGCATTTTTGGAAGAAGGGCGACGACCTTATTGCCCATCTGCCGCGCAAACCCCAGCGCAGCCGCGCCGAAGCCGAGGCCGCTCACTTCATTTTCAATGCTGCGCGCGAAGAGCGCGAGCGTTTTCTTTCGGCCCATGCCGCTCCCCTTTACGACGAGCTGACGCGCGACCGCTCGCGCTTTGTTCGCTTGGAAGATTTGGTCTTCGCCGCCGCGGCAGCGGTGCCGGGACTAACGCCGGCGCCGGCGCAGGTCGCCGCCGAGGCGGAGCTTCTGCAACGCGACAAGGACGGCGTCGAGATCGATCAGGGGATTTTCCTCGCCCATGTGCTCGCCAGCGAAACCGCCGGTCGGCATCTCTGTCATGCGATGCTGCTGCCGCGGCCGGAAGTCGGCGAGCACCTGCAAAGACTGGAAATCATCCGCATGGCGGGGCCGCTCTACGACGCTGTCGATCTCGGCAAGGTTATCGTTGAGCGTCGCGGTCGGGCGACGTTTGTCACGGCGAAAAACCCGCGATTCCTCAACGCCGAGGACAACACGACGCTCGATGCCATGGAGACCGCGGTCGACATTGCCATCCTCGATCCCGCAACCGACATCGCAGTGCTGCGCGGTGGCGCAGTCGATCATCCGAAGTACGCTGGCCGCCGGCTGTTCGGCGCCGGCATCAATCTGACCCATCTCTATCACGGCCAGATTCCGTTTGTTTGGTTCCTCAAGCGGGACCTTGGCTTCGTGCACAAATTCTTCCGCGGCGTGGCGCGGCCGGAAGCCTTGCCGGACGACGTCCACGGCATCGGCATCGAGAAGCCTTGGGTCGCGGCGCTCGACGGTTTCGCCATTGGCGGCCACTGCCAAATCCTGCTGACCATGGACTACGTGCTGGCGGCGAGCGACGCGTTCATGACCTTGCCGGCGCGCAAAGAGGGCATCATTCCGGGCGCCGCCAATTTGCGCATGCCCCGTTTCACCGGTGACCGCATCGCCCGCCAGGCCATCCAGTACGAGCGCAGGCTTGTCTGCGACAGCCCGGAAGGCCGGCTCATCTGCGACGAGATCGCCGCGCCCGGCGAGATGGATCGCGCGCTTTCCCACGTAGTCGACCGGCTGACCAATTCGGGCGCCGTCAGTTTCACGTCGAACCGCCGTGCGCTGCGCATCGGCGAGGAGTCGCTCGATCTTTTTCGAAAATATTTCTCGGCCTATGCCCGCGACCAGGCGTACTGTCATTTCAGCCCGGCGCTGATCGCCAATCTCGAGCGCGAATGGAACGCGCACAACAGAAGCGTTTGAGACGCGCGAGCCGTAACCGCGGCTGACGCCGGCTCGCAACCCGCCCGGGATTGGGTTAATCTTTCATGTCCGGTTCGTGCCCGAAGTCGGCTTTTGCAGGAACGCAACGACGTCAACATTGGCGAAACGACCATGGACGCCACCTCGTCGCGGAATTTGCCTTCGCAGAATTTGCCCTCGCGGAATTTGCGGCCCTCCTTGGGCGCAGCCACCCATTTCATCGATCCGGCAAACTTTCCCGAACCGGCCCGCTCCGTGGTGCAGAACGCGCTTGCACGCGCGCAGAAGGCGCTGGCGGCGGAGTTCAGAGGCATCACCGCCGGCGGCGACGCTGCTCCGCCCGATCTGTTTCCGATCGTCAAAACCGGGATTTCGGTGCAGCCGATCGTCGACGCCGTGCAAGCATTCGAGGCGCTGCTGACCGACGAACAGCAAACGAGCCTGAATTTCGCGATCGACAGTCCGCAGTGGCGGTCATGGCAGAACATGCACTGCTTCCTGTTGCGCCACGGCCTTTTGCTAGCCGACTTGAGCGAAGCTGCGCGCGAGGCCGCGTTGAACATTCTGCGGGCGAGCCTCAGCGCAGGCGGCTACCAAAATGCGCGTAACGTGATGAAGCTCAACGAGCACGCCGGCGAGATCACTCGGCGGTTCGACGAGTTCAATGAGTGGTTCTATTGGATCAGCTTCTTCGGGCGACCCTCTTCGACCGAGCCTTCGGGCAGTGAGCCTTGGGGCTGGCAGATCGACGGCCATCACCTCATCATCAACTGCTTCATTCTCGGCGATCAGCTGGTGATGACGCCGGATTTCCGCGGCTCGGAGCCGGTGCTTGCGAAATCGGGCAAATATGCCGGTATCCACGTCTTTGCGGAAGAAGAAGCGCTGGGCCTTGCACTGATGCAGGCGCTCACGCCCGCGCAGCAGAAAACCGCCGTCATCGGCACGAAAATCCCGCGCGACGTGATCACCACCGCGCAGGTCGACAATATCGAACTCGACTACGCCGGCATCGGCTACGACGCACTGACGCCGCCGCAACGCGAGCTGTTGCGCAAGCTGATCGCGCTCTACGTGGACCGGATCCGGCCGGGGCATGCCGGAGTGCGCATGGCGGAAGTGCTCAAGCACCTGTCGCACACGCATTTCGGCTGGATCGGCGAATGCGACGAGACCAGCCCCTTTTATTATCGCATCCACAGCCCGGTGATCCTGATCGAGTTCGATCACCTGCCGGGGATCATCTGGGACAACATGGAACCGACACGCGACCATGTCCACACGGTCGTGCGTACCCCCAACGGCAACGATTACGGGCGCGACCTGTTACGCCAGCACTACGAGCAGCACGACCATTCGGATCCGAATACGCCGCACCGCCGCGGGCTGGTCTGAGGATCACGCTCTAGAAAGTAAACAGGACGGACGTGTACCAATCGAGCCGATCGGTCTCGTCGGCGTTCTCAATGCCGCGGCCGATATAGGCGAGCAGGTGGAAGTGATCGTTTAGGTCGTAACGCGCGCCGGTGCCGACCGATGTGGTGTCTTCCCCGCCGATAGCGTCAGCAGTCTGGTGAAAGATTTCCACACCGAGCTGCAGGTCGGATCTAATTTGATTGGCTACAACGAGCCCAGCCTCGCAGAAATTCTGCGAGTCCCCTCCCCGGTTGAGCTCACAGCCGCCACCGCCGAACGCCGACCATTTGCCCCAATCCTTCTCCAGCCAGATCGGGAGCAGCAACGAAGCGTGCTGGTCACCAATATTTATCGACGCGCTCGGCAGGATAACTCGGGGAAAGACCGCAACGTCCAGCCCAAAATTCTGCTGAGTGAGGAAGCGATACTTCGCGGCAAGTTCGACGTTGCCGAGGCCTGCCTCCGCCGCTCCGACGCCCGGAAAATCGTAGTCCCAAGGTATCGTTGCGGTAAGCTGCAGATTCGGCGCGCCACCGTAATTGAAGTCGATGCCGCTTTGCCCGCTGGTGTCGCCCTGCGCCGCCACGCCCTGCGAAAATGCGTAGATCTCGAAGTGCTGGTAATCCGTCGGTTCGGGATCGTCAGTCAAATAGGGCGGGCCCGCCAAAGCGCGCGTTATCGTTGTCAGCCAGAGCGCCGCGCATAACAACAATAGTGCGGCAGTACGTAACGCCGGGGACCCCGCAATTGCGATAGACTTACCGAGCCAACCCCGATCATCGAAACGCCGTCTTCGACACCTATCTGCCCGGCCCAGTCGTCCCCGAATGCGTTTACGCGCCACGTTCACGAACCTCCTGCGCTTTTGACCGACACCCCAGCAATGAGAACAAGATGACTCCGATTCTCGATCGCGCGATGACCAAAGTCCCCGAAATTACGATCACCTTCTGGATTATCAAGATCGCCGCGACGACGCTGGGCGAAACCGGCGGCGACACCATCACAATGACGCTGAATTGGGGCTACCTCATCGGCACCGTGCTGTTCTTGTCGCTTCTGGTTGCGCTCGTGATCCCGCAGATTGCGGCGAAGAAATTCCACCCCTTCCTGTATTGGGGCACGATCGTGGCTTCCACCACAGCCGGCACCACCATGGCCGACTTCGCCGACCGCTCGCTCGGCATCGGCTATGCGGGCGGCTCGTTACTGCTGCTTGTCTGTCTCATGGCGACACTTGCGGCATGGTACTGGACGCTCGGCTCGATCTCGGTCGCAACCGTCGCCACACCGAAGGCTGAAGCGTTCTATTGGCTCGCCATCACCTTCTCACAAACGCTGGGAACGGCGCTCGGCGACTGGACGGCCGATGACACCGGCCTCGGCTATGGCGGCGGCGCGCTGCTGTTCGGCGCCGGATTGGCCGCACTCGCACTCGTCTATTACCGGACCAATATCTCACGGGTGTTTTTGTTCTGGGCCGCCTTCATCCTCACGCGTCCGCTCGGCGCGACCGTCGGCGATTTTCTCGACAAGCCGCTTCGCGACGGCGGCATGGCGCTGAGCCGCCCCATTGCCTCGGCCGTCATCGCCGCATTTATCATTGCCTGCATTCTCATCCTGCCGCAGCGGGTGGGCGAGCATCCGGGCAAGTCGGAGACTGCCTAACTAAAGCATGATCCGGAAAAGTGGAAACCGGTTTTCCGAAAAGATCATGCTCCACCAAAATGCCAGAGCGTCAATCGATTCGATATGAAGCGATTGCGCTCTAGCGCGCAATCCGCCGGATGCTGGTGATTTCGCTGCCAGATGCGCGGATGCGCGCGATCGCATCGGCGATCGGCTCGACGGCGACCGCCATGTGGAATGCGTTGGCGTGGAGCAGGCTTCCGGCCTCACGCACAATGGCGACATGGCCCTTCCAGAACACAAGATCGCCTCGCGTCAGATCTGAAAAATCGGACGCGGCGGAAACCGGCGCGCCGAGCGCCGCCTCCTGCATGTCGCTGTCGCGTGGGCAAGCGATGCCGCCGGCCCCAAGCGCGACCTGCACGAGGCCGGAACAATCGAGCCCAAGCACCGTCTTGCCGCCCCACAGATAAGGCACGCCGACGAAACGCTCCGCCACGGCGACGAAGTCGGTCTCATTCTCATTCACCGGCTTAAGATGCACGGCCGGCACGTAACCGCCCGCTTGAGTCACCGCAAAACGGTCGGCCGTACGCGCGACGGCGAGCGTGGCGCCGAGCGGCAGCGCTTCGACCGGCGGCAACTTGATCGAGGGGCCCGGGAAGACGAGCGTGCGCAGCGCCGCTACTTTGTGGGTCGCTGCCGCGCCAGGCGGCGCCAGGGCGCTCGCCGGCAGAAAGCCGACATAGCCGTCCGCTTCAAGCTGTCCCCAGGCCCAGCCTTCTTCATTGGTGTCGTAGACGGTCACGCACTCGCCCTTGAGCGCTTCGGTCAATAGCGGCGCATCGGGCCGCGGCTCGCTCCGCAGCGGCGCCTGCGGCTCGACGATCTCGTAGGCGCTGCCCTCGACGAAGCGCGCCGCCTCGACCTTGCCTCGAAGCTGCGACGCCGCGAGATCAGCGCGGGCCGGCGTGAGGCGCGGATCGAACGCGGGCATTACACTACCCGTAGCGGGCCGCGAGCACCGCAAAGAGCGCGCGCGCGGCCTGACATTCGCCGCCTTCAGGCCGGCCCGGCTTGGCCATAGGCGTCCAGGCGAACAGATCGACGTGCAGCCACGATTTCACGGTCACGAAACGGCGCATGAACAAGGCCGCAGTGATGGCGCCAGCCTGGCCGCCGCCCACATTGTTGGTATCGGCGACCTTCGATTCCAGCATCGACTCGTAGGGCCGCCACAACGGCAGCCGCCACAGCGGATCGTTTTCCGTCGCGGCGCATTGCATCAGCTCGCCGGCGAGCGCGTCATCGTCGGTGAAAAACGGCGCCACCTCCGGGCCGAGCGCGACGCGGGCAGCGCCGGTGAGCGTGGCAAAGTCGGCGATCAGATCAGGCTTCTCTTCGTCGGCAAGCGCCAGCGCATCGGCGAGAATGAGCCTGCCTTCGGCGTCGGTATTGCCGACTTCAACCGTCATGCCCTTGCGCGATGTGTAGATGTCGCGCGGCCGGAAGCTACCTCCGGCGATCGAATTCTCCACCGCCGGAATAAGCACGCGCAGGCGTACATCGAGCCCGTGCGCCATGATCATATGCGCCAGCGCCAAAGCGGTCGCGGCGCCACCCATGTCCTTCTTCATGTTGAGCATGGACGCGTCGGGCTTGATGTCGAGGCCGCCGGTATCGAAGCAGACGCCTTTGCCGACGAGTGTCACGCGCGGATGGCTTGCCTCGCCCCAGCTCATGTCGATCAGCCGCGGCGCGCCCGTGGCAGCGCGGCCGACGGCGTGGATCA
>DATJLN010000030.1:0-15094 GCA_035509535.1 Xanthobacteraceae bacterium | reverse complement strand
CAGTGGAACGCCGACAGGCGAGCGCGCCCGCAGCGGCGGGTCGGCGCCAGCCGATCTGAACCGTGGCGCGCCCCGCACCCGCTGGTGCGGACAGTCTCACCTGCGTCTGCCGGCGTTCCGCTTCCTTCGTTTGCTTGTCGTTCTTTCTTCGCGGCCCGGATTGAACGCAGCGCAATCCGGGAGCGGCGTTCAAGCTTCGCCGTCGAACCCGGATTGCCAGGAGAAGGCGCCGCGTGGCTCACGCATTCGCCGGATTGCGCCGCGGGTCGTCGCGGCCGCGGCTGGCGGCAAACACAGCGCGTGCGGGCCCGACCGGCGGACTCGTGATGGTCGCGGAGCGCTTCCACGGCGAAATGGTCTCGACGATGATCTTGATGCCGGACAACAAGCTGTCGATGTCGCGCTGAATGCGCTCGGTCTCGTACTTGATGAATTCGTCGAGCTTTTGCAGTTCGGAGGCCAGGCCTTCGAGCTCGCCGATCGAGTTCGAAGTCAGCCGCGCGATGGAGGTGCGAATGCGTTCGGCGTCGATCTCGATCTTCGGCTTGGCTTTCTGTTCCGTTTCGGCAAAGGCCTTTGGCGGCGCGGGTGCGGCGATTTCGTGCGACGGCGCAGAAGCTGTCGGCTCGGATTCCTCAGGCGGTGACGCGTCCATTCACTTATTTCCTCTTCCTCGTCGGCGCGGGCCGGGGCAGCGGCTCAATCACACGTGGGGACTGGGGCGTGATTGAGCCGCCAGGGTCACAGGGTCCGGCCTGCGCAACCCCGCGAACAGATCATCACTCGCGACTTAATCGCGCACTAAGAAGACGTGGCCGCTTTGTGATCTTTGTCGGGTTGTTCTTGGAGCGTTGGAACTTGCGTTTCCCCGGAGCAGGATCCCGAAAGGCGGGAACCGGTTTTCGGAAAAGATGATGCGCAAAGGAAAGCGGATGCCGAGCGAGATGAGCGAACGAGGATGACATGTTCGACGCGATCCGCGCGTTCGAATCCGGATTAGCTCTTCACCGCTGCGGCGCGCGTGAGCAATTGCTTGGCGCGCACGAGATGCGGCCGGTCGTACATGACGCCGCCGATGCCGACCACGCCGGCGCCGGGCGTGGCCGCGAATGCGTCGATCACCGCGCGCGCATGGGCCAGCGCCTGTTCCGAGGGCGTGAACACCTCATTGATGATGGGAACCTGCGCCGGATGGATCGCCATCTTGCCGGTAAAGCCGTCGCGGCACGCTTCCTCGCATTCGCGGCGAAAGCCGTCGGCATTACGAAAATCGACATAGACGGTATCGATGGCGGGAATGCCGGCGGCTGCGGCGCCGGCAAGGCACAACACGCGGGCGAGCCGGTAGGGATCGAGAAAGTTTCCGGCGGCGTCGCGATTGGCCTGCGCGCCGAGCTCGGCGGAAAGATCCTCGGCGCCCCAGGTCAGGCCGATCAAGCGGTTGCTCGATCCGGCAAAGGTGCCGGCAAGGAACATCGCGGCCGCGGTCTCGGTCGCGATCGGCAGAATCTTGATGTGGCCGTCGGGCAGGGCGTTTTGCGCCTCGCGCACCGCAAGCTTGGCGTCGGCGTGAATGACGGAAGCGCCGCCTTCGGCCTTCGGCAGCATGATCGCGTCGGGCTTGGCCGGCGCGATGGCGTCGAGATCGGCGTCGGTGAAGCCGGTCTGCAGGCCGTTGACCCGCACCAGGAGATAGGGCCGCGTGGCGCTCGCCATCGCCTCTTTCAAAAAGGCCGCCGCGCTGTGCCGCGCCTTAGCCTTGCCGTCGAGCGCGATGGAATCCTCAAGGTCGACCATCAGCGCATCGGCGCCGCTCGCCATGCCCTTTTCGAGCTTTCGCGGGCTGTCGGCGGGGACGAACAGAAAGGAGCGCATGCCGGCACAATCTCACTTCGGCCGCATGCGGATGAAGGCTTGGCGGTGACATTCCGCAACCAGCTTGTTGTCCTGGTTGAAGGCGCGGTGATGAAATTCGACGATGCCGGCGCCGGGCCGCGATTTCGATTCGCGCTTGGCCACCACTTCGGTCGAGCAGTGGACGGTGTCGCCCTCGAACAGGGGGTGGGGAAACTTGACATCGGTCATGCCGAGATTGGCGATCGTGGTGCCGACCGTCATGTCGGAGACCTGGATGCCGATCATCAGCCCGAGCGTGAACAGCGAGTTCATCAGTGGCTGGCCCCATTCGGTTTCCTGCTCGCAGAAATGCCGGTCGATATGGAGCGGCTGCGGGTTGAGCGTCATGTTGGAGAACAGCATGTTGTCCATCTGGGTCACGGTCCGCGTATAGCGGTGCTCGGTCGTTTCCCCGACGACGAAATCCTCGAAATAAAGCCCGCCGCGCTTGTGCCTGACCGCCGTGTGCTGGCTCATTTTTTGTCTCCTGACGTCACCCTGTTAAGTTCCCATTTACCATACTTGTTAATGATCGCTATCGCTCATGATAGCCGGTGGGAGCCGGCCAGGGGAGCGAACAGGCATGCTGGTCGATTCCAGCAATTCGACCGCAGGTTCTGCGGTCATCGGCGCTATTCGTCAGGCAGCTCAGGCCACCGGCACGAGCTTTCAATATCTATTGGCGACGGCGCAAGTCGAATCCGGGCTCAACCCGCAAGCCGGCGCGGCAACGTCGTCGGCGCGCGGGCTGTTCCAGTTCATCGAACAGACCTGGCTGGCGACGCTGAAGCAATCCGGCACCGCGCTCGGCTACGGCCAATACGCCGACGCCATCACGCAGAACGGCGCCGGCAAATATGTCGTGCAGGATCCGGTGATGCGCAGCGCCATCCTGAAGCTGCGCAACGACCCGGCGGCGAATGCAGCCATGGCTGGCGCCTTCACCAAGGAGAACGCCGCGCTGTTGTCGCAGAAGCTCGGCCGCGCGCCGAGCGAGGGCGAGCTCTATATCGCCCATTTTCTCGGCGTCGGCGGCGCGGCCAAATTGATCTCGGCGGCGGCCGACGATCCCAATGCCTCGGCGGCGAACCTGTTCCCGAGCGCGGCGCACGCCAATACGCCGATCTTTTACGATCATACGACCGGCGCGCCGCGCAGCCTCGCCCAAGTGCGCGATGTCTTGACCGCGCGCTACGACGTCGCCGCCCGCGAGCGGCCGGTGACCGGCGCGACAAATGTGGCGCAGGCGGCGACGCCGAGCACGGTATCGACGGCGATGTCTTTCGCGGCGCCGGCCAACATGCCGGTGCCCGATGCCGCCAAAATCGCTGCCACCAGGACCGCCGTCGCGATCGTTCCCGATACCGCCGGCGTCACCAATGCCTTCGCCGCCGCCGCGCCGCAGCGTGCCGCGGCCGATGTCGACGTGTTCCACAGCCTGTTCTCGGATCCGGGCCGTTCGACGCCGGTGGCCGCTGTCGTGAGCCAGCTTTGGGGCGTGGGGGGCGCAGGCCCGAGTGCAGCCGGCGGCAATATCCTGGGCGACCTGTTCAAGGACGACGGCAAGGAAAGCTGAGGCATGATCCCGAAAAAGTGGAAACCGGCTTTCCGGAAAAGATCGTGCACAAACGAAAGCTTCTCGGCCTTGACCCGATTCGGTTGAATGGGATCAAGGCCGGTCTTGGAAACATGAAGAAACACAATGGCATTTATGGTGAACCGTTTGTTAATCGACGAAACCTAGCATCAGAATCAATTCTTCCTCGGCGCGCTTTGAGCTACCAATGATTGTCCGCGACTTTCTGCAATGGATCCGCACCGCACCCGCCAGCGAACGGGCTGAAGCCACCAGCGCGCTGGCTCGCGCTTACCTTTATTCCGATCTGTCGGCCGACGATCTCGGCGCCGCCGAAGGCGCCATGCTGATGCTGCTCGACGATCCGTCGCCGCTGGTGCGCCGCGCGCTCGCCGATGCGCTCGCCGCGAGCCCCGATGCGCCGCCCGCCGTCGTGCTGGCGCTGGCCGCCGACCAGCCGCAGATCGCGGCTCCGGTCTATGCGCTGTCGCCGCTCTTTGTCGATGCCGATCTGGTCGACGCGGCGGCGACCGCAGGCGCGGCGATCCAGGCCGCGATCGCGAGCCGCGCCGCTCTGCCGCGCCCCGTTGCCGCGGCGATTGCCGAAGTCGGCACCGCCGAATCCTGCCTGATCCTGGTCGAGAATTTCGACGCCGACATCGCGCCGTTCTCGATCGACCGCATTGTCGATCGCTTCGGGCATCTGGCCGCGCTGCGCGAGGCACTCCTGGTGCGCGACGACATTCCCGCCGCCACCCGCCAGGCTCTCGTCATCAAGTTGTCGGAGACGCTCGCCGGCTTCGTCGCCGACCGCGCTTGGCTTGACGCCGATCATGCGCGCCGCGTCACCCGCGAAGCCTGCGAGAAGGCGACCGTCACCATTGCCGCCGACGCGCCGCAGACCGAGCTCAGCCCCTTGATTCGCCATCTCTGCGCCAGCGGGCAACTGACCGCCGGCCTCATTCTGCGCGCGCTGTTGTCCGGCAATATCGCGCTATTCGAGGAGGCGCTTGCCGAACTTGCCGACATGCCGGTCGCGCGCGTGTCGGGAGTGATCCATGATCGCGGCTCGGCCGGCTTGCGGGCGTTGTTCGAAAAGGCACGATTGCCGTCCTCGACCTATCCTGCGTTCAAGGAGGCAATCGAGGCGATGCGCGAAGGCTTCCTGCTCGAGCCGGGCGGCGTGACGCGGCTCAAGCGGCGCATGATCGAGCGCGTGCTGACGAGATGCGAGGATCAGGAGCTCGACGAGCTCGCTCCGCTGCTCACTTTGTTGCGCCGCTTTGCGACGGAAGCCGCACGGGAAGAAGCGCGTCTGTTCTGCGACGAACTGGTCGCGCTCGATTGCGGCGAACAGTCGGCCGCGGCGTAAGCGTTTTTAGCTATCCGAGCCGCCCGGCGCGAGCGACGGCGCGAATATGCTTTCCAGATATTCCGGGCGGAATTCGTTCTCGCGCTTGAGGAAGTCGTCGGTGACGTCGCGCAGCCGGCGTGCCAATTCGCCGGCGACTTCGGCCTTGTCGACGCGCGCACTCTCCCGCGTCATGGCGCGGACCGCATCGACGTGCTGGTCGACCAGCACATGCGGGATGCGGGCGATGTCCGGCGTATGTTCAAGGAGCCGGCACAGGCTGTCGGCGACGCCGACCACGTCCGGATAGCCGAAGGTCGCGGCTTCGCCCTTGACGTCATGCGTGGCGCGGAACAAGGCGTCGTGGGTATGCTTGGTCATGCCGAGCAGCTTGACGGCTTGGCGCGCTGTTTCGATCCGCTCGCATTCCGCCAGCATCCAGCTGGAGAATTCGGATGAGAGCCGGACCAGCGCCGCCTCGGCGCGCGCGATTGGATCTTCGTCGTCCGGGCCGCCCGGCGCGACGGCCTTGCGCAGCGGATTCGGCGGCGTGATGACTTCGTGATCGGCATAGGTGACGACCAGCGGAGTCTGCTTCTTGCGTTGATCCTTGTGCGCCATTTCGGTCTGCGCTCCTTCTGGGCTTCTGCTGGACTTCTTGGGCCGGAAATCAGGTCACGATTCTGGCCTTGTCCATCAGATGGTCTTGGCGCACCAGGTCGGTCTTGGCGGTTTTGCGCCGTTCAATGCCGCCGTAGCTCGGATTCACGTTGCGCCGCCGGTCGGGCCCGAAATAGGTCCTGGTCTTCACGAACGGGCGCGGCTTGGCGACGACATTGGCGATGCGCCCGTAGAGCGACTTCGCCGAGATCGGTTTGGCGAGAAATTCGGTGATGCCGGCATCGCGCGCGATCATCACGTGCTTTTTGTCGGAATGGCCGGTGAGCATGATGATCGGCACGTAAGGATTGGCATTGGCGCCGGGCTGACGGATCATCTGCGCCAGTTCGAGCCCGTCGAAAATCGGCATCACCCAGTCGGAGATGATGATGTCCGGCATATAATGTGTGAAGCTTTCGAGACCGGCCGCGCCGTCCTCGGCTTCATGGACTTCCCGCGCGCCGAATCCGTGCAGCAGAGTGCGCAGGATCCGCCGCATATGCGCGCTGTCCTCGATGACCAGAAAGCGCAAGTGGCTGAAGTCGATGCGGACCATGGAATCTCCCGCATGGCCGACACTTGCGCGCCCAGCCCCGCCGGCGCGAGCCTAGGAAGACGCCGTTAAGGGACGGTTAAGCTTTGATCCCGGAATTGTGGCCGCGGAAGCGGAGTCCGCGCTCGGATAAATCAATAGCCAAACTGCTCGCCGAGAATGCGTTCGTCGAGATTGTGGCCCGGATCAAACAGCATATGCATCGAGATGCTGTGATCGAGGCTGATATCGACGGCGCGGACCGAGCGTACTTCGTCATGGTCGGCGACCGCGGCGACGGGACGTTTTTCGGCTTCGAGCACTTCGATGGTGACGTCAGCGCGGTCGGGCAACAGTGCGCCGCGCCAGCGCCGCGGCCGGAACGGGCTGATCGGCGTCAGCGCCAGAAGCGGTGAACCGATCGGGATGATCGGGCCCTGGACGGAGAAATTATAGGCGGTCGATCCGGCCGGCGTGGCCAGCAGGATTCCGTCTGCGACCAGTTCGGGCAGGCGTTCCTTGCCGTCGACCAGAACGCGCAAACGTGCGGCCTGGTAGGTCTGCCGGAACAGCGAGACTTCGTTGATGGCGCGATGCCGGTGAATGCGGCCGACCTCGTCGCGCGCCCGCATGATCAGCGGATGGATGACCGTGACCTCCGCAGACGCGAGCCGCGCCTGCAGGTCGGCCTCCTCATATTCGTTCATGAGGAAGCCGACCGTGCCGCGATGCATGCCGTAGATCGGCTTGCCGGAATTCATCAACCGTTGCAGGGTCGCGAGCATGAGTCCGTCGCCGCCGAGCGCCACGACCACGTCGGCTTCTTCGGGCTTGGCATCGCCGTAGCGGCGCACCAGCCGCTGCCGGGCGCGCTGCGCTTCCGGCACATCGCTCGCGACAAAGGCGATGCGCTCGTAGGAGGTCTTGACGGGGCGCTTGGACATGGTTGGCAGCTATTGCGGGCGAACGGGAGGCTCGAATGGACAGCGGTTTGGAACGCGCAGTGCTCGTCTATACGACGTTTCCGTCCATTGGCGAAGCCGAGCAGGCCGGCCAGACCCTGCTCGAGCGCAGGCTATGCGCCTGCGTCAATATCCTGCCGGGGATGGTGTCGCTTTATTGGTGGCAGGGCGGGATCGACCGCGGCGAAGAAGTGGTGATGATCATCAAGACCCGCGCCTCGCTCGGCGAGGCGGTCCGCGAGGCGGTGCGCAAGCTGCACTCTTATGCCACCCCGGCGATTCTGGTGATTCCGCTCGAGAGCGTCGATCCGGACTACCATGCCTGGATCGTCGCCGAGGCGCGCGGGGAGACGAAACGATAGGACTCGGATGGCATCGCTCGCCCCCGCGCCGGCGGGAGCGAGCGAAGCGAGGACGAAAATCAGTAGGTGACCGTGCCGTCGATCGCCGCCTTGAGCTTGGTGTATTCGGGACAGGTCGTTCCGCAGATGCTGGCGACCTTTTGCAGGTCATCCTTGGCTTTGAGGATGTTGCCCTGTTCGGCCTGCCACATGCCGTAATAGGACCAAGTCAGCGCGTGGTTGGGATCGGCGGCAAGCGCGCGGTCGTACCACACTTTCGCATCGTCATAACGGCCGAGCTTGCGGCTGGCATAACCGATCAAGGTCGCGACGTCGGCATTGTCGTCGTAGCCCATCGCGCGCAGCACGGCGATGCCGCCCTCATAGTCCTGCTTGTCGTAGATCAGGGCATAGGCCTTGTGCCAGCTATTGAGGAAGTCTTCGGCCGAACTCGATTTTTGCGGCTTCTTCTTGGTGGCCTTGGTGGTGCCGGGCTTTGGCGGCTGTTGCGTCGTCGTCGATGACGGCGGCGAGGGGTTATTCGATTCCATCGCCAGCGTGATTTTTGGGGCGACAGCGATGGAACTCAAGAGAATCGCGGCAGCAAGCAACGGCGTTTTGCGCATGAGTCTCTCCGGTTGGAGTGTTGCGGTGCAGCCTTAGAACACCGCCATCCTGGCATTTTATCCCGTTGCCGGACGATCTATTCCCGCGTCCGGCAGATCGGGGAAAATGCGTTGCATTACAAAGATTTCACTCATTACCAAGATTTCACGTAGGTGAACGAAGTCTGGCAGCCGACTTCAGGCTGCGTTCAGTGCGTGAGGCGTAATCCTTGGTGCCAATAACGGCATTAGTTGGAACGACGGGCCCTCGAAGAACCGTCTCGGAACTGGTGCCGCGGGACAACAAGGAGAAAAACAATGTTGAAGAAATTTGCCGTCGGCCTGCTCGCAACCGCTCTGATCGCCGGTCCGGCTTTCGCACAGACCTCGAACTCTTCGGCCGCGCCGAGCACGACACCGGCCGCTGCGCCCGCCAAAATGCAGGCGGTCCCCGCCGTGACCAAGTCTGCGGCCAATCCGGCGAAGCCCGTGAAACATGCGAAAGCGCACAAGAAGACCGTCAAGCACGTCGCCACCCGGTCGCGTGTCCGGTCGCATGTCAAGTCGAGCAAGACGCATCAGGCGCGGCATGTGAAGCCCGTCAAGTCGCATCAAGCCAAGACCACCAGCCAGACCGGCACCGCCGCGAAGCGGTCGTAACCGGACAAGAGCTGGCAAGAGTTTGCCTGTGATCCGGAATATGCACCCAACAACCGGTGCGAACCGAGGCCCGGATTGCACGCACCGACTTGCGGGTCTCTGACGGTAGACCCCCGTTACGCCCGCAAGTCGGAATTTTAAGCGCAAGCGAGAACGCGCTGAATGGTAGTCGTCCCCGCGGGCGCGGCCTCGATCCGCGCTGAATGAAAACAAGATCCGCGAGGAGTAACGGAGGCCGGCGTCACAGCCGGCCTCCGCATTTCAGGTTTCTCATTGGCGCATCATCCTTGGCGCATCATCTTTCCGAAAACCGGTTCCCGCTTTTCGGGATCATGCTCTTAGAGGCTGGTCTGCCACTCCACCGGCACATGCTCATAGCCGGTCGCGGTTTTGATCAGGTGCCCGCAAGCGGGGAAGGGGAAGTGATAGCCGGTCACCAGCATGCGGTCGGCGGCGGCGCGGTCGAAGATTTTTTTCCGGGTGGCGATCGCCTCGGGACCGTCGACATCGAAAGCAGCCTGCCAATCGGGATGACGGGCGAACACCGCCGGATGCTGCGCGGTGTCGCCTAGCACCAGGAGCGAGTCGCTTCCGGAGTGAATGGCGAACACGGTGTGGCCCGGCGTGTGGCCGGGCGCGGCGATGGTCTCGATGCCGGGCGCCACTTCCTTGCCCGGCGTAAAGCGTGTCACCTGCTCGGCGATATCGGAGAAAATGCGCCGCTGGTTGCGGAAAGTAAGTTTCAGATCCGCCTCCGCGGCATCCATGTTGGCGTCGTTCATCCAATAAGCCCATTCCGGCTCCGGTACCATGATCTCGGCCCTGGGGAAGATCAGCGCGTTGTCCTTGTCCTTGATGCCGTTGATATGGTCGGGATGAAAATGCGAGATGACGATCTGGTCGACCGCCGCCGCATCGATGCCGGCGGCGGCGAGATTGTCGCGCAGCACGCCGGCCGATGGCGTGATCTGGCCGCCGGTGCCGGTATCGATCAGCACAAGCTTCTTGCCGGTATTGACGATCAAAGTGGTGAACGGCGTCGCCAGCTTGTCATGCGGCATGAAGGCCTGATCGAGCGCGCGCTCGACCTCGGCGAACGGCGCCTTGATGAATTTGTCGGTGATCGGCCGGTACCAGATGCCGTCGTAGAGCGCGGTCAGTTCGTAGCTGCCGATGCGGTACCGGAAAATGCCGGGCGCCACTTTGTCGGCGGGCGGCGCCTCGGCTCTGGCCGCATTTACGCCGGTCCCAACCGCCGCGGCTGCGGAGCCGGCCAGCAAGGTCCGCCGCGTTAGTGATGATGCGCCACTGCTATCGCTTGTCATGTCAGTTCTAACAATCTTCCCTTGATCCTATTCCAGGTGCCGCAGGTTTCTGTTTGTTCTAAGCCGATATTGGGGCCGCAATCTTGCATAGGCCGCAGGCGGGATCGTCGCTTGGCGGTGTGACGATATGGTGGCACACAGCCGCAGGGTTCCTTGAAACTCGCAGAAGCCGTCGCACGTCGCGGCGGCGTTTTTCATGAAAGTACCGCCTTGAACGTCATGCCTTCGGCCGAAACGGTCCAGCCGGCGCCGGCGCACCGTTCGTTTGCCGCGATGCGCCATTCCGGCTTTCGCGCGCAGTTCTCGACCTATGTCATCGCGATGATGGCCGACAATATCGAGCACGTCATCAGCTATTGGGTGCTGTTTCAGAAATTTCACTCGCCGGCATTGGCCGGATTTGCCGTCCTGTCGCACTGGCTGCCGTTTCTGGCCTTCTCTGTTGCGACCGGCGCGCTGGCCGATCGCTTCGATCCGCGCCGCATCATCCAGTGCGGCATGGGTCTGTTCATTACCGCGTCGCTGGGCTGGGGCTATTTCTTCGTCACCGGCACGCTGCAGATGTGGCACGCCATGGTGCTCCTGGTGATCCATGGCTGTGCCGGCGTGCTGTGGCAGACGCCGAACCAGTTGCTGCTCTATGACATTGTCGGCCGCGACGATCTGATGAGCGCGGTGCGGCTCAATGCGACGGCGCGCTATGTTGGCGTCTTGATCGGGCCGGCGGTCGGCGGCGCGATCCTGCTGTGGCTCGGCCCGGCGCACGGCATTCTGCTCAATACGCTGTTCTATCTGCCGCTGGTGCTGTGGCTGGTGAAGGCGCCCTACGGCCCGAAATTCCGCGCCGGCGGAGCGGCGCCGCCGCGCGCAGTGCGCGGGCTTGCCGACATCACGCAAACCGCGCGCGACATTGCCGCGCATCCGGTCATCATCGCCATGACGCTTCTCGCCGGCGCATCGTCATTTTTTGTCGGCAATGCCTACAGTGCGCAGATGCCGGGCTTTGCCCAGGATCTTGGCCACGGCGATCCCGGCTTGTCCTACAGCATGCTGCTCGCCGCCGATGCCGCCGGCGCGCTGGTCGCGGGCATCGTGCTCGAGGGCGGCGGCTTGCTCACCCCGAAGGCGCGCACAGCGATCGTGCTGGCGATGCTATGGTGTGCCGCGCTGACGGGGTTCGCGCTGGCCAGGAGCTATCCGGTCGCACTTGTGCTGCTGTTCGGGGCCGGGTTCTTCGAATTGTCGTTCAACGCCATGGCGCAAACGCTGGTGCAGGTGAATGCGCCTGTCGATATTCGCGGCCGGGTCATCGGTCTGTTCAATATGGCGAGCCTCGGCCTGCGCGCCTTCAGCGGCGTGTCCGTAGGCTTGCTCGGCAGCCTCATCGGCGTGCATTGGTCGCTTGCCCTGTCCGCGCTGGTGATGATGGTGATCGCAAGCTGCCTGCTCGCGCTCCCATGATCACCGGGCCAAGCGCGCGAGGTATTGCGGCACGGCGGGATCGCCCTCGGCCGGCGCCCAGTCGGCAAACTCGTTCGGCCGATAGGGCCCGGGCTTGATCTCCAGCAGCATCGTGGCGCTTTCACAGACGTAGAGTCCATGCCAGGTCCCGATCGGGATCTGCACGATAGGGCAGGCGGCGCTCATCTCGATGCGGCTGATCAGCCGGCCTTGCGGACTGAACTGCAGGACGTCGCAGCAGCCCCGCAGCAGCGCCAGCATTTCCCATTGCGCGCTGTGCTGATGCGGGCGGACATAGCTGCCGCATTCCAGCATGATCGCCAGACGCTGAACCTGATCGTGATGGCCGCCATGGAGCAGCAGATGCGAGCGCTTGCGCTCGCTCGTTTCGGCCTTGCCCAAAAGCTCGGTAATGTCGCCGGCGCCGATCGCCCGGATGGCCGAAACCGCGATATCGGGGGGCTGGTTTTGGCCTTCGTTCATGAGTTCCGCTCGCAATCCACTGGCACGGTATGTCGCTGACGCGTTACAATTCCATGGCACTGACGGAGTGATGCCACAGCAGGAATGTTGGGGCAAAAGGCACGCCGTTGCGGCTCGTTCGTTGTACTTCCTCGCAGGCTCATGTAGGACCTGCACATACGAGAATTGGCGCGCCAACAAGCGGAACGGCATCAATGTCCAAGCAGGAGATGCGCGAGGAGGCGGAACGCCTGGTGCGCGAGGCGATGGAGCGTAAGACCGTCACCGTCAAGCACGGCAATACCCGCATCGAAACCAAATGCGGCAAATGCGGCGCGCCCAACCGCGTCTCGGCGACGCCAGGCCAGACCCGGGTTCCCTATACTTGCAAGGAATGCGGCGCCAAGCAGGTCACGCTGTAGCGGAACGCGGAAGATTCGGCACCGTCCCGCCACAATGGCGCGACCGGGGGTTATTTTCTGTTTTTGAGAAGCTCGTCTCTTTGTTTGACGAGCCTTTCGAGCTCTTCGTTTTGCTGCGCAAGACGGTCGGCATTGCGCGCTTCGTCACCGGCGCCCGAATTGGCCGCGGCCTGCTCGATCAGCTGCCGGACATTGTCCCGGATGATGGCGATGCGCTGTTCCAGTTCGGAGAGCGGGATGCCGTTGCTCATTGTCGTATCCTCGGGTCGGGCTCGTGCGCGTGTCGGCGCCGCATCAGAGATCGATGCCGGGCGTTCGGATGATCCGAGCCCCCGTGCGGGAGTTACCTTATGAGTTTTACCCCGTTCCTTAATCCTGCCAAGGCCGCCCGATAAGGTTTTAGCCACAATCCCATGGGCTTGGTAGGGGCAGTGACCGCCGCTCGACCGGCTGCTTTCACCGTCCCGCCGAGCGTTCGCTGGGCGGAGCGGCGCCAAGTCGCCGGGCTGCGAGCGATCGGGCAGGTCCGGAAAGCGATCCGCGCGGCGGACGTCACGGCGAGGCTGCGCTGCGCGCGGGATTTTCCGAATATCGGCGAGCACACCGTGCGGAAAACGGCAGGCACCGGCGGCGGTGACCGCCGAGGTTTCCGAGCGGAAGCTCAGCTATGCCGTCAAGCGGCAGACTGTCGCGTTGCCGTGCTCGGGGCCATGCTCAGGACCACGGCAAATCATTTCGGATTGGGTGGACGGTGGAGTTTTGACGCGAACATCGAGCGCTGAAACCGACGCGCGCACGACGCCGACTTCAAAAGGACTTGGAAGAATCAAGTTGCGGCTCGGGCGGCGATCGCGCCAGCCGCGATTTCAAAACAGCATCAACAGCAAACCGACGACAGCCAATCCTGCCGCAAAGATTGACCAGTCGCCGACGTCGAATCCTAGCAATCGGGCGCTTGCGTACATTTCGCTCTCACACCTTCAGCCACCGAACGGATCTCTGAATAGCACGTCTGTCCCGGTTTTGCTGTTGCCGCAGAGCAACGGGCGTCACAAAGATTGTGTCGCGCCTCGGCGAGATGATGGCAGCAAGGCGAGCGTCCAAACGGGTCGTCCACCGCGTGCAGCCAAAGGCGGGGCCGCGGAAAATAAGCAATTTAGTGCTCTAAATCACTGAACCCGCGTCCCTCGTCGGTCTACCAATAACCGTACGGTGACTTTCGGAGGGGCCCATGGGCACGATTTTCCCAAACGCAAGCAAGGTGCTGGTCGATCTCGGGCATGGGTTCACGATGTGGATGCATCGGATCAATTCGAGGAACGAACTGCACAATTTGGGTGAGCGCGAGCTGCGCGATATCGGCTTGCGCCGTGCCGAGGCGCGCTGGCAAGCCGCCAAGCCGTTCTGGATGGCGTGACACGCCGGCGAGCGGCTCTTGAAAAGCCATCGCACCGTTTGTTCATCAGGAGGAACCAGCCATGACCGATCAGACCATCATCCGGAATACGTCCTACCGCGAAGGCGCCGATTCGGGATTTTTGTCGGTGGCCGCTTTCTGTACGATCGGGCTCTTGGTAACGTTCAATGTGATCCTGCGCTTTCCCGAGTTCGGAGCGATCATTGCGCAGTACAATTTGTTCTGAAGCGGCCTCCGTTGACAGGCCAACGCCGGGCGGCTCGGCATCCTGTCTGCCTCGGACGTCAGCTTCGGCGCCAACAAGGCTGCGCATGTCGGCAAGCGTGCGCAGCCTCGTAACTTTCGGGATCGCGAACGGCCGGGCAGGGGCGCGACCACGGTTTATTTTTTATCCCAAGCATTTGATTGAATCATCGCATCCAAATTCCGGCAAAGATAGCTCGCATAATTTCTGTCCCACGTCTCCTGAAGCCCCGCGCCCTCATATTGCGGGTAGTCGTTAATGTAAGGACGCCAATCCAGAAATTTCGTGGAGGCGCCGGGTCCCATATTCAGAGCCAGCCAACCGATGACCTTCACTTGCCAGCTCCTTATCGAGAGATCGAACTTTTCAATATCTTTGTCAGGCGGACCATCCTTCGCAAATTGCTCTCCCTCGGCGTGGAATATTTGAAGTTGCCGTTTGATTGCGCGGCGATCCGTTATTTGTCCGGCCGTCTTTTCAGCCTGCACTCGTGCCGCATGCTGGTCTTGCCACGCCAAAAATCCGGCAATGAAGACCGCCGCCAGTACAATCCCGATCTCAATTCGGGTTCTCAGCCGAGCGGAAATCCATTTATCCAGGTGAGCAATCCACTCCGGTCTGGCGCGCCTGATGATACTTTCCGCAAGATATGGAGCGCCAGCCAGGAGCCACTTTCCATAACCGGCCAAGGCCACGAGATATGCAAAGAATCCATTCACGGCGATGGTCCGCTATCCTGCGATGGTTCGCTATCCCATGTCCTGCCGAGGTTGAAAGATCCGGCGGACCCAAGCAAGCACAGGCCGCCGCCCGGCAGCCGCTTGTCCATCGCAATTTTAGTCATTTACGCAAACTCTCAGCAAGTTGCCGAGGCTATGTCCTTTCGCGTCAACCAGCAGCGAAGGCGGCCATGGTATTGATCGAACATGTGGTGGCGACGATCGGCTTCGCCGGCGCGCTCGTTAGCGCGATCGGCTACCTCTTTCCATAGCCGCTAGGCTGCGCACTGTCGTTGCAACAATCCTGCGATCGACTCGGCAGAGGCAACGTCCCTGGCGACCAGGCTTCCCACTGAGATTTTCCAGGAGACAATTTCAGGCCGCAGATGTGCGAGTGATCCCCGATTTTAGTGGTGCCGGGTGAGAGGATTGAACTCCCGACCAACGGTTTACAAAACCGC
>DATJLN010000029.1:0-11219 GCA_035509535.1 Xanthobacteraceae bacterium | reverse complement strand
TGTTTCTCGCCGCGGGCGGCCAGGGCCTGTTTCTCGACCATCCGCTGCAGCGCTTCTGGCGCGACGCCCACGCCGCCGCCTCGCATATCAGCCTGAACTGGGATTCGACCGGCAGCATGTACGGGCAATACCTGGTCGGCCTCGAGCCGCAGGGGCAGTATTGAGCGCCCGGATCAGGCGCTGATCGGATAGACCGCCTTCTCGCCCGAGAGCACCCGCGCCACGTCGCTGGCGCATTTGGTCTGCAGCTCCTCCAGCGCCTCGACCGAATAAAACGCCGTATGCGGGGTGAGGATGACGTTGTCGCGGCCGACGAGCGGGGAATCCTTCGGCAACGGCTCGGTGCCCACCACGTCGAGCGCGGCGCCGCCGAGATGGCCGGAATCGAGCGCTGCGATCAGCGCCGGCTCGTCGATCAGCGGCCCGCGCGCCGTGTTGATGACGCATGCGCCTTTCTTCATCTTGGCGAAGGCCTTGGCGTTCATCAGCCCGCGCGTCGCCGGCTGCAGCGGCGCATGGACGGAGACGAAATCCGAGCGCGCCAGAAGCTCGTCGAAGCTGACGGCTTCGACGCCGGCCGCGGCGGTGGCGTCCTTGTTCACGTAAGGATCGTAGGTGACGACATCGAGCCCGAAGGCCTTGGCCCTGGGCGCCACCATGCGCGGAATATTGCCGAAACCGATCAGCCCCAGCACCTGGCCGGCAAGACGCCGCAACGGCACGATCGGCGGCACTTCCCAGCGGCCGGATTGCACCAGCCTGTTGGCGAACGTCACCTTGCGGGCGAGCGCCAGGAGGAGCGCCATGGCGTGATCCGAGACTTCGTGCAGGCAATAATCCGGCACGTAGTTGACGGCGATGCCAAGCTCCTTGGCGGCCGGCAAGTCGATATTGTCGACGCCGAGCCCGAAGCGGCCGATTGCCTTGCATTTCTTCAGCTCGCGCAACAGCGGCCCGGTGAGCTTGGCATAAGTGACGAGCACCGCATCGGCATCGCGCGCCACGGCGAGGATGTCGTCGGCCGAAGCGCTTTGCGCCATCGCGTAGTCGGGATCGAGCCGCGCCAGCGCCTTTTTGGCCGGATCGAGGGAAGGGAACGGGCTATCGGTGATGGCGATCAGGGGGCGGGGCATAAGCTCTCTCATGTCTGTCATCATCCGCGAAGGCGGATGATGCAGTATCCACCAAGGCTTGAATTTCCCCCCGGGCCTTTTTGTGATTACTGGATGCTCCGCTTTCGCGGAGCATGACAATTATCACATATCCTAACGCTCGATCATAATGCAAACACCTGCGGATTGACGCAGTTCGGCAATTTGTGGCCGCCGATGAAAGCGAGGATATTGTCGACCACCATATTGGCCATGGCCTCGCGGACTTCCGGCGTGGCGCTGCCGAGATGGGGAGTGAGCACCACATTCGACATTTTGGTCAGCGCTTTGTCGATCCTGGGCTCGTGTTCGAACACGTCGAGGCCGGCGCCGGCGATCTGCTTCTTCTGCAGCGCACGCACCAGAGCGGCCTCGTCGATGATCGGGCCGCGCGCAGTATTGATGACGAACGCGGTTTTTTTCATCAGCCGAAGCTCGCGGGCGCCGATCTGATGCCGGGTATCTTTGGTCAGCGGCGAATGCAGCGAGACAAAATCGGATTGGCGCAACAGCGTATCGAGCGGCGCATAGGTCAATCCCGCCTCGCGCTCCTCATGCTCGGGCTTGCGCCGCGGCGTCCAATAGAGAACGCGCATGCCAAAGCCCTGCGCGCGTCGCGCCACCGCTTTGCCGATCAGGCCGCCGCCGCCAAGGAGGCCGAGCGTCTTGCCCCACACCAGCGCACCCATCAGGTGGGCGGACTGACCGCCGGGAAATGTTCCGGCCCGCGCCAGGCGGTCGCCCTCGATCATGCGCCGCGCGACCGCGATCATCAGGCCGAAATTAAGGTCGGCGGTTGCCTCGGTGGTGATCGGCGCGGTTACCGTCACCGGAATGCGCCGTGCGGTCGCGGTCTCGACGTCGATATTGGACGGCGTGATCGACTGCGCGGCAATCAGGCGTAAATTCGGGTTGGCGAGGATCACGTCGCGGTCGATCTTGTCGTGCAGCAGGCAGAACAGAACATCCGCCTTGCGCACGGCCGAGATCAGCGTGCGCTTGGGAATGATCCGGCTTGAATCGGCAAACAGCGCCACCCGCGCCACTGCGCGCAGGCGCTTGAGCGCCTGCTCGGAAACCGGCTGCGTCACGAAGACGCGCGGACGGGAGTTTTTGGCCATCAGGCTAGCCACCGCACCACGCCGGCGACGCCGTCGACGGCGACCTGGGCGCCGTCGGGGATGCGCCGCGTCGCGTCCAGCACGCCGAGCACCATCGGAATGCCGCGCTCGCGGGCAAGCGAGGCCAGATGCGATGTCGAGCCGCCCAGTTCGGCCACGACGCCGCCGACCCGCGGCAGGATGTGACTTAAGGCCGGCCCGGCGACCCGCGTGACGAGGATGTCGCCGGGCGCGACGCGCGACAGCTCGCATTCGCAATTGACCACCACCGCGCGGCCCGAGCCCCAGCCGATGCCGGCGGGATGGCCGTTCAGGCCGGGGTGCTTGAGCCAGATTTCATCCGGCACCTGCGCCGGCGCCACGTGCAGCGGCCGCGCCTGCAGCAGCTTGAAACCCTCGTCGTCGAGCGCCCACTCGATCTCGACCGGCATGCCGAGCACGTCTTCGCATTTGCGCATCAGCCGGCCGAGCGTGGTCGCCTGGCCGGCCTCGAGGCATGGCGCGCGCACCAGATCGTCCGGGACTCGTTGAGGCGAAGTGCCGGCCCCATGCAGGCAGGCCTCGCGATGATGCTTGCGGCCGGCCTCGTTCGAACGCACGAAGCCGTGGCGCGTCAGCACCACGCGATCGGGCACGACTTCGCCCTGGGCGATCGCCGAGCCGAGCCCCCAAGTGGCGCTGATCAGCATCTGGCCGTCGGCGGTTTCGCTCAAGCCGCCGCCGGCGGCGCGGGCCTTGACCAGCGGCTGCACCAGCACCGCCATGGCGGTGTCGGCGGGATTTTGCTCGACCTGCGCCATCGATCGCCGCGCGGTCGTGGTCCACTGCGCCGCCCAGCAGGCGCGCAGGCTGGTGAGAAAGTCCGCGTCTTCGCGCACGCCGAGAAAACTCTCGAACTGGCCGGCAAAATTGGCGTCGGCGCGATCCTCGATCAGCGAAGACGAGCGCACGGCGGCCGGCTTGTCGGCCGCCCACCAGGCCGTCAGCACCTCGGCAAGCACATCGGGCGCGAGATCGCCCTGATAAAGCTTCAGCCGGATTTCGACCGCGAGCCGCCGCTGCGCCGGCTGGTCGGCCTGCGGATAGGCGGCGATCATCGGGCTAAGCTCAAGGTGCTGCACTTGCCGCCGATAAGCGTCGGCTGCGATGCAGAAACCGCCCGGCGTCGGCAGCCCCGCTCTCGCCAGCGCCGCAAGATTGGCCGCCTTCGGTCCGACGCGATCGGCCTCGGTCGCGGTGGCGGAGGAGAGGGGAAGGATGAATGCGTTCATCGCGACTCCAAGCCGCCTCTCCCCGCCGGGGAGAGGTGAAATCAGTTCAGCGTCGGCGTCAGCGCACGTGATCGCCGTAGCCGGGCAGGGGATCGACAACCGTGATCTGCTTGACCGGGAAGTTGGAGACGATCTCGATTCCGTCCTTCTTGACGATCAGCATTTCCTCGATGCGCACGCCGTAATGGAATTTCTTGCCGTGCTGGGTTTCGAGCGCGAACGTCATGCCTTCCTGAATTTCGATCGGGTGATCGAGCGACCAGATGCGCGAAATCACCGGCGGGTCGTATTGGGCAAGCCCGAGCCCGTGCCCCCAGAGATTGGCGGCGGCCTGGTCTTCGTCCTCGTAGCCCCAGGTTTCCATCGCCGACGGCCATTTCAGGGCGATGTCGCGGGTGGTGGCGCCGGCTTTGACCGCGCCGATCGAGTCGTAGAGCCACTTCAAGGCCGTCGCGTAGGTATCTTTCTGCTCCTGGCTCGGCTCCTTGCCGACGCAATAAGTGCGGTAGTAGCAGGATTTGTAGCCGTTCCAGGTCAGCGCCGCCAAATCCATGAACACGATGTCGCCGGGCTGGATGATGCGGTCGGAGAAATTGCGCCAGTTCGGCCAGGTGTTCGGGCCGGACGACACGATGACGTCCTCGACGTCCTCCATGCCGGGAATGTTGTAGAGATACTGCATCAGATGCGCGGTCACCTGGTTCTCGGTGACGCCGGGCCGCAGAAATTTCATGCACTCCCAGTGCGTCGCGTCGCCGATCGCGCCGACGATGCGGAAGCATTCCTGCTCGTCTTCGTTCTTGACGGCGCGCGCTTCCATCATCGCGCTCATGCCGTCGGTCCACTCGATGTTGTTTTCCTTGAAAACGTTGATCATGTTGATGTCGATGAAGTCGACGCCGAGCTTCTGTCCGGCGACGCCATGTTCGCGCATCGCTTCCTTGGCCGCCTTGACGAATTTGTTGACCTGTTGCGTCGAGGCCGGTCCGGCCGCGCCCTTGATCCAGGCGAACGAATGGCGGACGTTTTCCTTCGGTATCCACGGCGAGTGGCGCTCGATCTGGAAGCCCAGATCGCCTTGCTCGAACAGGATCGGCGCGCCGTCGCCGCACAGCATGGCATAGCGCAGGCCCGGCTTGAGCCGGTTCCATCCAGGGGTCAGCGTGCCGGTGAGGTAGCGGACATTCTCGTCATACATGCACAGCATCGCGCCGAGGCCGTGCTTTTTCATCATCGCGCGGGCCCGCTCGGTCCGGTATTTCCGCATCCGGTCCCAATTGACCCTCTGCTGCCAATCGAGGCCGGCGATACCGAAATTTGCAGTTCCCATGGCGTTTTCTCCTCAATCAGCGCGCCGCGGCTTAGACCGCGATTTACCTGCTGCCGGCGATGTTAGTCGGCTGGCGATGATTCAAGAAATGATATAATCTGTCGTTCCCCATTAGGTTTTCTAATACTCATCGACCATGCAGACCATTCCTCTCCGGCAGATCCGGGCCGTCATCGCGGTTTGCGAAGAGGGCTCTTTCACCCGCGCGGCGAAGCGTGAAAACGCGACGCAATCGGGCATTTCCCAGCACGTTGCGGCGGTCGAGCGGAAGCTCGGCGTGCAATTGTTCGAGCGCGCCGCGGGCCGCGTCGTGCCTACCCCGGCGGGGCTGCGTTACTATAAGAGCTGCGTCGGCGCCGTCGGTGCGCTTGAAAGCGCCGCCGAGCAGGCGCGTGCCGTCGCCGGCCATGTCACGGGCGACCTCCACATCGGCCTGATGCCGACTTTCACCCGCGCCGTATTGGCGCCGGTGCTTGACGATTTCGTGCCGCGCTGCCCGGAAGTGCGGCTGCACATCGTCGAGGGCTATAGCGGGCTTCTCACCAAAATGGTGCTCGACGGCGAGCTCGACTTTGCGATCGTGCCGGCGTTCGAAGGGGCGATCGGATTGAAGTCCCGCCTTTTGGTGCGCGACCGGGAAATGCTGCTGTCCGGTCCGCGCGCGGGCTTCAAGCGGCTGCAGCCGGTGCGGCTTGCCGAGTGCAAGCCGCTCAAGGTCGTGATGCCGGGGCCGGACAATATCCGGCGCCGCAACCTCGAGACCTATTTCCAGAGCCACGGCGTGGAGGTCGAAACCCGACTGGAGATGGACGCCATGATCGCCACGCTCGAATTCGTGGCGCGCTCCGACTGGGTGACGATCCTGCCGAGCGTGATTTCCGTCAACGATATCTTCCGCGACGAGCTGATCGTCAATCCGCTGGTCGCGCCGCAACTGCATGCGGAATTTGTGGTCATCGCGCCGACGCGCCGGACGCTGTCCACGCAGGCGCACATGTTCCTGCAACGCATCGAACAGGAAGTCGCGCATATCCACGATGTGTGGGACGCGGCTATTTCGGGGGGAAAGTCACGCGCCGTTCGTGTGGCGCGCATGGCCGGTTGAAAGGATGGGCGGACTGGAAGAGTTTCTTCCGCTCATATGCCGAGATAGCGCTCCTTGAGCGCCGGATCAGCCTGCAACGCGGCCGAACTGCCGGACCAGACCACGCGGCCTTTTTCAAGGATGTAATGCCGGTCGGCGATGCGCGACAGAATGTCGACGTTCTTGTCGATGACCAGGATCGATTGGCCGCGCTCCTTGAGGACTTTCAACACCCGCCAGATTTCCCGCCGCACCATCGGCGCCAGGCCTTCGGTGGCTTCGTCCAGGATGAGCAGCCGCGGATTGGTCATCAGCGCGCGACCGATGGCGAGCATCTGTTGCTCGCCGCCGGAGAGCAGGCCGCCCCAGCTGTCGAGCCGTTCGCGCAGCAGGGGAAACAATTCGAGCACCGCGGGCAGCGTCCAGGCTGCGGTTCCGCCGCGCCGGCCGCGGGCGGTGGCGACGAGATTCTCCCGCACCGAAAGGTTGGGGAAGATGTGACGTCCCTCGGGCACCAAAGCGAGGCCGCATTGGGCCACGCGGTAGGCCGGCAGGCGGTGCAGCGCGGTGCCCTCGAAGACGATCTCGCCGCGCTTGGCGGGAAGGATGCCCATCAGCGTCGAGACGGTCGTGGTCTTGCCCATGCCGTTGCGGCCGAGCAGCGTGACCACCTCGCCCTCGGCAATGGCGAGGCTGACGCCGAACAGGATCTGGCTTTCGTCGTAGCTCGCTTCGAGGCCGCTGACGTCGAGCATCATTCGGCCTCGTCGCCGAAATAGGCGCGCTGCACCGCTTCGTTGGCGCGCACGACGTCGGGCGTGCCGGTGGCGATGGCGCGGCCATAGACGAGAACCGTCAGCCGATCGGCCAGAGCGAAGACGGCATCCATATCGTGCTCGATGAGCAGGATGGTGACCTTGCCCTTGAGCGCGGCAAGCCTCTGCACCATGCGCTTTGAATCTTCCGGCGCCATGCCCGCCAGCGGCTCGTCGAGCAACACGAGCCGCGGCTTGCTCGCCAGCACCATGGCGATCTCGAGCGTGCGCTTTTCGCTGTGCGAGAGATTGCCGGCGGCGACGCCAAGCCGCGCCGAAAGCCCGAGTTCGGCGAGCAGCGTTTCCGCCGGCTCGCGCAATGCCGGATCGCGGCGCGCGGAACGCCAGAAATGAAAGCTGTGCCCGGCGGACGCCTGCACCGCGAGCGACACGTTGTCGAGCGCCGAGAACTCGCGAAATACGTTGGTGATCTGGAACGACCGGGCGAGGCCGCGTCTGACGCGATCGGCGGCCGTCAGCCCGGTGACGTCCTGGCCGGCGAACAGGATCGCGCCGGAATCCGGCTGCAGGTCGCCGGCAAGCTGGGCGATCAGCGTCGTCTTGCCGGCGCCGTTCGGACCGATGACGGCGTGAATTTCGCCGGGCAGGATTTCCACCGACACGTCGTCGGTGGCGACGAGGCCGCCGAAGCGCTTGCGAAGCTGCCGGGTTGCCAACAAAGCCTCAGGCATGGGTCGACTTCGTCCGCCACGCGCCGGCCGCGCCGAGGAGCCCCGTCTTCGAGAAGATCACGACGAGGACCAGGAACGGCCCGAGGATCGCCTGCCAATGCTCGGTGAAGCCCGACAGCGCGTTTTCCAGCACCAGATAGGCGATGGCGCCGAGCACCGGCCCGATCAGCGTTCCCATGCCGCCGAGGATGACCATCATCATGATCTCGCCGGAGCGGGTCCAATGCATGATGCTGGGCGATAGAAACAGCGTCAGGTTTGCGAGCAGCGCGCCGGCCACGCCGGCCATGGCGCCGGCGATGACAAAGGCGACGAGCTTGTAGCGGAAGGTGTGGAATCCGAGCGCCACCATGCGTGTCTCGTTCGACTTGGCGCCGCGGATCACCATGCCGAACCGGGATTCGACGAGCCGCCAGCCCAATCCCAGGCAAAGCGCGAGCCAGGCGAAGACGAAATAATAGAGCGTCACCGGCCGGTCGAGGCTCAGGAACGCGGCGAAATCGCTGTGCCGCTCGATATTGAGTCCGTTGTCGCCGCCGAACTGATTGACGCTCTCGCCGAGGAAATAAATCATCTGCCCGAAGGCGAGCGTGATCATGATGAAATAGACGCCGCTCGTTCGCAGCGAGACCCAGCCGATGAACAGCGCGATCAGCGCCGAGGCGGCGATGGCGGTGCCGAACTGAAGGTAGCCGTTGTCGATATGGTAATAGGCGAGAATGCCGACGGCGTAAGAGCCGATGCCGAGATAGGCGGCGTGGCCGAAGCTCACCATGCCGCCGAAGCCGAGGATCAGGTCGAGGCTGACCGCGGCAATGGCGAAGATCATGATGCGGGTGAAGAGATCGACATAGAAATCCTGCCCCAGCGCGGCCGAGACCGGGGGCAGGAGCGCCAGCCCCGCCAGGACGGCGAGCGTCACGACAAGCCTTATGCGCGGCGCCGTCACCGCTTGGCCCGCGGGAAAAGTCCCTCCGGGCGGAAGAACAGCACCGTCGCCATGAGCACGTAGATCAGCATGGAGGCGACCGCCGGCCCGGCATTGTCGGCGGCAAAGCCGGACATGAACAGCGCGAACAGCGGCCGCAGGAAGGCGCGGCCGATCGTGTCGACGACGCCGACCAGAACGGCGGCGATAAAGGCGCCGCGGATCGAGCCGATGCCGCCGATGACGATGACGACGAAGGCGAGAATGAGGAGGTCGTCGCCCATGCCGGACTCGACCGTGAATATCGGTCCGGCCAGCGCTCCCGAGAGCGCCGCGAGCGCCGCGCCCAGGCCGAACACCGCCGTGTGAAGCAGCGTGATATTGACCCCCAGCGCCGCCACCATGGTGCGGTCGGAAGCGCCGGCACGGATCAGCATCCCGATCCGCGTCCGCATCACCAGGAGATAGATCGCCAGAGCGACGACGAGGCCGACGCCGATGATCGCCAGCCGATAGGCCGGGTAGGGAACGCCCGGCAGGACCTCGACCTGGCCGGAGAGGAACTGCGGCACCTGCGCATAAAGCGCGGTGGCGCCCCAGATCATCCGCACCGCTTCATTGAAGAACAGGATCAGGCCGAACGTGGCCAGCACCTGATCGAGATGGTCGCGCTGATAGAGGGAGCGGAAGACGACGACCTCGATGACGATGCCGACGGCCGCGGTGCCGACCAGCGCAGCGAGGATCGCCAGCAGGAACGAATGCACCGCGTTGAAGGTCGCCGCGGCGATGAAGGCGCCGATCATGTAGAGCGAGCCGTGGGCGAGGTTGACGAGGTTCATCACGCCGAAGATCAGCGTCAACCCGGCCGCCATCAGAAACAGCGTGATACCGAATTGCACGCCGTTGAGAACCTGCTCTGCAACAACAATCACGATCACATCATCGCGGCGGGCGGGCCGCCGACGTCGTAGGGCCGCCCTGTCTCACTGATAGGGCTTCATGTGGCATTCGGTGTAGTAGGCGTCCTTGTGGTCGGCGAACACCACTTTTTGGATTTTACGGACGTATTGGCCGTCGCTGTCCTTCTCGATCTTGAGCAGATAGAAGTTCTCGATCGGGAAGTGATTGGTGTTGTAGGTGAACTTGCCGCGCACCGACGAGAAGTCGGCTTTCTCCATCCGCGCAATCATGCCCTTTTTGTCGGCGAGATTGCCGTGCACGGCCTTCACCGCGTCATCGATCATGTTGATCGCGTCGAATTGCTGGGCCGCGTAATAGGAGGGAATGTAATTGTACTTCTTGCGGAAGGCGGCGACGAATTCCTTGCTGCGCGGATTATCGAGATCCGGTGACCAGAAGCTGACCTCGTAATTGTTGGCGGCGGCGTCGCCGAGCGCCGGCAGCGTGGTTTCGTCGGCGGTGAAGGCGGAATACAGCGGGATCTGCCCGCGCAGTCCGGATTGGGCATATTGCTTGATGAACTGAATGCCCATGCCGCCGGGCAGGAAGATGAACAGCGCCTTGGGATTGGCGGCGCGAATCTGGCTGATCTCGACCTGATAATCGGACTGGCCGGGCTTGGTATAGACCTCGGCGGCGATCTTGCCTTTGAAGTAGCGCTTGAAGCCGTTCACCATGTCCTTGCCGGCCGCATAATCCGGCGCGATCAGATAGACGTCGTCCATCTTCTGATCGTTCATGTACTTGCCCATGGCTTCCGGCGTCTGGTCGTTCTGCCAGGAGGCCGAGAAGTAATTCGGTGCGCACATCGCGCCGGCGATCTCATGCGGCCCGGCATTGGCGCCGACGAAAATCAGGCCGGATTGAATGATGGGCTGGTAGGACGCGAGCAGGACATTCGACCAGATGAAGCCGGTCATGAAATCCACTTTGTCGCGCTTGAGCATCTCCTCGGCGACTTGCCGTCCTACGTCGGGCTTGAATTGATCGTCGCCGAAGACGATCTGCGCCGGCATGCCGCCGATCTTGCCGCCGAGCATTTCCAGCGCCAGGTCGGCCGCGTCTTTCATATGCTTGCCGATGACACCGGCCGGCCCGCTCAAGGTGGTGACGAGCCCGATCTTGACGCTGTCGGCCGCCATGGCGGGGCTCGCCAGCAGGCAAAGCGCAGTCAAGGTCCCAAAAATCTGCCGTTTCATCAGCCGCCTCCCAGTTATGTTCTGTAGTCCAAGATCCCTCAATACCAGCGGTACGCCTACACCTCGCCGCGCCTGGGGGTCAAGATTACGGCCGCGCGCGGCAAGGCCGCAGGCGATGCAATTGCGAGCATTTGCCCGCTGCTTTTTGGGCAGCGAATGGAGTGGGACGGTATGGGCGTGCGCCGCGCCGCGTCGTGCGGCGCGCTACATTTCCATCCGGCGCAGCCGGGTTTCGACCTGCCGGATCTGGTGCTCGATCAATTCGACGTAGTCGACGAAATCATGGATGGCGTCGGCGATGGCGTTGAGCTTCTCGCCGTGATCGATTTCCTTCTTGGCGCGCCGCGCGGCTTCCTGCACCTTGGCTCGTGACGACATCGATGGCCACCTGGACGGTCAAATCGGGATGACCGCCATCAAAGCCAATAAGCGTTGAGGACCGGTACCTATCGCGGTACGCAGTTTCGCGGACGGCGGCCGCCAGGAGCCATCGGCCTCCGCCCGAGGGCAGGCGGAGGCCGGTTTCACATCTTGAATTTCACGACTTTCTGCCGCTGCTCGCCCAAGCCGTCGATGCCGAGCGTGACCACGTCGCCGGCCTTGAGGAATTTCGGCTCGGGCTTCATGCCAAGGCCCACGCCCGGCGGCGTGCCGGTAATGATGAC
>DATJLN010000028.1:0-36980 GCA_035509535.1 Xanthobacteraceae bacterium | reverse complement strand
GATCTGGTCGAAGCCGGTCGGAATGCCGCCCGAGGTGTGCTCCTCTTTCGGATAGCAGGCGGCCGGGATGGGCTGGCATCCGAGCACCGTGCAGGCAACATGCCGCTCGTGAACGGCGGCAGGCTTGCGCGCCCGATGTTTGATCGGCTTTGCCTGTAGAGCAAAGGGCGCGACGACGGCCAAGGCAAGGCTCGCGGCGGCCAGAGGGTTGGCGATCTTTATCATGCGCTTCTCCCTTCCGCAGGGACGTATGCCATGTTGCGCGCGGCTCAAGTCAAGCCTTTGTCATTTTTGCTGCCGGGAAGTTCCGCCATGGCGTGCGCCCTGCAAGCTTGGATCGGGCGCGACGGCACGTTGATTCGCGCGAGCGTCATGCGCTAAGAATCCCTGAAAGTGCTTCTTGATCGGAGGGTAGGATGTACCGGTCGATTGTCGCTTTATTTGTTGTTGCTTCGTCGCTTGCTTGCGCGACCGCAGCCTCGGCGCAAGCGCCGGTTCCGCCCGACAGCCGGCTCAAATCCATCATCGACACGAAGACAATCCGCATCGGCTATCGCGCCGACGCCTCGCCCTTTGCCTTCACCAACAGCCGCGGCGAGCCCTCGGGCTATTCGCTCGACCTCTGCCAATTGGTGACCAAATCGATCGCCGAACAATATGGATTGCCGGACCTCAAGATCGAATGGGTTCCGGTGACGGTGCAGACCCGGTTCTCGGCGGTTTCCGGCGGCCAGGTCGATCTCGAATGCGGATCGAGCTCGGTCACGCTCGGCCGAATGAAAGAGGTCGATTTCTCCAACTATATTTTTGTCGAAAGCACCGGCGTCGTCGTGCCGCGGGCCTCGAATATCCACGCCTTCGCCGATATGGGCGGCAAGAAGATTGCGGTCGTCTCCGGCACCACCAACGAGCGCGCGGTGACGCTGCAAAACAGCGAGCGCCATCTCAACCTGACGATCGTTCCGGTGAAAAATCGCGACGAGGGCGTTGCAGCCTTGCAGGCCGGCAAGGTCGATGCCTATGCCAGCGACAAGCTCCTGCTGCTCGGCGCGCAGATCAACCACGCCGACGATTTCATCCTGCTGCCCGACGATCTGTCGATCGAGCCTTATGCCATCGCATTGGCGCGCGGCGACTGGGCGCTGCGGCTCGCCGTCAATACCGGCCTCGCCCAGATCTATCGCAGCGGCCAGATCGTGGTCATTTTCAAGAAATGGTTCGAGGAGGTCGGCTTGCGGCCCGGCACGCTGCTGGGGGCGGCCTATACCCTGGGCGCGCTCTCGGATTAGGCGAGAGTTCCGGCGGTTGAGATAATCCGGACTCGCGGCGGCCTGCCGCGCTTTTGTGACAGGGCCTTGCCAACAATCATTGACGCCCGGCGAGGCCGGGGAGTGTCACATCCCGCGCGCGGGACAGATCAGCGCAAACGGCCGCGCGTGCCGTTACCGGGAATGGTCTGCGTTTGTGTCTGCGGCGGCGGGGTCGTGTAGGTTGCGTGCTGCGTCGCCTGAATGACGGTCTCGAACGCATTCGATTCGGCGCTGCCGGTCGGGTTCCACGGCGCCGTCGGACAATTGAAGCTCGGCCGTGTGCCAAGGCCGCATTCGCCGATCGTCACATTGGTCAGGCCGGGCACGCCGGCATCCTGTCCCGGCTTGCTGGTCAGGAGCCGCAGATAAAAGGCGATGTCGTCGGCGGTGACGCGCTGCGGCGGGCTCGGCGGCGTGTTCCAATTCAGGATGGTGACGAAGAAATCCGGCCGGCTGATCGTCGTCGTGCCGGCGCCGTTGGTAATCGTGATCACGCCGAAATGGTCGATCACTTTTGTGCCGTCGGGGCCGCGCACGACGGTGACGGTGCCGCCGCGAATGCCGATGGCGGCGTCCTGTGTCGTGACCGAGGCCTCGCCTTGATGGCTCAACGCGCCGCCGACGAAGCGCAGCGCGCCCTCGGCCAGATTGGTCAGCATATGCCCGGAATTCGACTTCGGGTCGTAGATATATTCGTCGATCAGGAGATTGGTGTTCGGCGCAATGCTGAGCGTGCTTTTGTCGAGGAACAGCAGCTGGACCGAACCCGACGGCGTGGTATGGATGCGCTCCTTGTGCACGATATTGGCGCCGACGGTGAGATTGACCGTAGTGGCTCCCGGGTTGGTGCTTTCGGTCGTCGGATTGACGGCGGTCGCGGTTCCGACCTGCTGCGCGAGGGCATGAGCCGGCAGCATGACGCGCGCGGCGGCGAGCGCCACAAGCACAACGGCAAGACTCCGGCTCCGTGTCATCATTCGCCCGCTAGAATTTGAAAGTGGGTCCGCCCGAGATCGAGAGGTCGTGCATGGTGAAGGCCGGGATGTTCGAGGTGTCGGCGCGATATTGCACCAGCGTGCTCATATAGACTTTGCTCCAGATCGGCACGTCGAGGCCCAAGCCGACGCGCCATTCGGTGGTACGCGGCGTGGTCAGCGGATCGATGTTCGGATCCGGCGCGCTGTACTGCCAATGGGTTAATCCCGCGATCGGCGTCAGCGTCCACATGCGCCCGTCGCCGAGCGGCGAAAAGTTCCACGGCAGCCATAGATCGGCGGCGTAGGCGTCGTAGCTGTCCGGGCCGAACGAGGCGCTGGAATGCGCGAAGGCGCCGCGCGTCTGCCAGCTGAGCCCCGAAGCGACCGGCCCCGACGCCTGCAGGCCGATGGTGGTCAGCGGGCCGCTCAAATTGCTGGCCAGCGGATAGAACGACGAATTGCGAAAGCTCTGCTGCACCATCTCGGCAAAGGGGTCGATCGCGACATTGCCGAGAGTGGCGTGGAGCGTCATGCCGCCGCCGATGCCGCCGGAATAGGCGGTGTCGGCCAGGAGCGCGCCGGTCGCGACCACATAAGGCTTGATCGACACCGCATAGGGGCTTCCCGGCGTCAGCACGAAGCGCGGGCCGGCGCGCAACTCGATGGTGCCGACGTCGAATTGATGCAGGCTGAACTGCTGGGCGTCATAGCCCTGCACGGTCGCCTCGAACGTATCGCCGCGCTGATTCTCGAAATCGTGAACGTAGTTCAGCGCGAAGGCGCCGAACCAATTACCATCGCCTTTGGCGAAGAAGCGGCTGTCGAAACTGCGGCCCGAAGCGAGAACAGTCTGCGGGCCCGGTCCGCCGCCGGGATTGGTCTGATAGCCGAGCCCGGTCTGCACGAAGCCGGTGAACCGGTCGGCGAGAAGCTGCTTGTCGACATCGACGAGCAGATCCTCCATGCGCCGGCGGAGTTCGGGCGTGCAGTCCTGTTGTTCCAGCGCCGACTTGAAATAGCCGCGCGCCATTTCGTAGGAACCGAGCCGGTAATAAAGGACGCCGAGCTCGAAGCGGATCTTCGACAAGGTCGGATTGTAGAACAGCAATTGCTCGTAAGTGCCGATGGCGGATTCGATATCGTCGACCGAGGCGCTCGCGGCATATTGCAGGGCGTTGCTGATATCCGACGGCTGCGCCAGATTGGCGAGGAACAGCGGATTCAGAGTTCCGGAAAAATCGGCGGACGTTTGCGCGAAGATTGAGCCGGCGCCGAGGCCGAACAAGCCAATCGGCGCCAACGCGACCGCAAAACCGATCCGGACAAATACGCGCCCCACACGAAACTGCAATATCGCCCCGTCGCTTTGCGATGCTCGGCGTCGTTGCTTGGTGTCGTTCAAACCGAACGACGTTCAATTGCCGGTATTATTTTCCGCTCGTCATTTCGAGCTTTCGGCAACCTAGTATGAGACCGCCGTCGAGTCGAGACGGCCGGTGGTGCGCGTTATGCGCAGCGATTACGCGATTACCTTTTCTGCGCTCTGATTTGCACCGATCTCCCGGCGAAGAGTCTTACCCGTTGATGCTGTCGTTTCGAAACGTCGGCCGATCCGGAACCCGCCGCTGCCTTGCGCGACTTCCTGTTGTGGTCGATCTCGCTTCAGGGCGGCAATGCGCCGAAAATATCCGGACAAGTTCGGCTTCATCCGCCTGCCGGATTTCGTCCGCGCGATGAGCGAAAAACAGATCGGCCAAGTCCGACCGGCGCCGAACAAGGGCGAATAACTCCCCGTTCGATCATTCACCGGCGGCTGCATGGCGCCTGTGCGGCCTGTACAGCCGAATTGCTTTGATGCGGGGCGACCGCCCCTCGATCGCGGCGCGCCGCGCCGGGCCGCCACCGGCACTGCCGCACCGGAGGCCGCAAAGCGCGGCTTCTTGTTGCATGTCGCCGGAGCGATGATTCAAGCTTAAGTTGACAGCGCCGGCCGATCGGCGTCAACAAAGTCCGGTGACGGAGGCGATCGCTAAATCGATATTTGCAACCGAGGTCTCATGGCTGCCGTCCGCTGCGCACTCGCGTTCATTCTCGTTCTTGTTGCGACCGCTTTTGCTCAGGCGCAGGTCGTGCATCGCAAGAACGTGCCGGCCGGAGATGCCACTCCCGATGGCGGATCGTTTTCCATTCGCTTCCCCATCGCATACAACGATGTCGAAGTCAGCGCGCGGGATCCGAGCACAAGCGCGCCGGCGACGACGTTGTTCATGCTGACGGGCGCCGAAAACGACAACATCAGATTCTCCGCGACCGAAGCTTCGATCGAGGGGCTTGAGGTCAAGCCCATGGAAGACTTCATGAGCGGGGTCAAGCAACAGTCGGATGCCGCCGTCACCGACATCCACCGCGAGACCAACGGCGGCCAGGAGATTTTATCGTTTGCGTTGAACGTACCCGGCGGCGGCTATTATTTTCGTGTGGTTCGCGCCAACAACGTTCAATACATGCAAGTCGTGCAGTTTCCGGAAAGCGCGCGCGACAAGGCGACCAAAATGAAAGATGACTTCTTCGCTTCCTTCAAGATCATCGCCCGGGCGCCGGCGGGCAAATAGCTGATGCGGCGGACGCAGGAACAGCGCCGGCAGGCGACGCAAGCCGCAGTTCTCGCAGCGGCGCTCGATGTCTTGATCGCGGACGGCTACGCCAATTTCAGCGCCAGCCGGGTCGCCGTGCGTGCCGGCGTTTCGCGCGGTGCCCTCGAGCGCTACTTTCCGACCAAGAACGACCTTCTGGTCGCCGCGACCCAGCACGCCATGGATGCCGCCGTCGCCCACGCCGAGCGGCTTGCTGCGGGCAACGGCGAACACACGGTCGAGCGGTTCCTGCGCGATTCCGAGCATTTCTTCTTCGGTTCGCTGTATCGCGCGATGCTGGAGCTTGCGATTGCGGCGGCGAGCGACAGGGCGTTGGCCAAGCCGCACCGGCCGATCGTCAAGCGCGCACGCAAGCGGCTCAATCGCATTTGGCTCGATCGCCTCGACGCCGCAGGCTTCTCGCGACAAAGCGCCGAGCGCTTCATTCTGCTGACGCATTATCTGCTGCGCGGCCTGTTCGTGGTCGACACGTGGCTGCCCTACGAGACCAATCGGCGCGCGGTGATCAGGGAGTGGTCGGCGCTGGTGCCGGCGGTGCTCGGCATGCCGCGCGCCGCGCCGCACGAAACAAAGACGGGCAGCGGCCCAACGCGGCGTGCGACGCCGCGCCGGCGTGCGGGGCGACGACCGAAGTAAAAAGCATTACTCCTTTTTTGTTTGTAAAGACCGCGGCTTTCGGCTAGCCTCCGATAAAAGGCCCGTGGGAAAACCGCAGGGCATGGTGGAAACGAAAGGAACCGCGGCGCCGGCAATATCGCGCCGTCGTTCCCGTCCGAGAGGGGAGGGCGCATGACGCTCCAGCAGAACAGCGGCCGCATTCAAACCACCCATATCGGCAGCCTGCCGCGCCCGCACCATCTGCTCGACCGGCTCAAGGCCAAGTTTTCCGGGCAGCCCTTCGATGAAAAGGCCTTCGCGGCCGAACTGCGGCAGGCCGTCATCGACGTCGTGAAAAAGCAGAAGGACTGCGGCATCGACATCGTGACCGACGGCGAATTCTCCAAGCCCGGCTTCTTTACCTATGTGCAGGAACGCCTCGCCGGCTTCGAACCCCGCCCCAGCCAGAAGATGCCGCTGTTCCAAAAGGAAGTCGCGGCCTTCCCGGAATATTACGCCGAATATTTCAAGCAGGCGATGATGGGCGGTGCCATCGTGGCGCTGTCGCCGGTGGTCTGCACCGCCCCGGTGACTTATCGCGGCGAGGCGCCGCTGCGACGCGACATCGACAACGTCAAGGCCGGCGCCGCCGCCGCCGGCGTGCCGCTGGAACACGTCTTTCTGCCGGCGACTGCGCCGTCCGGCGTCGGCATCAACGAATATTACAAGAGCGAAGAGGAATACTTCCACGCCGTCGCCGCGGCGATGAGCCGGGAATATAAGGCGATCGTCGATGCCGGAATCCTGGTGCAGATCGACGATCCGTTCCTTGCCGATATTTTCGTCGAACCCGGGCTCGACGAAAAGGGTAAGGCAAGGCGCGCCGAGCTTTATGTCGAGGCGATCAACGCTGCGCTCGACAGCCTTCCGGCCGAGCGGGTGCGCTTCCACACATGTTACGGCATCAATGAAGGCCCACGGCTTTACGAGGCGAGCCTCGCCGAGATCATCAGCTTTGTGCTCAAGATCAATGCCGGCTCCTACAGTTTCGAGGCCGCCAATCCGCGCCACGAGCACGAATATCATCTGTTCGAGACGGTGAAGATCCCGGACGGCAAAGTGCTGTGCCCGGGCGTCGTCACCCATGCCAGCAATATCGTCGAGCATCCGGAACTGATCGCCGAGCGCATTCTGCGTTTCGCCAATCTGGTCGGCCGCGACAATGTGATCGCCGCCGCCGATTGCGGGTTCTCGTCGCAGGCGCTCTATCGCACCGAAGTGCACCACACCGTGGTCTGGGAGAAGTTCAAGGCGATGCGCGAGGGCGCCGACATTGCCAGCAAGAAGCTGTGGAAGAACTGACGATGCGCTGAAACCAAGAACACATTGTACGGCGGAGGACGGCATGGCCAAGCGGATGGGTGTCGCGATAGCGACGGGAATTCTGCTGATCAGCGGCGCGGGAATTGCTGCGGCGCGCGCCGATGATACGATCAGGATCGGCTTCATCGCGCCTTCGACCGGCCAGTTCGCCCAGATCGGCAATATGATGATCGCGGGCGCCAAATATTTTCTGCAGGCGAACGGCGCCGAGGTCGCCGGCAAGACCATCGATCTCATCATCAGGGACGATGGCGGCCAGCCCGACAACGCCAAGCGCATCGCCCAGGAATTCGTCGTCAACGACAAGGTGGCGGTGCTCGCCGGCCTGACCTTCACGCCGGTGGCGCTTGCGGTGGCGCCGATCGCGACCGAGGCCAAGGTGCCGGAGGTCGTGATGGCGGCGGGCACCTCCATCATCACCGAAAAGTCGCCCTATATCGTGCGGACCTTCTACACGACGGCGCAGGCCGCGGTGCCGATGGCGCAATGGGCCGCCAGGAACGGTGTGAAAAGGGTGGTGACGCTGGTCTCCGACTATGCGCCCGGTTATGACGCCGAGAAAGTGTTCAGCGACGAATTCAAAAAAAACGGCGGCGAGATCGTCGCCAGCATCCGCGCGCCGGTGCAAAGCCCGGATTTCGCGCCGTATCTGCAGCGCGCGCATGACGCCAACCCGGACGCCATCTATGTGTTCATTCCGGGCAATTTCGCCGGCACCTTCGCCAGGCAATATGTCGAGCGCGGGCTCGATAAATCCGGCATCAAGCTGATGGGCAACGGCGATCTGACCGACGACGACCTGCTCAATCCCATGGGCGATCCGGCCATCGGCATCATCACTGCAGGGCAATATTCCGCCGCGCATCCCTCGCCGGAAAACAAGGCGTTCGTCGCCGGCTTCACCAAATTCGCCGGCAAGCGCCCGAACCTGATGGCGGAATCGGTCTACGACGGAATGACCCTGATCTACGATGCGATCAAGAAAACCGGCGGCGACACGGACGGCGACAAACTGATCGCGGCGATGAGAGGCATGAGCTTCGAAAGCCCGCGCGGTCCGATCACGATCGATCCGCAGACGCGCGACATCATCCAGAACATCTATATCCGCCGCGTCGAACGCAAGGACGGCGAACTCTACAATGTCGAGTTCGCGACCTTTCCGGCGGTGAAGGACCCGGTCAAAGAGGCCGAGAAAAGCAACTAGGCCCTCGACTGCGCGCGCACGAAATTGATGATGCCGGAGAAGTCCGCGCCGCTCGAACCGGTCTCGGCATATTCCTGATAGATATCGGCGGCGTGAGTCCCGATTGCGGTCTCGGCGTGAACCGAGGCCGCGGCTTCGCGGGCGAGATTGAGGTCTTTGAGCATCAGCGCCGCGGCGAAACCGGGCTTATAGCCGTTATTCGCGGGGCTCGTCGGCACCAGACCCGGCACCGGGCAATAATTGGTCAGCGACCAGCATTGGCCCGACGACGCGGAGACCACGTCGAACATCGCCTGGTGCGAGAGGCCGAGCTTTTCGCCGAGCACGAAAGCCTCGCTGACCGCGATCATCGAAGCGCCGAGAATCATATTGTTGCAGATCTTGGCCACCTGGCCGTTGCCGGCCTCGCCGCAATGCACGACGCGCTTGCCCATGCGCTCCAGCACCGGCTTGCCGCGCTCGAAGGCATGATGCGTGCCGCCGACCATGAAGGTGAGCGTCGCGGCGGTGGCGCCGCCGACGCCGCCCGAAACCGGCGCGTCGAGCGTGGCGATGCCCTGCTGGGCCGCAAGCTTGTGCGCCTCCCGCGCGCTGGCGACATCGATGGTCGAGCAGTCGATGAACAGCGCGCCCTGGTTCGCCACCGGCAAGATATCCTTCCACACCGAGAGCACGTGCTGGCCGGCCGGCAGCATGGTGATGACGACCTCGGCGTTCTCGACCGCCGATCGTGCATTGGCGGCAATGTCGACGCCGTTTGCCGCCGCGGCGTCGCGCAAAGCCGCCACCACATCGAAGCCGTGAACATGCTCGCCCGCCTTGACCAGATTGGCGGCCATCGGCGCGCCCATATTGCCAAGCCCGATGAATCCGATTTTCGGCATATGCGTTTCCTTAAAGTAAGTTTCCTTGAGAGAGTGTTTCAGTCCGCGAATTTCAGCTCCAGCGCACCGACCGGCTGGAAGTGCCGCTCAACGATCTGCGGCGTCACCTTGTCCAGCGTATCCGGCCGCCAGGCGGGATTGCGATCCTTGTCGACGATCGTTGAGCGGATGCCTTCGATCATATCGTGCCCGGCGATACAGGCGAGCGCGATACGGTAATCCTGGATGAAGCATTCCTCAATGCGGTTGAACTTTGCCGCGTCGCGCATATTGCGCAGCGTGATCTTGAGCGAGGTGGGCGAAGCCTTTTTCATGGCGGCGAGCGCCGCCTGCGCGGCTTCGGCCTCGTTTGCGCTCAGACGCGCGAAAATTTCTTCGACGGTATCGGCGCCGAAGCAGATATCGATCCAGTCGCGTGCGGCGTCGAGCTTCCCCGGCGCCGGCGGCGTCGACAACACGGCAAGCTGCTTGCGCACCTCGTCCGCATTGCGGCATGCGGCGAGCGCGTCGGGGATCGCGGCGAGTTTCGCCGACGGAATGTGCATGTCGGCAAGCCCGGCATAGATCGCATCCGCCGCGTTCATGCGCTCGCCGGTCAAGGCCAGATAAGTTCCGGTGAAGCCCGGCGCACGAGCCAGCGGAAAGGATGCGCCGATATCGGGAAAGAAACCGATGCCGACCTCGGGCATCCCAACCAGGGAGCGCTCGGTGACGATGCGATGCGCCGCATGTCCGGCAAGCCCGATGCCGCCGCCCATGACGACGCCGTCCATGATCGCCACCACCGGCTTGCGGTAACGCGCGATCATCACGTTGAGATGATATTCCACCGCCCAGAATTTCTGCGGCAGCGGGTCGCCGGATTTCGCCGCGTCGTAGATGGCGCGAATGTCGCCTCCGGCGCAAAAGCCGCGCTCGCCCGAGCCGTCGAGCATCACCGCGCCGGCGGCGGGATCGCAAGCCCATGCGCGCATCATCTGCGTCATGGTGACGGACATGCCGAGCGTGATGGCGTTGAGCGCCTTGGGCCGGTTCAGCGTAAGCCGGCGCAATGCGCCGCGCGCGCCAACGATGATGTCGCCGTCCTCTTGGCCGTCTTGCACCAGCGTTTCGTTCATCGCCCGACGAGGTGCCTTGCCACGATCAGGCGCATGATTTCGTTGGAGCCTTCGAGGATCTGATGCACGCGCAGATCACGCACGATCTTCTCGATACCGTATTCGGAAAGATAGCCATAACCGCCGTGCAGCTGCAGCGCCTGATTGGCGACGTCGAAGCAGGCATCGGTGACGAAACGCTTGGCCATGGCCGAAAGCTTGACGAAATCCGGCTCCTTGCGGTCGAAGGCGGCGGCGGCGCGCCAGAGGAACGTGCGCGAAACCTCAAGCGCGGTCGCCATGTCGGCAAGACGGAATTGCAGCGCCTGGAATTCATCGAGCCGCTTGCCGAAGGCCTTGCGCTCTTTCATGTAGGCCAGCGTCTTGTCCAGCGCATATTGCGCGCCGCCGAGCGAGCAGGCGGCGATATTGAGCCGGCCGCCGTCGAGGCCGGACATGGCGATCTTGAAGCCCTGGCCTTCGTCGCCGAGCCGGTCGGCGGCCGGAACGCGCACGTTGTCGAACATCACCGCGCGCGTCGGCTGCGCGTTCCAGCCCATCTTGCGCTCGTTGGCGCCGAAGGAAATGCCGCGCGTATCGCCGGGCACGATCAGCGCGGAGATACCTTGCGCGCCTTCACCGCCGGTGCGCGCCATCACGAGATAGACGTCGCCTGCGCCGGCGCCGGAGATGAACTGCTTCTGGCCGTTGAGAACATAATGCTCGCCGTCGCGCACGGCGCGGGTCGAAAGCGCCGCCGCGTCGGAGCCCGCGCCCGGCTCGGTGAGGCAATAGCTCGCCAGCAGCTCCATGCTGCACAGCCGCGGCAGGAAGCGCCTGCGCTGCTCGTCGTTGCCGAAGGCGTCGATCAGCCACGCCGTCATGTTATGGATCGACATATAGGCGGCGACGGTCGGACAGCCGGTGGCGAGCGCCTCGAAGATCAAGGTGCCGGTGAGGCGCGACAGTCCGGAGCCGCCGAATTCTTCCGAGATGAAGACGCCGCCCATGCCGAGCGACGCGGCCTTGCGCATCTCGGCGACCGGGAAATACCTGGCCTCGTCCCAGGCGATGGCATTGGGCGCAAAATTGTCGGCGGCGAAACCGTTCGCCATGTCGCGCATGGCGATCTGGTCGGCATCGAGTGCGAATGGGGCGGGTGCGCTTGGCGAAATATCGAGCATGACGTGACGTCCGTCTTCGCGGTGTCGGCTCGTGCAGGGCTCAGCATCGCCCTTTTTGCCGCCGAAGGGAAGCCGCCGCGAGACCTAATATGTCTGTTGTGCGATGCGATGTTTCCGCCGTACTCAGTCCAGATATTTCTTGAAGAAGTCCAAACTCAGCGCCAGCGCGCGGTCGGCTTCCGGCTTGCTGTAGGTCTTGCCGCCGTGGCGGGCGAAGGCGTGATCGGCGCCCGGATATTTGTGAATGGTCACGAAGGGATTGGGCGACAGCCGCCGTTCCAGAAGCTCGTTGACCTCGGCCTGCACCCAGCGGTCCTTCAGCGCCATGTGCAGCATGAACGGCCGATGCAGATTCTTCGCTTCCTTGATGCGGTGCTCGATATAGGTGCCGTAATAGGCGACCGCGCAGTCGATCTCAGTGCGGCAGCACATCAGGTAGCAAAGCTTGCCGCCGAGGCAATAGCCGACCGCGCCGACCTTGCCGTTACATTCCGGCAGCTGATCCTTCAGATACAGGCGGATGTCCTCCATGTCGCGCACGCCGAGGTCGTAGTCGAACTCGTAATAGAGATCGAAGGCCTTCTTGATGTCCTCGGGCTTGCCGTCGGAAAGCTCGACACCGGGCTCCTGCCGCCAAAACAGATCGGGCACCAGACACACGAATCCGGCCTGCGCAAATTCATGGGCGTGATAGCGCATGGTGTCGTTGACGCCCCAGATTTCCATGATCGCGATGATGGCGCCGGCCGGCGTCCGGTCGGGAATGGCGAGATAGGCGCCCATCTCGCCGTCGCGCAGCGGCACTTTGATGTTTTTGGTCAGCATTATCGTCCTCGGAGTTTGAGCAGCGCGCGGGCATTGCCGGCGAAAATCCTGTCGCGCTCCTGTTGCGGAATGTCGAGGTTGTTCACCGCGCGAATGGTGTCGCCGATCAGCCAGCGGCCTTGTTCGGAGTCAAACGGCGCGTCCGTCGCGAAAAGGCAATTCGGCGTGCCGAAGAAGGCGTGACCGCAGCGCGTCGGCGCCTCTTCGCCGCCGAGCGCGGTGTCGGCATAGAGCATCTTGTAATAGGTCAGCGGATGCTTCTTCAGCCCGCGTTCCTTCGCCACCGGATTCTTCTCGCGGCTGCCGAAGAAGATTTGCCGGAAGCCAAGATTAATCTTGGCCGGGAAATAGGGGATCATGCCGCCCATATGATGCGAGATGATCTTGATTTGCGGCAATTCGTCGAACAGGCCGGAATAGATCAGCCGCGTCATGCAGGCGGTCGTCTCGTAAGGCCAGCCGAAGCTGAACCACACTTCGTCCTGGGACGCCTTCTCCGTCGCATAATCGGCGAAGTCGGGGCCGCGCATCGGATGCACCCAGACTGGCAAATCGTGCTCGGCCATGCGGCGGAACAGCGGGCGGAATTTCACGTCGCTCAGCGGCACGCCGGCGACATTGGTGAAGACCTGGATGCCGCGCGCACCGAGTTCGGTCACCGCACGGTCGATCTCGATCAGTGCCGCCGCGACATTATTCATCGGCAGCGCGGCGATGAAAGCCGGAAAGCGGTCGGGGTGCTTGCGGCAGATATCGGCAAGGCTGTCATTGGCAAGCCGCGCCAGATCCGGCGTGACATCCGGGCCGGCGACGAGCTCGAGCGGCGGGTTGGCGAGCGACAGCACTTGCGCGACATCGCCGAACGCGTCGAGCAGCTTCAGCCGCGCCTCGACATCGACCAGGGTTTTCAGCCGCGGAAAAGCCGTGGTCGCGACATGGCCGGGGATGAGCGCAGCGAGCCGGTCGAGATAGGGCGTCGGCATGAAGTGATTGAAGATGTCGATGATCATGGTCGCCCGGTCACAAATGCTGGCACGAGGGTGCGTGCGCGACATTTATATCGCGCGCCTGTGCCTTGTCACATCTGGCGTTCTATTGCAGTCTTGCGCCCCAATAAAAACAAGCCGTTGCGCTGGCGGCGGCATAATCGGGGGAGACACATGTCCGACGCAAGCCGGAGGTCCGACGCGAGCCAGATATCCGCGGAGCTTGTGGCGCGGCTCGAGCGCCTGCCGTTCTCCAAGTGGCACCGCCATTTCTTCATTCTCGCCTTTTTCGGCATCGCGCTTGATGCGGCGGATTTCGCGATGTTCGGCGCGGCGCTGCCGCCGGTGGCGCACGAATTCGGATTAGGCCCGGCGCAGGCCGGATTGCTCGCGACAGTGGGACTGGTCGGCGCGTTTCTCGGCGCGCTGTTCTGGGGCACGATGTCCGATTATATCGGCCGCCGCATCTCGTTTCAGGCAACCGTCGGCCTGTTCGCGCTGTTTACCGGGCTCGTGGCGACATCGTGGAACGTGCTGTCACTCTCGGTTTTCCGCTTCCTGTCCAATTTCGGACTCGGCGGCGAGGTCCCGGTGACGCTCACCCTGAGCGCCGAATACAGTCCCGGCCGGATTCGCGGCGCCATGTCCGGCAACATCATGGCCGCCTTTCCGGTCGGCCTGGTTCTTGCCGCCGCGTTGAGCCTTCTGATCATTCCACACTGGGGCTGGCGCGCGCTGTTTGTCGTCGGCGTGATTCCGGCGCTGCTGCTGTTCTTCGTGCGCCGCTATATGCCGGAATCGGCGCGCTTTCTCTTGAGCAAGGGCCGCATTGCCGAGGCCGAATCCATTGTCGCCGGGATCGAGCAGGAAGCGATCGGGCGTGCGCTCACGGCGGATGAGATCAAATCGCTTTCCAATGTGCGTGCCGACGTAGCCGCCCCGGGCAAGGTCACGGTGTTCGAGCTTCTGGCGCCGGGGCGGGCCAAGAACACGTTGCTGCTTTGGGTCGTCTCGTTCGGCTTTCTGTGGGCCTCGAACGGCATCCTGTTCATGCTGCCGACCATTCTCACCCAGCGCGGCATTCCGCTGACCGCGGCGATCGGCTTCCAATTGGTGCAGGCGCTGAGCGCCGTGATCGGCTATTCGGCCTGCGGCTTTCTGATCGATCGCTACGGCCGGCGTCCGGTGCTGTTTCTTTATTATTTCGTCGGCGCGTTCTTTCATCTGTGGTTCGCGATGGCGAGCGGCATGTGGCTTTACGCGGCGGCGGCCGCCGTGGGCTGGGTCAATCCCGGCGTCTATGGCGCGACCGGCATCTATGTCAGCGAACTGCATCCGACGCATCTGCGCGCCACGGCCGTCGGCTGGTTCTTCGGCATCGGCCGCATCGGCTCGTTCCTGGCGCCGACGGTTGTCGGCTTTATGCTGGCCTACGGCCTCGGCGCCTATGTGCTGCACACATTCGCGCTGGCTTATCTGATCTCGGCAATCGCGCTGTGGCTGATCGGCGTCGAGACCAAAGGCCGGGTGCTCGAACAAATTACCGGCGAGGGCGGAATCGCGGCGGCAGCGGAAGCCACGGCGCCCGCGCCGGTGATGCGGCCGGCCGGGACCTGAAGACGCGCCGGGTCTTGTCGTATGGCAGCGCGCTACGACTTGTGCGAATGCTTGTGCGGATGATGGCGCGGGTAATGTCTGTAATAAGTCGCCGGCGGGGGCTCCTGCCACGCGCCCGATTCGTAATTCGATGGATGCCCGTAATAGGGATTGAGCTGGCAGAATCCGCGATTGCCGGCCAGCACATTGGGCACGCAGGCTTCGACATTATCGTAATAGCAATCCCAATGCACGTTGCCGGTGCCGATCGCGACGACCGCGCACCACCGCGCCGTGCCGGAATATTGGGCCTCGCTCGATGAAGCGGAGAGGCACAACACGGCTGCAGCCGCGGCCAAGGAAAGGGTCACCCGCATCTTGGTCTCCACCTTCAGCGTTTCCACCTTGTTGAGCGCTCCATTATAACCCCTTTTCCAAGGACGTATTCCCGGACCGAATCAAATCGATCACGGCCATTATCACGTTTGAGGGACGTCGGCATGGATTTCACGCTATCGCCAGACATCGAGGACCTTCGCCTGCGCACGCGCGCCTTCGTCGAGGAGCACGTGCTGCCGCTCGAGGCCGATCCGCGGAACTTCGCCGAGCACGAGAATATTCCGCTCGATCGGCTGGCGCCGGTTCAGGACAACGCGCGCAAGGCCGGACTGTGGGCGCCGCAATCGCCCAAGGAGTTCGGCGGCATGGCGCTGCCGATCGTCGCCTGGGCCGCGATCTACGAGGAGGCGGCGCGCTCGCTGTTCGGGCCGCTCGCGATCAACTGCGCGGCCCCCGACGACGGCAATATGAATCTGTTGTCGCGCGCCGGCACTCCGGCGCAGAAGGAATGGTGGCTGCGGCCGGTGGTCGAGGGCAAGGTGAAATCCGCATTCGCCATGACCGAGCCGGCGCCGGGCGGCGGCTCCGATCCGGGCATGATCCGCACCTACGCCGAGAAGACAAACGGCAAATGGAAGATCCACGGCCGCAAATGGTTCATCACCGGCGCCGCGGCGGCGGCGCATTTCATCGTCATCGCCCGCACTTCGGACGACAAGCGCCGCGGCCTGACCGCCTTTCTCTATCATCGCGATCAGCCCGGCTGGCGCATCGTGCGCCGCATCGGCATCATGGGCCCCGAAGAACATGGCGGCCACTGCGAGCTCGAATTCGATGGGCTCGAAGTCGGCGACGACAACATTCTGCTCGGCGTCGGCGACGGCTTGAAGGTCACGCAGATCAGGCTTGGGCCGGCGCGGTTGACGCATTGCATGCGCTGGCTCGGCCAGGCCAAGCGCTGTCTTGAAATCGCGCAGGAATATGTCAACCGCCGCGAGGGTTTCGGCATCAAGCTCGCCGACCGCGAAAGCGTGCAGATCAAGCTCGGCCAGATGGCCCATCAGATCCAGATCGGGCGGCTCCTCACCATGCACGCGGCCTGGAAGCTCGATCAAGGCGACCGCGCGCGCAAGGAAGTGTCGATGGCCAAGGTGCATGTCGCCGATATCCTGCACCAGGCGTGCGACACTGCGATCCAGCTCAATGGCGCGCGCGGCTATTCCAAGGACACTATACTGGAATGGATCTACCGCGCGGCGCGCGCCGCGCGTCTCGTCGACGGCGCCTCCGAAGTGCACAATATGGTGCTCGCCCGCTTCCTGCGCGAAGAAGGCCGCGATTTCTGGACCTGGAGTGCGGGCAACAAGATTTGAACGGGTGATCCCGATCTGCAGTAAACTTCATTCGGCAAAAAAATCGGCTATTAGGGGGAAATACATGCGACTTGATCGCCGCCGTCTGCTCGTACTTGCCGCCGGGGCCGTCGCGCTTCCAGCGTACACGCGCAACGCCGTCGCGGACGATTATCCGAGTCGGCCCGTCCACATCATCGTCGGCTTCGCGCCGGGCTCGGCGTCGGACATCGCCGCGCGACTGATCGCGCAAGCCCTGTCGGAGCGGCTCGGCCAGCAATTCGTCGTCGACAACAAGCCCGGCGCCGGCAGCAATATCGCGACCGAATTCGCCGTCCGCTCGACGCCGGACGGCTACACGCTGCTTTACGCGAGCCCGCCGAATGCCATCAACGCGACGCTTTACGACAATCTGAACTACAATTTCCTGCGCGACATGGCGCCGGTCGCCAGCATCATCAAAACGCCATTCGTGATGGAGGTGAATCTCGACGTGCCGGCCAAGACCGTGCCGGAGTTCATCGCCTATGCCAAAGCCAATTCGGGCAAGGTCTACATGGCGACAATCGGTCCCGGCAGCGCACAGCATCTTTATGGCGAATATTTCAAGATGCTCACCGGCATCGCCATGGAGCCGGTGCATTATCGCGGCGCGGCATCGGCGCTCACCGATCTCATCGCCGGCCGCGTGCAGGTCATGTTCGACGTCGTCGTCTCGTCGATTTCGTACATCCGCTCCGGCCAGGTGCGGCCGCTCGCGGTGACGACGGCGACGAGGCAGGACGTGCTGCCCGGCATCCCGACCGTGGGCGAGTCCGTGCCGGGCTTCGAGGCGGCAGGCTGGCAAGGCATCTGCGTGCCGGCGGCGACGCCCGCTGCCATCGTCGCGAAGCTCAATCAGACGGTCAATACGGCGCTCGCCGATCCCGCCCTCAAAGCCAAGCTCTCCAATCTCGGCGGACAGTTGTTTGTGAGTTCGCCCGCGGAGTTCGGCAAATTCATCGCCGAGGAAACCGAGAAATGGGGCAAGGTGGTCAAGGCTGCAAACGTGAAGGCCGAGTAAGCACACATTTGAGCGGGGCTGAGGCAGGCTTTTCCCGGGGCGTGCTCTACGCCGCATCGTGGAAGATGACGCCGAGCGTGTGCCGGTGTCCCGAGCGCAGGCGACTCACGCCGTGCCGCATGTTGACGCGATAGGTTCCGCGCGTGCCGTGCACCGGGCGGTGATGCACTGGGAAGATCACGCCTTCGCCCTGCGTGAGCGGCACGACTTCGGCGCGCGATTGCATGCGCGGCCGCTGCTCGGTGAGCACGAATTCGCCGCCGGTGAAATCCACGCCCGGCCGCGACAGGAGGAAGGCGACCTGCAGCGGAAAGATATTGGCGCCATAGATGTCCTGATGCAGGCAATTGTAATCGCCGGCCTCGTATTGCAACAGAAGCGGTGTCGGCTTCCGTTGCCTGGCCTTGTGACAGCGCCGCAAATACGCGGCATGATCGGACGGGTAAGCGACGTCGACGCCCATCGCCTCGTTCCAGCGATTGGCGATGTGCGCCAGCGGCGGATAAAGCGCGCCGCGCAGCGCTGCCACGATCTCCGGCAACGGATAGGCGAAGTATTTGTACTCGCCGCGGCCGAAACCGTGCCGCGACATGACGATCCGGCTGCGGAACGGCGCGTCAGCCGCGTAGCTCTGCGCCAGCGCCGCGCATTCGTCCGCGCTCAGCAGCGGGCCGGTGGTGGCGCAGCCATGCGCATCGAGCGCGGAGGCGATCGCGCTCCATTCGAGCGCCGCAATACGCGCGTCAATCGCCATGGCGCTTGGCCAGACAATCGGCCGTTGCCTCCGTGGAAGCGTCATGGCGCGCCGCCCTTGATTTGACCATGCGATTCATCCGGGGCTTGTGCCGGATCGTGTCGCAGTCGCCCACCCGAAAACTGCTCAATTTCAGCCGCGATCTCCGCCAGCGCGGAGAACCGGTTTCCCGCCGTCGCGGCGCCGGCTTCGGCGGGCGAGGCGAGGTCGGAAAAAGATCATGCTCAGATCATGCTCAAATGCAAAGTCCAGGCCTTGATCCGCCTCCGTTGAATTGGATCAGCGTCCGACAGCGCTGCGGCTTCAAGCGATGATCAGGGTCGAGAGCGCGTAGCCCGCGGCGGCAAAACCGGCGAGCACCAGCAGGCCGGTCAGCGTCTCGAGCGCCACGATATAGGAGGGGTGACGATCCGACGCATACGCGACAATCGCGCCAAGAACGACGCTGAACAGACCTGCTATGCCAATCATCGCGTCCCCGCGCCTGAAGCTTGGCTCGATGAAGTTCCTCGAGAGTTCTTTTCAGGCGCCTCGCTTCTAGCGGGCAATGCTTACCGCGCGGCTAGAGCAAAAGATTGCATTTGCACGACTGACCGTCCGCGGCTCGCGCGGTTAACGAGTTTGACAGGATTTTGGATTTCAACCGGCCTGGCCCGGTGTTGGACGTTCGCGGCTGCGGCTGTCGCCCAAAACGGGCCCTATCGGCCGGTCTGGCGCCCGGCCTCGGGTTTCATCGCAGACTTTAATAGATCCGTTCCCATGTTCGAACGAATTTTCGCATGAAGATAAACAATTCGAAACGCTGTGAGTTTAGTTTCTACAGTGGCACATTGTTTGATCGAAGCCTTGCTGGGTCAATGAATTTACAGCTGCTGCAACTGCCCAAACTGATCGCGGAACGCCGTGCGTCCGCGATTTTCGGCATCGCCGTCATAGCGATGCTGTGGGGCGCGGTCCTCCTGAAATTCTGGCAAGATGAACGCGGCGATCTGGCCGACGCGCAGCGTACCGGCGAAAGCTTCGCGATGGTGTTCGAGGAAAACGTTCTTCGATCGATCGACGAACTCGACATTATGCTGTCTTACCTCCGGCACAATGTCGAAACGCGGAAAGACCTGGCGAACTACAGGAATATCCTGAACTCGGTCGCCATGCCGCGCGACATTGTCGTGCAGATGTCGATCATAGATTCGCACGGAATGATGCGCGATTCGACCGCCGGCCCGCAGCCGGCTCCGCTGGTCGATTTGAGCGACCGCGAGCACTTTACGTGGCAGCGGGACAACAAAGAAGATCAACTGTTCATCAGCAAGCCGTTGATCGGTCGTGTCAGTGGCAAATGGTCGGTCCAGCTCTCACGGCGGTTTCTGAACGCCGACGGCACGTTCGGCGGCGTCATCGTCGCTTCGCTCGACCCCGAGCATTTCACCAAATTCTATGACAAGGTCGACTTGCCGTCCTCGGGTGCGATCGCATTGATCGGCAGCGACGGCGTGATCCGGTCGGCCGGCGGGATCGCCAGCGATCTCAAAATGGGCCAGAACATCGCCGGCTCCGAACTGTTCACCAGGATGCAGAGCGGTCTCAACAGCACTTTCGAGATGCCCGAAGGTGCCAGCGGCCGCGTCCAGCTGGTCGCGCTGCGCAAGGTCAAAGGCCAGCCGCTGTGGGTCAGCGTCGCGTTCGACAAGGACGAGGCGCTCGCCGGCACTTTTGCCGATCTGCGCCTGAATATTTGGGGCGCTGCGTTGCTCACGCTCCTCATTCTCGCAGCCATGGAAGTGATGTTCCGTACCGAGGGTGGCGTGCAGGAGAAATCCAAGGAGCTCGAGCAGGCGCTCGAGGCCATGGCCCGGCTGGCTTCCGAGGATTTGCTCACCGGCCTCCCGAATCTGCGGGGCTTTCGCACGGCGCTTGCCGAAGTTCAGCAAAAGCATGGCGGCGAGCGTACGACGCCGCCGGATGGCGTCGACTATGCGATTTTGCTCCTCGATCTCGACCGCTTCAAGCTGATCAATGACACGCTGGGCCATCGCATCGGCGATCTTCTGCTGCAGGAGACGGCGCAGCGGTTGCGGGCGACGCTCCGCTCGACCGACGTGCTGGCGCGGCTCGGCGGCGACGAATTCGCCGTCATCGTAGACTGCGTCAAATCTCGCGGGGCGCTCGACGATCTTGCGAGCTGCCTGATCAAAGCCATGCGCGACCCATTCGACCTCGGCGGCTATCGCGTGCGTACGACCGTCAGCGTCGGCGTCGCAGCCAGCCCGTCCGACGGCCACAATGCCGATGATCTGACCGTCGCCGCAGATCTCGCGCTTTATGCGGCGAAAGAGCGCAATCGTGACGGTTATCAGTTCTACAACCCGTCGATGACCAAGGAGCTCACCGATCGCCGGCAGATCGAAGTGGATCTGCGCGAGGGGATCGAACGGAACGAGCTTGAATTGTACTACCAGCCGATCGTGAGCCTGCACGACAACAAAGTGACCGGGTTCGAGGCGTTGGCGCGGTGGAACCATCAAACCAAAGGCTTTATTCCGCCGTCGGCGTTCATTCCGGTTGCGGAGGATACCGGACTGATGACCGGCCTCGGCGAATGGGCGCTCACCGAGGCATGCGGCAAGATCGCGCAGCTGTCCGGCGACCTCAACCTCGCCGTCAATTTGTCGCCGGTGCAGTTTTCCGCACCCGACCTGGTCGACGTGGTGCAGCGCGCGCTGATCAAGAGCGGATTGGCGCCGCAGCGCCTCGAGCTTGAGATAACCGAGAGTCTGCTCCTCGAAAACAATGAGCACACGCTCACGATGTTGCGGCGACTGCGCGAGCTTGGCGTTCGCATCGCGCTGGACGATTTCGGCACCGGCTATTCCGCCCTGAGCTATCTTCGGAAATTCCCGTTGGACCGGATCAAGATCGACCGCAGTTTCGTCACCGACATCACGACACAAAGCGGCCAGGTCATCATCGTGCAGGCGGTGCTCAGCATCGCGCGCGCGCTCGGGATGACGGTGACGGCGGAGGGCGTCGAAACGCCGATCCAGAAAGAATTCCTTCAGTCGCTGGGTTGTGACGAGGCGCAGGGCTTCCTGTTCGGCAAACCGGCTCCGTTCGAACAGCTTGCCGACTTTCTGGCGCGACGGGGAAGCAAGACGATTATGGCGGCGTGACCGGCGGTCCTTGACGCCGGCGCGCTAGGTACGCCGCGTGGCCATATTGTCGGAAGCGGCGTTCTCAGAAGGCTGGATTTCAGGAGCCTTGCTTTCAGGTGCCTTGCTTTCAGGAGCCTTGCTTTCAGATGCCTTGCGTTCAGAAGCCTTGCGCGCCGCGGCCGAGCCGGTATCGCGCTGGGCTTCGTGGTAGAGCAGAAACAGTCCCGATGCGACGACGATGCCCGATCCGACAAGAAGGCTGATTGTCGGAACGTCGCCCCAAACCAGGAAGCCAAGGGCAAGCGACCACACCAGCAGGAAGTAATAGAACGGCGATACGGCTGTGGCCGGCGCCGCATGCAGCGCTTTGGTCCATAGATACTGTCCCGCCGCATTGGCGACCCCGGTCGAAGCCAGAAGCACCGCATGTTGCGGCGTCGGCCAGCGGAAACCGAACGCCAGCAGAAAGCTGTGCATCACCGCGAGCGTCACCATCTGCCACATCAGCAGCGTGTTGGCCGATTCGGTCTTGCTCATGCCGCGCACCGCCACGGTGACGCTGCCATACATCACGGCGTTGGCCAGCGCGAACAAGGCGCCGAGCTGAAAGGAATCGGCACCGGGCCTGACCACGACGAGGACCCCGGCAAATCCGGCAAGCAGCGTCCCCCAGCGCGCCGCGCCGGCGCGTTCCTTCAGCCAGAGCACGGAGATCAGCACGGAAAACAGCGGCGCGGAAAAGGTGATCGCGGTGGCTCCCGCCAGCGGCATCATGCTGAAGGCAAGAACGGTGAAGGTCTGCGAGATCGCTTGCGATGTGCCGCGCGCGATGTGATCGCGCACCCGCTTGGTGGCGAAAACAGCGAGGCCCGTCACCGGGAGCATGAAGGCGGAGCAGACGATCAGCGAAGACAGCGAACGAGCGAACATGACTTCGCCGACCGGATAGACGGCGACGACCCATTTGCTCAGCGCGTTCGATATCGCGAGCATCACCGTCGCGCCGATCATGAACATGATGCCGCGCACGACATGGTTGTCCCGGCCGGATTGCCACGGTGCGATTGCGGCTGGTTCGGTTGATGTCATCGTCAATCGGTTTTCGCCGGTCAAGCGGCGGCGCTGCAAACGCCGCTGATAAGGTTGCATTCAAACAGCCGGGCCGCGACGAGAGCGCTGGGCGGCGATATCCGGACCATCTTGTCGCCGATGTTTGCAATCTCGGTCGCGAGCCTTCGGCGTGCCGCCGCCGCTTCCTCCAGGGTCGCGGCCGTGAAAGATATCTTCGCGCCGATCGGCAGCCGGCCCATCGCCGGCAAATCGGCCGAGATCACGGTTGCGATCTTCGGATAGCCTCCGGTGGTCTGATGGTCGGCCAACAGGACGATCGGCTGACCGCTGCCCGGCACCTGGATCGATCCGGTGGCGATCGCATCGGAAGTGATGTTGAAGCCGCGGCAATGCCGGATCGGGCTGCCGTCGAGACGCATGCCCATGCGGTTCGAGCCGGCGCTGACGGTGTATTCGCCGGCAAAGAAGCGCTCGATCTCGGCTGGGGAAAAATAATCGCTCTGCGGGCCGCATATGGCGCGAACACGGGACGACGGAGCGAGATCCAGGCCGTCGAGACGATATTCGTCGCGATCCGTTGCGGCAGTGGAACGCAGCGGCAGAACATCGCCGGCGACCAGGGCGCGGCCCTGCCAGCCGCCGATCTTGCCCCGGCTATCGGTCGAGACGCTGCCGAGCGTAGGTTCGATGGCAAAGCCGCCCTCGACTGCGATGTAGAGGACTGCGCCGCTTTTGAGCGAACCGACGCGAATGACCTGGCCGCGGCGGACATGAGCGCTGCGCTGCGACGAAATAACCTCGCCGTGCTGCGCGTCGGTGTCGGACAGAATCTCGATCTCCGCATCGGCGCCGGCGAACGAAAGCCGCGCATCGTCCGCTTCAACAACGAAGCTCGGGCCGACATACAACGCCTCAAGCACGCCGGCGCCGGGCGGGTTGCCGGCGAGCGCATTGGCCGCACGCAGCGATAGCGGATCGAGCGCACCGCCGACGGTGACACCAAACCGCTGAAAACCGGAACGTCCGAGGTCTTGAACAGTCGTCGACAAGCCCGGCGTCATGATGCGCAGCGCTGCCGCGGTCATGCTGCGGCTCCGACGATTTCGTCGACCGGCTCCAATCTGAGCACGCCTTGCGACACCCCGGTCGCCAAGGTCTCGAATTCCTGGATCGAGATCGGAACGAACCTCACCTTGTCCCCTGGCGCAAGCAATGCTGTCGCACGGCCTTGGTCCCATAGCGGCACCGGACAACGTCCGATGATGTGCCAGCCGCACGGCGTTTCCAGCGGAAACACGCACGACATGGCTGCGGCGATCGCCAGCGAGCCTGCCGGAATTCGCGTTCGCGGGGTCTCCAGCCGATCCAAAGCCAGTTCGGCGGCGACCTCGCCCATGTAAGCTTGGCCCGGCAGAAACCCCAGCATGTAGACGTGATAGGTCGGCGCGCAGTGTCTGTCGACGATCTGCTGCGCAGAGAGCGAAGTGCGCCGTGCGACATTGTCCAGATCGATCGCGAGACTGGGATCGTAACAGACCGGCAGATGCCAGAGATGGCCTGCGGCCGTATTCGCCTTGAGGCTGCGTATCTGCTCGCCGATCCGCGCGATCAGCGCGTTTGCGGAAAGCACGAGCGGCTCATAGTGAACCATCAGCGAGCGGAACGTGGGAACCGTTTCGACAATTCCGGGAACGCGTGCTGCATCCAGCCCATGCGCCAGCGCAAGCACCGCCGCGTTGAGCTCGCGATCGATGCGATCGCCGAACTCGACGACGAGCGCCGTGTCTCCCGCCGGAAGCACCCTGTAGTCGAGCATGGCGATAGTACCCGAACGATTTCGGCGGCGATTGCTGTTCAGCTTGCGTCAGGGGACGGCTGATGGCCCTGGTGAGCACAGTTCGCGCTCGCGGATTCGCTCGGCAAGAACCATGGTTTCACGCCGAAGCCGCGGCGAAGCGAGTACATGTAGAAGATGGGGAGCTGGCGGGGAAACAGGCCGCGCAGATCGCTGCCGTTGAAGGTGACAAAGATCGAGCGAGGGAATGCCCACTCCACGACGCGCTGCTCGATCAAGTTCATGCGCAGATAGGCCAGTGCGCCTTCCTGCGCCGTACCGGAGCCGTGGTACCATTTCTGGGCACTGGCGAGCAGCAGCGACAGCGTCTCAGACGAGACGGTCTCTTCGATCGGGGCGACAGTCGCCAGATGGCCTGCCGTCTTGACCAGCGAACCGAGCACGCAGGTTTCGATCCCGCGTTGCGTGGCTACCGCCTTAACGGCGGCAAAGTATCGTTGAAAATCCTGCTTGGCGTGGCCGTTCAGCTCGGCGTGGGTGTCGGTGAAGATTAAGGTCAGGACCGCGCCGGGTGCGTAGGCGGCCTGCAAGCGTGAGCTCATTGCGCCGAGAAAATCCAAGCACTGAATTTCCGGAGCGCCGACGTCGCTTCGCGGGCCTTTGCCCCAATAAAGCACAAACGGTATCGGCTCTTGCCCGGCAACGGCGTCCGCTATGAAGCGCAGCATCAGCTGGGGATCGGACGGCTGCTCGCGTTTGAAAGCCCAGGTGTTGAACGAGCGCAGCACCTTTTCTGCCGTGGCCTGGATGCCCGCTTCCGGGAGCTTCGCTGCGGCCTTTCGCCCTGGAGCGGGTTTGGACGCAGGCGCGGAAGAACGGCCACAATTTTCAGTCGAATTCTCGAGCCCCCCTTCTTCCGCAAAGGACAACCCCGCCATGCTGCTGGCGCTCCACGCAACTCCACTGGACATCACATCTGCTTCCGGCATTAACGATTTGTTCATCATCGTTAAATGCGGGTTAAACGTCAAATTTAAAGCTTATGAAAGGTTAATGTGAGTGCGGCTGCGGTGGCGCCCGCCATCGAGCGGTGTGCTAAAGCCGCAAAATAACTGTGTTATTCCGAACGGAACCCGCGCCGTTGTCGGCGGAATAAACCTTCTGTTAAGCAATTCGGCAGGAACGGAACCCCCGATGGGGAGCTCTTTACTTGCGTGCCTGTATTGAATGACGCGGCAAAGTCAGAGTTCCGAGCGTCAAATGCCGCGTGGTCGGGGTGCCGTCCTGCTCTTGCGATTGATTTCCCGTTGGCGTTGCAGCCTTGCCGCCGCGGCATCGCATTGCATGACAATTCGCGGCCGCATCCTGGTCGCCTTCCTGATCATGAGCGTCATTACCGCCGCGCTGGGCGGGTACGCCATCATGGGCATCAAGAATGCCGGCCTTCTGGTCGACAAGACGTTCGACGAATCTCTGACATCGATCAATTACGCGCGCGCGGCGGCGACCGATTTCGCGGCCATGCGCGCCGCTTTTGCGCGGCGCTGGATCGCCGCCGATCCCGGCCTGCGCGCGTCCTTTGACGGCGAGGTGGAAAATCTCAGCGTTTCGCTGTCGCAAGACCTCGAGATCGCCGCAGCGCGCTCGCAATCGGTCCGTGCCGCGCGCACCGCCTCGAACGTGCAGCGGGCCGTCGACGCCTGGAAGGGCATTTGCGATCGGCTCGTCAACGGCCAGGACAGTGACGTCAACTGGAACACGCTGGATCATTACGCCGGCAAGGTCGACGATCAGATCGACCTTCTGGTGAATTACACCGCGGGTGACGGATTTCTCTATCGCCAGAGCGCGCGCGCGACCGTCGCGCACGACATGCAGCTCACGATCGGCGGCATTGCACTGGCGCTTCTGCTCTCGGCACTGGTGGCTTGGGGCCTGGCGCGCCGCGTCGTCGGCCCGGTTGCGGTTGCTTCCGGCGTCGCCGAGCGAATCGCGGCCGGCGAGCTGGACGTCAATGTGCCGCGCGGCAGCGCCGACGAGATCGGCGCGCTGCTGGCCGCGATGAGCAAAATGCGCGACAACATCAAGACGATGATGGAGCGCGAAGTCGCGCAGCGCCGCTCTGCCCAGGCCCGTCTCGCCGATGCGGTCGAATGCTCGCAGGAAGGCGTCATCGTCGTCGATGCCGGCGACTGCATTGTGCTCGCCAATGCGCAGGCTGCCGATTTCCTCGGCGTCAAGCCGGATCTGCTCAAGCCGGGCACGCCGCTCGCGCAGCTCGAGCCGGCGCTGCAAGGCGCGACCGAGGTCGCCGATATCCTGATCCGGCACGACGACGATGTGCAGGCCACCGGCGATATCCTGATGGCCGACGGGCGCTGGCTGCGCATCAGCCGCAGCCCGACCCATGACGGCGGCTTCATCGTTCTGTGCAGCGATATCAGCAAGCTCAAGACGCACGAGAAATCGCTGCGCGAAACCAATACATTGCTCGATGCGGCGCTGGAGAACATGTCGCAGGGCCTTTGTCTGTTCAGCCAGGACAACCGGATCGAGGTTTTCAATCGCCGCTATCTGGAAATCTTCAAGCTGTCGCCCGATCGGATCAAACCCGGCATCAAACTCGAAGATGCCGTGCGATTGAGCTTTGCCGTCGTCAATGACGCCGATGAAACGATCGATCAGGCGGTGGCCGCATGCATGGAGCGCCACGCCCAGAACGTGCGCAGTCCGCATATCTACGAATTTGCGGACGGTCGCGTCGTGTCGTGTCTTTATACACAGACCGACGACGGTCGCTGCGTCGCGACCTATGAGGATGTCACCGAGCGCCGGCAGGCCGAAGCCAAGATCATCCATATGGCGCGGCATGACGCGCTGACCAATCTGCCGAACCGCGTGCTGTTCAAGGACAAGATGGAGCAGGCGCTCGCCCGCGGCGACACGCTCGCGGTGATGTTCCTCGATCTCGACCGTTTCAAGAGCGTCAACGATTCGCTCGGCCATTCGATCGGCGACGCGCTGCTGTGCGCGGTCACCGAACGGCTGCAGGGCGTCGTGTCGGATGGCGACACCGTGGCGCGGCTCGGCGGCGATGAGTTCGCCATCGTGCAGAGCCCGGCCACCCCGACCCGGGCGAGCGAGCTTGCCGGGCAAATCATCGAGGCGCTGGTCGAGCCGTTCGACGTCCGCGGTCATCAGGTCATCATCGGCACCAGTATCGGCATCGCGCTTGCGCCCAATGACGGCACCGAGCCCGACCAATTGCTGCGCAATGCCGATATGGCGCTTTATCGCGCCAAGGCCGAAGGCCGCGGCACCTGTCACTTCTTCCAGCCGGAAATGGACGCCCAGATGCAGGAGCGCCGCCGGCTCGAGCTCGATCTGCGCAAGGCGCTCGCCGAGGAGCAATTCGAGCTGCATTATCAGCCGCTGGTCGACATCGACAGCGGCAAAGTCTCCGGCTTCGAGGCGCTGCTGCGCTGGAACCATCCGGCGCGCGGCATGGTCGGGCCCGACGTCTTTATCCCGGTCGCCGAGGAGATCGGCCTGATCGTGCCGCTCGGCGATTGGGTGCTCAAACAGGCCTGCCGCGACGCGGTGAAGTGGCCGGAGAAGCTCACCGTCGCGGTGAATCTGTCGGCAGTGCAGTTCCGCAATCCGAGCCTGGCGCTGTCGGTGATGTCGGCGCTCGGCCAGAGCAGTCTTGCGGCGTCGCGGCTCGAACTGGAAATCACCGAAACCGTGCTGTTGCAGGAAAATCCGGCCGTGCTCGACATGCTGCATCAGTTCCGCGCGCTCGGTGTCCGCATCGGCATGGACGATTTCGGCACCGGCTATTCATCGCTCAGCTATCTGCGGCGGTTTCCGTTCGACAAGATCAAAATCGACCGCTCCTTCATCCGCGAGCTGGGCAAGGAGAACGACAGCGTCGCCATCATTCGCGCGGTCATGCGGCTCGGCTCGAGTCTCGGCATGATCACCACCGCCGAAGGCGTCGAGACCGAGGAGCAGCTCGAAATCCTGCGCTCGGAAGGTTGCATGCAGGCGCAAGGCTACCTGTTCAGCAAGGCCAGGCCGGCCAGCGAAATCCCGGCGATGCTGCAGCAAATCCGGCCGCATATCCGGGCGGCCTGAGCCGCCGTTTCGCGCCGCGAAAGGCGCGGTTTTCCCCAGGCAAATGCTGCGATGCTTTGATCCACAGCCATTGTGGCGCAGGAGCGACGGCCTATATCCAGCGTAAAAAGTGTGCCCTCTGGCAATATCGGGTCGGTGAGGGCAGACTGACGCCGGGACACGGATTCCGGTTGGTATGAGGCCTGCGTCATGGCGCTGCGCGACGTAAAACTCGAGGACAAGTACGATCTTCGCCAGCATCATATCTTCGTCACCGGCTATCAGGCGCTGGTGCGGCTCTGCCTGATGCAGAAGGAGCTCGATCGGCGCAACGGCCTCAATACCGCGGGCTTTATTTCGGGTTACCGCGGCTCGCCGCTCGGCGGTCTCGACAGCCAATTCATTCGCGCCAGGGGCTATCTCGAAAAAAGCGATGTCCGCTTTCAGGGCGGCATCAACGAAGACCTCGCCGCGACCGCGGTCTGGGGTTCGCAGCAGGCCGAACTGCGCGGCGAGGGCAAATTCGATGGCGTCTTTGCCATGTGGTACGGCAAGGGGCCTGGCGTCGACCGCACCGGCGACGTTTTCCGCCACGCCAATTTCGCCGGCTCCTCGAAACATGGCGGCGTCTTGGCGCTGATGGGCGACGACCACACCGCCGAATCCTCGACCACCGCGCACCAGTCCGAATATCACTTCATCGACGTCATGATCCCGATCCTGAATCCGGCCGGCGTGCAGGAGGTTCTCGATTACGGCCTCTATGGCTGGGCGATGTCGCGCTATACCGGCGCCTGGACCGCGCTGAAGACCATGCACGAGACGATCGAGTCGACGGCGGCGATCGACGCCAGTCTCGACCGCATCAATATCGTCACGCCGGACGATTTCCAGATGCCGCCGGGCGGGCTCAATATCCGCCTCAACGATCCAATTCTTGCGCAAGAGGCGCGCCTGCACGATTTCAAGCGCGATGCCATGCTGGCCTTCGTGAGGGCCAACAAGCTCAACCGCACCATCACCTCGGGCGGCCGCGATCCGAAAATCGGCATCATCACCACCGGCAAGAGCTATCTCGACGTCCGGCAGGCGTTCGACGAACTCGGCATCGACGAGCTCAAATGCAATGAGCTCGGCATCAGGCTGTACAAGGTCGGCTGCCCTTGGCCGCTCAGCCAGCGCGAATTGAAGGAATTCGCCAGCGGCCTCGATCTGATCATCGTCGTCGAGGAAAAGCGCTCGCTCATTGAAGTGCAAGTGCGCGAGGAGCTTTACGGCACGGCGAACCAGCCGGTCTGCATCGGCAAGCGCGACGAAAAAGGCGAGTGGCTGTTTCCGGTCAAGGGCGCGCTCGATCCCAACGACGTCGCTATCTGCATCGGCGAGCGGCTCCTGAAATATCACCGCAATGACGATCTGATCGGCCGCGTCGGGCGGCTGAAGGAAGCGCAGCGGATCGCCGCCGAGACCAAAGACGTCGCCCAGCGCATCCCGTATTTCTGTTCCGGCTGCCCGCACAACAGTTCGACCGTGGTGCCGGAAGGCATGCGCGCCTATGCCGGCATCGGCTGCCACTACATGGCGCAATGGATGGACCGTTCGACGCAGGGCTATACGCATATGGGCGGCGAGGGCGCCAATTGGGTCGGCGAGGCGCCGTTCTCCAGCCGCAATCACGTCTTCCAGAATCTCGGCGACGGCACCTACAATCACTCCGGCTATATGGCGATCCGCGCCGCGATCGCGTCCAATACCAACATCACCTACAAGATCCTGTTCAATGACGCGGTCGCCATGACCGGCGGTCAGGCCAATGACGGCGGGCTTACCGTGCCGCAGGTCGCGCGCCAGGTGGCGGCGGAAGGCGCCAAGCGCATCGTCATCGTCACCGACGAGCCGGACAAATATCCGGCAGACACCGTATGGCCGAAGGGCGTCACTATCCATCATCGCGATGAGCTGATGATGGTGCAGAAGAAGCTCGCCGAAGTGCCGGGCGTGACGATCCTGATCTACGATCAGACCTGCGCCGCCGAAAAGCGCCGCCGCCGCAAGCGCCACACGTTTCCCGATCCCGACAAGCGGGTCATCATCAACGAGCTGGTCTGCGAAGGCTGCGGCGATTGCGGGGTGCAGTCGAATTGCGTCTCGGTGCAGCCGTTGGAGACCGAATGGGGCCGCAAGCGCACCATCGACCAGTCGAGTTGCAACAAGGATTTCTCCTGCGTCAAAGGCTTCTGCCCGTCTTTCGTCACGGTGCACGGCGCCAAGCTGCGCAAGGGCAAAGGCGTCGCCGCCGATCATGACACGGCGCAACTGCCGGACCCGAAGCTTCCCGCCATCGATCAGACCTACAACATCATCGTCACCGGCGTCGGCGGCACCGGCATCGTCACCGTCGGCGGCATTCTCGGCATGGCGGCGCATCTGGAAGACCGCGGCGTCGGCGTACTCGACATGGCGGGGCTGGCGCAAAAGGGCGGCGCGGTGTTCAGCCATATCCGCTTTGCCGAAAAGTCCGAACATATTCACGCCATCCGTGTCGCTGCGGGCCGCGCCGACCTGGTTCTCGGCGGCGACATTGTCGTCGCCGGCACCAAGAAAGTGCTGGCCGCGGTCAAGCACGGCGCGACGCAGATGGTGATCAACACCGACGAATTTCTGCCCGGCGAATTCACCCGCAATGCCGATTTCTCGCTGCCGAGCGAGCGGCTCAAGCGCACCATCATTGCCGATGCCGGCGCGGACCACACCCATTTCGTCGACGCGAGCCGCATCGCCAATGCGCTGTTTGGCCAGTCGATCGGCGCCAATATGTTCATGGTCGGCTTTGCCTATCAGCTCGGCGCGATCCCGCTGTCGGCGGCGGCGATCGAAAAGGCGATCGAATTGAACGGCGAAGCCGTGGCCATGAACCAGGCCGCGTTCCACTGGGGCCGCCGCGCCGTGCTCGATCGCGCGACGGTCGAGGCGCTGACGAAGCCTGCCGCTTCAAGCGCGAGCGAGGCCAAGCATCTGTCCGAAAGCTTCGACGAGATGGTGGCGCGCCGCGAGCAATATCTGACCGCCTATCAGAACGCGGCCTATGCCGGGCGCTATCGCGGATGGGTGGACAAGGCGCGGGCCGCCGAAGCGTCACGCGCGCCCGCCAAGAGCGGACTTGCGGATGCGGTGGCGCGCTATCTGTTCAAGCTGATGGCGTACAAGGACGAATACGAAGTGGCGCGCCTCTATACCGACGGCACCTTCGCCGCACAGGTCAAAAACGCCTTCGACGGCGACAATCTGCGCTTCGAGTTTCATCTCGCGCCGCCTCTTCTGGCGCCGCGCGATCCGGCGACCGGCCAGCCGCGCAAGATGAGTTTCGGCCCATGGATGATGCCGGCATTCCGTGCGCTGGCAAAGCTGAAATTCCTGCGCGGCACGGCGCTCGATCCGTTCGGCCGCACCCGCGAGCGGCAGACCGAACGAAAGCTGATCGGCGAGTACGAGACGATGCTCAGCGAAGTGCTGACGCGGCTGACGCCGGAGAACCATCGTCTTGCCGTCGGGCTTGCCGCCATCCCTGAGAAGATCCGCGGCTTCGGTCATGTCAAGCAGCGTCATCTCACCGCGGCCAAGGCCGACCAAGCAGCGCTGTTCGAACAATTCCGCGCCGGCGGTCCAAGTTTGCTCAAGGCGGCGGAATAACGCCCGGCCGCTCCTTAGACGCCGTGGGTCTGCAATACGGCCTGACAGGCCTTGCTGAGCTTGGGGCGGTTCTGTTGCAGGCAGGTGAGGACGCGCAACTGGTCCGGAATCAGCTCTTTGCAGAAGCGATGCGCGTCGCGGTCGCAGGCATCGTCGTCCTGTTGCGTATGCGGTCCGACCTGGTTCTGCGCCAATGCGGCTGGAGGGACTAAGAGAGCAATGGCGAGAGCGACGCTACGGACCATGATGTGTTCCTGTTGGGGGAATAGAAGAGCGAGGCGCTATCTACCGTCAGCCCATTGGGGCCAAATTGAGACTCGTTCGGCGTAGCGGGAGCGGGATGTGTTGCAGGCCGGCGGACGCCGCCCACATGAGGCACGAGACATTGGATATCGGGTCAAAAAAGTAACGGATCAAAATCGGCGCGCGGATAGTGTATGGTCCGACCATGAACGAGACGACGACGATGTCTGAGACCGCTGCCGGCGCCGTCGCGGAAAAGCCGCCGGTCGCGGAGAATCCTGCCGTTTTGCCGCCTGCACCGGAGCCCGCACCGGAGCCTGCGCCTGAGCCCGTACCGGCGGTCGCGCTGGATCCCGCGCAGGAATCGTCGTCTGCGGACGCGCTTTCATCGGCGAGCGAGCCGGTGCAGCCCGCGCCAACGGCGCCTGCCGCGCCGGTCGGCGAGGCCATCGCGCCGGGAATCGGCGTGCTCCTGGTCAATCTTGGCACGCCGGAAGCAGCGACGCCGGTCGCGGTGCGTAAATATCTGAAAGAATTTTTGACCGACAAGCGCGTGATCGAGAAGGACACGCTGCTGTGGAAGTTCATACTCAACGGCGTCATCCTGCCGCTGCGCTCGCGCCGCAAGGCCCGCGACTACGAGAAGATCTGGAACCGCGAGAAGGACGAATCCCCGTTCAAGACCATTACGCGTTCGCAGGCGGAGAAACTCGCCAATATTCTCGAGCCGCTCGGTGAACATGTCGCCGTAAGCTGGGCGATGCGGTACGGCGAGCCGTCGATCGCCTCGCGCCTCGAAGCTCTGACGGCGCGGGGTTGCGACCGCATCCTGATCATGCCGCTCTATCCGCAATATGCCGCAGCGACCACGGCGACGGTCTGCGACGAAGCGTTTCGTTTTCTGATGCGCCAGCGCCGCCAGCCGGCGATCCGCGTGCTGCCGCCTTACTACGACGATCCCTATTACATCGAAGTTCTGGCATCGACCTTGAAGGCGCAGATCAAGTCGCTGCCGTTCAAGCCCGATGTGATCGTCGCCTCCTATCACGGCCTGCCCAAGGAGTGTTCGCTCAAAGGCGATCCTTACGAAAGCCATTGTGTGCGCACCACGGAACTGTTGCGCGCACAGATGGGACTCGACGCCAGCAAGCTGATGCTCACCTATCAGTCGCGTTTCGGCCGCGCCAAATGGCTCGAGCCCTATACGATCAAGACGATGAAGGCGCTTGCCAAGAAGGGCGTGAAGAATCTCGCCGTCATCACGCCGGGATTTTCCGCCGATTGTCTGGAGACGCTGGAGGAAATCGCGGTGGAGAACGCGCATGTCTTCAAGCGCCATGGCGGCGAAAATTTCGTCGCCATTCCCTGCCTCAACGACAGTGAGCCCGGCATGCTCTTGCTCTGGCAATTGGCCATGCGCGAGCTCAAGGGCTGGGTGTGAGCGGCGATGAATCCGGCGCTGACCGCATCTTTGAATTCCTGGACCTGGTTCGGTCTCGCGCTGGCGCTGTTCGTCATTGAAGGAGCGCGGCCGGGCCGCTTCGCGCTGTGGCTCGGCTTCGCGGCCGTGCTGGTCGGCATGATGGCCTCGGTCGCGCATTGGCCGTGGCCGGCGCAGGTGGCGGCGCTGGTCGTGCTCGCCGTGCTGATGATCCCGGCCTGGCGCCGCTACGAGCGCAAAGCCTGATTTTTCGACGCATGCTTGGGGGCGGACCGGCGCCCCGACGGCCCGATCAACTTCTCATTAACCATATCCGTTTTAACTCCGTTAACCAGCGGCCCGCCGTTCGGCGGGTGTGCTGGCTGTCGCGTGGCGCGATGCCACGCGGATTTCGAGGGCGCGGCTCCAGTTCCTTGACGGTGGTCCGGTTTGGCAGCTTCCGGGGTGACGCGGACAGACCGATGCGGCTTCGGGGCGAGGAGGGTCCAGGTGCCGCGGCGTTGCCGACCATTGCGCGCTTCGGGCGCTATTGGCCTGGCCGCCGGCTTGGCCGGCACTGCGGTCACTGTGGTCGCGATCGCGCTCGGCACCTCGCCGCTTCGCGCGCAGACCGTCGCGGCGAATAACGCACAGGCCGGCGCGCCAGCCAACACGTTGGTCGTCCCGGCAAATCCGGATGCCGACCTGTTCCTGCCGTCCCTGCAGGGCTATGCCAACAATCCGACGCGCTTCGTGCTGCGCGGCAATATCGCGACTGCCGATCGGGCGCCGCCAACCGGCGCTTTCACCGGTTCCGCCATTCCTCCGGCGCCGCCGGTCTATGGCAGCCCTACGGCTTTCGGCGCGGGCGATACCGGATTCGATTCCAGCAACGCCCCCCGCCGCAAGCAGAGAGCGGGTGTGCGCAATGGCGGCGCGGCGATCGTGCCGCCGCAGCAGACCGTCACCTTCGATCCGGTGCCGGCACCGCCGCCCCAAGTGTCGTCACAGCCGCCCATTTTGGCGCCGCCGCTGCCGCCCGAAGTCTATCCGTCGAAAGCCGCGTCGCGGCCGGGCGCGACCCTGCCGCCGCCGCCGGAGGAGCTTCCAATCAGCAATCCGCCGGCCGAAGTCTATCCCCTGGCGGCGGCGGTTCGTCCCGGCGCGGCATTGCCGCTGCCGCCTGCGCCGCTCGATGTGAGTGCGCCGGCCAGCGCACCGCCGCCCGGCACGCCGGTGCCGGGCACTTTGGCGCTCGGCGCGGCACCGCGGCCGACGCTGCCGTTCATCGGCGGCGATCCCTATGAGGCGCTCGGCGTCAGGGCAGGCTCGTTTCTGATCCTGCCCGCGGTCGAGCTTTCTACCGGGTACGACAATAACCCGCAGCACACGCCGGGCGGCCCCGGTTCGTCGACATTCGTTGTCGCGCCAGAATTACACGTGCGATCCGACTGGCCGACCAACTCGTTCACCGCCGACATCACCGGCTCCTATTACTGGTACGGCAACGACGGCGCTCTCTCGCCGCCGCTTGATCGGCCCTATCTGAACTCGAAGCTCGACGGCCGCATCGACGTCACCCGCGACACGCAGATCCTGCTCGAGAACCGGTACATTATTTCGACCGACAATCCGGGCAGTCCGAACATTCAGGCCGGTCTTGCCAAACTGCCGATCAATCAGACCGTCGGCGGCACCGCCGGCGTGGAAGAGGAACTCGGCCGCTTCGACGCGACGCTCAAGGGCACGATCGATCGCACGACCTATGCGAGCTCGCATTTCACCGACGGCGAGATCGAAAGCAATGACGACCGCGCCTATGACCCATATGCCGGCATTTTCCGCCTCGGCTACTGGCTCGATCCCGGTTTCAAACCGTTCGTCGAAGTCAGCGAAGATACGCGCCAATATGACTCGCCGGTCGACTTTTTCGGCGAGGACCGCAGCTCCAACGGCTCCAGCGCCAAGGCCGGCGGCGAGTTCAAGCTCGCCGGCTCGTCCTTGGTCGGCGAAATGGCGGTTGGCTATATGGCGCGCAGTTATCACGATCCGCTGCCGAACATTTCCGGCATCACGCTCGACGGTTCGCTGCTGTGGCTCGCCACCGGCCTGGACACGGTGAAGTTCACCGCGGTCACGCAAGTCTACGAGTCGACTTTGCAGGGCGTCTCCGGCTCGCTCACCCACGACATGAATGTCGAGGTCGACCATGCGCTGCGGCGCTGGCTGATTGCCACCGGCACGTTCGGCTACGGCCACGACAATTACGTCGGCGAGGCGCGCCAGGACGACCGTTACTATGCCATCGCCGGCCTGATCTACAAATTGAACCCGCTCTTGTGGCTCAAAGGGCAATTGCGCCACGATTGGCTGACGTCGACGCAGAGCGGCAATGCGTATCAGTCGACCTCGGTGCTTCTGACCTTGCGCTTGCAGCGCTGATCCTGGCATTTGGCGATATTGAGCCAAAGCCGGAGGTCGCCGTGAGTGAATACGAGCGCTGGGAAACGCGATATGCCAAGCCGGATTACGAGTTCGGCAAGGCGCCGAACGAGTTTCTTGCCAGCTGCAAAGCCCTGCTGCCGAAATCCGGCCGCGCGCTTTGCGTCGCCGACGGCGAGGCGCGCAACGGCGTGTGGCTCGCCGAGCAGGGGCTCGATGTCACGTCGATCGACTTCTCACCCACGGCGCAGAAGAAGGCGCGCGCGCTTGCCGCCGAGCGCAAGGTCAATGTCGAATTCATCCAGACCGACGTGCACCGCTGGCCCTATCCGGACGCCGCATTCGACGTTGTCGTCGAGATTTTCACGCAGTTCTCGACGCCTGCGGAACGGCCGCTGAAATGGGCCGGGATGCGCCGCGCGCTCAAGCCTGGCGGCCTGCTCATTTTGCAGGGCTATACGCCCAAGCAATTGGACTATTGCACCGGCGGCCCGAAGCAGATCGAGCAGCTTTATACGCGCGCGATGCTGGAACAAGCGTTCGGTGATTTTCGCGATCTCAAGATTACGGAACAAGAGCGCGAGATGAGCGAAGGCGCGGCACATTCCGGCATGTCCGCGGTGATCGGTCTGACGGGACGCAAGCCGTAAGCCGTCAGCGTCGGATTTAGTTGCCGAGAATCTTCTTGATCTCGGCGCGAAAACCCGGGGCGATATCGTCGCGGGCCAGCGCATAGGAGACATTGGCGGCGAGGAAGCCGATCTTGGAGCCGCAATCGAAGCTCTTGCCCTCGAATTGCAGCCCGTAGAACGGCTGCGTCTTGGCCAGCTGAATCATCGCGTC
>DATJLN010000027.1:0-12786 GCA_035509535.1 Xanthobacteraceae bacterium | reverse complement strand
ACTGCACCACGATCCCGGCTTTCTTGATCACGTCGGTCCAGCGCGCCAGATCGGCCGAGAGCACTTGGCCGAACTGCGCCGGCTCGTCGGCGACGGGCTTCATGCCCTGCTTGCCGAACAGGGCGGCGACGTCCGGCGCGGCGACGATCTTGGCGACCTCGTCACGCAGTTTCTGCGCGACCGCGGGCGGCGTGCCGGGCGGCGCCAGCAGCCCGAAATAATTCGAGACGACGTAATCCTTGAACCCCGACTCGGCCATGGTCGGCACGTCGGGCAAGGCTGCGGCACGTTGCGCGCTCGTCACCGCGAGGCCGGAGACATTGCCGGCCTTCACCTGCGCCACCTGCACCGGCATGGCGTCGAACATCGCGTCGACCCGCCCGCCGAGCAGATCGTTGAGCGCCTCGGCCGCGCCCTTGTACGGCACGTTGACGATGCTGATGCCTGCGGAAATGCGCAGAAGCTCGGCGGCCAGCGACAGCGACGAGCCGGTGCCGCCGCCCGAGCCGAAAGTAAGCTTGCCGGGATTCTTCTTGCCGTAGTCGACGAGGTCGGTGACGGTCCTGAAATTCAGCGCCTTGCGGCCGACCAGGATGAACGGGCCTTCCGACACTTCGGTCACCGGCGTCATGGTGCGAATGTCGTAGGGGTAGTCCTTCTGCGCCGGCTGGGTCACGGTGACGGCGGCCGAGATCATGAACAGCGTGTGCCCGTCGGGCGCGGCGCTGGTGAGTTCATGATAGGCCGGCTCGAAGGCGCCGCCGGGCTTGTTCTCGACATAGACATTGGTGTTGAGGCTCGCCGTCAGCCGCTGCGCGATCAGGCGCGCGGTCACGTCGGTTGCGCCTCCCGGCGCGAGCCCGACAATGATGCGGATCGGCTTGCCGGAAAAATCCTGCGCCGCGGCGGGCCGGGCCGCCGTGGCGGCGAAGCCAAGCAGCATCAACGCGAGCATCGCCCGGTACGACATCGTTTCCTCCCCGGCCCGCGCTCTAGAGTGAGTGCTATGTTTCTCGGGCGCTTTGTTCTATAGGCCAGACACTTTAGCAAGGCGCGCGGGCGAAACCACCGGGAAATCAATCAGCATGAATCTCCTCATCCTCGAAGGCGACGGCATCGGCCCGGAGATTTCGGCGGCGACGGTGCGCGTCCTGACCCGCGCCGATGAGCTCTTTGACCTCGGCCTGAAATTCAACTCCATGCCGATCGGCTTTGCCGCGATGGAGATATTCAAGACCACGTTTCCGAAAGAAACGCTGGAAGCCGCCAAGGCGGCCGACGGCACCGTGCTCGGCCCGGTCTCGCACAACGACTATCCGCCGGCCGCGCAAGGCGGGATCAATCCGTCGGGCGCGCTGCGCATCGGGCTCGACCTTTACGCCAATATCCGCCCGGCCCGCACCCGCGAGGGTTTCAAGCCGCCCTGCGGCAAGCCGCTCGATCTCGTCATCGTGCGCGAGAATACCGAAGGCTTCTATTCCGACCGCTCGATGTTTCTCGGTCCCGGCGAAATGATGCCGACGCCGGACCTTGCCCTGTCGTTCCGCAAGATCACCCGGCTCGGCTCGACGCGGATCGCGGAAGCCGGCTTTGCGCTCGCCCGCCGCGACGGCCGCAAGAAAGTCACCGCCGTGCACAAGGCCAATGTGCTGCGCGTCTCCGACGGCTTGTTTCTCGAATGCACCCGCCAAGTCGCGGCAAAGTATGCGGCCGAGCATCCGGACATCACTTACGAGGAAAAAATCGTCGATGCCATGGCGGCTCTGCTGGTGCGCGACGCCAGCCAATTCGACGTGATCGTCACCACCAACATGTTCGGCGATATTCTCTCCGACCAGGCCTCCGAATTGTCCGGCAGCCTCGGGCTCGCGGCCTCGCTCAATGCCGGCGATCGCTATGGCGTGGCGCAGGCGCAGCACGGCTCGGCGCCCGACATCGCCGGCAAGGATCTCGCCAATCCATCGTCGCTGATCGGCTCCGCCGCCATGCTGCTCGGCTGGCTCGGCCAGAAGCACGGCAACGACAATTATCGCAAAGCTGCCGCGGCCATCGAGCAAGCGCTCGATGCCGCGATCGCCTCGCCGGCCGAGCGCACCCGCGATCTCGGCGGCACGCTCGGCACCAAGGCGTTCACTGACGCGGTGATCGCGCGGGTGGGCAAATCGGCCGCGGCCTGAGCCGCGACCTCGATCCGCTACATCTTGTTCTGCTGCTTCTTGGTCTCGTGGTGCTTCGTCATCTTGGAACCGGTCGCATGCCTGGTTCCGGTCGCACCGGGATTCACGCCAGATCCGTTGACCGATGAGCCGGGCGGCGAACCTTCCGGACCGGTTCCTGACGGCCCGTTGGTGCTCGGCTGCGCCAGGGCGCTCGACGCGATCAGCGTTCCGCCCAACAAGATGGCCACTGCGAGAGGATGTTTACGCATTTTTTTCTCCGTGGTTGCGTAATGGTTTGACAAAGGCGCTCGCCACTGCGTCAACAATGCGCGCGGCGAATTGTTTCATGCTGCAGCCGACCGCGCCGAGTTCCCTACGCCGCGATTGCCCGATAAAAAATGCGCCGATCTTTCGATCGGCACCAAAACTAATGCCGGCACATCGCCGGCAGCTCAGTGGAAAGGAGAATCAAATGGATCGGCGCACGTTCGTGAACGCAATGGGGGCCGCGGCTGCAAGTTCGCTCTTGCCGCGCGCCGCCAATGCGCAAACGCGGCCACCGGCAAAAAACATCGTCCTCGTGCACGGACTGTTCGCCGACGGCTCGTGCTGGTCCGAAGTGATCGCGCGCCTGCAACCGAAAGGCTTTCGGGTCACGTCGGTGCAGAACCCGCTGACCAGCCTGGACGAGGCGGTGGCGGCTGCGCAACGCGTGCTCGATCGGCAAGACGGGCCGACCGTGCTGGTCGGGCACTCCTTTTCCGGCATGATCGTGACCGAGGCCGGCGTCGATCCAAAAGTATCGGCGCTCGTCTATGTTGCGGCGCGCGCCCCGGACGCCGGCGAAGACTACGCGGAATTGGCGAAAAAATTCCCGACGCCGCCGGCTTCGGCGGGCATCGTCTTCGACGGCGATGAGGGACGCCTGACCGAGGCGGCGTTTCTGCACGATTTTGCCGGCGACCTGCCCGAGGCCAAAGCCAAGGTGCTCTATGCCGTCCAGCAGCCGTTCCACAAGGCGCTCCTGACCGGCAGGACCACCCACGCCGCCTGGCGCTCCAAACCGAGCTGGTATGCCGTATCCACCGAGGACCGCACGATCAATCCCGATCTCGAGCGCTTCATGGCCAAGCGCATGCGCGCCAGGACGGTCGAGGTGAAAGCGAGCCACCTCGCCCTCATCTCGCAGCCGGACGTGATCACGGATCTGATCGTCGACGCCGCCGAACAGAAGTAGCTCGCCGCAGCGCGCACGGCCGCGGTCCTCGCCTGAACGCCCACGAGGATCGCGCATGGCTCACGAAATTCCGACATTGACGCTGCCGCGGACCTATATTCAGTGCATGCGCTATGCGGATCGCGGTCCCTTCGGTCAGTTCGCGGCGCGCGCCCGGAGCGAAGGATGGCCGTCATACGAGCTCGACGCCAGCCATAGCCCGAACGTGACGGCGCCCGCCGCGTGATGGAGCTGTTGCAACGAATTTTGCCGGCATGAGAGGATGTGTCATCGCCGCCATGCGGTCCTGCCCGATCAGCCTCACCATCCCGGTCTGTCATCCCAGCGGACATCATGATCATCACCCGCCTTGCCAAGGTTACAATGGTTGCCGGGCTCGCAGCGCTCGCGCTGATCGTCGCCTACGACAACATTGTCGACTACGATTCGAACTACGAGTTCGTGCGGCATGTCCTGAGCATGGATACGACATTCGCCGGCAATGCCCTCAAGCACCGCGCCATCACCAATGAGACGCTGTGGCATGTCGCCTATGTGCTGATCATCGCCGTCGAAGCGGTCACCGGCCTGCTGCTGGCCTTCGGCGCGCTCGCCTTGCTGGCGCGGCTGCGGTCGCCGGCCGCGATCTTCAACCGCACCAAGGTCTGGGCCGTCGCCGGACTGACGATGGGCTTCGGCCTCTGGTTCATCGGCTTTTTAGTGATCGCCGGCGAGTATTTCGCGATGTGGCAATCGAAGATCTGGAACGGCCAGGAGGCGGCGTTCCGCATCACCGCGGTCATTCTCGGCGTGCTGATTTATGTCAGTCTGACCGACGATGATCTGGCCGAATGACATGAAAGTTGGGTCTCAATGACTCAGCCCCGTATGGATCTCCCGCTTCGCTGCCGCTGCGGCCATGTACGCGGCATCGCGACGAACGTTGCTCCGAATGGCGGCTTTCGTTTCATCTGCTACTGCCAGGACTGCCAGGCGTTCGCGCGCTTGCTCGCGCGGCCGGACGTGCTTGATGCCGCAGGCGGGACGGACATCTTCCACATGCCGATGGGTCGTCTGAAGCTGACCGCGGGCACTGACGCGGTGCGCTGCCTGCACTTCTCGAGCAAGGTCTTCCGCTGGTACGCCGCGTGTTGCCGGACCCCCATCGGCAACACCGCCGGTCCGCGTTTCCCGGTTGGCGGTCTCATCCATTCTTTCATGGACCACGATGCCGACGGCCGCTCGCGCGACGAGGCACTCGGCGCGCCATTGTGCCGAATCTATGAGCGCTCAGCGATCGGACCTCTGCCGGCGAATACGCCGCCGCCACGCTCGCTCCGCCTCGTCGCACGCCGCGTACCAACTCTTCTTGGCTGGTGGCTGCGCGGGTTGGGCCGGCCGAATCCGTTCTTCGACGATCAAACGAGTGCTCCACTCTCGGCGCCGCGCGTTTTTTCGCCGAGCGAGCGTGCCGCCCTCTGCCAATAACTCGGAAATTTTGATCCCTGTCGCGCTCCAGATCATTCATCCCTGCCATGTGTGGATCAGCACCGTCTGGTGGTCGGGCGCTTCGAGACCCCAGCGGGCGATGCAATCCACCCGCCTAAACTTCAACCCGTGCGCCTCCGACATGACTCCCTCCTGCCCGCCGCCGAAGGCGCCGCGCGAGAAATAGCCGGCCACGAAGAGTTGCCGCGAGCGGGCCTGCGGTGCAGCCTCGTACACTTGTTGCAGGCTGAAGCCCGGCGGCAAGCACACACCGAGCACGTCATGGTCCGGGTAACGGCGCAGCGCTTCCAGCGCGTCCATCCGCTGGACCGGATACCAGCCGGGCCGCCGGAAACGGGGATTGTTCTCCGGCGCAAACAGGTCGGTGGCGACGATTTCGATCCCCTGCACGTGATGCAGGCAGTAGGCCCAGAAGCCGATGCCCGCGGCCACCGTCAGCAAAGGCGCCCGCAGATGACGCCTGAGGTAGTCGAGAGCTTCGGCGCAGGGCAAAGCGCAGGACAGCCGGCCCGCGATCGTGCGGGCAAGGCCTTCGTCGGTGATGCCGCGGGTGTGCCGCTCCACCAGGTCGCGCGGCGGAAGTTGCCGGCGCGCCAAGTGCTCGCGATAAAGCGCATCGATGGCGTGCATCGAACATCCCAACACCGCAACAGGCCACCGATCGCCCAGCTCATCCGCCTAGCTCTTCGCATGGCACGTCACATGACACGTCACACGACTTGGCGAACCGCGGACGATAGCCGCTGTCAGCGCGGCAACGGGCCGGTCACGCCGCCGCAACACCCCCGGCAAGACCTCTAGCGCTGAAACCATCGGCCGTCCCCGCGCCGCTGCAGCGCAAGGACAAAATGCCGCTCACCGCCGCGCGGCAGGCTCGGCGTCGTCTTTGTTGTCCCCGCTAATCCCTGCAACCCGCCCACCTCACCGGGAATTCCTGGACGACACGCCGCGGCGCGGGATGTAGTCTCAGGTGCGCATCCGGCGCTTAGGGTGGTCGGACGCCCACGGCTTGGCCTGTCTGACCCGACTGGCCGGGCCGGCGGCAATCGTGACTTCAAATTGACTTATATCCCGGCGAGTTTTGTGATCGTTGGGACTTAACTTCAAATTCGCGGGGTTTGTCATGTCGCAGTCGCAAACGTCCAGTGTCGTCCGGTCGCTTGAAACCGTGCGGGAGAGAGTGAAGCAGCGCTTGATGAAACTGCCGGAATACCGGGCACTTCTCGCCATCGAACAGCCGATGGCGGAAGTCGCGGATATTCCCGAGCTCACCGATCAGTTGCAGACGGCCAAGCAGAAGATCGTGGAGCGGCTTATGGCAACCCAGGAATACCAGGCCCTTCTCACTGTGGAAAAGGCGATCAAGGACATCTCCGCCGTACTCGAAGTCGTGGCCGATGACGGGAACTATGACGCCGTACCCGCTTCCGTCGAAGAAGTCTTAGGAGCGAAAGAATTATCGGAAATTGCCCCGGCGCCCGCTGCCGCACCGCAACAGCCGGTCAGCGCGGTGGCCGTCGCGGCGCCGCTTGCCGGGGCCCGGCCGGCGATCGTAAGCGAAACCGCGGTGGTGACCGAGTGGCCTGCGACAAAGCCGGTCGAAGAACATCCCGAAAGGCCGGTCGCAAATCCGGCCGAGCGCCTTTCGACCGTTGGTCTGGTCGAGGAATGGCGGCTGACCACGATGGTCCGCGAGTCTTTCTCGGCAAATGAAGCCAAGGACGACGTTCACGCGGCCGGCGACGGCAAGGCGGAGCCGGAAAAAGCCAAAGTGGCGTAAGCGACGGCCGTTCCGGGCCAAGCCGCTTGGTGCATCGGGAATTGCGGGGCGCTCAATTTCCGGAGGCGCTTCGGCTGTGAGCCTTTCGGCTGTCGATCTTGCGGCTGTCGATCTTGCGGCTATGGATGGGTGTCGCCCCTCTTGGCCGATGGCGGTCATTCGCCTGCGGCGCCTGAGCCGGCACGGCCTCAGCGCGCGCGATAGAAGTGGAGAATCTTCTCCGCCGTCTCCGGCAAGATCCGCTCGTAGCTGAACAGGCTCAGCTCGACCTCCTTGAGCGGCATGAAGCCGAGACGGGCGCGGAAGCTCAAGATCGCTTTCACGATCGGCCAGGCAAGACCACTGGCCTTCGCCAGCAGCAGGATCGTGTCCGACCGCCGCTGCTTCAGAGCGCTTTCGACGAACACAAGTGACATGCCGCTGATGCGCGCCAGCGCCGCCGACAGGTCGGCGAACGAGCCGTGCCGCGCCAGATACGCCAGATACGACGCGGCATCGGCCGCTCGCTTGTCGAGACCGCCGGCCGCATCGGCGTGATCCGATGGTCCGCCCAGTTCTTCGCTCTCGATCCGGCCTGCGACTTCGGACACGACCTGCCGCACCATCTTGGCGTGGTCGGGATAAGCGGCCTCGAGCTTGGTGCGGACGTGATCGCTGGCACGTTGCAAGAGATGCCGGAAGATACGCGGCGGCACGTCGTCCCGGCTGCCGAGGCTGACGGCAAGACCTTCGTCGTCGTCGGATTTCTCCGCAAGCCGGTCGAACGCGGCGTCGGAGAATTTTGCGCCGCGGTTCTGCGCCGTCCGCAACAAGACCTGCTTGTCGCCGCAGGCGACCAGGACGTCCGTCACGGACTCGCCAAGCACGCGCCGCTGGGCGATGGCCAGCATATGCGCTTGACCCTTCTTCGTCGCCGCCTCGATCAGCGCCGCATCGTCCAGCCGCTCGGACTGAATGAGAATTGGCCCGGCGACTTCGATCGCATCGTCAAAGGCCAGTTTGCAAACGGTGCGCGGCGGCGCATTGGCGATCGGCGCGAGCCGCATCGCCAAAAGCGCCTTTGCCGCGATCTCGATGTCGACGATCAACCGGTTGAGGACATCGTCAAAGAGCGCGACCTCACCGTCGGAAAGGCGGTCGGCACTGACGATGAACAGATCCGTGACGTGCCGAAGCATTTCGGGACGCCGGTCTGCGCCGCTCGCCATCGCATGGATCGGATTCAAATCGGCGACGCCCATTTTTTGGTTCTCTCGGAAAGCTCGGCGCCAGCGGGCCTGCGCGATACCGCCTGCACGCGGCGCGGCCCACCGACCCTCGGCCCGCGTTCTCATCGCGGTTTGGACCATTCTTGTCCGATTTTATTAAAATTTTGCCTTCCGGCTTGTCCCTGTTCCATTGACATGTCACCGCTTTCGCTACGCCGCGGCGACAGGCGCAACAGCGGACCTATCCTCGCTTTGCCGATGTGCCGAAGCGTGAGGTAATAACGGGCGATGCAGGACTTTACCGAAGCGCTGTACACGGCGGTGACTCTCGTCGCTCACCTTGATGCCGAGCTGCGCGCAATCGTGACCTTGTCGCTCGGCGTCAGCCTCACCGCCGCCGTCTGCGCCTTCGCGATCGGGTCGCCGTTCGGTACGGCCTTGGCCGTATATCGCTTCCGCGGCAAGGACGCATTGATCGTCATCGCCAACGCGCTGCTCGGCCTGCCGCCGGTCGTCGTCGGCCTTGCCGTCTATCTGCTGCTGTCGCGATCCGGCCCGCTCGGCTCGTTCGGCATCCTGTTCACGCCCACCGCGATGGTGATCGCCCAAGCCGTTCTTGCTGTCCCGATCGTCGTTGCCCTGGTGCATCGGACGACGGTGGACGTATGGAGCGCCTATGGCGACGCTCTTTTGGTCGACGGCGCTTCGCGCCTGCGGGCCATTCCCCCGATCATGCTGATCGGCCGCGAGGGTTTGCTGACGGCTTTCCTTGCGGCCTTCGGCCGCGCCATCGCTGAAGTCGGCGCGATCATCATCGTCGGCGGCAATATCCGCGGCTATACCCGCACGATGACGACGGCGATCGCCTTGGAGACCAGCAAGGGGGAGTTGAGCTTTGCCCTTGCCTTGGGAATCATTCTCATCATTCTGTCGATGGCGGTCAGCGGCCTGAGCCTGTTCTTCGGGCGTGCGCTGACCCGCCGCTGAATTCCGGGAGCGTGAAATGCAATGGTTCGTGCGCTTGTGCCGCTTGGGGGCCCTCGCGGTTCTTATGAACGCAATGTCGTTGTCTGCGCCAGCCATCGCGCAGGACAAATCGATCGTCGTTGCCTCGACGACCTCGACCCAGGACTCGGGCCTGTTCGGCTATCTGCTGCCGATCGTGAAAGAGAAGACCGGCATCGTCGTGAGGGTATTGGCGCAGGGCACCGGCCAGGCGCTCGACACCGCGCGCCGCGGCGACGCCGACGTGGTGTTTGTTCATGCCAAGTCCGCCGAGGAAAAATTCCTGGCGGAAGGCTGGGGCGTCAAGCGTTACCCCGTCATGTACAACGACTTCATCCTGATCGGTCCCAAGGGTGATCCCGCGGGGGTCAAAGGCAAGGACATCCTGACCGCGCTGCAAACGCTCAAGGCCAAAGCCGCGCCGTTCATTTCGCGCGGCGACCGTTCCGGCACGAACATCGCCGAGCTTGCCCTTTGGAAAGAGGCCGGCATCGATATCGCCCATGACAAAGGGCCTTGGTACAAGGAAATCGGCCAAGGCATGGGCGCAGCCTTGAACATGGCCTCGGCCTCCAACGCCTATGTACTGTCCGATCGCGGCACCTGGCTCGCGTTTCAGAACCGCGGCGACCTTGCCATCCTGGTTGAAGGCGACAAGCGCCTGTTCAATCAATACGGCGTCATGCTGGTCAACCCGGCGAAACATCCGACCGTGAAAAAAGACCTCGGGCAGCAGTTCATCGATTGGCTGATCTCGCCGGAAGGACAGAAGGTGATCGCCGGTTACAAGATCAACGGCCAGCAGCTTTTCTATCCCAATGCCAACGACCCGAACGCCTGAGACCGCAATGCGTTTGACGATCGCCGCTTCGCTCGCCGCAAAGCCGGCGGACACGCATGCGAGCCGGGGCCGTTTTGTCTTTCAGGTTGCGGGCAAGTGACCTGACTACCGGCGCCGGAGGGCCCGGGCGCGGCTTACGGCCTCTTGAGTGGCCAAAACAGCGGCGCGAGCGCGACCGCCGCCAGCATGCCCGCGATTTGCGCCGCGATGAACGCGGCCACTCCGGCCGGCGCAATGCCGGCGAAGGTGTCGGAAAGCGCCCGCGCGAGCGTCACTGCGGGGTTGGCGAAGGATGTCGAGGCGGTGAACCAATAGGCCGAGGTGATGTAAAGCCCGACGGCGAAAGGCACCGCGGCGGGCGCTTTCGCGCTGCAGCCGAAGATCGTCAGCACCAGGCCGAATGTTGCGACAAACTCGGCGAGCCATTGTCCGGCGCCCGAGCGGACATGCAATGACACCTGCCATACCGGCAGCTCGAACATCAGATGTGCAATCCAGACGCCGATCACGCCGCCGATGATCTGCGCAGCGATATAGGCCGTCGTGTCCGGCCACGACAAACTGCGCCGCAGCGCAAAAGCGATGCTCACCGCCGGATTCATATGCGCGCCGGAGATCGGACCGAAGATCAGGATCAGGACGACGAGAATCGCGCCGGTCGGCAAAGTGTTGCCGAGAAGCGCGAGCGCATCGTTTCCGCCGGCGAGCCGTTGCGCCATGATGCCGGAGCCGACCACCGCGGCGAGCAGAAAAGCGGTGCCGAGCGCCTCGGCCGCAAGCCGCCGTGAAAGCGGTGTCATCAGGCCGGGTCTGCGGCTTTCGCGGCCGCTTCGCCCATCCGGCCGATCTCTTGGATGCGCTTCTGCAGGCTGAGCTTGTCGAGGCTGCGGATCGGCAGCGCCGCAAAGATGCCGATGCGCTGGTTGAGCATGCGATAGGCGTCCTTGAACGCCAGCGCGATCTCGGCCGGATTGCCTCTTGCGTCGGCCGGATCGGGCACGCCCCAATGCGCGGTCATCGGCTGACCGGGCCATAGCGGACAAGCTTCGCCGGCCGCGTTGTCGCAGACGGTGAATACGAAATCCATGACCGGCGTGCCGGGCTCGGCGAATTCGCTCCACGATTTGGAGCGAAACGCCGAGGTGTCGTAGCCGAGCCCTTGCAGGAGCTGCAGGGTTTCGGGATGGACGCGGCCTTTCGGCTGGCTGCCGGCGCTGAAGGCGCGGAATTTTCCGGCGCCGACCTTGTTCTGGATCGCTTCGGCGATAATCGAGCGCGCCGAATTGCCGGTGCAGAGGAACAAGACATTAAAGCGCCGCTCGGTCATCGCTCGCTCACTTGCAGCAGGCTGTTGCCGGCTCCTTCACCGCCTCCGGGGCGCAGCACGATTTTTCATTCGCAACGCGCGCCACGCGCTCGCCGGAGCCGTCGCCGTAATCGGTGCTCTCGCCCACGGTCAGGAAGGTTTCCCAGGCGATCCCGGCGGGATCATCGGTCCAGGACTTTTCCGATTTGGCGTAGCAGCAGGCGGTCTGTCCTTGTTCGACGATATTGCCGCCCGCCGCGTGGAGCCGCCCGTAAACCTCGTGAAGCTCGTCTTCGTTCTCGACCTGGATGCCGAGGTGATCGAGCCCGGCTTTGCGCCCGCGGGTCGAAATCGCAAAGTTGACGCGCGGGTCGTCGAGCATCCATTTGGCGTAGTCGGGCTTGCTGACGGACGGCTCGGCCGCGAACAGCGCCGAATAGAAGTGAATCGACTTCTGCAACTCATCGACCGCGACGTGAACGTGCAGGCGCTTCATAATGTAACTCCTCAGACGGCGGGCAGCGGCTGATAGCCGATGCGGCGCATCATGGTTTCAAAATAGTCGCGGACCTTGTGCGGAAAGCGCAGGCCTTTGACGACGGCCGCGGAACGCAAGAGCGGCAAGACGCGAATGTCGTCCAGTGACAGCGTGCCGTTCACCGCCTCGGAGCTCTCGATCATGGCGTCGAGCTTTTCGAGATCGGGCATCAGAGCGTCCATCAATTCGCGTGTTCGTGCGCGCAACTCGACCAGATCGCCCAGGCTCTTGCGCTTGCGAACCACGAAATGGTCATGCGCGGCGACGGTGCCGAATTCCGGGAGGCCGAGCAGCGGATAGCGCGGCCAGGTGAGAGGCGCGGTCTTGTCGGCGGCAGCGCTCGCCCACGCCGCGAGCTCGCCGCGCTGCGGGCCGGCAAGAACGGGGGCTTCACGGCCGTCGATATGCGCGACCATGTCCATGCTCTCGAGCATCGGCTGACCGTCGTCTTTCACCAGAATCGGAATCACGCGTTTGCCGACGAGATCGATCATGGTTTTGGAATCGTCTTCGAGTACGACGGTCTCCTGCAAATGCAGCCGCTTGAGCGCCGCCGCCATGCGCACGCGAAAGCAGATCGAGCAATGCTCGAAGAGATAGAGCCTCATGCTACCGGCTCCTTGCGGCGGGCCGGGTCGCGCGCCGCTTTGGCAGCCTCCGTCGGCAAACACCGCTCCGGATTGCCCTGGCAGCAATTCTCGGTGAGGAAGCCGAGCAGGCCGTTCATCGTGTCGTAGCGCGCGGCATAGATCATCGACCGCCCTTCCCGCCGCACCGTCGCAAGCCCGGCGTCGCGCAAGCGGTCGAGGTGGAATGTCAGGGTGTTCGGCGCCAGCTTGAGCGCAGTGGCAATGTTGCCCGCCGGCATGCCGTCGCTGCCGGCTCTGACCAGCAGGCGGAAAATATCGAGGCGATTGTCCTGGGCGAGCGCAGCAAGCGCCGCCAACGCATCGGGCTTTTTCATAGTTCAATGAATACTGAAATATCGAAAGTCGGTCAATAATTATTTCAACGATGACTGAAATAACGAATGGCCACGCGTCACTTTTACATTGACAATTGTCACCGTTTAAGTTACAGGTGGCGAATCGAATCTCGCTCATGAAGGACGCCTTTGGGAGGTAGACCTGAAGGCCGGAGCGAGTGCGGTGCCCGCGGGCGGAGTTACGATCCGCACCCGGGCGGCTTTGGGCATCAGCCGCCGGTAAGCGTGGCCGGCCGTGC
>DATJLN010000026.1:0-23933 GCA_035509535.1 Xanthobacteraceae bacterium | reverse complement strand
TTTTCCGAAAACCGGCTTCCACTTTTCGGGATCATGCTTGGAGAGCTTGCGTCACTGCGGCGCGATCCAGCCCTTTCAGCCCGATCACGACCAAACGGCCCTCGCGCGGCTCGGCGGCCGTCCACGCCCGGTCATATTGATGCGACACGCGCGGACCCACCGCCTGCACCAAAAGCCGCATCGGCTTGCCGGTCACCGCGGCGAAGCCCTTGACGCGCAGCACGTCGAAGCGCTCGGCAAGCGCGGCCACGCGCGCCGACAAATGCGAAGGATCGGCGACTTCACCGATCGGCACGACGAAGGAATCGAAATCGTCGTGATCATGGTCCTCTTCGAGGTCGTGATGGGTGCGGCGATTGGCGATATCGTCCTCGGTGCCGACGCCGAGGCCGAGCAGCAGCGCCTGATCGACTTTGCCGCCGGTGACGGTCAGCACCTTCACGCTGCGCGGCAAGGCGCTCGAAATCGTCGCCAGCGCCTGATCGACGTCGGCGTCGTCGAGCAGATCGCGCTTGTTGAGCACGACCAGATCGGCGCAGGCGATCTGATCCTCGAAGACTTCCTCGACCGGATCGTCGTGATCGAGCGCCGCGTCGGCGGAGCGCTGCCGCGACAGCGCTTCGAGGTCGTGCGCGACGCGGCCATCGGCCAGCGCCGCACCGTCGACCACGACGACGACGCCGTCGACCGTGACCCGGCTCTTGATCGCCGGCCAATGAAACGCCTGCACCAGCGGCTTGGGCAGGGCGAGGCCGGAGGTCTCGATGACGATATGTTCGATACCGTCCTTGGCGAGCAACGCATCGAGCGCCGGCACGAACGCGTCGGCCACTGTGCAGCACAGGCAGCCATTGGCGAGCTCGACGATGTTTTCTTCCGGGCACGCGGCGTCGCCGCAGCCTTTGAGGATTTCGCCGTCGATGCCGACATCGCCGAATTCGTTGACGATAACGGCGAGCCGGCGTCCTTGCGCATTCGCCAGCACGTGGCGGATCAGCGTGGTCTTGCCGGCGCCGAGAAAGCCGGTGACGATGGTGCAGGGGATGCGGGCGAGTTGGCCGTTTGCGGGTCGGCCGTTTGTTGCTGCGGTCATGCATCAGCCTCGTTGAAGTCGATCGGGGGAACGCGCGCGATCAGGCCGCGCTTGAGAATGTCCGGCCGGCCGCGCCACGGCAGAATGCCGTCGCTTGCTGTGGCGAGAAGTCTGGCGCCGTCGACCAGGGCTTGCGCGTTGTCGGCACCGAGCCCGCCGAACACATAGGTCCAGGAGCCGTTGCAACGCAGCGCGGCGCTCGGGCCGCGCGTGCAATTGGCGAGACAGCGCAGGCGGCGCACGATGACATCGGTGCCGTCAGCGGCGCGTTCGGTCGCGTCCGCGAGCAGCGCGCCCGGGCGCGGATCGCTGTCCGGCTCGCCGGCGCGCTTGCAGGTGGTGCAGACATAGATCATCGGCGTCGAGGCATCGCGCGATGAGATATCGGGCGCGGAACTGTCGGACGATCGGTTCATGACTCTTGCCTCACGCCTGTTCCGCTGCGGGCTGGTCGAAGCCCCCCACGCGATAGATCAGATAGGACAGCGCCCAGCTCACCACGAAAATGCCGACAACGAGATAGCCGAAATTGGCAAGCCCGCCGTTGAGATCGCCGATCATGTCCCAGAACCCGCCTTCAAGGCCGAGCTTGCCGGCGATGAGGCCGAGCGCCTCGATGCCGCCGATCAAGAGCGCGACAAGAACCGAAATCGCGGTGATGGTGAGATTGTACCAGATCTTGCGCAGCGGATTGAGGAAGGCCCAGCCGTAAGCGCCGACCATCAGCACGCTGTCGGTCGTGTCGACCAAGGTCATGCCGGCGGTGAACAGCGCCGGAAAAATCATCACCGTGCCGAAGCTCATGCCGCCGGAGGCCTGACTCGCCGCCACCGTGAACAGGCTGATTTCTGTCGCGGTGTCGAAGCCGAGCCCGAACAAAAAGCCGATCGGGAACATCTGCCAGCTGCGCGACACCATCCGGAACAGCGGCCGGAACACGCGGGACAGCAGGCCGCGGCCGGAGAGCAGGATATCGAGCTCATGCTCGCCGACCGCTTCCCCGCGGCGCGCGCGGCGGAAGCTCGTCCAGACATGGCGCAGAATGACGAGATTGATCGCCGCAATCGCCAGCAGGAAAAATGCCGATGCCCCGGTGCCGATCAGGCTGCCGATGGCCCGGAAGTTCTCGAAGCGGCCCTGCAGCGCAAAGGCCGCCGTGGCGATGGCGGCGACCGCGAGCGCGATCGACAGCGAATGACCGAGCGAGAAGAACAGGCCGGCCGAAATCGGCCGCTTGCCCTCCTGCATCAGCTTGCGCACGACATTGTCGATGGTCGCGATATGATCGGCGTCGACGGCGTGACGCAGGCCCAGCACGTAGGCCAGGAACGCGGTGCCAAGCAGCGTCGGTCGCCCGGCAAGGGCGACGACCGCCCAGGCCCAAATCAGGACATTGGCGCCGATCAGGAAAACATAGAGCGCGGCAACTTTGCCGCGATGATCGGATGATGCGTCGTCGACGGTGGTTTTCAGGAGATTGAGCACAGACGGTCCTCGCGTGGCCTGCCGTCGGCGCGAGCGAGGACCAAAAGACTTCCGTCTTTCGGATCATCCACAGGTTCACCCCGACCCGTGTTTGTCGCGTCGACACGACCGATGGCAGGTCTCCTGGCTCGCGGATCGTCGCCTCGTCCTGCCTTCCCGGCGTTAGCCAGTGGCGCTATGGAACGAGACTTCCCGCTCACAGTTGCGGGGGCAGCTGCGGATTAGGCCGGTTTTTTCGCCCGCCGCACCGCATTCCCTCTTCGCCCTCTCGCGAGGGACCATCGATGCGCTAGTGATAGATTTCGCGGGGCAGGGCTGTCAATCTGGCCGCGAAGTTCCGGTGGCGGAGATTTATGTCCAGCGCAGCAAAACTCACGCTCGTCCTCGGCGGCGCCCGGTCCGGCAAAAGCCGCTATGCGGAGAGCGTGATCGCCGCCCTGACGCCGCCTTGGACCTATGTGGCGACGGCGGAAGCCGGCGACGCGGAAATGGCGGAGCGCATCGCCGCGCACCGATCGCGGCGTGGCTCGAACTGGCATACGGTCGAAGCGCCGCGCGATCTTGCCGCCGCTTTGAAAGCGTGCGACGGCCGGCCTGTGCTCGTTGATTGTCTCACGCTTTGGCTGTCAAATCTGGTGCTGGCGGACGCCGATCTCGAGGCCGAGACGACGCTTCTGGAACAAGCCGTGGCGGCGGCGACGGCGCCTGTGGTGCTGGTCGCCAATGAAGTCGGCTCCGGTATCGTGCCGGAATACCCGCTCGGCCGGCGGTTCCGCGATTTGCAAGGCATCCTCAATCAGCGTATCGCCGCGCGCGCCGACCGCGTCGTGCTGGTCGTTGCCGGCATACCGCTTGCGGTGAAGGGAACGCTCTGATGACCCAGACGACCGATCAAGCCGAGGCCGAACGGCATCGCGCCAAAATGGCCAAACGCAAGGCCGTGCAGGACGCCGAAGTTGCCGAAAAGACCGTCGAGAAGGGCCTGTTGATCGTTCATACCGGTCCGGGCAAGGGCAAATCGACGGCGGCCTTCGGCTTGGCGCTTCGCATGCTCGGACGCGGTCATCGCGTCGGCGTGGTGCAATTCATCAAAGGCGCCTGGCACACCGCGGAGCGAGATGCGCTGGCCAAATTCGGCGATCAGCTGGTCTGGCACACGATGGGCGAAGGATTCACCTGGGAGACGCAGGACCGCGCGCGTGACGTCGCGGCGGCCGAGCGCGCCTGGGGCAAGGCGCAGGAACTGATCGGCGATCCGGGCTTCGCCATGGTGGTGCTCGACGAGATCAATATCGCGCTGCGCTATGATTATTTGAATCTCGACAGCGTCATTGCCGCACTGACGGCGCGGCGTCCGGGCCTGCATGTCGTCGTCACCGGCCGCAATGCCAAGGCGGAAATGATCGCGGCTGCCGATCTCGTGACCGAGATGACGCTCGTGAAGCATCACTTCGCCGCCGGCGTGAAGGCGCAGCCCGGTATCGAGTTCTGAAATCATGCCGGCGCGCGCGCTGATGTTTCAGGGCACCGGTTCCGACGTCGGCAAATCGCTCATCGTTGCGGGCCTGGCGCGCGCTCTGACGTTGCGCGGACTGAGCGTGCGGCCGTTCAAGCCGCAGAACATGTCCAACAATGCCGCCGTGACGGCGGATGGCGGCGAGATCGGCCGGGCGCAGGCGCTGCAGGCGCGCGCGGCGCGCGTGCCGCCGGGCGTGCACATGAATCCGGTGCTGCTCAAGCCGCAAAGCGAAATCGGTGCGCAGATCGTCGTGCAGGGCAAGGTTCACGGCAGCGCCAAAGCGAGCGCCTTCCAGCATATCAAGCGCGAATTGATGCCCTATGTGCTCGAAAGCTTCGAGCAGCTGCGCAGCGAAGCGGATATCGTTCTGGTCGAAGGCGCCGGCAGCGCTTCGGAAGTGAATCTGCGGCAGAACGACATTGCCAATATGGGCTTCGCGCAGGCCGCCGGCGTGCCTGTCGTGCTGATCGGCGATATCGACCGCGGCGGCGTCATCGCAAGCCTGGTCGGCACCAAGGCGGTGATCGCGCCCGAGGATGCCGCGCTGATCTGCGGCTTCATCGTCAACAAGTTTCGCGGCGATCCGGAATTGTTCGATGCCGGCATGGAGCGCATCGCGCAATTGACCGGCTGGGAAGCGCTCGGCCTGGTGCCGCATTTCGGCCAGGCAAGACTCCTTCCTGCTGAAGACGCATTGGCTCTGGAACAAGCCGAGCTCAGGAAATCGGGTGCAAAGCTGCGCGTCGCGATGCCGCTCCTGCCCCATATCGCCAATTTCGACGATTTCGACCCGCTCGATGCCGAGCCCGCGGTCGATCTCGTGCGCGTACGCCCGGGCCGGCCGCTGCCCGGCGACGCCGATCTCATTGTGCTGCCGGGATCGAAAGCGACCATCGCCGATCTGAAAGCGCTGCGTGCGGCCGGTTTCGACATCGACATTGCCGCTCATCATCGCCGCGGCGGAACGGTGCTGGGCCTTTGCGGCGGCTATCAAATCCTCGGACGCAGCGTCGCTGACCCGGATGGCGTCGAAGGGCCGCCGGGAACGATCGAAGGGCTCGGTCTGCTCGATGTCGAGACGACGCTGTCCGATGAAAAACGTCTGGAGCCGGTGCGCGGCGCGACCAGCGATGGCGTTCCGTTCTACGGCTACGAGATGCATATGGGCGTGACCCAAGGTCCCGATCGCGTGCGGCCTTTTGCGCATCTCTCCGGTGGAGCGCCGGAAGGCGCGGTTTCGGCCGATGGGCGCGTGATCGGCACCTATATCCACGGCCTGTTCGCCGACGACCGGCAGCGCGCGGCGTGGCTTGCCCGTTTTGCCGCCGGCCCGGCGAATATCGCCTACGACGCGCTGGTCGAAGAGACGCTCGATGCGCTGGCCGCGCATCTCGACACGCATCTCGATATCGACCGCCTGCTCAAACTGGCGCGTTGAACAGCGCGGCCAAAAGCGCAAGCAGAACGATCAACGCCGCATCGGCGCGGCGGAACAGCGCCAGCGCGCGGCGGATATCATCGGCGTTGGCATCGCGGCGGCCGGAGCCCATCATGGCATCGTCGACCTCGACGCCGGCATAGATCCGCGGACCGGCCAATGCGAGGTCGAGCGCGCCGGCCATTGCGGCTTCGGGAAAGCCGGCATTGGGCGAGCGGTGATGCGAGGCGTCCCGCCATGTGGCGCGCCATGCCGCGCCGGCATTGAACCGGTCGCTGGTCGCTGCGAGCACGAGCAAAAGCGCCGACAGCCGCGACGCCGGCAGGTTGATCAGATCGTCGAGCCGCGCGGCGGCCCAGCCGAAGGCCGCGTAGCGCTTGTCGCGATGGCCGATCATACTGTCGGCGGTATTGATCGCCTTGTAGACTGCGGCCCCGGGAAGCCCGGCAATGACCATCCAGAAAACCGGCGCGACGATCGCGTCGGAGAAATTTTCGGCGAGGCTTTCGATCGCGGCGCGTGCCACGCCGGCGGCGTCAAGCGCCGCCGTGTCGCGTCCGACGATATGGGCGACGGCGGCGCGGCCGGCCTCGACGCCGGCGGCGTCAAGCGCCGTGGCGACGTCCGCCACATGCCGGTACAAGCTCCGCTGCGCCAGCAAAGTGCTGGCCGCAAGCGCTGTGGCAAAAAGCCCGAGCGGCAGGCGCAACAGCACGTGCTGCAACGGATAGGCGGCCGATCCGGCCATGGCGAAAACAACAAGAACCGTGATAATGCCGGCGATCCGCCGCCTGATCCGGCTGTCCGTGTCACGATTGAGCAGCCGGTCAAGCACGCTGATCAGGTGGCCGATCCAGGTCGCCGGGTGGCCGACCATCCGGAACAGCCATCGCGGGTAACCGAGAGCGAGCTCGATCAGCATGGCGAGAAGGGCAAGCGCTGCAAAAGGCATGGCGATCTACAAAACCACAGCCGAAGCGCTTCGGCACGTCCGCGAACCGGACGTTGAACACGGCGGCGATATCGGCGCCGCCCGGACGATGTTCCCGGGCGCGCCCGAACCCTTTGTCGATCTTTCGACCGGGATCAATCCCAATCCTTATCCGCTTCCGGCGTTGTCCGGCGATGTCTTTGCGAGGTTGCCGGAGGCCGCGCCGCTCGCAAACCTGGCGAGAGTTGCGGCGGCGGCCTACGGCGCGCCGTCGGCGGAGCATGTCGTGGCCGCGCCGGGCACGCAAATTCTGCTGCCGGTCATTGCCGGGCTCGAGCCGCCAGGACGTGCCGCCGTGCTGGCGCCGACTTATGCCGAGCACGCCCGCGCCGCGCGTCTGGCCGGACACCGCGTGACAGAAGTCTCCGACATCGCCGCTCTTGCCGATGCCGATCTCGCGATCTTGACCAATCCGAACAACCCGGACGGACGACTGTTGGCGAATGACGAACTGTTGGCCCTTGCCGACAAGCTCGCGGCGCATGGCGGGCTCCTGGTCGTCGATGAAGCCTTCATTGACGCTGGCCCGGCAGCGGCGGGCCTCGCCGGCGACGTCACGCGCAGCGGTATCGTCGTGCTGCGATCATTCGGCAAATTCTTTGGTCTGGCCGGGCTGCGGCTCGGCTTTGCGGTTGCCGCGCCGGCGCTCGCCGAACGCATCGCAGCGCTTTTGGGACCATGGGCGGTCTCGGGTCCGGCGCTTGCGATCGGCACGCAGGCGCTGGCGGATCGGGCTTGGATCGAGGCGACGCGATTGCGGCTGGCGCAGGCCGCCAATCGTCTCGATGCGATCCTCGCCGCATCAGGTCTCGACATCGCCGGCGGGACGTCGCTGTTCCGGCTGGTGCGCAGCCGCGCGGCAAACGAGTTGTTTCATCACCTCGGACGCGCCGGAATCTTCGTTCGCAGGTTCCCCGATCGCCCGCAATGGCTGCGCTTCGGCCTGCCGGCGGCGGAGCCCGATTGGCAGCGGCTCACGCAGGCCATGGCCGCCTTTGCCGGTCATCAGCCGATTGCCAACCTCAAAGCCAGCGCCGATCGGAAAAGCGAAAGCACGGCCATGGCCGCGCCGCCATCGATGAGCTTCGATGACGCCTTCCGCGCGCGCCTGCGCGATCTGCTGGCCTGGCGCCGCGACGTGCGCCGCTTTCTGCGCGATCCGTTGCCTGCCGGCACGCTGGAGCAGCTTCTCGAATGCGCGTGCCTGGCGCCGTCGGTGGGGCTGAGCCAGCCCTGGCGTTTCGTCATCGTCGACGATTCTGCGCGCCGCGCCGCGATCCGCGGCAATTTCGCTGGTTGCAACGCGCAGGCGCTGGCGGCGCAGAGTCACGAACGCGCCAGCCTCTATGCGAAGCTGAAACTTGCCGGTTTGGAAGAAGCGCCGGCGCATTTCGCCGTCTTCGCCGATCGTACGACCGAACAGGGTCACGGCCTCGGCCGCCGCACCATGCCGGAAATGATCGACTATTCGGCGGTCACCGCGGTGCACACGATCTGGCTTGCCGCGCGCGCGCAAGGCATCGGCATGGGCTGGGTGTCGATCCTCGATCCCACAGCGGTGACGGAAATTCTCGACGTGCCGCAAGACTGGAAATTCATCGGCTATTTCTGTCTCGGCTATCCGCAGACCGACGACCGGGTGCCGGAACTCGAGCGTGCCGGATGGGAATATCGCCGCCTGCCGCCGTCGACCGTGATCCGCCGTTAACCGCTGCGCCGCGCGCACGATCGCGCCGCCGTTTATCTTAACGTCTTGTGCCAAAACAGGGCACGTTTGCTGGCACCCGCCTTGCTCCCATGAGCGCAGCCGTTCGCGCGTGTTTTCGCGCCGACGGCAAGCGCCCGGTATGCCGACTGCACAAGGTCGGCGCACGTTTGAGGGAGAGAGCGGTGTTAACGCTACGTTGTGCCAGAACGATCTTGCGGTCCGCGTCTGGGTCTGCGCGGCTTGCGGCCGGCTTCGCTGCAGCGGCCACATTGTCGGTCCTGGTTTCAAATTCAGCTCAAGCCAACGGCATTGCGGTCGGCGGCTGCGTCGGATCGCGCTACTCCATCTCCTGCGTCGCCCACTGGGGCGCGTACAGCGATCCCTATATGCGGCTGGTGCCGTCACCGCAGACCGAGGCCGAAAAGGCGCTCAGCACCGAGCGCGAGCGCAAGTGGCAGGCACGCTGCCGGCCGGCCGTGGTTCAGGACGTCTATGGCGTTCCGCGCTATGAATACGCCGCCCGCGGTTGCGAGTTCGGCGTCGTCGAATAGCGGTCGGCTGTTTCTAGCGCTGGCCGTTCGCGGGCCGCTGAGCGCCTTGCCCGAGCGCAGCAACCGGCCGTCCGACCCTGACCTGACCCGCTAGGTTCTGCGGCGGCGCATGCGGCCCGGGCGCATGCTGGCCCGGCAAGTATTTGGCGACCACCATAGGATCGAGTTGCCGCATCGCATTGTCCGGGAGGCGATGCCAGACCTCGTCGCGGCCGAATAGCGCGATGCCGAGATAGCCGCGCACCGTCAGCGTCTGCCCATCGGGGCTCAGCGTCATCATCGCGTTGTAGATATTGCCGTCGCGCGGATCGAGGATGTTGCCGCCGTCATAGGACAGGCCGTTGCGCGCCATATTTCTGATCAGCGAAATGCCCAGCAACGGTTGGTTCTTACGGTCGTCCTGACATGCCGAACAGATCGGATTCTTGGGATCGCCCGGCCGCTCGAATGTCTTGGCGATGGCGCCCTCATAATAGCCGTCGCGTTCGACAAAGAGGAACCAGCCGACCGGTGCGCCGGTCTGCTCGTCCGTCTTCTGCCATAACCCGACAACCGAAGGCTCGGCCGCTGCCGCGCGCGGGACGGCAACCGACGCAAGGAGTCCAACCAGCAGTGCCGCAGCGAGCAGCCGCGAAATAGCGTTCGTGCTTTGCGTGACCACGACAGTCTCCATTCGCCCCCAGACAGAGAATCAACGACTCAACCTATCGAAAAATCTTGGGAGACAATGCGGTGTTTTCGGGACGATTTTTCCGCTCCCGTCGCCGGACCGCGCCAGAATTCCGCCACGCCGCGTCCGACTGCGGAGCGGCGCCGGAGCAAATTGTCGCCAAAGGTGTGGCGCGGCTGGCAAAAGGGTTTGAACCCGGCGTGGCTGGTGTTATGTGGTCGCGGCAACCACGTTTGCCGCCCGAGTATCGCCAATCTTGGGGCCGCGGGGCGGCCCGCATTCACATTTCGACTTTCACGACAATTCCGTGACGGTCAGTTCCCGATCGTCAGTTCCTGAGTGCTAGGCCGGACACATGCGCGTAAACGTCCCGATTTCCGCAGGCGCCTGGACCGGCCTGTTCAGCCGATGGGACATCCTCGCGTTTCTTTTGATTCTCGGCATGCTGGTGTTTCTCGGCGAAGCCAGCCGGCATTTGTTCGAGCCGCTCGCCGAATTGCAGCAGCAGCCGCTATCGCTCGATCCGCGCCATCTGCCCGAATACGCCGCGCGCACCACGCTGCGCATGCTGATCGCCATGGTCGCGTCGCTGATCTTCACCTTCACTTACGCGACGCTGGCCGCCAAGAGCCGGACCGCCGAGCGGTTGCTGGTGCCGCTGCTCGACATTCTGCAATCGGTACCGATCCTGGGCTTCATCTCGGTCACCGTCGTGTTCTTCATGGCGCTGGCGCCGGGCCGCGTGCTCGGCGCCGAATTCGCCTCGATCTTCGCGATCTTCACCAGCCAAGCCTGGAATATGGCGTTCAGCTTCTACCAGTCCTTGCGCACGGTACCGGTCGAGCTGGAAGAGGCGACGCGCAATTTCCGCCTCACGGCGTGGATGCGCTTTTGGCGGCTCGACGTGCCGTTCGCCATGCCACAGCTGATCTGGAACATGATGATGTCGATGTCGGGCAGCTGGTTCTTCGTCGTCGCCTCGGAGGCGATCAGCGTCGGCAATACGACGGTGACGCTTCCCGGCATCGGCTCCTATATCGCGCTCGCCATCGACCATCGCGATCTCGTCGCGGTGAGCTGGGCGATCGGCACCATGCTGATCGTGATCTTCATCTATGATCAGGTGCTGTTCCGGCCGCTGGTGGCCTGGGCCGATCGCTTCCGCTTCGAGCAGGAACCGGGCACTTTGGCGCCCGAATCCTGGGTGTTCGACGTGTTGCGCCGCTCGCGCTTGATCGAGCGATTGATCACGCCGTTTGCAGCGCTGTGGCAACTCACCTTCCGGCCGCAACGCGCCGACAAGCCCGCGTCCTCGCCGCGCTTGTCGGCGATCGCGGAGGGCCGCTTCGCCTTTCAGGCCGGGTTGGTCGTCTTTGCGCTTGCGGCGATTGCGCTGTGGCAGATCGTGCGATTCGCCATCGAGGGCATCACGCTGGCCGACGTGATGACGACGCTGGTGCTCGGCCTCGCGACGCTATCGCGGGTCGTGGTGCTCATTGCCCTCGCGAGCATCATCTGGGTTCCGATCGGCGTATGGGTCGGCGTGCGGCCGCGCATCGCCAATATGGTGCAGCCGGTGGCGCAATTCCTCGCCGCCTTTCCGGCCAATCTGCTGTTTCCGATCGTGGTGTCGATCATCGTCGCCTGGAAGCTCAGCCCCAATATCTGGCTCAGCCCGCTGATGATCCTCGGCACGCAATGGTACATTCTGTTCAATGTGATCGCCGGCGCGACCGCGATCCCGAGCGAGCTGCGCGCTGTCGGCATGAATTTGCGCGTGCGCGGCTGGCTGTGGTGGCGGCGTATCGCGCTGCCTGCGGTGCTGCCGTATTATGTGACCGGCGCGATCACGGCTTCGGGCGGTTCGTGGAACGCCAGCATCGTCGCCGAAGTCGCGTCATGGGGCAACGAGCATCTGCAAGCCGACGGGCTTGGCGCCTATATCGCGCAGCAGACCGATGCCGGCAACTTCCACAAGATCGTGCTCGGTATCGCGGTGATGAGTCTCTTCGTCGTCGTCGTCAATCGCTTGTTCTGGCGTCCGTTGTACTACTATGCCGAGCGCAAGTTCCGGCTGGGGTGAGGATCGCAGGTGAGAATCGCAGGTGAGGATCGCATGAGTGCCGCATTGCTCGATATCCATGGCCTGCGCCAGGCATTCCCGCGCGCCGACGGCGGCGAGCATTTGGTGCTCGAAGGCGTCGAACTGCAGCTCAATCAGGGCCAGATCGTCGGCCTGCTCGGGCGCACCGGATCGGGCAAATCGACGCTTTTGCGCTTGATCGCCGGCCTGTCCCAACCTGTCGGCGGCAGTGTCACTTATCTCGGTCAGCCGGTGAACGGGCCTGCGCCCGGCATCGCCATGGTGTTTCAGTCTTTCGCGCTGTTTCCCTGGCTCACGGTGCTTGAGAACGTGCAGCTTGGGCTCGAGGCGCTCGGCCTGCCGCAGGCGGAAATCCGCAAGCGCGCACTGGCCGCAATCGACCTGATCGGGCTCGATGGCTACGAGTCCGCGTTTCCGCGCGAATTGTCCGGCGGCATGCGCCAGCGCGTCGGCTTTGCGCGCGCGCTTGTCGTGCATCCGAATATTCTGTTGATGGACGAGCCGTTCTCCGCGCTCGACGTGCTCACCGCGGAGACGCTGCGCACCGACTTTCTTGAACTGTGGGGCGAAGGCAAGCTGCCGATCAAAGGCGTGATCCTGGTCACCCACAATATCGAGGAAGCGGTGCTGATGTGCGATCGCATCCTCTTGTTCTCCTCCAATCCCGGCCGCATCATCAGCGACATCCCGGTCGATCTGAAACAGCCGCGCAACCGGCTCGACCCGCAATTCCGCGACATGGTCGAGAAAATCTACGTTGCCATGACCGCGCGCAAAGCCGCGCCGACGCAGATCGGCATGGCGCCGGCCATGACCATGAACACGGTGCTGCCGCGGGTCTCGGCGAACTTGATGTCCGGTCTGATGGAGACGCTTGCCGCGCCGCCGTTCAACGGCAAAGCCGATTTGCCGGTGCTCGCCGACGAGCTCGCCATGGAGTCCGACGAATTGCTGCCCGTCGCCGAATCTCTGCAGATGTTCCGCCTTGCGGAAATCGAAGGCGGCGACATCAAGCTCACCGATATCGGCAAGCAATTCGTCGAAATGGGCACTGACGACCGCAAGAAGCTCTTTGCCCGTCAGCTGCTCGCCCAAGTTCCGCTCGCCTCGCATATCCGCCGCGTGCTGCAGGAACGCACCAATCACGTGGCGCCGAAGAGCCGGTTCCTCGACGAGCTCGAGGATCACATGAGCACCGAGGATGCCGAACATACCTTGCGCGCGGTGATCGCCTGGGGCCGCTTTGCCGAGCTGTTCGCCTATGACGACGATTCCGAGGGCTTCAGCCTCGAAAATCCGACATAGACGGCGCCGGCTTTCTGATGCTGCTCCGTCGGCCGGAACTGCGGGTTCCGCGAAGGGTCTTGCAAGCCCTTGTTCGGCTCCATTACCGTGGCAATGCTGACTGGAGCCCGATGGCGCGGAGATGAGCGCAGCCGGTGCTCTGGAATTTCGAGACTGCGTGGTTTTCTGGAACGGATTTCCAGAGTCTTGGCTTCTTGAGCTGAATTGTTCCAGAAAACGACGCTCGAAAAGACGAGGGCGACTATGTCAGTTCTTCCGCAAAGCGAAGGCGGCGGACGCGCGCATTGGCTGTTGCTGGGCTCGCTGGCGCTGAACCTGTTCTTCGTCGGCGCCGCCGGCGCCGTGGCTTACCGCTACAGCAGTCCGGTGCCGCTAAAGGCCGTATCCCACATCGATCACAATTTAATCGAGAGACTCGGCCGCGTCGCCGAATCACTGCCGCCCGCCGATGCCGATATCATGCGGGCGCAACTTCACACGGATGAGGTCAAGATCGCCGCGGCGCAGGCTGATCTGCGCTTGTCGCAGGACGACGTGCGTCGGAGCTTGCGCGCCGAGCCGTTCGACGCCGATGCGATGCGCAAGGCGATGGCGGTCAATCATTCGGCTCATGAGCGTTTCGATCAAGTGATTCACGATATGCTGGCGTCGGCGGCGAGCAAGATGTCGGTCGTCGGCCGCAATAAGCTTGCCGATTGGCCGGCGCAGCGTGCCAACGCGCGGCCGGTGCAATAAGCTTTGCGCCTTTCGAGGATGATCGCTTCCAAAACCGGTTTTTGCCTTTCGCGATCAGGCTCCAAGGCACCAAGGTATCAAGGCTCAGGCGGCGCTGCGCCGGCCGTTGGCCGCGATCGCCAATAAAGCGCGCTCGGCGATGGTATCGGCAAGCGCGGGCTTGCGGCGCGAATCCAGCACCGCCTCGGCAAGCTCGGCCATCGTTGCGGCCAGCCGCGCGGCGTTCCAATTCTTCAGCGTCACGCCGATGAGATCCTTGCGGCGAAAATGCAGCGGCGGCTGCACCGCATCGAGCGAAAACGGCGCGCCGTCCTCGATGGCAAGCCGCCATTTGTGCAGTTGCGCCACCTGACGCTGTGCCGCAAACAGGAGCGAGCCGGCATTGGTGCCTGCGGTGCGCGCCTTGGCCAGCTGCGTTTCGAGCTCAGCCGGGCGGCCGGCAAAGGCTGCGTCGACGATATCGTCGAGCCCGAGCGCCGAAGCATCGGAGACCACCGCCAAGACGTCGTCGGTGCCGATCTGTTTGCGGCCATGCGCATAAAGCGCGAGCTTGTTCAGCTCGCTGCGCGAGGCCGAACGGTCGCCGCCAAGCAGCGGGATCAAAAGCGCGCGGGCATCCGGCGCAACGGCAAGGCCGGCGGCACGCATCTCGCTGTCAATCAGTTGCGCCCGGTCGCGCTCGCTGTCGGCATAGCAGGGCAGTGCCGCGGCATTCTTGGCGCGTTCGCACAAGACGCGCAGCGGCGCGTTGCGCCGCAAGTCACCCGCCTCGATGATGATGCGGCAATCGACGATGTCGATGCCGAGCAACGCTTCGACCGCCGGCGCGATGTTGCGGCCGGAGGCCTTCACCCAGACCGCGCGGCAGCCGCCGAACAGTGGAATGGTCTGGGCCTCCTCGACCAGCCGCGCCGGGTTGGCGGTGACATCCTCGCCCTCCAGGCGCGCCAGCGTGAAAGGGTCGCTGACGTCGTTCACCGACGCCTTGACCAGCGCATTGACCCTTTCGCTCACCAGGCCCGCGTCGGGGCCGAAGACCAGCACCACCGGCCGCGCCGGATCGGGGCGCGCGACAAAGGCATCGGCATTGGCGGCCTTGATCGCAACCATGCAGCAGATTTAGAGCATGAGCCCGAAAAGTGGAAACCGGTTTTTGGAACAGATCATGCTCAAACAAATAATCCAGCTTTGATCCGGTTCAACTGAATTGCATCAAGGCTCAGCGCGGGACCGAAAAAGAAAACGGCGCCGGTGAAAAATCGAGGACGGGGCGGACTAGGTCCCGGCGACGAAATAGGACGCGAGCCTGTTGCGGATGGCCTCGGCGACCGCCTGGATGGCGCGATCTTCGGCATCGCGCTTGGCCCGCTGCACGGCGAAACGCTGCTGCGAACCGGGCGCGTCGGTATCGACATGCGAGAAGGCGTTGTCGGTGAGCACGACCTTGCCGGTGGCGATCTCGGTGAGCTGATAATTCGCGGTAACGCCGTCGATTTCGGCGGTCGGCCGGCCGCTGGCGACGTCGACGATCACCGACAAGGCGGTCGGCGCGACCGTCATGGTCAGGCGGTAGGTCGGCGCATTGGCACCGGCGCCGCCATTGAGATCGTATTGCAGCGCATTGCGCATGCCGACGGCGATGCGTGCGGCCGGCGAGCCCTGGCGCGCCGGGATCGGCGGAATCTCGACCTGGGCCAGCTTGTCGTGGACGCTGTCGGCGTCGGGCCCGGTGCCGATGCGGCCGTACAGCGGCTGGAAGCAGCCGGCGGTCAGGCCGGCCATTGCCATTATCGCGGCAACCCGCACAACGGCGCCCATATTTTTACGCTCAAACCACGACATTGACGATCCGCCCCGGCACGATGATGACTTTCCTCGGCGCCTTGCCCTCGAGTGCCTTTTGTACCGCGTCCAGCGCCAAAACGGCAGCCTCGATTTCGGCATTGGCCGCCTCGCGCGCAACCGTCACGTCGGCGCGCTTTTTGCCGTTGATCTGGACCGGGAGCGCGATGGTGTCTTCGACCAGCAATTCGCGCTCGGCCTGCGGCCAGGCGGCCTCAGCGACGAGGTTCCTGTGGCCGAGCGCAGCCCAGCACTCCTCGGCCAAATGCGGCATCATCGGCGCGAACAATTGCACGAGAACATCAACCGCTTCCCGCATCGCCCAACGCAGATCGGGCGCGAGTGCGGCCCCCTCTTCGACCCCGTCATCGGCCCCCAGGTCGCCAATTACCTCATTGAGCTTATTGGCGAATTCATAGATCGCCGCCACACAAACATTAAAGTGCAGCTTTTCAATGTCATCGCTGACTTTGGCGAGCGCACCATGGGTTGCCTTGCGCAAAGCCGTCGCGGTCGGAGAGAACTGCGCCGGGCGCGCGTCGGGCGCGCCTTTGGCGATTTCGCCGGCCTCGTCGGCCAGCCGCCACAGCCGCTGCGCGAACCGGAACGCGCCCTGAACGCCGCGCTCGGTCCATTCCACGTCGCGATCGGGCGGCGAATCCGACAGCATGAACCAGCGGGCAACATCGGCGCCGTAACCCGAGATGATCTCGTCGGGATCGACGGTGTTGCGCTTTGACTTCGACATTTTCTCGATCGGGCCGATCTCGACCGCTTCGCCGGTCGCGATCAGCGTGGCGCGCCGCGCGTCGCCGTCGGCCTTGATCTCGACCTCGGCCGGCGCGATCCATTCGCCGGTCTTGGTGCGATAGGTTTCGTGCACCACCATGCCCTGGGTGAAGAGGCCCTTGAACGGCTCTTCCAGCCCGACATGGCCGGTCATTTTCATGGCGCGGGTGAAGAAGCGGCTATAGAGCAGATGCAGGATCGCATGCTCGATGCCGCCGATATATTGATCGACCGGCATCCAGTCGTCGACCATCGGCCGGTCGGTCGGCGCGGTGGTGATCCACGGATCGGTGAAGCGCTCGAAATACCACGACGAGTCGACGAACGTATCCATCGTGTCGGTTTCGCGCCGCGCCTTGCCGCCGCATTGCGGGCAAGCCACGTGCTTCCAGGTCGGATGATGATCGAGCGGATTGCCCGGCCGGTCGAATGTCACGTCTTCCGGCAGCGTCACCGGCAGGTCCTTTTCCGGCACCGCTACCACGCCGCATTTTTCGCAATGGATGATCGGGATCGGGCAGCCCCAATAGCGCTGCCGCGAAATGCCCCAGTCGCGCAGCCGGAAATTGACCTGCCGTTGCGCCACCGGACGATTGCCGGCGGTTTCCTTTTCCAGGCGCGAGGCCACTTCTTCCTTCGCGGCAGCGATCGTCATGCCGTCGAGGAAGCGCGAATTGATCATCGTGCCGTCGCCGTCATAGGCGGTCTTGGTGATGACGAAGGTCTTCGCATCCTGGCCCGGCGGACAAACCACGGGTGTATTGCCAAGTCCGTATTTGTTGACGAAATCCAGGTCGCGCTGATCGTGGGCCGGGCAGCCGAAGATCGCGCCGGTGCCGTAATCCATCAAAATGAAATTCGCGACATAGACCGGCAGCGTCCAGTTCCTGTCGAACGGATGGATGGCGCGGATGCCGGTATCGAAGCCTTGCTTCTCGGCGGTATCGATCTCGGCCTGCGCGGTGCCGTGACGGCGGCATTCCTCGATGAATTCGGCGAGCTTCGGATTCTTCTTCGCCGCGGCCAGAGCGAGCGGATGATCCGGCGCCAGCGCCATGAATTTGGCGCCGAACAAAGTGTCCGGCCGCGTCGTGAAAATCTCGAGCTCGCTTTCGCCGTCCGGCGTGGTTTTCGGATCGAGCGCGAAACGGACCAACAGGCCTTCCGAACGGCCGATCCAGTTCTTCTGCATCAGCCGCACTTTGTCCGGCCAGCGGTCGAGCAGATCGAGCGCGTCGAGCAAGGACGGCGCGAATTTGGTGATGGCGAAGAACCATTGCGTCAGCTCGCGCTGCTCGACGAGAGCGCCGGAGCGCCAGCCGCGGCCGTCGATCACCTGCTCGTTGGCGAGCACGGTCTGATCGACCGGGTCCCAGTTCACCTTCGATTTCTTGCGCTCGACCAGGCCGGCGCGCAGGAAATCGAGGAACATCTTCTGCTGATGCTTGTAATAGCTCGGATCGCAGGTCGCGATTTCGCGGCTCCAGTCGAGCGACAGGCCCATGGCTTTGAGCTGCGTCTTCATCGCCGCGATATTGGCGTAGGTCCATTCCTTGGGATGGACCTTGCGCTCCATCGCGGCGTTCTCCGCCGGCATGCCGAAGGCGTCCCAGCCCATCGGATGCAGCACGTTGAAGCCGCGCGCGCGCTTCACCCGCGCCACCACGTCGCCCATGGTGTAGTTGCGCACATGGCCCATATGGATGCGCCCCGACGGATAGGGGAACATTTCCAGGACGTAGTATTTCGGACGCGGATCGTCGTTCTTGGTCGAGAAGATGCCGCGTTCGTCCCAGATTTTCTGCCAGCGGCTTTCCGCGTCGCGGGCGTTGTAACGGTCGGTGGCCATTGGAGTCGTGGTCTTTTCCGGCTGCTTTGGGGGCTGCGGGACGTGACACGAAACGGCGCGGCGGGTCAATGTCAAGCGGCAAAGTCGCGGCGCGAAAGCGCCCCGTGCACGCGCGTTACAACCTCATCCCAGTCGCCCGGCGTTTTTTGATGAAACAGGCGTGCGGTCGGATACCACGGACTGTCGTTGCGGTGATCGAGCCAGCGCCAGCAGCCGTCGAGGCGCGACAGGATCCAGACCGGCTTCGCCATCGCGCCGGCGAGATGGGCGACTGCGGTATCGACGCTGATGACGAGATCGAGATTGGCGATCAGCGCCGCCGTATCTTCAAAGCCGTGCAGCTCTCCGGAAAAATCCGTCAACGCCAGGCCTTCCGGCGGATGCCGCGCCTGCGCGGCGGGCTCGCCTTTCTGCAGGCCGAAGAATTGAATGCCGGCCATTCCGGCCAAAGGTGCAAAATGCGTCAAGCTCATGCTGCGACGCGTATCGATCGCAACGGCGTCGGCATTGCCGGCCCAGACCAGACCGATTTTGGTCTTGCCGGCGAAGTCCGATAATCGCGCCGACCAGTGCGCGGCGCGTTCGCGATCGGCGGTGACATAGGGCACGTGTGCCGGGACGGTCTCGGGGCGCGTGCCGAACGCGAGCGGCAGGCTCATCAGCGGACAATACAGATCGAATGGCGGCAGCGGATCGCCGCGCGCGATGACCATGGCGGCGCCGGCGATTTGCGACAGCACGGCTTTGAGGCGCGCCTGGACTTCGAGAATGACCGTGGCGCCGCGTTCGGCGAGAAGCGGCACGTAGCGAACGAATTGCAGCGTATCGCCATAGCCCTGCTCGCAATGGAGCAACACAGTCTTGCCGGCGACATCCTGTTCGCCGCGCCAGTGCGGGCCGGCGAAATTCCGCCATTGCGGCTCGAATTCCGCAAGCGCCCAGCGCGACTCGTAGGCGGCAAATCCGCGCTCGAAATCGCCGAGCGCCAGCAACGCAATAGCCTGTTCGAAGCGCGCGGCGGCGTAGCCGGGCCGGGCGCGAAGCGCCTGCTCGGCGCTTGCGAGCGCGTCGCGCGGCCGGCCGAGATGGCGCAGCGCCACGGTGCGGTTCTGCAGGATCTGCGGATGATCCGGCGCGAAACTCAGCGCCTGGGTAAAGCTCGCGAAGGCTTCCTCGATGCGATTGAGCTTCATCAGCACGTTGCCGCGATGACAAAGCGTATCGGCATGGTCAGGCGCGAGCACCAGCGTCGCCTCGAAGCTCGCCAGCGCCTCGGCGAAACGTCCGAGCCCGAGCAGGGTCGAGCCGTGATTGAAGCGCGCGAAGATATGATCGGGCCGCAGCGCCGCCGCCCGCGCGAAGCTTTCGAGCGCGTCCTCGTGACGGCCAAGGCAATTGAGCGCGGTGCCGCGATTGTTCAACACCTCGGCATGATCGGGCTTGAGCGCGAGCGCGCGGTCGAAGCTGCTCAAAGCCTGGGCGTAATCGCCTTGCGCGTGGAATACCAAGCCGAGATTCGACCAGGCGTCGACCGACTTGGCGTCGCTCTGCAACGCGGCCTTTATCAGCTTGATCGCTTGCGGCAGGCGCCCGCGCTGATATTCGAGGAGGCCGAGCATGTGCAGGGCGTTGAACTCGTTCGGGCGCTTGCGCAGGATCGCGGTGTAAAGTCCCGCCGCTTTTTCAACGTGTCCGGCGCGTTGCGCAGCGACCGCGTCGTGCAGCTTGCGCACAAGACTTGAATGCAGAGACGGAGCGTTGCGGGCGACAGCGGCGCGACTTGTCATCTCTCGGCGCTAGTGTTCCTGGGTCACGATCCGATCAGACCGCAGCGGATCACGGTCTGGTTTTCGTTGCAGCATGATCTTTGGGAAAACCGGTTCCCACTTTTCCGTATTACGCTGTGGCGAGGCTTGTTCTGACGAGGCTTGTTCTGACGAGGACTGCTTTGACGAGGCCCTGCTCTGACCAGGCTTGGCGGACGCAAGGCGACACCGGCACTAAGTGATTCGCGAGCAGAAAATATAACGCGTTGCGCGTGCGGCGCGCACTATTCCTCGTGATTTTCCGACCAGCCGTTGCAATGGGCGCGTTCGTGACGGACGTAAGCCCGCAAATCCTTCACCGGACCGCCGCGCGGGATGACGAGAACGCAGGTGTGACCGGTCTCCCAGGAACAGGCGTCGGCATGCACGCCGCGCTTGGCGCAAGCCTTACGGGCCTCGCGCAACGGCAGGACATGCTCGATGACCGTCCCCGCATAAGCGTGGTTGTAACGCATCGGCGGTTCGAGAACGTAGATCGGCAAGGTCTTCGCGCCTCCCAAGTCGCTTGTCACCAAGTCGCTTGTCACCAAGTCGCTTGTCACCAAGCCGCCCGCAATTGGTGTCACGGACGGATTTTTGCAAGCGTGCTGTTGCCGCCGGCTTTGCCTGGCAGCTTTGCAGCCGACTTTGCCAGTTCGGCGTGGCCGCGGCTATAAGCTTGGCGCCATGCAAGCTCACGGTGCGGTCGGGCCGCCATTGAACATTCTACCCGATACGTCCTGGGACGTGTTCGCTCCCTATGGCTGGCTGCATGCCGTCACGGTCGGCATCTGCCTGCTTGTCATGGCCGGGCTCGTTCTTGTCGGCCGTGCTCTGGCCAAAACGTCTGAAACGCGGCTGCGGCGCATGCTGGGCCTGTTCGGCCTGGTCTATTGGCTCTCCTATAATGCCTGGTGGAACTGGCACGGCATCGATTTCACGGGCGGCCTGCCGCTGCAGATTTGCGACATCAACGGCGTGATCGCGCCGCTGGTTCTGCTCACCCAGCATCGCTGGCTGCGCGCGACGCTGTACTACTGGGCCTTTGCGCTATCGACCCAGGCCTTCATTCAGCCGGCACTGCAAGTCGGCCCGGCCAACCCGATCTTCTATTGGTTCTGGGGGCAGCACACGATCATTCTCGCTTACGCGAGCTATGATCTCGCCGTCCTGCATTTTCGGCCGCAATGGCGCGACCTCGTGCGCTGTTACGCCGTCGGTGCGATTTATCTCGCTGTCGTCGTGCCGCTGAACGCCATGCTCGGCGCCGACTACGGCTATCTCGGCAACTTGCCGCCGCAGGACATTCCGCCGTTCGTCGCCGCGCTTGGACCATGGCCGGCCCGCGCCGTCATCCTGGTTCTGCTCTGCATCGCCGCCTGCGCGATCGTGCAACTGCCGTGGCAGATCGCCGGACGGCGTAAGCCACCCTAGACGTCTGATCCGGGTCAATGCTCTAGGCGCGCGCCGCCGCGGGAACGTGGCGCGGCCGCTCCAGCCCGATGAGCGCGTCGAGGCTGTAGGGACCGGCCCCGAAGCAGAAGACGTAGAGCATGCCGCCCAGCATCGCGAGGTGTTCAAGGAACGCAACGCGCTGCGCATGCATTTCGGCCGCCGGCATTGCCCAGTAGCCATGGAACACCAGGGCCAGCGTCAGCAAATAAACCGCAAAAATCAGCGCCAGCGGACGCGTGAACAGACCGAGCATCAAGGCCAGGCCGCCGCCGAATTCGAGTGCGACCACGCCATAGACCAACAGATGGGGCATCGGGATGCCGTGGCTCGCCATCTGCGCGGCGGTCGCGTCGAGTCCCCATATTTTGCCGAAGCCAGCCAGAACAAAAACCAGGGCCAATAGAAAACGGCCCAGAACAGGAACGAATTTCTCAACCGAGTCCATCGTATCTTCCGTTTGGTATCCGGCCGCCCCAGCGTGAATGTCTTCACGGTTTCGCAGGTGTCAACGCCGCGTAACTCACGCATCGATCAAGGAGTCGTGATGACGGCAAATTGGGCAATGACTGACGCGAAGAGATGCGGTTCGAGGCAAGGGCATGCTTTTCCGGAACACGCGCTAGGACACGAGACTCATTTCCATCGTGTCCTGAATGATGCCGCGCAGCGTGTCGCTGTCAAAAGGCTTGCGCAAAATCTTCAAGTCCGGCGGCGCGGCTTGCGCGGCGTCGCTGTAGCCGGTGGTCAGGATCACCGGCAGATGCGGGTAGCGCGCCCGCACTTCGGAGGCGAGTCCGACGCCGTCAATCGTGCCCGGCATCACGATGTCGCTGAACACCAGATCGATCTTGGCGCCTTCGCCGAGAAGCTTCAGCGCGGCCTCGGCGGAATCGCGATAGACGGTGTCGTAGCCGAGATGCTCGAACAGCGACGAGGTCACTTCCGCGACTTCCGGACTGTCGTCGACAACCAGCACCATCGGCCGCTGCAGATGCGGCGCATCGGCGATGAGTTCCTCCTCCTCCGCCGCCTCGTCGCCGCAGGACGGCAGATAGACGGTGATTGTCGTGCCTTCGCCGATCTTGCTGTCGGCCGTCACCGTGCCGCCGGCCTGGTGGGCAAAGCCGTAGACCTGCGACAGGCCGAGCCCGGTGCCTTTGCCGACCTCCTTGGTGGTGAAGAACGGATCGAAGATCTTCGACAGCAGGTTCGGCGGAATGCCCATGCCGCTGTCGGAGAACGAGATCGCGACATAGCCCTGATTGTGCTCGTCGTCGCGCAGCGCCTCGTCGGTCTCGACATTGCCGGCGGTCAGCGTGAACGTGCCGCCGTTGGGCATGGCGTCGCGCGCATTGACCGCGATGTTGACGATGGCGAGCTCGAGCTCGGCGAGGTCGACCCGGATCGGCCAGATGTCCTGCGCGATATTCTCGTTATAGACGATGTTGCCGCGCAACGAGCTCTCCAGCATGGTGCGCATGTTGCGGATGCTGCTCGAGAGGTCGACCACGGTCGGCGACAATTGCTGGCGGCGCGAGAAGGTCAGCAATTGCCGGGTCAGGCTTTCTCCGCGTTTGGCCGCGGTCTGGATCGCCTCGATGGCGCGCGGCAGTTTCGGATCGAGCAGGCGCTTGAAGGTCTGGGCATTGCCGCCGATGATCATCAGGAGATTGTTGAAATCGTGCGCGATGCCGCCGGTCAGCTTGCCGATCGCTTCCATCTTCTGCGAGGTGGCAAGCTGCTCGCGCGCTTCGACGAGCTTCTCCTGGGTGTCGCGGCGCTCGGTGGCGTCGCGGATGATATTGGCAAGCCCCAGCAGCGTGCCGTCATCGTCGCGGATCGCGGTCAAGGAACCCGTCATGAAGAACGGCGTGCCGTTCTTGCGGATGCGCCAGCCCTCGACTTCGTGCTTGCCGTTCTGGATGGCGGAAGCGAGCGCGCGCTTGGGCTCGCCGGCGCGGCGCTCGTCGGGCCGGTAGAAGATGCCGAAATGCTTGCCGATCACTTCGTCGGCCTTGTAGCCGATGATGTTCTGGGCGCCGGAATTCCAGCTCGCGACGCGGCCCGACGTGTCGAGCAGGAAGATCGCGTAGTCGGTGACGCCTTCCATGAAGATCTGGAAATGCCGTTTGGCGTTCTTGAACGCCAATTGCGTCTGCTCGACGCGGCGGTGCATTTGCTCCTGCGCCGCCAGCATGCGGGTCTGGACGTCGCGATGCGCCATGATCGCTGCCGCCGCTGATGCTCAGCGCCGCCATCGCCTGCGGCCAGGACAACGAAGCGCGCCTGTTGCGCGTGCAGGAGCAACTGAACCGGCAGCTCGCGCAAACGAATTTCGCGCTGGAAAATTCCCGCCGCCATTTTCAGATCCTGATCGAGGGCATAGTCGATTACGCGATCTTCCTGCTCGACACTTCCGGACGGGTGGCGAGTTGGAACAAGGCCGCCGAGCAGATGATCGGCTACAGCGCCGAAGACATTATCGGCAAGCATTTCGGCATCTTCTACCGGCCCGACGAGCGGCGCGCCGGCGAGCCCAACCGCGCGCTCGAATGGGCCTTGAAAAAAGGCAAGCACGAGGTCGAGGGCTGGCG
>DATJLN010000025.1:0-20009 GCA_035509535.1 Xanthobacteraceae bacterium | reverse complement strand
CTTCATTCTAATGCAGGGATTGAAACATGGCCTTATAACGCGCGAACAAGTAACTGAACTTGCAGCTAGTCACTATGAGCCAAAGTTTTCCAACGTGTTTTAGCGGCCTTCTTGGCAATCTCGGTACGGCGTTGCTTCGATAGGGTCGCGGCACGTGCATGGCCACCCTTTTTGCCACCTAGCTGACCGCGGTGCACTGCTGCCGGGTCCTTGCCCTGTTCTTCAGGCGTAGGCTCGCGATCCTCGACTTGGCTAGTAGCCACGTCGATGACTAGTTTAGCGGCTTGAGAGAAGTCCCTGGGGCGTTTGGGGTGCTTATCTGGCATCTTTGCAATATGGCCTCGGATTCGCGTCGCTGCAGGGAGGCAGAGTATCAGCCCAGCGGCGTAGGCCAGCTACTCCAGCGTCCGCTAGTTCAAAGCGAAATATGACGCAGAGGGCGACCACGACGATGAGCGCCGCAATGATAATGGATATAGCCCGCAGAATGCGCATGGGGGCCGAATATGCCCTGCCCCGACTAGGCCGCAAGGGCTATTTCGGTCTGCCTTATTCAAACTGACCCACTACCCAAGCACCGGCAGTGGGGCAGTTTCAATTGTGGGGGGAATAGTTAACCGCCATGATTGAAGCATGGATTCGATCATCCACTACGTGACGTAGCGAGGAATGAAGTCGTCTCGTCCATCATTCAAGGCCGGTGACATTCCCACGCTTGTCCTGGTCGCGGTTATTCTCGGCGGCTTTCTCTATCTCGCCGCGCATCCCGAATACGAAAACCGTTTGCGGAGCGGCAACAACTTTGGACCGGAATGGCAATGCACGCAGCCGGGACGAGCCGGCTCCTCCTTCTGCATCAAGAAATCGTTCCTTGATTCAAAGAACCAAGATTCAAAGAACCGAGCCAAAGCGCCGAATTAGATTTCCGACGATCTCAAAACACGGCGCCGGAAGACTTGATTACGGATACGCCGTCGCCATCGCGAAGCCGACAGCGATCAAAGGAAAATCCCGCCGTCGAAGTCTTCCCACACGGCCGCAAGATGGTTTCGCACACGCAGCTTTGCCGCGCTACTCGATTACCAAAAACCCCCTGCATCGGCCGTGCATTCATCGCCGGTTCATCGCCGAGCCGTTTGAATTGTTTTGCACGCCTCGCCTACCCGAGCACCGAGCTAAATCAATGGTTTTAGCGTATAAGGCGCTTCGACCGGACTGATTCACAGACGGTGCTACGGCAAGGATCGCGCTCCCGCGCTGTCGCCGCACCGTAGCAGAGTTGCTCTCTTTCGAATTTCCACACGTCGCAAAGGAGAATGCCATGCGAAAGATCACCATGACTTTGACTGCGGCCGCGCTCATCTTGGGCACGATGGCGGTCGCCGCCAGCGCGCAGACCCAGTCGTCGGGCGCCGCGAGCGTCCACGCTCAGATCAAGAACGCGACGCCGATCCACGAAGCGGCCTGCCGCGGCTTCGGCCCCTATTGCGGCCCGGGTTTCGTCCGGCGCTGCGGCCCCTATCGCTGCTGGTGCGCCCCCTGCTACTGAGCGGCGTTCGCTTCAATATCGAGACCGGGTATCGAGCCTGGGAGGCCGCTGTCGAGCGGCCTCTTTTTTGACTTCAGTTCGATCGACCTCGTTCGGCGCGGCGCGGAACCGGGGCGGCAAAAATCTTCGTGAGGAAATAAATCGGCCGGCGCGGCGTTCGTAGCGGTGACGAGGCCGGAGAAACGATGCGACTTTTACTGATTTTTGCCGGAGGTCTTGTTTTTGCAGGAGGTCTCGCGCTCGCTACACCGGCGGCGGCGCAAACCAACTATCCCTGGTGCTCGAATTTCGCCGACGGCTTCGGCGGCACCAATTGCGGTTTTGTGAGTTACGAACAATGCATGGCGACGGTGCGCGGCTCCGGCGGCTTCTGCAACAAGAACGACATGTACCGGCCGGACAGCGCAGGAACGGCTTCTCCCCGCAAGCCGCGCAAAGCCGCTTCGCGCAAATCGTCGTGATGGTGCGGGCGAGGATGGCGACAACGGCGAGATCAGGAGGGCACGATGAAGACTTCGGTTTCCGTTTTTCAGGCTCTGGCCGTTGCGGGCGCGATCGGCCTGATGGCGGCCGCTACGCCGGCGCGCGCGCAGAATTATCCATGGTGCGCGCGTTACGGCACGCCCTATGACGATACCAGTTGCGGCTTCGTCAGCTACGAACAATGCATGGCAAGCGTCAGCGGCATCGGCGGCTTCTGCGAGAAGAACGACACTTTCAAGCCGCCGCTCGCAGTGCAGCACCCGCAAGCACACCGCCATCACGCGAAGAATTCTTGACTCGGCACCATCGCACGGGAGGTCATCATGAGGATTTTGCTGATCGGGCTCGGCATCGGTCTTGCGGCCACGACCGCCGCACTCGCGCCGCCTGCGCACGCCCAGACCAATTATCCGTGGTGTGCTCACTACGGTAACGGCACCGGCGGCGCGATGAACTGCGGCTTCACGACGTTCGAGCAATGCCAGGCGACGGTGCGCGGCATCGGGGGCTTCTGCGAGAGGAACGACTGGTACCGGCCGCCGCCCGGACCGCACCGCCAACGCGCGCCGTATTGAGGCGCCACAGCTTCGGATCGTGCCTCAATCCAGCTCGACCACCGCGCCGTCGCGCAACGTGACGCGGCGATCCATTTGCGCCGCGATGTCCATATTGTGGGTGGCGATCACCGTGGCGAGGCCGGAGGCCCGCACCAGCTGATTGAACGTGCCGAAGACGCGCTCGGCGGTATGCACGTCGAGATTGCCGGTCGGCTCGTCGGCGAGAAGGATGCGCGGCGCGTTGGCAACCGCGCGCGCGATGGCGACGCGCTGCTGCTCGCCGCCCGAAAGCTCGGCGGGCCGGTGCATGAGGCGGTCCTTCAAGCCGAGATACGCCAACAGCTCGGCGCCGCGGGAGGTTGCCTCGCGCCGCGACAGGCCGCGGATCATCTGCGGCAGGACGACGTTTTCCAGCGCCGAGAATTCCGGCAACAGATGATGGAACTGGTAGACAAAGCCGATCTCGGTCCGCCGGATGCGGGTGCGCTGCAGGTCGGTAAGCTTCGTCGTCGCGACCCCGTCGATATAGACCTCGCCGGAATTGGGCTGCTCGAGGAGGCCTGCGATGTGCAGCAGCGTCGATTTGCCGGAGCCGGACGGCGCGACCAGCGCCACCGATTGTCCCCGCCAAAGCGCAAGCTCGGCGTCTTTGAGGATTTCAAGCCGCGCGTCTCCCTGGCTGAAATAACGGCAAATGCCGTGCAGGAAGAGGATCGGCTGGTCCTCGTTGTCGGAGAGCGACGTTGCGGCCTCGTTTATGGTGGTGGTGTCATCCATCGCGATCCGATCACTCGTAGCGCAGCGCTTCGACCGGATCGAGCCGCGCCGCCCGCCATGACGGATAAAGCGTTGCCAGCAGCGACAGGCCGAGCGCCATGATCAGGACGGCCGTCGTTTCCCTGAAGTTCATCTGGGCAGGAAGTTGCGAGAGGAAGTAGAGGGTGCTCGGAAACAGATCAAGACCGAGGACCCAGGACAGGAAGCGGCGGATCTGGTCGATGTAGAGGCAAACCACGGTTCCCAGCAGAAAGCCGATAACGGTACCGACGACTCCAATCGAGGCACCGGTGATCAGGAAAACCCGCATCATCGCGCCTTGCGTCGCCCCCATGGTGCGCAGGATCGCGATGTCGCTCGATTTGTCTTTGACCAGCATGATCAGGCCGGACACGATATTGAGCGCCGCGACCAGCACGATCAATGTCAGGATCAGGAACATCACATTGCGCTCGACCTGCAGCGCATTGAAGAAGGTCGCGTTGCGCTGGCGCCAGTCGACCATATAGATCGGCCGGCCCGCGGCTTCGGTCACCGCCTTGCGATAATCGTCGATGCGGTCGGGATCGTCGGTATAGACCTCGATCGCGGTGACGTCGCCGGCGCGACTGAAATAGGCCTGCGCTTCGGTGAGCGGCATGAAGACGAAGGCGGAATCGTATTCCGACATGCCGATTTTGAACACCGCCACGATCTTATAGGCCTTGATCCGCGGCGTGGTGCCCATCGGCGTCACCGCACCACGCGGCGCGACCAGTGTGAGATTGTCGCCGGCGCGCAGCGACAGCTGCTCGGCAAGCCCCTCGCCGATCGCGATGCCCTGCGCATTGTCGAAATTGTCGAGCGTGCCTTGGGTGACATGCTGCGAGACCTGGGTGAGCTTTTGCAGGTCGGCGCCGCGCATGCCGCGGACCACGACGCCCGAGGCATTGAACGGCGACGACGCGAGCGCCTGGCCCTCGACCAGCGGAGCGGCGAGATAAACGCCGTTGACCTTGGAGACGCGCGCGGCGACGTCGGCATAATCGGTCAGCGGCTGTTCCAGCGGCTGAATCAAGAGATGGCCGTTCAGGCCGAGAATCTTGCTCAGAAGCTCCTCGCGAAATCCGTTCATCACCGCCATGACGATGATCAGCGTGGCGACGCCGAGCATGATGCCGAGGAACGAGAAGACGGCGATGACCGAGATGAAACTCTCTTTGCGCCGCGCTCCCAGATAGCGCAGCGCTAACATCCACTCGAATGCCGAAAAAGGATGGGTGCCGGTTGGCTCGGCCATTTACATCATATCCCCGCCAATGTCCGGAGTTTCACACGATTCTGGCAGTTTCAAGCCTCAGCGATCGCGTCAAACCGCCGCCACACACAGAATGTTGCGTCAACATGCGCTCAAAGGGCGCGGTCATGAAGCGATTCTGGCCACGGCATCGGCCGGCGACATGAGTTCCCGCTGCCCATCGGCGCGGCGTTTCACCTCAACCTTGCCTTCGGCAAGGCTGCGCGGCCCCACCAGGATCTGCCAGGGAATGCCGATCAGATCGGCGGTAGCGAATTTCGAGCCGGGCCGCTCGTCGAGGTCGTGGTAGAGGGTATCGATGCCCTTGGCCGCGAGATCCGCATAGAGCTTTTCGCAGGCCGGGTCGGTGTCGGCGCCGCCCTGCTTGAGATTGAGGATCATGGCCGAAAACGGCGCGACCGGGTCCGGCCATTTGATGCCGGCGTCGTCGTGGAACGCCTCGATGATGGCCGCGACCAGCCGGCTCGGGCCGATGCCGTAGGAGCCGCCATGGATCGGCCGGTCGACGCCCTCCGGGCCGGTGACGATGGCCTTCATCGGCTCGGAATATTTGGTGCCGAAATAGAAAATATGGCCGACCTCGATGCCGCGCGCCGACAGGCCCTTGGCGCCGAGCGTGGCGAAAGCGGCCGGATCGTGCTTTTCCGAAGTGGCCGCATAGAGCGAGGTCCACTTGTCGACAATCGCCTGCAACCGGCCGACATGATCGAAATCGACGTCCGGCCCCGGCACTTCGAAATTCAGGTAATCGCTGTCGCAGTAGACTTCGCTCTCGCCGGTTTCGGCGAGGATGATGAATTCGTGGGACAGGTTGCCGCCGATCGGCCCGCTTTCGGCGACCATCGGGATGGAGCGCAGCCCCATGCGCGCGAAGGTGCGCAAATAAGCGACGAACATGCGGTTATAGGAGTGCTTGGCGCCCTCGAAATCGAGGTCGAAGGAATAGGCGTCCTTCATCAGGAACTCGCGCCCGCGCATCACGCCGAAGCGGGGCCGCACCTCGTCGCGGAACTTCCACTGGATGTGATAGAGGTTGAGCGGCAGATCCTTGTAGGACCGCACGTAGCTGCGAAAGATCGCGGTGATCATTTCCTCGTTGGTCGGACCGTAGAGCATGTCCCGCTCGTGCCGGTCTTTGATCCGCAGCATCTCCTTGCCATAGGCCTCGTAGCGGCCGCTCTCGCGCCACAGGTCCGCAGGCTGGATCGTCGGCATCAAAAGCTCGATGGCGCCGGACCGGTCCTGCTCTTCGCGCACGATGCGGCAGACTTTCTGCAGGACGCGGAATCCAAGCGGCAGGAAGGTGTAAATGCCGGCCGCCTCCTGCCGGATCATCCCGGCCCGCAGCATGAGCCGGTGGGATGCGATTTCCGCCTCTTTCGGCGTTTCACGCAAATTGGGCAGGAAGTATCGGGAAAGGCGCATGAAATCTTTCAGCAGTGGGCGGGGCGAGTCAGGGATGAATGGGCGCACAACAGGCCGCATCGGCGGCAGAATTACAAGTGCCGGCATGACCCGGCGGACGGGAGCAAATCAGGTCCGGATCTAGGCCTGGATTCAGGTCTGGCTTCCGGTCTGGCTTCCGGTCTTGCTTCCGGTCTTGCTTCCGGTCTTGGGCCCTGGTTCCACAGTGGTAAAACAAATCAGATTTTTTTGCTTTATGAGGCGGTAACAGGATGACAAGCCCTTGAATTTAGATTACGAATAACTTGCGACCCTGAAGACCGCCTCGCATGCAGCGGATAATTCGGGGCGGCGGTCCAAGTCTCGGGAGGAAGACCCGCGAGCGGAAAGCGCGCCAGCCACGTACTAGCCGCATCTCAAGCAATGAAACGTGGGTTAGCGGTCAGATGAGGATTTGAGGGCAGGGCTTTGGCCCTGCTTTTTCTTTTGGGACCCAGCCCAATCCATTGCCCAGCTTGCGCCAAAAAGCGCAAGTGACGCAACTTCACATCATCATAAGTATTTGCATTTATTGATTTTTTGTGCCGGCAAACGGCGTCATCAGGCTGTCGATCGTCACCAGGCGTTCGACATAGACGACATAGCAAGCGGCATAGATCACGACCGAGACGATTGTGGTCCACAGCAGCTTCCGCCCCAGACTGAAATGGGTCGGGGCGCCTGGATCGGTGCCCGGCGCGGCCGGCTCCTCGTCCGGTCCCGCCTCGTGCTGGCTGCGAATGCCCCAGGGCAGCACGGTGAACAGGATCACCCACCAGATCAGAGCGAAGATGGCGAGTGCGGTGGCGATGCTCATGCCTGTTCCAGTTCGACCAGCGTGCCTGAGAAGTCCTTCGGGTGCAGGAACAGAACCGGCCTGCCATGCGCGCCGATCTTCGGCTCGCCGTCGCCGAGCACGCGCGCGCCCGAAGCCTTCAAGGCATCGCGGGCGGCGCGGATGTCGTCGACTTCGTAGCAGACGTGATGCATGCCACCGTCCGGGTTGCGCTCGAGGAATTTGGCGATCGGCGAGCCCTCGCCGAGCGGCTCGAGAAGCTCGATCTTGGTATTGGGCAGTGTGATGAACACTGTGGTGACACCATGGTCCGGCTGCGGCACCGCGGCTGAGACCTCTGCGCCCAAAACGTCGCGGTAGGTAGCCGCCGCCTTGCCGATGTCGCGGACCGCAATGGCGACGTGATTGAGCCTGCCGATCATTGTCTGTTTCTCCTGCGACCCGGCAGGGATTACTATAGCGCGTTAGACCGTCAGAACGTGAACGTGGCAGATCGGCTTTTTCTTCCAGCGCTCGGCGATGGCCGAGCGCACGCCGCGCCGCACCGCTTCAGCGACCACGTCTGGATCGCGGCGACGCGGTTTCGGCAGCGCATCGAAGGCAAGCTCGACCGCATCGCGGGCGATCTCGGTCATTGAGGCGCCGTTGGCATCGGATTCCGGCAGGCCGATCAGCTCGATTTCCGGCGCGGCGGCGAGCACGCCCTTCTCGCTCAGCGCCAAGGCCACCGACACCATGCCGGCAAAGCTCAAGCGGCGGCGCGCCGCGACGGTACGCGCCTCTGCGCTGACCAGAAGCGCGCCGTCCTTGTAGAGCCGGCCGGACGGGATTTCGTCGATGATCTCGGGTCCCTCAGCGGCGAGCCGCACCAGATCGCCGTTGCGGCAGACCAGCACATGCGGCACGCCGGCCTTGCGGGCGAGCGCGGCATGTTCGGCGAGATGCAACGCCTCGCCGTGGGCGGGGATGAGGATTTTCGGCCGGACCCAGCCGATCATCTGGCGCAATTCGTCGCGCCGCGGATGGCCGGAAACATGGACGAGATGGGTGCGGTCGGTGATGACTTCGACGCCCTGCTCGACCAGGCCGTTGATGACCCGCGCGATCGCCTTCTCGTTGCCGGGGATCGGCCGCGCCGAGAAGATCACCCGGTCGCCGCGCGACAACGTCACGTCCGGGTGCTCGTCCTCGGCGATGCGGGCGAGCGCCGCGCGCGGCTCGCCCTGGCTGCCGGTGCACAGCGCCAGCACCTTGTCCGGCGGCAGATACCCGTAACTGTCCACGCTGCGAAAATCCTGCACGCCGTCGAGATAGCCGGTCTCGCGCGCCACCTGGACGACGCGCTCCATGGCCCGGCCGACAACGACGACGTCGCGGTCGGCGGCGCGGGCGGCGTTGGCCACGGCGCGCAGGCGCCCGACATGGGAGGCGAAGGTGGTGACGGCGACGCGGCGCGGCGCGGTGCGGATCAGCTCGGCAAGCGTCTTGGCCACATCCGCTTCCGAGGGCGACTGGCCGTCGCGCACCGCATTGGTCGAATCGCCGATCAGCGCCAGCACGCCGGCATCGCCGAGCGCTTTGAGCTTGGCCGCGTCGGTCGGGCCGCCGACGATCGGCGTCTCGTCGATCTTCCAGTCGCCGGTATGAATGACGGTGCCGGCCGGCGTGCGGATCGCCAGCGCATTCGATTCCGGAATTGAATGCGCGACATTGATGAAATCGACGCCGAACGGCCCGAGCGTCAGATGTCCGCCGACCGGCACGACTTTGACCGGAATTTCCGGCGCGCCGGGCTCCGCAGCGCGCCGCGCCTCGAACAAGGCGGCGGAAAACGGCGTCGCGTAGAACGGTACTTTCAGCTTGGGCCACAGATCCATGATCGCGCCCATATGATCCTCATGTGCATGCGTGAGCACGAGGCCGAGGATGTTCTTGCGCTCCTCGATCAGATAGGAGATGTCCGGCAGGATGAGATCGACGCCGGGCAGGTGCTCTTCGGCGGCGAAGGAGACGCCGCAATCGACGATGATCCATTGCCGGCGGCGTTTGTCGCCGAAGCCATAGATCGAGAGATTCATCCCGATCTCGCCGAACCCGCCCAGCGGCGCAAAAACGAGCTCACCCGGCATCAGTCGCCCCGCTCCTCTTGCCGCGGCCGCTGCGGAAAGTCCACGCCCGCAGACGCGCGCTCGGCGACGGGAAAGATCTCGCCGCCCGTGATCGTCTGCAGCCGGCCGTCGGCGGATCGCAGCAGGAGATGTCCGGCCTCGTCGAGGCCTTCGAAGCGGCCTAAGAGTTCGCGGCCGGGCAGCCGCACCGTGATGTCGCGGCCGAGACCTGTGGCGCAGCCGAGCCAGTCCGCGCGGATTGCCGCAAAGCCCGCACCCCGCTTCCACCGATCGAGACGGCGCATCATGGTCAGCGACAGAACACGGAGCAGGCTTTCCGGCGCTACTTTGCCGCCGGCCGCGGTAAGGTCAGTCGCCGGAAACGATGTCTGCGCCGGATGACGGGCGCAATTGACGCCGATGCCGGCCGCGACCGCAAGCTTCCCTGCCGTCATTTCGCTCTCGATCAGGATGCCGGCAAGCTTTCTATTGGCATAGAGCACGTCATTGGGCCATTTCAGCGCGAGCCCTTCGGCGAGGTCACGCGCGCATTCAAGGATCGCGTCGTAGACGGCAAGACCCGCGACAAAAGCCAATTGCGGGGCGGATTCCACCGGCGCGGGATCGGACAGCAGCAGCGTCGCATAGAGATTTCCCGGCGCCGATATCCATTCCCGGCCGCGCCGGCCGCGGCCTGCGTTCTGCTCGCGCGCCACCACCCACAGCAGGCCCTCGTCGCCGCCCCGCGCGTTCGCCAGAGCCTCCGCATTGGTCGATCCCAAGACGTCGTAGGCTTCGAGGCGAAAGCCCGCCGCGACGGCCGTGGGATCAAGCCGCATCAGAACAGAGAATGTGCGGCCGCGCTCGCCACGCCGACCAGCGGGCCCGGATAGGCGAAGAACAGGACATTGAACAGGCCGCAGATGATGAGCACCGCGCGCAGCTCGTAGGGCATTTCGACGAAGGCCTCGGCGGGATCGTCGAAATACATGGTCTTGATGATGGCGAGATAATAATAGGCGCCGATCACGCTCGCGACCACGCCGATGACCGCCAGCACGTAGAGCCCGGCTTTGATCGCGGCAAGGAAGACATAGAATTTTGCGAAGAAACCGGCGAGCGGCGGAATGCCGGCCATCGAGAACAGCAGCATCGCCATGAAGAACGCCGTGGTCGGATGGGTACGGGCGAGGCCCGACAGCTGATCGACCGTTTCCACCATGCCGGTCGAGCGCCGCATCGACAGGATGACGGCGAACACGCCGAGCGTCATGGACACATAGATCGCGATATAGACCAGCACGCCCTGCACGCCTTCCGACGTGCCGGCGGCAAGCCCGATCAGCGCGAAGCCCATATGGCCGATGGACGAATAGGCCATCAGGCGCTTGATATTGCGCTGACCGATCGCGGCGAAAGAGCCGAGCGCCATCGAGGCGATCGAGACAAAAACGACGATCTGCTGCCATTCCGAAGTGACGCTCGGAAAGGCGCTGACCGCGGCGCGCACGAACATGGCGATGCCGGCGACCTTGGGAGCCGCGGCGAAGAACGCCGTCACCGGCGTCGGCGCGCCTTCATAGACGTCGGGCGTCCACATGTGGAACGGCACCGCCGAGACCTTGAAGCAGAAACCGGCGAACAGAAAGACGATGCCGAAGATGATCCCGGTCTGTGCGGCACCGGCGGCCTGTCCCGCGGCCTGCGCGATGCCGGCAAAGGACACGGTGCCGGTGAAGCCATAGACCAGCGACGCGCCGTAGAGCAGCATGCCCGACGACAGCGCGCCGAGGACAAAATATTTGAGCCCCGCCTCCGTCGCCCGCAGCGAGTCGCGATAGCTCGCCGCGACCACGTAGAGCGGCAGGCTCATCAGTTCCAGGCCGAGATAGAGCGCGATCAGATCGGCGGCCGAGATCAGCATCAGCATGCCAAGCGTCGACAGCAGGATCAGCACCGAATATTCGAAGCGCTGCTGGCGTTCCTTCCGAGCATAATCGAGCGACATGAGGATCGCCGCCGCCGAACCGAGCAGCGCCAGGATTTTCAGGAAGCGGGCGAAATCGTCGACTACGAAACTGCCGCCGAAGGTCGTCAATTTGCCGGACGGCAGAACCACGAGAACGATCGCGGCGGCGACCAGGAGCAGGATGGCGATGACGTCGACGGTGCGTCCCCCGGGCTCGCCGCGAAAGACGCCGAGCATCAACAGCGCCATGGCGCCGATGCCGAGCACAAACTCGGGAAGGAGGGGAACAAGCGTTGGAAGCGCGTACATCCGTAACCCCGCCCTTATCGTGCCAGGGAAGCGGTCTTATCCGCCGCCGCTGCCGCGCTGAGCGCGTGATGATAGTTGTCGATCAATTGCGTCACCGAGGCCGACGTAAAATCGAGCACGGGCTTCGGATAGACGCCGAGGAAAATCGTCAGCGCAACAAGGGGCACGAAAATCGTGATCTCGCGCCAGCCGAGATCCTTGATGCTGAACAGGCCCGGCTTTTCGAGCCGGCCGAAAATCATCTTGCGATAGAGCCACAGCGCATAGGCGGCCGACAGGATGGTGCCGATGGTCGCCAGCGTCGCCACCCAGGTGTTGATGCGGAAGGTGCCAAGCAGGGTGAGGAACTCGCCGATGAAGCCCGAGGTGCCCGGCAGGCCGACATTGGCCAGCGTGAACACCATGAAGACGAAGGCATAGACCGGCATGCGATTGACCAGCCCGCCATAGGCCGCGATCTCGCGGGTATGCATGCGGTCATAGACGACGCCGACGCAGAGGAAGAGCGCGGCGGAGACGATGCCATGCGACACCATCTGGAAAATGCCGCCGGCCACGCCCTGCGCAGTCACCGCGAAGATGCCCATGGTGACAAAGCCCATATGCGCCACCGAGGAATAGGCGATGAGCTTCTTGACGTCCTCCTGCACCAGCGCGACCAGCGCGGTGTAGATGATCGCCACCACCGACAGCGCGTAGATCAGCGGCGCGAGATGCTGTGTGGCTTCCGGGAACATCGGCAGCGAGAAGCGCAGAAATCCGTAGCCGCCGAGCTTGAGCAGGATCGCGGCGAGGATCACCGAGCCCGCGGTCGGGGCCTCGACATGCGCGTCAGGCAGCCAGGTGTGCACCGGCCACATCGGCATCTTGACCGCGAAGGATGCGAGGAAGGCGAACCACGCCCAGGTCTGCAGGTTGCGCGGGAAGGCGTGATGCAACAGCGTCGGAATGTCAGTCGTGCCGGCATCCCAGTACATCGCCATGATGGCGAGCAGCATCAGCACCGAGCCGAGCAGCGTATAGAGGAAGAACTTGAAGCTCGCATAGACGCGGCGCGGCCCGCCCCAGACGCCGATGATCAGGAACATCGGGATGAGGCCGCCCTCGAAGAACAGATAGAACAGCACCAGGTCGAGCGCGCAGAAGGTGCCGACCATCAGCGTCTCGAGCACCAGGAACGCGATCATATATTCCCGCACCCGGCGCTGGACCGAGGTCCAGCTCGCCAGAATCGAGATCGGCATGATCGCGGTGGTGAGAATGACCAGCGGCAGCGAAATGCCGTCGACGCCCACTGCATAATTGATGGCGCCGCCAAGCCACGGATATTTCTCGGTGAACTGAAAGTCCGGGTTCGACTGGTCGAAGCGCCAGACCAATATCAGCGAAATGGCGAAGGTGATCAGCGTCGTCCACAGCGCCACCCAGCGGGCATTGCGCTTGCCGGCGTCATCCTCGTTCAGGAACAGCGCGATGAACAGCGCCCCGACGAGCGGCAGGAAGATGGTGACGGAGAGAATCGGCCAGCTGGTCATCAGTGCGGTCCCGAAAACATGAACCAGGTGATGAGAGCGGCGACGCCGATCATCATGGCGAAAGCGTAGTGATAGAGGTAACCGGTCTGCAGCCGGATGACGTTCCTGGTGACGTCGAGCACACGCGCCGACACGCCGTCAGGCCCAAAGCCGTCGATGATGAAACCGTCACCGCCCTTCCACAGCAGCCGGCCGAGGCGGATCGCGGGACGCACGAACAGGAAGTCGTAGATCTCGTCGAAATACCACTTGTTGAGCAGGAATTCGTAGAGCGGCCTCTGGTCGCGCGCCAGCGCGGCCGGGATGTCGGGCCGGCGGATGTAGAACTGATAAGCGACGAGGAAGCCCAGGATCATCATCAAGGTCGGCGAGAGCTCGATCAGCAGCGGCAGCGTCTCCATTCGCGAGAAGATCGAGTCGGACGACTGGAGCGCAAGCGACTCCCGGAAGAAGCCATTGGCGCCCTCGCCGGTGAAAATGTGCACGAACGGATAGCCGGCAAAGAGCGCGCCGAAGGCAAGGATCGCCAGCGGGATCAGCATCACTTTCGGGCTCTCATGCGCGGCGTCGTAGTGATGCTGGTCGTGCGGCGTACCGTGGAAAGTCATGAAAATGAGCCGCCACGAATAGAACGAGGTCAGGCCCGCGGCGAGCACCGTCATGATGAAACCGTAGCTCGCGGCGAAGCCCTGCACCGTATCGTCGGCTTCGATGATCGCATCCTTGGAGAAATAGCCCGCGGTGAAGGGAAATCCGGTCAGCGCCAATGTGCCGATCAGCATCATCACATAAGTGAATGGAATCTTCTTCCGCAGGCCGCCCATGTTGCGCATGTCCTGCTCGTGATGCATCGCGAGGATGACCGAGCCAGAGCCGAGGAACAAAAGCGCCTTGAAGAAAGCGTGCGTGAACAGGTGGAACATGCCGATCGAATACGCGCCCGAGCCCATCGCCACGAACATGTAGCCAAGCTGCGAACAGGTCGAATAGGCGACCACGCGTTTGATGTCGTTCTGCACCAGACCGATCGTGGCGGCGAACATCGCCGTGGTCGCGCCGATGAAGATGACAAAGGACTTGGCATAGGGCGCCAGTTCGAAAAGCGGCGACAGGCGCGCCACCATGAACACGCCGGCGGTCACCATGGTCGCGGCATGAATGAGGGCCGAGACCGGCGTCGGGCCTTCCATGGCATCGGGCAGCCAGGTGTGCAGCAGGAACTGCGCCGACTTGCCCATCGCGCCCATGAACAGGAGCAGGCACATCGTGGTCAGCGCGTCGACATTCCAGCTCAGGAAATGGAAGCTCTTGCCGACAAGCTCCGGCGCCTGCGCGAACACGGTGTCGAAATCGACGGCGCCGGTGAGATAGAAGGCGGTGAAAATGCCGAGCGAGAAGCCGAAATCGCCGACCCGGTTGACGATGAAGGCCTTGATCGCCGCCGCATTGGCTTCGGGCTTGTAATACCAGAAGCCGATGAGGAGGTAGCTCGCGAGGCCGACGCCTTCCCAGCCGAAGAACAATTGCACGAGATTGTCGGCCGTCACCAGCATCAGCATGGCGAAGGTGAAGAACGACAGATACGAGAAGAACCGCGGCTTGTAGGGGTCCTCCTCCATATAGCCGATCGAATAGATGTGCACGAGCGACGACACCGTCGTCACCACGACGAGCATCACCACGGTCAGCGGATCGATGCGCAGCGCCCAGTTCGAATGCAGGTCGGCGAAGCTGATAAAGGAGAACAGCGTGACTCGTGTATCGTGGTGCTCGAAGCCGACGTCGTAGAAGGCGTACCAGGACAGGACGCAGGAGATCACCAGGAAGGTCGAGGTGATCAGTTCGGCGCCAAGCGAGCCGGCGGCTGACGGCTCCTGGGCGCCGTGACCGCCATGGTCTTCGCTATGGGTCTCGTGCGCGACGGCGTGAGCGGCGTCGGACGACGGCGCGGCGTGGCTATGATCTTCAGCGACGAGCGGCGCGGCGTGGTCGTCGTGCGGCGGCGGCGGATCCTCGCCGGGAAAGCGGTTCCGCGCGCCGACGAGCGAAACCGCGCCTGCAATGATGGCGCCGAGAAGCGGCAGGAGAACGATGGCTTCGTACATCGCCGCGTCAGCCTTTCATGAGATTGATGTCCTCAACCGCGATGGAGCCGCGGTTGCGGAAATAGGCCACCAGAATGGCAAGACCGATGGCGGCCTCAGCGGCGGCGACCGTGAGCACGATCAGCGCATAGACCTGGCCGACAATGTCGCCCAGAAAACTCGAGAAGGAGACGAGATTGATGTTGACCGACAGCAGAATGAGCTCGATCGACATCAGGATGACGATGACGTTCTTGCGGTTGAGGAAAATCCCCATCACGCCGAGCGTGAACAGGATCGCGCCGACCGCGAGATAGTGCCCCAGCCCGATGATCATGACAGCCCCTGCCCCGATTTGACTTGAACGATGTCGATCGCGGTCGCCTTGGTGCGCGCATTCTGCGCGACAATGCTCTGCCGTTTCACGTTCGTCTTGTGCTGCAGGGTCAGCACGATGGCGCCGATCATGGCGACCAGAAGAATGACGCCGGCGGCCTGGAAGAAATAGACGTAACGGGTATAGAGCACGAGACCGAGCGCCTGCGTATTGCTGATCTGGTCGGCGGCCGGGATCGGCGCCGTGATGCCCCTGACCACGTCCGGCCCGATCACATAGGCGGCGACCACAGACGCGATCTCGAAGAACAGGATCGTACCAATGACAAAGCCGATCGGCAGGTAATTGATGAAGCCCTGGCGCAGTTCGGCGAAGTCGACGTCGAGCATCATGACGACAAACAGGAACAGCACCGCGACCGCGCCGACATAGACGATGATGAGAATAAAGGCGAGGAATTCGGCGCCGATCAGGACGAACAACCCCGCCGCGTTGACAAAGGCGAGGATGAGAAACAACACCGAGTGAACCGGATTGCGCGAGAAGATCACCATGGCGGCAGAGGCCACGGTAATGCCCGCGAACAGATAAAAGAAAATCGCGTGGATGATCATTGCGGCCGGTCTCTCAGCGGTAAGGCGCGTCGAGCGCGATGCTTCTTGCGATCTCGCGCTCCCAGCGGTCGCCGTTCGCCAAGAGCCGGTCCTTGTCGTAGTACAGTTCCTCGCGGGTTTCGGTGGCGAATTCGAAATTCGGGCCCTCGACAATGGCATCCACCGGACAGGCCTCCTGGCACAGGCCGCAATAGATGCACTTCACCATGTCGATGTCGTAGCGGGTGGTGCGGCGGGTGCCGTCGTTTCGCCGCGGGCCGGCCTCGATGGTGATGGCCTGCGCCGGACAGATCGCCTCGCACAGCTTGCAGGCGATGCAGCGTTCTTCGCCGTTCGGATAGCGGCGCAGCGCGTGCTCGCCGCGGAACCGCGGCGACAGCCGGCCTTTTTCGAACGGATAGTTCAGCGTCGCCTTCGGCTTGAAGAAATAGCGCATCGACAGGAAGAAGGCCTGCACGAATTCCTTCAGGAGCAGCGAACGGGCGGTCAGATCGAGACTCATATTACCCCCTCATGCCGCTGAGCGCCGCGCCGAGCCAATAGCCGGCGACAGCCAGGATTGCGATATCGGCGCCGAGAATGAGACGGCGCATGACCGAGAGCTTGTCCTCGAAGGCCTTGCGCTGTTCGAGCGTCATCGGGCCGGACTGCGCCCGCTGTTGCCGCTCGAAGGCGCGAATGCCCGGCACGTAGATCGCAACCGCGATGATGGTCCCGATCAGCGCGCCGATCCAGGCCGGCAGCGAAAAATCCGTATTGCCCGCCAAGTTGCCCATCATGACGCCATTCTCCCGTCATTTCGGCACCCAGCCGGTGAACTGCAGCACGGCTGCGACGATCGCGACCATGCCGAGCGAGATCGGCAGAAACACTTTCCAGCCGAGCCGCATCAGCTGGTCGTAGCGATAACGCGGCACGAAGGCCTTCACCATGGCGAACATGAAGAAGACGAAGAACGCCTTCAGCACGAACCAGATGATGCCCGGCACCCAGGTGAACGGCGCCACCGCCAGCGGCGGCAGCCAGCCGCCCAGGAACAGGATCGTGGCCAGCGCGCACATGGTGCAAACGGCGACATATTCGCCGAGCATGAACATCATGTAGGGCGTGGAACCGTATTCGACCATGAAACCGGCGACGAGTTCCGACTCGGCTTCAATCAGGTCGAACGGCGGCCGGTTGGTTTCGGCGAGCGAGGACACGAAGAAGATCACCAGCATCGGCAACAGCGGCAGCCAATACCAGTTCAGGATCGACAGCCACGGCACGCCGAGCAGGGTTGCGAGGCCATGATCGCGCTGCGCGTCGACGATGGCGGTGAGATTGAGCGAGCCGACGCACAGCAGCACGGTGATGATGACGAAGCCGATCGAGACTTCGTAGGACACCATCTGCGCCGCCGAACGCAGCGCGGCCAGGAACGGATATTTCGAGTTCGACGCCCAGCCCGCCATGATCACGCCGTACACGCCAAGCGAGGAAATGGCGAAGATATAGAGAATGCCGACATTGATATTGGAGATCACCCAGCCGGCATTGACCGGAATGACCGCCCAGCCGGCGAGCGCCAGGACGCAGGTGACCAGCGGCGCCAGGAGGAACACGCCCTTGTTGGCGCCGGCCGGGATAACCGGCTCTTTCAGCACGAATTTGATCAGGTCGGCGAAGGACTGGAACAGGCCCCAGGGCCCGACCACGTTCGGGCCGCGCCGGATCTGCACCGCCGCCCAGATCTTGCGGTCAGCAAGAAGAATGTAGGCGACCGAGATCAGGAGCACGACGAGCAGCAGCACGCTCTCCGCGATCATGATCACGAGCGGCCAGAGATAGGTCCACCAGAAATCGGTCAGCGTCATCGCGCGTCCTCTATTCCGCCGCCGTCATGGTGGAGCGCCCGAGCGCTATGGCCGAACATTCCGCCATCACCGCCGAGCTGCGCGCGATGGCGTTGGTGAAGTAGAAGTCGTCGATCGCCGGCGCAAACGCCGCCTTGTCGGCGGCGCCGCCGAGCGACGCAAGCTTGGCAATATCGGCGGCATTGCCCGGCGCGATCTGGCCGATGCGCATCATGTGCGGATGCGCCTTGAACAGCGCCTGGCGCAAGGCGTGAAGCGAGTCGTAAGGCAGCTTGTTTTTCAGCACGTCCGACAGCGCGCGCAGGATCGCCCAATCTTCCTTCGCGTCGCCCGGCGGGAACGACGCGCGCGTCGCCATCTGCACCCGGCCTTCGGTGTTGACATAGATCGCCGATTTTTCCGGATAGGCAGCGCCGGGGAGCACGACATCCGCGCGCGAAGCGCCACGGTCGCCCTGGGTGCCGATATAGACGACGAAGGCGCCTTTCGGGATGTCGATCTCGTCGGCACCGAGCAGGAAGACCAGATCGAGCGTACCGAAGGCCGCCATCTGCCGTGCACTCAAACCGCCCGGCCCCGGCACGAAGCCGAGATCGAGCGCGCCGACGCGGGACGCCGCGTTGTGCAGCACGCAATAGCCGTTCCAGCCGTCCTTGACGGCGCCGAGATCAATCGCGGCCTTGGCGGCAAGCGAGGCCAGCGCGGCGCCGTCGCCGCGGGTGAGCGCCCCCGCGCCGACGATCACCATCGGCCGCTCGGCCTTCTTGAGATTCTCGGCAAAGGAATGCCGCGTGATATCGGCCAAGGTCTCGGGACCGGCGCCGAGATAATCGTAGGTGTAAGTGAGATCCGCTTTCGGCCCGATGAGACCGATCGGGAATTTGCCGGCGCGCCAGCGCTTGCGGATGCGGGCATTGAGGACGGCGGCTTCCTTGCGCGGATTGGAGCCGACGATGAGCAGCGCGTCGGCGGTATCGATGCCGGTAATCCCCGCATTGAACAGATAGCTCGCCCGCCCCCAGGCCGGATCGAGCGCGGAACCGTCCTGCCGGCAATCGAGATTGCTGACGCCGAGCCAGGTCATCAGTTCCTTCAGCGCGAAAATCTCCTCGACGGCGGCGAGGTCGCCGGCGATGGCGCCCATGCGTTTCGGACTTGTCTGCGCCACCTTGCCCGCGATCGCCTGAAACGCCTCGGTCCAGGTCGCCGGCCGCAATTGCCCTTCCTGTCGCACATAGGGCTGATCGAGCCGCTGCGTGCGCAGGCCGTCGACGACATGGCGGGTCTTGTCGGAAATCCACTCTTCGTTGATGTCGTCATTGATGCGCGGCAGGATGCGCATCACCTCGCTGCCGCGGGTATCGACGCGGATCGCCGAGCCGACGGCGTCCATCACATCGATCGACTCGGTCTTGTCGAGCTCCCACGGCCGCGCCGCGAACGCATAGGGCTTCGAGGTCAGCGCGCCGACCGGGCAGATGTCGACGATATTGGCCTGCAGTTCCGAATGCAGCGCCGTTTCGAGATAGCTCGTGATCTCCATGTCCTCGCCGCGGCCGATGGCGCCGAGTTCGGGCACGCCCGCGACCTCGGTGATGAACCGCACGCAGCGGGTGCACTGGATGCAGCGGTTCATCGAGGTCTTGACCAGCGCGCCGAGATATTTGTCCTCGACCGCGCGCTTGTTCTCGACGAAGCGCGAGGAGTCGATGCCGTAGGCCATCGACTGGTCCTGCAGATCGCATTCGCCGCCCTGGTCGCAGATCGGGCAATCGAGCGGATGATTGATCAGCAGGAATTCCATCACGCCTTCGCGCGCCTTGCGCACCATGGGCGAACGCGTCGACAGCACTTTGGGCGAGCCGTCCTTGTTCGGCATCAGGTCGCGCACCGCCATGGCGCAGGAGGCCTGGGGCTTCGGCACGCCGGCGACCTCGATCAGGCACATCCGGCAGTTGCCGGCGATCGACAGCCGCTCGTGGAAGCAGAAGCGCGGAATCTCCGCGCCTGCGACCTCGCACGCCTGCAGCAGCGTGTATTCCGGCGGAACGTCGATCTCGTGGCCGTCGACGATGAGCTTGGTCATCTTGTTCTCACGCGACTTGTTCGTTTGGCGCGCAGCGCGCCGTTTTCCACAATTGCACCGCCGGCACACTCTCCCAGCCGAACGCGTACTCGGCCGGGCCGTGTGCGGCGAGATGTTCGAGACGTTCCTTCGCCTCTTCCAGCGTCGGCAGGTCGCCGGACGGGACCCACCACATCACCAGATGCGGCCCGGTCATCGTGTCGAACCAT
>DATJLN010000024.1:0-96706 GCA_035509535.1 Xanthobacteraceae bacterium | reverse complement strand
TTCACGATCTCGCCGGGCGTCAGATAGAGCCGGCGCTGATGCTTGTGATAGGGCCGGTACGGCCGCGACAAATCCGGATCGAGTTCGCGATGCGAGACGCGCAGCCAGCCTTTGGCCACCGGCACCGGCGCGCCCTGCTGGCCGGTTTCGAGAATCTCGCTGCCGTCAGGACCGATATTGCGCAGCGTGAGAAACAGATCCATGTCCTCGGTCGTGCTCGAGACCCAGAGCACGCAGGCCAGCGGGCCGGTGATCTCGGTGTCGACCGAGAGCTTGGCGGTTTCGAGCGTAACGCCCATGCCGGGCTTGATGCCGCCGCCCATGACCTGCGACGACGCCGCCGAAGTCGAACCCATGGTGCCGAGGCTCGATGCCGGATAGCTGCGCGAGGCGGTTGCCGGCGGATTTTTCACTTCGAGCGTTCCGGTGAGCGGCTGGCCTGCGGCCGGCGCGCCTTGTTGCGTTCCTTGTAGCTGCGGCTGCGACAGATCGAGATAGAGCTTGGTCCAGCGCGTGCGCGCAAGCGGCCATTCCTGCTCATGCCGCCACTCGAAGGCATCGCCGCCTTTGCGGATGGCGAGCTTCACCGGCGGCTCCTCCATCACCCCGTTGTCGACGCCCTTGAGCCAATAATCGAAGAAGCGGATCTGATCTTCGCGGCCGTCGTCGGTATAGAACGGATGCACATGCGAGCCGAGATGGATGCGGAGCTTCTTGTGCGGGGTCGCCGCGCGCATGAAGGCTTCGCTATTGCCGCGCAGATGCAGCGCCATGCCGGTCCAATTGCCGACCGAGAACATCGGCACGTCGAACTTGTCCCATTGCGCCTGCGCGCCCGAAAACGCGCCGCTGTCGAGATTGTTGCGCAGCCAGAAATGCAGCGTGTTGACCCGCCAGCCGTCGGGCTGCTCGCGCGAGGCGCGGCCGAGCAGATGATGCAGCATGTGCGCGGTGAACCAGTTCGTCATGAACAGGCTCAAAATGCCGCCGTGATAAAGCGCGTCACGATAGATGTCGGCAAAGCCTTCCCAGGGGATAATGGCTTTCAGCGACGGCGGCTTGAGATTGGCGACGAACCATTGGTTGATGGCGAAATAGGAAATGCCGAGCAGGCCGACATTGCCGTTGCACCAGGGCTGCGCCGCGGCCCATTCGATGGCATCGTGGAAATCCACCGCCTCGGCAAGGGACCATGGCTCGCATTGGCCGGGCGACTTGCCGGAACCGCGGCCGTCGATCCGCACGCACGCATAGCCGCGCGGCACCCACCATTGCGGATTGACGGTCTCCCAATTCATCCATTCGTTCTGCGGCTCGCCCAGCGTATCGGGCACGAGCCATGGCTTGTCCTTCTGATAGGGACCGAGATTGAGAATGGCGGGATATCTGCCGTCGCCATAGGGACGAAATACGTCGGCCTCCAATCGCGCCCCGTCGCGCATCGGCACGTCGACATCTTTGTCGATGACGACGGGGTGACTGGCGACGGGGTGACCGGCGACGACGTCATACTTGTTCACTTGCGGTATTCCCTGCGACTCGACGCACGCGGAGCGACGCTCACTCCGCCTCGATCTTCACTTCGCTCGTGATCTTGCGCCAGGTGTCCATCTGCTCGCCGAGCCATTTCTTCGCGTCATCCAGCGAAGCGCTCGGCACCGTGTTGAAGGTCTGCTTCTTGAACGCGTCCGCGACCGCCGGCGCCTTCAATGCCGCGGTGAAATCGTTGAAAACCTCCTGCAGAACCGGCTTGGGCGTTGCGCCGGGCGCGAACAGCCCTTGCCAAGCGATGGTGCCGACGCCGGCATAGCCCAATTCCTGCATCGTCGGCAGGTTGGGATAATCCGGCAGGCGACTGTGATCGACCAGCGCGATCGCACGGAAGTTGCCGGCCTTCACCTGCGGCGCGGCGCTTGCCACATTGAGGAACGCCGTCTGAGTCGAGCCGTTGAGCATGTCGTTGATCACGCCGGAGGCGCCGGACTTGTTGGGAATCGCCACCATGTCGAGATCGCCGGCGCGCTTGGCGAAATAAGCCATGTCGTAGTGCGGATAGCTGCCCGGGCCGACCGTGCCGTATCGCACCTGGCCGGGATGCGCCTTGGCATAAGCGATCAGTTCCGGCACCGACTTGACGTCGAAATTCTTGGTCGTCGCCAACAGGAAAGCCGGAATGTCGACGAGATCCGTGACCGGCACCACGTCCTTGGCATAGTCGATGTGGAATTTGCTTGGATAGATGACCGGCGTGATCGCATTGGTCGTGACATTGCCGATCATGAGCGTGTAGCCGTCGGCTGGCGAATTGGCCAGGTCTTCAAGCGCGACGATACCGAACGCGCCGGGCTTGTTCTCGACATAGAATTGCTGGCCGAGAGTCTTGCCGAGCTGATCGGCGAGAATGCGGGCGACGATGTCGGTCGCGCCGCCCGGCGCATAGGGCACGATGATCTTGACCGGGTGCGACGGATATTTGTCGGCGGTCTGCCCAAGCGCCGCGCCCGCTGCCGCGCAAATCAGCGCGGCCAGGAAAATTCCGAGAAACTTCATACCTTCCTCCCGTTTTTATTTCGCGGCGCCATGCGTGCAGCGCCGCTGAAATTGTCACATCATCATCGCATTCGCATCAGCTTCCGCCACTGTCTCATCTGCAGTCTGTCTCATCCGCAGTCTGTCTCATTTGCCGGCCGATGGCGAAAACAGCTTGCCGTTCGCGGCCAGATCCTTGGCGACGAACTTGCCGAACTGTTCGGGCGTCATCGACAACGGCTGGACAGCCAGCTGAGCGAGCTTCTGCTTCATCGCGTCGCTCTGCAGCACGCCGCTCGCCGCCGTATAGAATTTCTGCACGATGTCGCGCGGCGTCTTCCCGGGCATGAACACGCCGTACCACACGGTATAATCGGAATCGGGGTAACCGGCTTCCAGCGTCGTCGGCACGTCCGGCAGTTCGGGCGCGCGCGTCGGCGTCGAGATCGCAAGCGCGGTGAGCCGACCGTCGCGAATGAGCGGCAGCGCCGTCGAAATCGGGCAGAAGTAGAAATCGATACGGCCGCCCAACAGATCGGTCAAAGCCTCGGCACCGCCTTTATACGGCACATGTGTCGCCTCGAAACCGGCGCTGACGCGGAAGCGTTCGGCGCTGACATGGGTCGCCGTGCCGACGCCGGCCGAGCCGTAATTGATCGAGCCCGGATTGGCCTTGGCGGCCGCGACCAGATCCTTTGCCGTCTTCCAGCCCTTGGCCGGATTGACCACCAGCACGTTGCCGTTCTGGCCGAGCGGCACGACGGCAGTCAGATCTTTCGTGGTGTCATAGGGCAGGTTGTGCACGATCCACGGCGCCACGGTGAGCGCCGAGGAATCGGCAAGGATCGTATAGCCGTCCGGCTCCGCGCGCGTGACTTCGCCAACGCCAAGCGCACCGCCGGCGCCGCCGCGGTTCTCGACCACGATGGTCTGGCCGAGCACCGGACCGAGCCGATCGAATACCGCGCGCGGAATGATGTCGGTGGCGCTGCCGGCGCCAAAGGGAATGAAGGCCCTGATCGGCTTTGCCGGCCAGCCTTTCGCCGTTTCTTGCGCCTGCGCCGGCTGGATGGCCGCCAGCAACGCCAGCGCCGCCGCCAGCATCGCGACACGGCAGCACAGAATTTGCCCAAACTTGGAACGCATCACGCCTCTACTCTCCTGCAAGACATAGACTCGAGCCGCTATGCAGCTTTTATGCCGTGCAGGCTGTGCGAGGCGTCCTTGACGGTAAAGAACACGACATCGGCATCGGGCCCGGCTTTGCCGTCATGCACCGCATTTGCGGGAATATAGAGCAGCGAGCCGGGACGCGCTTCGACCGCTTTGCCGCCGATCGTGGCGTGAAAGGTGCCTTCGAGGATGTAGATCCATTGCTCGTTGGGATGCGAGTGCGGCGCCGCGCCGGTGCCGGCCGGCATGCGCATCAGCCCGACGATCATGCGGTCGCCTTCGACGCAAGCGCCGTTCGCCGTCGAATAATCGGGGCCGCCGAGAATGTGATTGAGGCCGGCGAGATTGAAAACATATTCGCCCGGGCCGGCGCGCTTGGCGCCCGGTGTGCGGGCGGCGGGGGTTTCGGCGGGCATAACTCACTCCCTGGTGCTTTATCGAGCTTCGACAATAAGGCAATGCTAGTGGAGGGGCCGCGCCGGCGCCAGAGGTGGCCGGCAAGCAAATTATGGGTCACACCGCCGCGGCGGTATTATTCCGCTTGACGCCGCCCATGGACCTCTTGACCGTGCCGCGCCTTCACGCTTCGGTCACTTTTTTGCCCGAACACGGTGAGGTCGGGGACACCGGGGGACTGCAATGGTGAGGCGGAGCACGGCACTGGGGGCCGGCCTTCTGTTGGCGGCGGGCCTGATTGCCGGCTGCACGGACAATGCGCCACCCAGCGGTCAGCCGAGCTTCTACATCGACCTTTCGCAGCCCGGCACCGCGCTCGACGCCAATGCCGCGCAATCGATGATCTCCGGCTATCGCAGCAACAACGGGCTCGGCCCGCTCACCATCGATCCGGAATTGATGCGGCTCGCCAGCGAACAGGCCCAAGCCATGGCGGCGCGCGACAAGCTCGACCACGACGCCAAGCATCCGTTCTCCGAGCGCATCCGCAAGTCCGGGTATGATGCCAGCGTCGCGGTCGAGAATATCGGCGCCGGCTACCACACTCTGGCGGAAGCTTTCTCCGGCTGGCGCGATTCACCGCCGCACCGCGCCAACATGCTCAATGCAAGCGTGACGCAGATGGGCATCGCCGCGGTCTATACGCCGAAGTCGAAATACAAGGTCTATTGGTCGCTGATCATGGCCAAGCCGGACGACCGCAAAGGCTGAGCGGCGCGTTTCACGTCGAGCGTCAGATCATCGCGAACATTTTGGCATCGTAGGCCCTGTGCGCGTCGTCGAGCAGCGGCGCGACGGCCGCGCGGAATTGGGCGTGCTCGTCCGACGTCAATGTCGTGATCTCGCAGCCCTCGGCTTCGATCGCCGCGCGCGCATCGCGGTCCTCCTCGATGGCGAGATTGCGCTGGAAGGCGATGGCCTTCCCGACCGCAGCGCGCATCGCGTCCTGTAAATCCTTCGGCCAGGCGTCGAACTGCGTGCGGTTGAGGAAGATCGGCCGCGAAATGTAGAAGTGGTTGGTCACGGTGTGGAAATGATGAAACTTGTGCACGCCGTAGGTGACGGTATTGGCGAACGGATTTTCCTGCGCGTCGATGGTGCCCGCCTTGATGGCGGCGATGGCTTCGGTGAGATCCCAGCGCAACGGCACCGCACCGAGCAGCTCGAAGGTGCGCGCCTGCACCTCGCTCGGCAGCACGCGGATGCGCATGCCTTTCATGTCCGCCGGCACATGAATGGGTCGCAGCCGATTGGAGATGTGACGGAAGCCGTTCTCGAAATAGCCGAGGATGCGGTAGTTCACCCGCGCCTCGATCCGTTCGGCGAGATATCGGCCGAGCGCGCCGTCGACGGCGGCGCGCGCCTGGTCGCGTTTCTCGAACAGGAACGGCAGATCGACAAAGCCGAGCTCGGGCACGCGGTCGGTGAGATAGCTCGACGACTGATAGCCGAGCGACAGCACGCCATCCTCGACCAGCCACAAGATCTCTTCGGCGCGATAGCCGAAATCCATGATGTTCCAGACATACTTGATGTCGAGGCGGTCGCCGAATTGCGCGGCAAGCTCATCGCCGATCAGTTTCAGCGAGCGCGAAAACGACGTCGTCGGCGGTCCGTAACCGCCCATGCGGATTGCGATCGGCTTGGTCATTTTATCTTGTAGCGCCCTGTTGCGTTTCCCTCGAGCATGACCCGGAAAAGTGGAAGCCGGTTTTCCGATAAGATCGTACCCCATCACCAAATATCAGAACGTGGATCGCGCGCGGCGATTGACGCTCCGGCGCCGCAGATACGCGGGAAACGCGGGCAAATGTCAACGAGGCCGGCTTGGCCGGCAGGCTCAGCGGTGCTTGAGCTTTTTGCGCAAGGCCTTGGCCCCGCCGATCGCTACCCCGCGGAGCCGTTCGAGACCGCGGGCAAGCTGAAACGGCGCGCGGGGGCGGAGCGCAATCAGCCGGTCGCACAGATAAAGCCGCTCGCGCCACAGATTGTCGAGGATCGGATTGCCCGGTCCGGCGCAGGAATCGGTGTGCGCGATAGCCGCATTCTCGGCGAGGTCCTCGGTCAAGGCGGCCGACGCCAACACGCCGGGCGCGAAGCGCGCCAGCGTCTCGTCATATGCCGTCTTCCAGTACCAGGCGCCGTCGCCGCTCTTGAGCGTAATGGTTGCGGCGATGGCGCGGCCGTCGAGCAGGATGCGGTTGATCGCCACCTTGCCTTCGGCGCCGAGCGCATGGACGGCGGTCTTTATGAAGCCGCGCAATTCGTCGTGGCGCGCCGCGGCGGTGCCGGCCTCGCCTTTCCAGCCCTGCGCTTCGAGCGCAAAGAAATCCTCGATCTCCCTGTCGATCGCCTCGGGCATGCCGCTTGCGGTGAACAGCAGCGCGCCAAGCTCGGCGAGACGGCGGATGCTGCGGCGCAGTTCGCGATGCCGGTGCGCCGAGATGGCCTGCGCGAGATAGGCCTTGCGATCATCGCCCGGCACGAGTTGCGGCCGGCTGTGACGGGCAAAATCGGCAAACGGCATCTGCAGGCGGCGCAACACGGCGCCAAGCGCAATGGCGAAATGGCCGTCTTCGACCATGAGCGGCAGCCGCAGCAGGCCGGGCCGCGCGGCATCGGCGGCAAGATGCGTGAGCCACGCCGAGATCACAGGCTCGGCGGCGTCGCGCGCAACCAGCGGCGTGCCGAGCGGTGCATAGGGATGCGTCCAAGCTTCGAGGATCGGCAGATGCAGGCCGTAGCGGCGGGGCACCACGCACGCCGGAAAAAAACCCAACAGCTGGCGCGGCTCCTCGCCCGACCAGACCAGCAGCGCGCCGACATCGCGGCCGAACACCGCGCCGGCGGCCAGCGCGAAAGCCGGCTCATAGAAGACATTGGGCTCGAGCGCCTGCGCGGCGAGATCGCGCCAGTCCTTGGTCAGCGGCACCAGATCGGCGAGCCAGCGCCATTCGACGGAGAACGAATTGATCGGATAGCGATCGGCGAGCACGGCGCGGCGCGCGCTGGCGATCACCGCCATGGTGCGCTCGAGCGCGGCCTGCGGCGCATAATCCGAATCGAGCGATGCCACAATGACCTCTGCGCCAAGAACGTCTGCGTCACGGCGCGCACGCAACGCGAGGGAAGGCAGCATTAAAGCAAGGAAGCGTTAAGATTTGGTTGGAAGAAATTAACGAATGCGGCAAAAATCCGCCCCGCTTGCGCCGGGAGGATTCAAAACACCGCGACAAGCTCTTCGACGTCGGACAGCGATGCCGCGATGATGTCGCGCTCCCTGGCGCCGAGCCGGGGCTGCGGCGGCACCGGATCGCCGACATCGTAGCCCTTGATCTCGAGCGCCGCCTTGATGCAGGCGGCGAGATTGAAGCGCGCGAAGATCTCATTGATCTGCCAGAGCCGGCGCTGCAGTTCCATCGCCTCCGGCCAGCGGGCTTCGCGGCAGAGCTCGTAGAGCCGCACGCTTTGCCGCGGAATGACGCAGGCCGGCCCCGCCATCCAGCCCACCCCGCCGAGCAGCATCACGCAGGCCGGAATATGCGCCGAGGCCGAGAACACTTTCAGATCCGGGCAGCGATTGGCGATCGACAACAGCCGCCCGGTATTGGTGGACGCGTCCTTGATGTAGCGGATGCGCGGATGCTCGCTCAGGCGCGCGATGACGTCGAGGGTAAGATCGGTGCGCTGGAATTGCGGATTGGTATAGAGGATCACCGGCACATCCACGGCATCGGCAATGGCGCGGAAATAGCTTTCGACCTGCGCCTCGGCGAGCGGGAAATAGGATTCGAGAATGGCGAGAATGCCGCTCGCGCCGAGCTTTTGGTAGTTCCTGGCCTGGTTGACGGCATCGCTCGTTGCGGTCGCGGCAACGCCGGCGACCACCGGCACGCGTCCCGCGGCAGCCTCGATGGTCGCGCGCACCACATCGAGGCGCTGCATCGTGCGCAGATAGGCAAATTCGCCGGTCGAGCCGAGCGGCGTGACGCCATGCACGCCGGCATCGATCAGATCATTGACCAGTTCGGCGAGCACTTTGATCTTGACCCGCCCATCGCTGTCGACGGGAGAGACCAGATAAGGCAGGACGCCGTGAAGCTCCGTCATTTGCCGGCTTTGTGCAGCGCGAGTGCGTCGGCCCATACTTTAGACCGATCGTCGTCGAACACCAGGGCCGGATTCTCCGGAACCGCGGTCCAGGCACCGGCCTTGATCTCGTCGTCGAGCTGCGACGGCGCCCAGCCGGCATAGCCGAAAGCGAGCAGGCTCTTTTGCGGGCCCTTGCCAAGCCCGATATCGCGCAGCACTTCGGCGGCGTCGCTGATCGCGATGCGGTCGTCGAGCGCGATCGTGTCGGGCTTGCGATAATCGGTGGTGTGCAGCACGAAGGCGATTGCGGGGTCGACCGGGCCGCCGAGAAACAGCATCACGTCGTTGGCCACACCGCCGGCGTCGGCACCCATCGCGGTCAGCACTTCTGCGATCGGACGGGGGCCTGCGGGATGATTGATGACAATGCCGATGGCGCCGTCGCGGTTGTGCTGCGCCATCAGCACCACGGCGTGATCGAACGGCGCCGACAGTTCCGGCGAAGCGATGAGAAGCTCGCCCTCGGTCGAGGTACGGCCGGACGTGTCCGGCGAGGTGGTCGGCAGCGCCGCATGCAGCGCCGTCGCCGAGACGACGAGCGCCATCGCGCCGAGAGCCCAATGCCACCAGTTCTGAAAACGCACGGCCGGACCACCGAGCTGGAGTTCCCTCGCATCATGATCGCGCCGCGGCGCGTCACATTCAAGACTGCTCGCCGAAGGCGATGATGTAGCCGTCGGGGTCCTCAACGTAGAAATCATGGGTTCCCCACGGCGTGTGCCCCAGCGGCTTCACGATGGTCACGCCTTTGGCCTTGCACGAGTCATAGAGCGCGGCGACGCCAACGACATCGGCATAGGCGTCGAGATGTTCGTGCCGCTTGCGGTTGGCGCGATCTTCGATCGTCTTGGACGCGCATTTCAGATGAACGGCAAAACCGTCGCGTTCGCCGATGGCATAAAATCCGCCCCAGGGCGCACCGAACACGAAACCGAAAACGTCGCGATAGAAGGCAACGGCGCGATCGAGATCGTCGACCAGCAATTGCGGCGCAAATGACTTAAGGCGCGGCGTACCGGTCATAACGCCTCCTGCTGCGCGCATTCTCGTGCCGATCAGCCCACCGCAAACTTACACGAATTGCACCGCGATACCGCCGAGATTGCCGAAATCGGCGTGCAGCGTATCGCCCTTGCGCGCAAACACCACGCGCGTGAAGGAGCCCGCGAGGACCACGTGCCCGGCTTCGAGCGTCACGCCATGGGCGCCGAGCTTGTTGGCGAGCCAGGCCACGCCGAGCGCCGGATGGCCGAGCACCCCCGCGGCGACGCCGGTCTCCTCGATCTCGGCATTGCGATACATGATGCCGCCGATCCAGCGCAGATCGACGTCGAGCGGCTTGATCGGCCGGCCGCCCATGACGATGCCGGCGGCGGCGCCGTTGTCGGACACGGTGTCGAAAATCTTGCGCTGGTCCTGCAGCCGCGCGTCGACGATCTCGATCGCCGGCACGACATACTCGGTGGCGCGCAATACGTCGGTGAGGCTGACGCCCGGCCCCTTCAATGGCTTGCCCATGACGAAAGCGAGCTCGATCTCGACCCGCGGCAGGCAGTAATCGGCGTGCGGAATGCTGGCGCCATCGGCGACCATCATGTGGTCGAGGAGGTGGCCGTAATCCGGCTCGTCGATCTGCGACGAGCGCTGCATGGCCTTCGAGGTGAGACCAACCTTATGTCCGATCAGCTTGGCGCCGGCCGCGATCTTGCGCCGCGCGACTTCGCTCGAAATCGCATAGGCGTCCTCGATCGTAATGTCCGGCCAGGTCTTGGACAGCTGCACCGCCTGTTTGCGCTCTTTCTCGGCGGTCATCAGTATATCGGCGGCCTTGCCGCGATCGGCGTCGGACATCATGGCGAAAACTCCTCCCTCACCAGCGATTGGGGAAAAGCCTTAGCACATTTGCCGGATTTGCGATGACGTGACACTCGCGCCGGGGCGCGTTCACGGCTGGCAGGCGACGCGGAGCAACACGGTCTCGACCGGACAATCGGCCGCGGTCGGCGCCTGACCGGAGACCCAAAGCGAGGCCTTGCAGCGCTCGGCGGTACGGATGTCCATCGGATGCCCGTCGCTGAAACCTTTGGCCTTGCAGACATTCGTCGCCGCGCTCGCGCAATCCGGCGCGCCATTGCCGGCGACCGGGCAAGGCTGCTGCACCTCGATGACCTTCGCCGGCGTGAACATCGCGTCGGCGGCATTCTTCATCGCCTGCGTCGCGTCTTTGGCGGCTGCGGTCTGCTGTTTGTTGAACTCTTCGAGCTTGGCCTGCTGCTCTTTCATTTTGGCATTGAAATTGGCGATGGAGTCGTTCCACCACTGGCCGAGATCGTTGAGGAAGCCGCGCTTTTGTTCCGGCGCCGCGGGCAGGCTTGCGGCCTGATTGCCCGCCGAGCTCGGCGCTTGAGGAGGCGGCTGGTCCTGGGCCTGCCCCTGGGCCTGACCCTGGGCTTGGCCCTGGACCTGGTCTGGGCCTTGGCTCTGGATTTGGCCCTGCACCGGGTTCGAAGTCTGGGCGGACTGAGCGCCGAGCTGGAGCGGCGGCGGTTGCGGCGGCAACGGCACGATCAAGGGCGCACTTGACGTCGGCGCGGCGGAAGCCGGCCTCTGCACCAAGGGTGCCCGCGTCGCATCACCTGACGGCGCCAAGGCCGCCGCTGGCGCGATGTTGGACTGAGCCTGGGCAAGGCGCGCGGGCGTGCCGACAGCCGCACAGACCAGCACCGCCGTGGCAAGCCATCCGGCGGCTGATCGCAAAGGAGACAAACCGAAACGCTCTGTTGTCACGGCCACTCCGTCCATGGCCACCGGATCGTCGTGCGGCGAAGGGGCCCCGCCCCTCTCTCCTGTACGAACATCAAATAAACAATTATGGCAATCACATGGGGAGACCAACAAGCTGAAATATCGGCAATCAAATGGCGGCCACAATTGACGGCAGGCCGGGAACCGCGGTCCCGGGCGGTTTTGTGACTAACGCGCACGCCACCGCGACCACACAAACCACGCCAAACCGGCCAGAACGAGCCCGACAGTGAGAATGTCGAACTGGTGAAATAGGCGGCGGAAGGTCGGGTCGCTGTCCCAGCGCCGGCCCAAAACGAAGCCGATATAGGCCAGGGCGAAACACCATGGCCAGGAGCCGATAAACGTGTAGATCTGAAACTTCAGCATCGGCATCCGGGCGAGCCCCGCCGGGAAGGCAATGAAGGTGCGGATCACCGGAAGCAGCCGCCCGACGAAGACGGTGATCGACCCGTAGCGCGCGAAGAAATGCTCGGCGTGATCGAGTTCGGCGTGGCTGAGCAGGACATAGGCGCCCCACCGCTCAAAAGCCTTCCGGCCGCCGGTCGCAGCGACATAATAGGCGATTGTCGAACCGAGATTGCAGCCGAGCGCCCCGGCGGTCGCGGCGCCAATCAGCGTGAAATGGCCGGTGGAGGCAAGATAGCCGGCAAACGGCATGATGATTTCCGACGGCAGCGGAATGCATGCCGACTCGATCGCCATCAAAAGGACGATGCCAAGATAGCCGCCGGCCGAGATGGTCTCGACAATCGCGGAGACGAGCACCGACATGACGTGTTCAAGCATCGCGCGATCGGATGTTATTCGGGGAGGGAGGTCAGCGCCGCTTGCGGCTGCGGCGGCCTTCGAGCATGACGATTTGGCGACGGCCGAGTTCTTCCGGCAGCTTCTTCGGTACTTTCTCGGCGATGCCGAGGAGCCGCTCGCGGCGGTCCATTTCTTTCCAGACGTCTTCCGGGCGGATGCCAGCGGAGACCCACAGCACGACGAGATTATAGATGAGATCGGCGCTCTCTTTGACGACGGCGTCGCGGTCGCCATTCATGGCGTCGATCACGACCTCGACCGCCTCTTCGGCGAGCTTCTTGGCCATCTTGCTGCGGCCCGAGCGCAGCAGCCGCGCCGTCCGCGAGGTGGACGGGTCGTCGTGGCGGCAGGCGTGGATCGCCTGGAAAAGCCGTGTGATCGAATCGCTCATGGCTGATCAGAATAACGCGATCGTGTCGCGATTGTGTTAATGCCCAATGGAATCTGCGCGGGGGGCGACGGTCGTACTGTCACAATCGGCTTTCTCCATCCGTATTCTTACGTCTTTACGACCGTTACTCGTCTTGCGCGAGCAGCTGGACGTTCCCGCCGGCGGCCGCAGTGTTGATCGTGACCGCCTGTTCGGCGGCGAAGCGGCGCAGGTAGTTGGGCCCCCCTGCCTTCGGTCCGGTGCCGGACAGGCGCGTGCCGCCGAACGGCTGGGTGCCGACCACGGCGCCGATCATGTTGCGGTTGACATAGACGTTGCCGTGGGGAAGCCGGGCGGCAATGCGGTCGATGGTCAGATCGATGCGGGAATGAATGCCGAGCGTCAAAGCCGTGTCGTTCGCTGCGATGTCATCGATCAGCGCCTCCAAATGCCCGGGCCGCCACCGTAGCACATGCAGCACAGGACCAAAAACCTCCCGGTCGAGGTCGAGGACGCGGTCGAGTTCGATCACCGCGGGCGCCACATAGGTGCCGCCATCTGACGGGGTGGCTTCGGCACGAAAGCGCAGCCGCCCGGCCCGCTCGTTCTCGGCAATCCAGTCCTCCAGCTTGGCCTGAGCTTCGGCATCGATCACCGGGCCGACATGGGTGGCGATCCGACGCGGGTCGCCGATTTTCAGTTCGCGCGCGGCCCCGATCACCATGTCGAGCATCGGCTGGGCCACATCTTCCTGCAGGCACAGGAGCCGCAGCGCCGAGCAGCGCTGGCCCGCCGAGCGAAAAGCCGAAGCGATCACATCGTCGCTGACCTGCTCGGGCAGCGCCGTCGCATCGACGATCATGGCATTGATGCCGCCGGTCTCGGCGATCAGCGGCACGATCGGGCCGTCTCTCGCCGCCAGCGCGCGATTGATGGCGCGGCCGGTTTCGGTCGAGCCGGTGAAGACGACGCCGGCGATCTGCGGATTGCTCACAAGGCTCGCGCCGACGGCGCCGTCGCCCGGAACGAGATGCAGCGCGGTTTTAGGCACGCCCGCCTCGTGCAACAACGCGACCGCAAGCGCGGCGACCAGCGGCGTTTGCTCGGCGGGCTTGGCGACGACGGTATTGCCGGCGGCAAGCGCCGCCGTGACCTGGCCGAGAAAGATCGCCAGCGGAAAATTCCATGGACTGATGCAGACGAACACGCCGCGGCCGCGATAGCGCAGCACATTGCTCTCGCCGGTCGGCCCCGGCATCGGCTGCGGCGCGAGCGCGCTGCGCGCCTGCGCGGCATAATAGCGGCAATAATCGACAGCTTCGCGCAATTCACCGAGCGCATCGTCGAGCGTCTTGCCGGCCTCGCTCTGCAACAGCGCAAGAAGCCGCCCGCGATTGAGTTCGATACGGTCGGCGGCGCGCTCGAGCAGCACCGCGCGATCTTCGGTCGGAGTCGCCGACCAGGCCGGAAAGCCGGCGGCGGCCGCGGCCACCGCCGAGCGCGCAACCGCGTCGTCGCCGTCAAAGGCCGTGCCGACCAAGCCGCCGTCGATCGGCGAATGGATCTTTCGCTCGATGCCGGTCAGCGCGATGCCGTCTAACAGCGGCGCAGCTCTGGCATCCGCCGGCGTGCCGTCGCGCACTTCGGCAAGCAATGCATCGAGGCTTTTGCGGTCGCCGAATTCGACGCCCGGCGAGTTTTGCCGATCGGGCTTATAGAGATCGCCCGGCAGCGGTATCGCTTTGTTGCGTGCAGCGTCGGGCGCCCCGATCCGCGTCTGCGGCCGGCGCAGGATGTCGGCGATCGGCACGCGCGGATCGGCCGCCGCCGACACGAACGAGGAATTGGCGCCGTTCTCCAGAAGCCGCCGCACCAGATAAGCGAGCAGATCGCGATGGCCGCCGACCGGCGCATAGACGCGGCAGGCGGCGTCGGGAAATTCCGCGCGCAGCGAATCGTAAAGCGCTTCGCCCATACCGTAGAGCCGCTGAAATTCGAAGCCGTCGATGCCGCCGGCATCTTCGATGACGCTCGCAACCGTGAGCGCGTTATGGGTGGCTAATTGCGGAAACAAGCGATTGCGCGCGGCCAGGAGCCGCCGCACGCAGGCCATGTAGCAAAGATCGGTCATGGCCTTGCGGGTGAACACCGGATAGTCGGCAAGCCCGCGCTCCTGCGCACGCTTGATCTCGGTGTCCCAATAGGCGCCCTTGACCAGCCGCACCGTGAGCCTGCGATTGGTCGCTTCCGCTACGTCCTCGAGCCAGCCGATCAGGGGCAGAGCGCGCTTCTGATAGGTCTGGACCGCGAGACCAAGGCCTTCCCAGCCGGCCAGCGACGTATCGGCAATCGCCGCGCCAATGACGTCGAGCGAAAGTTCGAGCCGGTCGGCCTCTTCGGCATCGATGGTGAATTGCAGGTCATGCGCCTTGGCCAGTTGCGCCAGTTCGATCAGGCGCGGGGTAAGCTCGCGTTGGACGCGTTCGCGCGAGATCGCCTCGTAGCGCGGATGCAGCGCCGAAAGCTTGACCGAAATGCCGGGCCGCGCCGGCGCCGCGCCTTTTGCGCTCCTGCCGATGGCCGCGATCGCATCGGCATAATGATCGAAATAGCCGTCGGCATCGTCGGCAGTGCGAGCGCCCTCGCCCAGCATGTCGAACGAGTAGCGCCAATCAGCATGATTCCGAGCGCGCGACAGCGCCTCCTCAATGGTCTGCCCGAGCACGAAATGCGAGCCGAGGAGCCGCATCGCCTGCCGCGTCGCCGCCCGCATCACCGGCAGGCCGAGGCGATGCACGACATTGTCGAGGATGGTCTCCGGCGTTTCGCCCGGATGGATGACGCGCGCGGCGATGCCGAGCGTCCACGCCGAAGCCGAGACCAGAAGTGCGGTCGAATGCAAATCGCCCTCGCGCCAGCGGCCGGCAGCAAGCTTGTCCTCGATGAGGCGGTCGGCGGTCGCCGCATCGGGTACGCGCAACAGCGCCTCGGCCAGCACCATCAGCGCCAGGCCTTCTTTGGTCGAGAGCGAATAGGCGTGAAGAAAATCGTCGACGCCGCCGAGCGCGCCGAGCCCGCCGCCCGCTTTGGCGCGGATCGCCTCCACCCAGGTCCTGGCGCGAGCATCAATGCGGCTCTCGGCCCGGGCATCGCGGGCCGCATCGGCCAGGAGCGCCGCGGCAAGATGCTCGTCCGGCGGCGCATAAGGCGGCGCGAACAGCGGGATCGTCTTCTGATCGGTCATCGTGCGCGGCCTTGGCCCGATTATGGCCCGGGAGATTCGCCAACTCTCGCCGCATCATTGCGCGCGCGCGGCGCCGCGTCACCGTCCCATCGTTCACTTCTTCTCGCGGGGCGCACGGCCTTTCTTGCCTGATGCGCGGCCCGCGCGCCGCGGCTTGAGCACGTCGAACAGACCGTCGATAACCGGCGCCGACTGGCGAAGTTCGCGGATATGATCCGCCGAGAGGTCCCGCAGCACCCGGTCCGCCGCCGGCGTCAACGCCAGGACGACCCGCCGCCGGTCGGCGGCGGATTCGCGGCGCAGCAACAGTCCGCTCTTGACCATGCGCTCGGCCAGCTCCGCCGCACTATGCGGCTGCAATAAGAGTTGATCGGCGAGGAACCCGACGGTCGCATGTTCGGGGCCGGCCGCCCCCTTGATCGCGAGCAGCGCCTGATGCTGCTGCGGCGTGATGCCGGCGGCGCGCGCCGCCGCCTCGCTGAAGGCGAGAAACCGCCGCAGCGCATGGCGGAAGGCGGCAAGCCGCTGATAGTCGGCCGGGCCGACCGGCCGCGCCGCGGACGCACGCTTTGAAACATGCCCTGAAATCTGCTTGGCCACGGCCTCACCTTGAATTATGTCGTGACACGATATAATCGCGTTCCGGCCAGCCGCGGCTGCCCGTCTCCTCAAAGATCGCACAAATCGTGCCGATTCGGCGTGCGAACGAACCTGGAAGTCATATGACTGCAGCAAATTCCCGCCGGTCCGCGCGGACCGGTCATTCCATTGAATCGCGGCTCGGCGATTTCAGCGCCGATCCCCGCGTGCTCATTCTGGTCGCCATGGCGGTCATCGTCGGCGCCGCCGGCGCCGGCGCCGCCTGGCTCCTGATCAAGCTGATCGCGCTGGTCACCAACCTCGCCTGGTTCGGCAGGCTGTCCTTCGCCCAGGCGACGCCGGCGCAGGCCGTTATCGGACCATGGACCGTCGTCGTCCCGGCGCTTGGCGGTCTCATTGTCGGCCTGATGGCCCGTTTCGGCTCCGAGAAGATCCGCGGCCACGGCATCCCCGAAGCGATCGAAGCCATTCTGATCGGCGGCAGCCGCATGGATCCGAAAGTGGCGGTGCTCAAGCCGCTGTCTTCGGCAATCTCGATTGGGTCAGGCGGCCCGTTTGGCGCCGAAGGGCCGATCATCATGACCGGCGGCGCCCTGGGCTCGCTGTTCGCGCAGTGCTTCCACATGAGCGCCGCCGAACGCAAGACCTTGCTGGTCGCCGGCGCGGCTGCCGGCATGACCGCGATTTTCGGCACGCCGCTCGCGGCAGTGGCGCTCGCCGTCGAGCTTCTGTTGTTCGAGTGGAAGCCGCGCAGCTTCATTCCGGTCGTTGCCGCCTGCGCGGTGTCCATTGCGCTCCGGCCGCTGCTGTTCGCGCCGGTGCCGTTGTTTCCTTATCCGCAAATGCCGGACCTGCCGTGGTGGGGACTTTTGGCCTGCGCGCTGGTCGGCATCGTCGGCGGACTGCAATCGGGCCTGTGCACGCGCTGCCTTTATGCCGGCGAGGATTTGTTCGAGCGCCTGCCGATTCACTGGATGTGGTGGCCGGTGATCGGCGGCGTGTTCGTCGGCCTCGGCGGCATGATCGAGCCGCGCGCGCTCGGCGTCGGCTATGACGTCATCGCCGATCTGGTCAACGGGCATATGACGCTGGCCGGCGTCGCCATGCTGCTGTGGGTCAAGGCGGTGATCTGGATCATCGCGCTGGCGTCGGGAACATCGGGCGGCGTGCTGGCGCCCCTGCTCATTCTCGGCGGTGCGCTGGGCTGGATCGAAGGGACATGGCTGCCGGGCGGCAGCGGGCTTTGGGCGATCATCGGAATGGGCGCGATGATGGGCGGCACGATGCGCGCGCCGCTCACCGGGACGCTGTTCGCCATCGAGCTCACCGGCAATGTGCATTTGCTGGTGCCGCTCCTGGTCGCAACCACCGCGGCCTATGCGGTGACCGTGCTGCTGCTGAAGCGCTCGATCCTGACCGAGAAGATTTCGCGGCGCGGCCAGCACATCACCCGCGAATATGCCATCGACCCCTTGCAGCTCGCCCGCGTCGCCGACGTGATGGTGAAAGACGTCGATACGCTGCCGAGGGAAATGACGATCGAGGATGCTGTCGCCTTCTTCACCGGCGAGATCAAGCGGCACCGTTCTTATCCGGTGGTCGACAGCCGGCGCCATGTGGTCGGCATGGTGGATCGCGGCGACGTGTTGCGCTGGATGTCGGAAGGCGTGCCGGAGCAGCGCACGCTCGACGATCTGCTGTCGGATGCATCCGCTGTCGTCGGTCATCCGGGCGAAATCGTCGCCGATCTGGTTTATCGCATGGTGGCGCATGATGTCGGGCGGGTGCCGATCGTGGAGCCGGCCACGCGACGCCTGGTCGGGCTCGTTGCGCGCAAGGATTTGATGCGCGTGCGCGCGGCAAGCCGGCGACTCGACCTGGAGCGGCAATCATTCTTCGGCCGCTCGGTGCGCAAGCCGGGCGCGCCGGTGGATGATGAGATCAAACTGTCAGGTTGAAGCCGCGCGCCGCGGCGTCGCGCTGTTGCTTGGCATGCTCGAAGCCGTGCATGCCGAGCTGCCATTGCAGAGCAACGATCGCGCCCTTGACGGGCTGCAGCAGCGCAAGCGCGCCCAACGCAATAAACGACGGCCAGATCAGATATTGCAGCCAGATCGGCGGGGCGAACGCCACCTCGACCGCAAGCAGCGCCGGAATGGTGAGATGGCCCATGATCAGGATGACGAGATAGGCCGGAAGATCGTCAGCGCGGTGATGCGAGAATTCCTCGCCGCAGGCCGGGCAATGATCGACGACTTTGAGAAAGCGACCAAACAGCCTGCGCTTGCCGCAATTCGGACAGCGCACCTTGAAGCCGCGCCACAGCGCTCCGGCGAGAGAAATCGGCTGCGAAGGCGTCACGGTGTAGGCTCCTTTGAACGGGCTCGATCCATACAATATGGGCCGCCGGCCGCCAATTGAAATGGTCGCCCGCGCGATGCTAGGCTCGATCAGCAAGACCGCACGAAATGCGCAATTCTTTTCAGGGAAGAGACGCCATGACATCCGATCAAGGAAGGCCAGTCGTCAAAATCGCGCCGAACAATCAGGTCTTCGACTTGCCGGTGATCGTCGGCATCGAAGAAGGGCTTTTCGCAAAAGCCGGCCTTGATGTCAGCTTTTCGGCCACGCACGCCGACCGCGAAAAGGACAGTGTGCAGACCCCCTTCATGTCGCGCCTGAAGGAAAACCAGTTCGATTGCGGCTCCGCCGACAGCTACAATGTCTGCGAATGGGCGAGCATCGACCGGCTGGAGCGCGGCAAGCGGGGCGGCAATATTGCGGCGCTGCGGGCGGCCGTGGCGGCGCAGGCGATCCTAGCCTTTGACGACAAGCTGCAGGTGCCGCGCGACCTGGCCGACGTGCCCGTCATGGTTCAGGAACTGACCGGCTCGCATTACACGACGATTCAGATGCTCGAGAGCGCAGTCGGCAAAGAGCACGTCAAGATTCAAAAGGGCGGGCTGCCGCAGGCGCGTTATGCGGCGCTCAAATCCGGCGCGGCGCGCGCGATCGCGGTGATGGAGCCGTTCGTCAGCCTTGGCCTGAAGGAAGGCGCCCACATCATCTCAGCCTCATTCTATCGCGGCGGCGAGGTGATCTCGCCCGACCTGACGGCGGAGCAGCGCAAGGCCTTCTACGACGCCGAAAACGCAGCGGTCGACCTGATCAACGCCGATTTCTATAAATATGCCCATCACGTCACCGCCCATGCCAAAGGCGCCTTGAAGCCGACCGAGCTGCTGCGGGCCTTCGTACGCTATAAGCACGTCGATTACTACGACGCGACGCTGTTCAACCGCGCTTACGACTGGATGAAGGACCGCGGCCTGAGCGACGGCCATAGCCAGCACGGCGCGCTCGTCGTCGGCTGATCCATCGGTCGGTTTGAATCGACGTTTTTGGTTGAGGCGACGACCGCTGTCGTAAGCGCGCGGCAATGCGGCTGTGCGCGGATACCTATCAGCGAGCGATCTTGTCGAATGTGCCCAGACCGCGACGCCAAAAGCGCGAAGGCCTTTGGAATTGGATTGAGGCTGAAGGCTCCTGTTAGATTGAACGCTGCCCGCGAAGTCCACGGCGTTGCGGGCGCGTGCCAGCCCCGATTGTAAGCCGGGCCCACGGAGGGAGGAAGAATGCAATCCAAGCGATCATTGCTTCATCTCGGATTCGCGGTCGTTGTCGCATTTGCCGTCTCGTCTGCCTCGGGCGCGCCGGCATATCATGGATCGGCCAGAGGGGGTGGCACCGTGACCGCGCGTGACGATGCGGCCCGTACCTTCACGGCGGCCCGCAGGCACCGGGCCTGGACATACCAGGTCACCGACAAGACCCGGTTTGTGATCGGCGGAGCGGAAGGCTCGTGGTCGGACGTGACAGTCGGCTCGGTCGTGCAAGTGAGATGGCATCGCGCGGGCACCGAGCGCGTGGCCGACGTGGTGGGTATCCGGGCGCGAAGCGGGCATTGAGCCCGGCGACTGCGGGTATGAGTACGTCGGCCGGTTATATGACGCACCCGAGAGTCATTGGCCGAAGGTGAGGCTCTTGGCGCTGATGTGCGCCTTGCTCTCGAAAGCGGGCACGCGACGGACATCGCGCCATGTCGGCCATGTCGGTCATGTCGGCCACGTGCCGGAGGCGCTCATTTTGCAGGTGCGCAATCGAGTGCTTCGACAGCAAGTATCGTGGGCAAGTGACGCGCGATCTCCCGCCAATTCTCACCTTCATCAAAGCTCGCGAAGACCGAACCGCTGTTGGTGCCGAAATAGATGCCCGCCGGATCACACGCGTCGCCGGCCATCGCCTGACGAAGCACGGTGAAGAAACAGTCCCGCTGCGGCAGGCCTTGGCGCATCGCCTGCCAGCTTTGGCCGCCATCGCGTGACCGCCAGACCGCTGCGGCGGCATCGGGGGGAAAACGTCCGGCCATGTCACCGTTGAGCGGCAGCGTCCAGATGGTGTTCGGATCGCGCGGATGAACGCGGATCGGAAAGCCGAAGGTCGACGGCAAGCCCTTGCTCCGGTCGTCCCAGCTTCGGCCGCCATCGGCCGAACGCCACACGCCATAGTGATTTTGCTGGTAAAGAACGTCGCCGATTCCCGGTGCACGCATCATGTTGTGGATGCAGTACCCGATCTCGCCGTCGCGCGGCGCGGCGGGGTGGTCGGCGTGACCGCCTGCTTCGGCGTTCGAGAGGCGGTTGCGGCGTTCCCATGTCGCTCCGCCGTCCTCGGTCGCGAAGATGCCGGCCGCCGAGATTCCAACCCAGAGTTTTTGCGGATCGCTCGGATCAGACACGATGGTGTGCAACACCAGCCCGGCGCCGCCGGGATTCCAAGTTTTCGCAGAGGGATGATCCGTCAGGGCACGTATCCGCACCCAATCTTTCCCGCCATTCTCACTGGCCAGAAGGTCCGCTGGTTTGGTGCCGGCGTAGAGCGTCCCGTGCGCATAGCCGAGCGACCAGATTTGAGCGAAAGCGTCGGCGAAGGGGAGCGGCTCGTCGGTCCACCCGATCATCTGTGCGAAATTGGAATCGTTGGCTGCCCAATCGTCCATTTTTCCCTTGGTAAGACGGGTGACCTTCCAACTCGTGCCGCCGTCGTCGCTGCGCCAGATACCTGCACCGTGCCATTCGCCGCCGCCGCCCGCCCAAAGGGTCCCGGACTCGGGATCTCCAATCACGTGGTTGATTGGCCAGCCGTCGCAGTAGGGCCCGCGAATAGCCCAGCCGCTACGATCGTCGCTGCCACAGATCAAAAATGCACCCTTGGTCGTGCCGACAAGAAGGGTCATGCGAGCGGAAGACATCAGATTCTCGCTCCGATTCTTTTGAGGGGCATTAATCGCGCAGAGGCGACGAAAGCGTCGGGCGCGAGCGCGGCATAGATCAGCGCGGCGGCAATCGCGACCGCGAGCAAGCCCGCGATGATGATAAGAAGGGCTGTGATCATGGGATTCTCCAAAAGAATCGACATCATTCCGCCGCGCGTTGCAGCGCTGCCAGATCGAACTTCCGCATTTTCATGACGGCGCTCATGATCCGCTCCGAGCGCGCGCCGTCGATCTCTTTCATCAGCTGCGGCAGGATCGAGGGCACGATCTGCCAGGACAGGCCGAACCTGTCCTTGAGCCAGCCGCATTGGCTTTCCCGGCCGCCGTCCGACAGCCGGGTCCAGAAGTGATCGATTTCCTTCTGGCTGTCGCACATCACCTGGAACGACACCGCTTCGCTGAACTTGAACTGCGGGCCGCCATTGAGCGCGGTGAAGGTCTGGCCGTCGAGCTCGAACTCGACGATCATGACCGAGCCGGGCGCCTTGCCGTGAACCTCGCGTCCGGCCTCGGTGTAGCGCCTGATCAGATTGATCCGCGAATTGGCGAAGATCGTCGTGTAGAGCTTCGCCGCATCCTCGGCCTCGGTGTCGAACCACAGGCACGGCGTGATCTTGTTCTTGATGCTTGCCATGAGAGGTGTCCCGGTTTGCTGTCCGCCTACTGTGCCGCGGCCAGGTAATCGTCGAGCCGCTCGAACGAGCCGCCCCAACCCATGCGCATGCCGTCATGCGCCGCGTCGAACGTGGCCTGCTCTGCCGCCGTCGCATCGAGCGGCGACCAGGTCAGCGTCAGCTTGCACTTGCCGCCCGGCGTGGCCTCGAATGTCACAGTGGTGAGTAATTTAAGCGGCCAAGTCGGGCTCAGCGGATGCCGCGTAAGGCCGCCCGCTTCGTCCGAGAACGAATGCTCCCACACCAGCCGCCGCGGCGGGGTGATCTCGCGATAGACGAATTTCGCCCACATCACGCGGCCTTCGGAATCGCGCATGGCGCCGTCGTAGCTGCCGCCGACGCGCAGATCCATTTTCGATGAAACGATCACCGAGCCCTTTGGGCCGAACCATGCCTGCATGCGTTGCGGCTCGGTGAAGCATCTCCACAGCGTCTCAGGCGGCGCGTCGAATATGCGCGTGGTCACGAAGTCTTTGCTTCTCGGTTCGGCAGCAAGCATGGCTCTCCCCTTCTGCTCGGGCGTCGCGTTGAACCTACGTCGCGCGGCGGCCCGAATCGTCACATCTCTTGCGGGACGATGACCATCCAGCCGACGCCGAATTTGTCGGTAAGCATGCCGAAGCGTTTCGCAAAAAATGCCTTGGCCAACGGCATGTCCACCTGGCCGCCGTCGGACAGTGCACCAAACACCTTGTCGGCCTCAGCCTCGCTTGGCGCCGAGACCACCAGCGAGAAGCCCTTGAATTCCGTCGCGCCGGTGCAGCGGCCATCCGAGATCAGCACGGTGCTGTCGCCGATATCGACCGCGGCATGCATCACCTTCTCGGCGCTGCCGGGTGCAACCATCGACTGATCGGGCGCGTCCTTGAATCGCATGAGCATCTTGGGCTTGGCCCCGACGGTCTTTTTGTAGAACTCGATCGCCTCGTCGGCGCGGCCGCCAAAGAACAGATAGGGCTGTACCAGCATGATTATCCCCCGATTTTCGCCGGTGACGTGATTGACAAATATGTTGATATCAACATATTTAGCTCATGTCAAACCCAGCGGCAAAGGGTGCCGCCCGAACCAAGGCGAAAGCGGCCGCGGCCTGTCCTGCGGACGGCGGCGAAGTGCCGTTCGCCTTGACGCTGCATGTGCGCGACCATTGCCTGTGCCTGCACGTCCAGCGCGCCGCGCGTGCACTGGCGCGGCGCTTTGACGAGGCGCTCCGTCCGGCCGGACTGACGCAAGGCCAGTTCTCGCTGCTGATGTCGCTCAACCGTCCGCAGCCGCCGAACATGAAGGATGTCGCCGCGCTGCTGGCGATGGACCGCACCACTCTGACCGCCAATCTCAAGCCGCTGGAGCGCCGCGGCCTGATCAAGGTCAATGTCGACAAGGACGACAAACGCGGCCGCCGCCTGGTCCTGACCGCTTCCGGCCGCGCCGTGCTGGCGGCTGCGGCTCCAATCTGGGTGCGCGAACACGCAGCCACGGAACGCGCACTGACACGATCGAGCGCCGATACCCTGCGCGCCACGTTGCGCGAACTCTGCTGACATCGCCGCGCGCTTAGTGGGCATGGCTTGCGCCGGTTTGCGCCGCGACGAATGCGGCGAGCCGCGCCAGGTTCTCGACCAGCCCCTTGTCGGCGCCATAGTCCTTGATCACCCGATCGCGTTCGGCAGCCGTCGGGAAGTCGCCGCGCCAAGTCAACCGCGTCTTGCCGCCGAGATCTTCGAGCGTGATCGTGGTCGTGAACAGCACTAGCTCGACATCGTCGCCGCCGCCATGGTGATAGACAATGCGCTCGGGCCGCACGATCTCATCGAAGGTGACGCGGTTCTGATAGTCGCGGCCATCCGGCCCGTGCATGACGAAGCGCCACACGCCGCCCGGACGAAAATCGAAGGCGCTGGTGGTCGTGGAAAAGCCGTTCGGGCCGAACCATTGCGCCAGATGTTTCGGATCAGCGAAGGCCGCGAACACCAGGTCGCGCGGCGCATCGAAAACGCGCATGCCGATGATCGCGCGCGGATCGTGGTCCAGTTCGAGACTATTTGCTGCCGCCATTGTCATCGTCCTTCTTGGCGTTACGCATCGCCGGGCTTGTGCTGGTCTCTTCGGCCTTGAGCGTTTTCAGATAGTCGTCGAGGCGATCGAAGCTTTCTTCGTAGAAGCGGCGGTAGTGGCCGAGCCAATCGTCGATGTCCTTGAGCGCCTTCGGCTCGATGCGGCAGGGCCGCCATTGCGCCTCGCGGCCGCGGCTGATCAGGCCGGCGCGTTCCAGCACCTTGAGATGTTTGGAGACCGCCGGGAGGCTCATGTCGAACGGCTTGGCGAGCTCGGTGACGGAGGTCTCGCCCAGCGCCAGCCGGGCGAGAATGGCGCGGCGGGTCGGGTCGGACAGCGCGTTGAAAGCCGCGTCGAGGCTCATTTAGCCCTCTGGTTAAATAACTGATTGGTTTAATACGTTGCATTGCCTTGCGAGTCAAGCGGGATTCTGACGAGCGCGCGAATAGCCGCGGTCGCTGCTAAAACCGCGCCATGTCCTTCATCCGCACCTATCTGCGCGTCCTCGGCCTGCTTCGCACCGAAGTCGGGCTTGCGGTTGTCCTGGCACTCGCCAACATCGTCTTGGCCGGCGCGCAATTCGTCGAACCGGTGCTGTTCGGCCGCATCATCGACGCGCTGTCAGGCGCGCTGCCGCAAGGCTTGGGCCCCGCCGCGCGGGCGCTGGCGCCGCTGATCGGCACCTGGGTCGCCTTCGGGCTGTTCATTATCCTCGCGGGCGCCCTGGTCGCCTGGTTCGCCGACCGCATGGCGCATCGCCGTCGCAACCTGGTGCTGGCGGATTTCTTCGAGCATGTGCTGCAGCTGCCGCTGGCCTATCATTCCGGCGCGCATTCCGGCCGGCAGATGAAGATCATGCTTACCGGCACCGACACGCTGTGGTGGCTGTGGGTGCAGTTCTTCCGCGAGCATTTCGCCGCCTTCGTCTTCATCCTCGTGCTGCTGCCGGCGACACTGATCCTGAACTGGCGGCTGGCGCTGCCGCTGCTGGTGCTCTGCGTCCTGTTCACCTTGCTCACCGTGATCGTGGTCAACAAGGCGACCGCGCTGCAGCACACCGTCGAGCGGCATTATTCCGATCTTGCCGAGACGGCGGCCGACGCGCTCGGCAATGTCGCGCTGGTGCAGAGCTATGCCCGCATCGAGATCGAAGTGTCGGGGCTCAAGACGCTGGTCAATTCGCTGCTGCGCGCGCAGATGCCGGTACTGTCGTGGTGGGCGATCGCCGCGGTGCTCACGCGCGCCGCCACGACGCTGACGCTGCTCGTGATCCTGATCGCCGGAACCTATCTGAAACTCGTCGGCCTCGCCTCGGTCGGCGAGATCGTGAGCTTCATGAGCATCGCCTCGCTGCTGATCGCCCGCCTCGAACAGATCGTCGGCTTCGCCAATCGCCTGTTCATGGACGCGCCGCGGCTCGCCGAATTCTTCGAGGTGATGGACACCGTGCCCGCGGTGCGCGACCGGCCCGACGCCATCGATCCCGGCCGCGTGCGCGGGCTGGTCGAGTTCAACGACGTGTCGTTCTCCTACGACGGCAAACGCTCCGCCGCGACCGATCTCGCTTTCACCGCGCTGCCCGGCGAAACCGTGGCGCTGGTCGGTCCGACCGGCAGCGGCAAATCGACGGCGCTGGCACTGTTGCACCGCGCCTTCGATCCGCAATCCGGCATCATCAAGGTCGACGGCATGGATATCCGCGGCTTCACGCTCACCGGGCTGCGCCGCAATATCGGCGTCGTGTTCCAGGAGACATTGCTGTTCAACCGCTCGATCGCCGAGAATCTGCGCGTCGGCAGGCCCGAGGCGACCATCGAAGACATGCGCGAGGCGGCAACGCGCGCGCAGGCCATCGAATTCATCGACCGCAAGCCGGAGGGCTTTGACGCGGCGATCGGCGAGCGCGGACGACTTCTCTCCGGCGGCGAGCGCCAGCGGCTCGCCATTGCGCGCGCGCTGTTGAAAGATCCGCCGATCCTTATTCTCGACGAGGCGACCAGCGCGCTCGATCCGGTGACGGAAGCAAAAGTGACGGCCGCCCTCGACGAAGTGATAAAGGGCCGCACCACCTTCGTCATCGCCCACCGGCTCGCCACCGTGCGCAACGCGACCCGCATTTTGGTGTTCAAGGACGGCCGCATTATCGAGAGCGGCAGCTTCGACGAACTCGCCGCGCGCGGCGGCTTCTTCGCCGAACTGGTCGAGGCGCAGTTCTCGCCGCCGCCGCATCTCGCCGCACCCGGCGCAAAGAAATCGACGCGGCGCAAGGCTAAAATTCCTTCCACTCCTCCTGCGCCTTGAAGGCGGTAGCGATGGCCGTGTGCATGCGCGCGACCGGGCGCCGATGTTCCTTGCGCGCGCCCGGCGGCGGCACAGCGATATCGCGCATCGCGGCGCCGGCATCTTCGGCTGAAGCGTCCGCCGCGTCTTCCACGTGATCCATTTCGGCCGGCCCGGCTTTGAGCGGCGCAGCCCTGACTGGCGCCGCTCTGGGGGGAGCCTCGCGCAATCGCGTCTCGGCAACAGGCGCTTCCGCAACACGCTCTTTCGCCATCGTTTCGTCGACCTTGAAGAAGCTCACCCGTCGATCCATCGCCTTGGCCTGATGCTCGAGCGTCTTGGCGGTGGCTGCGTTCTCTTCGACCAGGGCCGAATTCTGTTGCGTTGCCTCGTCCATCTGCGTCAGCGCCCTGCCGACCTGCTCGATGCCGCTTGCCTGTTCGGCGCTGCCAGCGGCAATGTCGGCCACGAGGTCGGCGACTTTGCCGATGGAAGTGACGATCTCGGTCAAGGCCGTGCCGGCGCGATTGACCAGATCGACGCCGCTCTTCACCTGGCCGTTGGAATTGGTGATCAGGTCCTTGATGTCCTTCGCCGCCTGCGACGAGCGCTGCGCCAGGCTGCGCACCTCGGAGGCCACCACGGCGAAACCGCGCCCCGCATCGCCGGCCCGCGCTGCTTCGACCGCCGCGTTGAGCGCGAGCAGATTGGTCTGCCGGGCGATCTCGTCGATGACTCCGATAATGTCGGAAATCTTCGCCGACGATTCCTCGATCCTGGCCATAGCGTCGACCGCCTGCGCCACGACCTTGCCGCCGCGGTCGGCGACATCGCGCGTGACGCTGGCGGACTGATTGGCGGCCTGCGCGTTTTCCGCATTCTTTTTCACGGTGGCAGACATCTCTTCCATGGACGCCGAGGTCTGCTCGAGGCTTGCCGCCTGCTCCTCGGTACGCTGCGACAGATTCGTGGTGCTGGCCGAGATTTCGCCGGCGGCGTCCGTCACGCCGCGCGCGGAGGTCTTGAGCTCGGCGATGATCCCGCCGACGCGCTGCGCCATGGTGTTGGCATCGTCTTTGAGCTTGCCGAACATGCCGTGATAATCGGCCGCGATGCGCCTGGTGAGGTCACCGCGCGCCAGCGCCGCCATCATCGCCGCCAGATCGTCGAGCGCCTTGCCGGTATTGTCGCACAGCGCGTTGACCGCGTTCGCCAGGCTCAACATGAAATCGGTCTTGCCGCCGGTCGGGATGCGCTGCGAGAAATCGCCGCCGACCGCAGCCTTGACGATGGCATCGACTTCCGCCTCGATCGCTTTTTCAACCGTCTCGTTCTTCCATTCCAGCACCGTGCCGATGCGCGTGCCCTGCGCATCGACGACCGCGTTCGCGGCCAGGCAGAACTTCTGACTGCCGATCGCGACATGCGACGGGCGGTGCGATTCGCGCGCCTCCGCCATTGCCCGCATCAGCGGCGGCCGGCAGGCGGCGCCGGCGTCGAAAATATCGATCGCGGCGCCAACCATCTTGCCGGCGTCGAAATCCGGCAGCACCTTGCGCAATTCGCCTTCGGCCTCCGCCATCATCCGCTGCAAGGACGCATTCGCGTAGATGATGTTGTCCCGGTCGTCGGCCAGCATCACGTTCGAGCCGACCACGTCGAGCGCGCAACGGACGCGCAGATTAATCACCTTCTGCGCGATCGAGGCGCGAAACACTTCGGTGGCTTTGGCGATGGCGCCCACCTCGTCGCCGCGCCCGGTATAGGGCACGTCCACCATGCGATCACTGGCGAGATCGACCAGGATGCCGGCGATGCGCTTGATCGGCCGACCAATCGACAGGACGCCGAAACAGGCGGCCCCGATCAGAATGACGATGACGAACGCGCCGAACGCGGTGCCGATCTGCGTCGCCGTCGTCCGCTCGGCGGCGGCCTCGCCGGTGAGCTTGGCGGCATGCGCGTCCGCAATCGCGTTGGCCTTGGCGATGAATCGGTCGACGTCCGCGTCGATTTTTCCGGCGCGTGCCAGTTGCGAGCTGAAATCGCCGTAGTCCTTTTTCACCTTCGTAATTTCGGCGGCGGTGGCGGCATAGTCTTTGGCCAGGCCGCGTAGCTTCTCGACGTCGTCGCAATTGCCGACTTGCGCGCAGATCTGCAGCGGCGCCTTCAACGCGGTGGTTGCCTTGTCGACGCTGCTCTGCACTGAAGCGAGCGCCGCGTCGGCCTCGTGATCGGTCACCGCCAGCCGGACTTCACGGACCCCGATCTGCATCCGCTGCAGGGCCGCACCGGCACGCAACAGATCAGAAAGGGCCGCCTGCTCGTCGCGCTCCAAGCCCGCCAGCCGGACGACACGGGCGTCGGCGTAACGCTGCGTTGCCATCATCGCCGCCACCAGCGCGATCCCGATCCCGACGGTGATGGTAAGTTTGGTGCCGATCGAAAGACTGAGCCGCATGGCAAAGACCCCCCTGAAAACACGGACGGCGCTGAGCGCGGCAGGTCCGCCGCGCGCCGAACGATTGCAACGTCATGGGGAATCCACGGGCAGAAATTGCAAATGCAACGCCGCGCCGTTTCGTCTCAACCGACGCACCCCGCCTTGCTCGTCGAAACGGATTGGCCGGCAGGCCGTCTCCGCCCGTAGCGAGCACAAACCATAAATCCAACAGGGTTTGCGACCGGTTAACTGCGGGCTTGGGCAGCCGCTTTTGCGTCGCCCTGAGTTGAAGCGTCGCACCCGCAGGCGCATCCCCGTCGTTGCGGGGAGCCGACGGCTCCGGCCCGAAGCAGCGGCCCGAAATGGCACTGCGATGACAGGCTACCGCAGCCGCTCCAGTATGCTGACATAGTTGGCGACCGCGGCGCCGCCCATGTTGAAAATGCCGCCGAGCTTGGCGTTCTTCACCTGCATGTCGCCGGCTTTTCCGGCGAGCTGCATCGCGGTGATGGCGTGCATCGACACGCCGGTGGCGCCGATCGGATGGCCCTTGGCTTTCAGGCCGCCCGACGGATTGATCGGCAGCCTGCCGTCCTTGGCGACCGCCCCGTCGGCGATGACCCGCGCGCCCTGCCCTTCCGGCGCCAGACCCATCGCCTCGTATTCGATCAGCTCGGCGATGGTGAAGCAGTCGTGCACTTCGGCGAAGGAGAGATCCTGAAGAGTGATGCCGGCCTCGTGCAGGGCCCGCTGCCAGGCCACGGCGCAGCCTTCGAATTTCAAAATGTCGCGGCGCGACATCGGCAGGAAATCCTGCACATGCTGCGCGGCGCGGAACACGATCGCCTTGTTCATCGCGAGAGCGGTCTCGACATCGGTCAGGACCAAGGCCGCGGCGCCGTCGGACACCAGCGAACAATCGGTGCGCTTCAGCGGACCCGCAACGATCGGATTCTTGTCGCTCTCGGTGCGGCAGAATTCGTAGCCGAGATCCTTGCGGATTTGCGCATAAGGATTGGCGACGCCATTCTTGTGGTTCTTCGCCGCGATCCGCGCGAGCGCATCGGACTGATCGCCCCAGCGCTGGAAATAAAGCCCGGCGATCTTGCCGAAAATGCCGGCGAAGCCGCCGTCGATATCGGCTTCCTCGCGCACATAGGACGCTTTGAGCAGATTGCGTCCGATCTCGTCGGGGGGCGTCGCGGTCATCTGCTCGACGCCGACGACCAGCACGATCCGCGCATTGCGCGCCGCAATCGATTTCAGCCCCTGATGCACCGCGGCGGAACCGGTGGCGCAGGCATTCTCGACCCGCGTCGCCCGCTTGAAGCGCAGATCGGGCGAAGCCTGCAGCACCAACGAGGCGGTGAAATCCTGGGCCGAGAATCCCGCATTGAAATGGCCAAGCAGGATTTCGTCGACATCCTTGGGCGAGATGCCGGCGTCCGCAAGCGCTTCCCTGGCCACCCGCACCACGAGGCTCTCGACGGATTCGCCGGCAAGCTTGCCGAAAGGCGTGTGCGCCCAACCCACGATACAGGCTGTCATGATCCGTCCCCTTGCTCTCTTCTGTCGCAGCGCCTTGCCGAATTTACGTCGCTTTTCTTTGGCTTAGCCGGTTCCACAATCCACAAAGCGCACCACACTAGCGCTAATCGCCTTTGCCTTTAAGCCCGGCTTTGGTTTACATAGGAACGCGCCCACGCAACGTGAACCGACCGCTTTGCGGCTTTGAAATTTGCGGCTTTGATCGATTCGAGCAGGGCCCCCAACCAAACGGACCGCGACACGTGATTGGTAAAGCTTCTTTCCGGGCGCGCCTGCTCGGCTTTGCTGTGAGTTCCAGTCTTGCGGGTTCCATGCTGCGAGCGCTTGCCGTCAGCGCCGCCGCACTGTGTCCAATTCTTGTTTCGACCTTCACGGCCGCGCCGGCGCATGCCGAGGCGGTGATCCTGGTCGACGCCCAGAGCGGCAAGGTGCTGCGCGCCGAGAACGCGACCTATCCGTGGTATCCGGCCTCCACCACCAAGCTGATGACGCTCTACATGACGCTCAGCGCCATTCGCGACGGCCGCATCACGCCCGACACATTATTCACGGTGTCGCCGAATGCCGCGGTTCAAGCGCCGACCAAGATGGGCTTCCCGGTCGGCACTCAGGTCACTGTCGATAACGCCATCAAGATGATGATGGTGAAGTCGGCGAACGACATGGCGGTGCTTCTCGCCGAAGGCATCGGCGGCTCGATCGACGACTTTTCGCAGCAGATGACCGAGACCGCGCACCGGCTCGGCATGTCGGAATCCAATTTCGTCAATCCGAACGGCCTGCCCGCCGACGGCCAGATCATGTCGGCGCGCGACCTCGCCATCCTCGCCCGCGCCCTGATCCACGAATTTCCGCAATACAGCTTCTATTGGCACGTGCCGGCGATCAAATATGGCCGCCGCATCGTGCGCAATTATAATCCGCTGCTGTTCCGCTACCCCGGCGCCGACGGCATGAAGACCGGCTTCATCTGCGCCTCGGGCTTCAACATGGTCGCAACCGCGACGCGCGACAACAAGCAACTCATCGCCGTCGTGCTCGGCGCGCCGTCCTCTGCGGCCCGCGCGGTGAAGGCGGCGGAACTGCTCGAGGGCGGGTTCCAGCAGAAGCCGCTGTCGTGGCTGACGCCTTCGCTCGGCACCGTCGACCAGCTGGCGCCGATGGATGCGGCACCGCCGAACCTGAAAGATGAAATGTGCGGCCCGCACTGGCGGCGGCCCGCGACCGAAGCGGACGATCCGGACGCCCCTGACGACAGCGCCAATAGCGGCGCCGAGGGCGGCGCGGGCCAGTCGCAATTCTCGGTGCTGCTGTCGGCGCTGCGCGCGCCGACCGCGAAGAATCTCGCTTTGTTGCCCGATCCCGGACCGGTCGTGCCGACCGTCGTCTATACCGGGCCGACGCGCACCCAGGCGCAGATCAATGCGCTCGCAGCGCTGCCGGAAGCCGCCGCTCCGATCAGGAGGGGCAAGAAAAGAGCGATGAAGGCGGAGGCCAAAGCCGCCTCGGCGACGCCGGCGGCGAACAACGTCGCCGCGACCGGGCAGATGAAAACCGGCAAGCCGACCGGCAGCAATATTCACTACACGCCGTCGTCGGCCAGCGCCGCGGTGCAAAAGAAGCCGAAGCCGCCGGCGCAGTAGCGCTCTACTGCATTCAAGCCGTTATCTCGGTTGGCCGCACCACCCCTTCTGTTCCAACCGGCCACTCGCCTCGCGCTTCACACCGTGGCTTTCGAAACGACTCGCAACGCATGGCGGCGCGAGAACGAACGTGTTCCGCCCGTCGCCGGGCGTGCTAGAACAGCGCCGCAATCAGGGGAGCCCGACGCCAGCATGAACGGCAAGGTGACAATTCCGGCGCTGCAAGCGATGAAGCGGGAAGACAAGAAGAGCATCGGTCTCGTCGCCTGGGACTATCAGATCGCGCGCATCGCCGACCGCGCCGGCTTCGATTTCATCTCGGTAGGCGATTCCGTCGGCGTCAATCTATGGGGCCGCGACGACGTGCTCGACGTCACGCTCGACGAGATTCTCGTCTGCTGCAAAGCGGTGCGGCGGGGCACCGAGCGCGCGCTGGTATCCTGCGACATGCCTTATGGCCCGGCGCAGCAAGGCCCGGATGCGGCGCTTGCCGCGGCGTCGCGCCTTGTCGACGAAGGCGGCGCCGACATGATCAAGGTCGATGCGGCCGCCGAGTTTCCCGAGGTCGTGCGCGCGCTGGTGCGCGCGCGCATCCCGGTCTTCGCGCAATTCGGCCTGACGCCGCAGACGGCGGGCAAATACGGCATTCCGTATAGCGCGCAGAATTCACCGGAGGCGCAAGCGACCGCCGAAGCTGCGGCGAAGCTTGTCGAAGAAGCAAAGCTTCTCGAAGACGCGGGCGCGAGCCTGCTCGACTTCACCAATTCCGGTCCGGTCGCGGGCGCCGCCGTCGTCGCGGCCGTGAAGATTCCCGTGATCGGCGGTTTCGGCGGCGGCCCGTGGCTCGACGGGCGGGTGCGGCTCGTTCACACCGCGATCGGCTATGGCGAGAAATGGCTCGACTCGAAAACCGATACTTATGCCAATACCGCGAAATCCGCGCTGTCAGCCTTCGCCGCGCTGATCGACGATGCGCGCGCCGGACGCCAAATCAAGGGTTGAGGAACGGAAATGCCGACTGTCGACATCGACGGCATCGTGACGCGCTACGAGATGAAGGGCTCCGGCCCGCCGCTTCTGATGTATGCGCCGGGCGGCTTCAATGCGACCATCGAAGCCTGGTCGACACTCGGCATCTACACCAAGATCAAGCTCCTTGATCATCTGCCGCGGAAATTTACCTGCATCCTGTTCGATCGCCGCGAATGCGGCCAGTCGGGCGGCCGCGTCGAGCCGATCACCTGGCTGCACTTCGTCGCCCAGGGCAAGGGCCTGCTCGGTCACTTGGGGCTTGAGCGCGCGCATCTGATCGGCGGCTGCATGGGCTGCGGGCCGGTCGCCGCGTTCGGCGTGGCGCATCCGCACATGGTCGCCAGCATGATCCTGTACTGGCCGGTCGGCGGCTACAAATATCGCCGCTCGAGCCACAAGCGCTTTGCCGACCATCTCGGCTTCGTCCGCGAGCGAGGGCTCGCAGCCGTCGTCGATCTGGTGCGGCGCGAGGGCAAGCCGTTCGGGGCCGATCCGCGCGGCGGCCCCTGGGCGTCGGTCATCAGGCATGATGCCGGTTTTGCGGCCGCTTATGCCGCGCAGGATGCCGAGCGCTACAGCCGCATCTGCGAAGCCATGCGCGACGCGCTGTTCGACCGCGATACCGCGCCCGGCGCCGCGCCGGAAGACCTCGTCAATACCGAAATACCGGCGTTGGTCGTGCCCGGCCATGACGATTCCCATGCAACTTCGGCGGCGCGCTATCTGGACGAATGCCTGCCGCTTTCGGAATATTGGGACATGCCGGTGGAACGCCAGAGCGAGGAGGCGACCAACGCGCGGGTATCGGAGTTTTTGGCAAAGGTGACCCTCTAACGAGCGCAGAGCATGGTCGACTATTACTCGATCCTGTTGCGTGCAGTGACTGCGCCGGGCGCCGGTGACGCGCGCTGGCGGCGCGGCATTTACGACCGTTCGCGCCAGATGCTGGCGACGCGGATGCGCGGCCTGTCTCCGCAGCCGCCGCTTGCCGACATCGCCACCGAAGAAGCCAGGCTCGAAGCCGCCATCGAGCGCGTTGAATCCGAACTGTCTTGGACTGAAAACGCCCGGACTGAAAAGGCTTGGACCGAAAAGGCCCGGACCGAGCAGAATCGGACGGAAGGGCCGACAGCGCAAAGGGCCCCGCTGAAAACGGCAACGGTCAAAAAAGCGGCCGCGCCACGCGGGCAAGGCGGGCAGCTTTCGCTCCAGGAGGCTTTGACCGGCGTCGCTCCGGCGCAGCGTATCGACGATCAGATCGGCGAGGCAGCCGAGGCTCCGTTTGCCGACGATCCGGATGAGATATCCGGGCCGCGCCGGGCGATGTGGATCGCGCTTGCCGTGCTCGTCGCCGCGCTTGGTGCCGGCGGCTATGTTTTCATCTCGGGCAAAGGACAAAAGCCCGCGCCGCCGCCGCAGGCCAAGAACGTCAGCGCCGTCGCGCCGAATTCGGTCGTGGCCAAGACTGGCCAAGCCGGCACGACCGCGCCCAAACTCGCCGCCCTCAACTATGGCAAGAACGGCGAACTGGCGCCGGGTGTCGACGGCGGCTCGTTCGACCCCGATGAGCAATATGTGTTTCGCCGGCAACCGACCTTCTATCGCACGCTGCAACCGATCGGTACCATCATCGTCGATAAGCTGCAGCGCTTCCTCTACCTGATTCAGCCGAACAATGTGGCACTGCGCTATGGCATCGCGGTCGGCGACCAATGCGCCAATCTCGCCGGCCTGCGCCACATTGCCAGCATGGCGGAATGGCCGACCTGGCAGCCGCCGCCGGAAATACTCAATCGCGATCCCAATCCGATGCCCGGCGGTCCCGGCAATCCGCTCGGAGCGCGCCTGCTGCAGCTTGACGACGGCTCTTCGCACATCAACGGCACCAACGCGCCCAAGACCATCGGCAATTCGGTGAATTTTGGCTGCATCCGTCTCAACAACGACGACATCACCGACCTTTACGGCAGGGTGAAGCTCAGCACGCCGGTGGTGGTGAATTGACCTCGCTGCACGGCCGATCGCGCCAGCAGCTAGTCGAGACCGAAACCCTTGCCGCGCACGAAGGCGCCGAAATCCGTGCGCGTGGGCACGCCATATTGGCGCGCTTTGTCCTCGGACCAGCCGTAGAACGGTGCCTCGCCCCACGCCGCGACGTCGCGCTGACGCCGATAGGGCAAGCGCTGCGCGCGGCGCCGGTCGTAGCCCTCGATCTCCGCAGCCAGATCGCGCGCGCCATAAGCGTTCTCGATCACGGTCGTCTCGAGCGACAGCCGCGGCGTGATCTCGCCCTCGCGCGCCGGCCAGCCGACGCAAAGCCCGGCAACCGGAATGACGCGCTGCGGCAATCGCAGCAGATCGCTGACGACCTGCGGACGGTCGCGCACCGCGCTGATCGGGCAACAGCCGAGGCCGACCGCCTCGGCGGCGCGGATGAACGTCGTCATCACGATCGCCGCATCGACCGCCGCATTGAAGAACTGATCGAGATGATCGTTCGGAAACGGCTTGCCGCGCAGTTTTGCGAGTGCCGGCAGCCGCTCGCCATTACCGGTGAAGAGCAGGAAGACCGGCGCGTCCATGATCCACGGCATATCGGGAATAGTCGCAACCATGCCTTGGCGGATCGCCCTGTCGGTGACGACGACGATGTCGCATTGCTGCAGGTCGCTTTTTGACGGCGCCGAGAGCGCGCAGGCGCAAAGCAGCCGCAGCAGGCCCGGATCGATCGCATGCGGCGTGAAATAGCGATGCGAGCGATGGCGGGCGATGCGAAGAAGCTCGTCGAGCCCGGACAGCCCGCGATCGGCCTTCAGCCGCGCGCCGAAACGCGCCTCGAGCGCCGCTTCAATCGCGCTTGCCTCGTCCGCCATGGGCGATCGCCGGGCCTATTGATGCCGCGGATCGCGGTCAAGCAATTCGATCGAGACGCCCTCGGGCGCCTTGATGAAGCAGATGCGCACGCCCGGCCGCACCGTCGTCGGCTCCTTGGTAAATTCGACCCCCTTCGACTTAAGCTCGGCCGCAATCTCGTCGATGCCGCTCACGGCGAGGCCGAAATGATCGAGGCCGCGATAGGGAATCGCCGGCGCGGCATTGACGTTCTCGCCGTCACCGACCGGAGCGATGAAGATATTGGCGCCGCCGAGCTTGAGGTCGATGCGCTCCTTGCCCTGCTGCATGGACCGCTTCACTTCCGCGCCGAGCATCTTCTCGAACCACTGCGCCATGCCTTCCGGATTGGGGGTACGCAAATGGATGTGGTCCCAGGTCAATTTCGCGTTCGCAATACGAGCACTCGCCGTTTGGGTACTGGACATATCATTCCTCCCTGTCGCGCCCGGCACGTTAGGCTATGCGACCCGCGAAAGACAACGGGGGTGCGAACGCCTTGTCTATCAGCGCATGTCCCGGAAAAGCTTGCCCTCGGGCTTGATCCGAAGACGGCACCGGCGTTCCGGCAACGACGCGCGCCACGCTTTGCACCACGTCTAATGCCGCACCGGCTTGAGCGTGTCCGCCGCGGCCGGCGCAGCGGCTCGCGGGATTTGCGCCGGGGCGATCCAGCCGGCCTTCGCGGCGACGCCGTACAACATTTGCAACACGCGCTGCATTTCGGCGCGCGTCAGCAGGCCTGCCGCGCCCGCGCCACTTTGGCCGAGCAACTCGAACTTGAATCCGCTCTTGCCGTGCCGCGAAATCGTCAGCCGTTCGGCAAGCTCGGCGGCGTCGGCGCTCGACCGGAGAATTTCCGGCGGCGTCCTGGTCATCGCGCCGGCGGTCGACACCATGGCCGCCTCGCGCTCGAACGCGACGAATTCCTTGCGCATCTCGGCAGGCGCCTGCTGCGCAAGATCGGAGGTCCTGGTCAGGTAGCCGGATGCACGGTCGAGCAAAGCGAGTGCCAGCCGCCGTGTCAGCCAGCACGACCAGGTGTCGGATCGGCCAGCATTGATCGCCGCAGCAATCCGGTCCTCGTGGGGATCGTAGACGAAAGTCACCGTCGCCAACGGCCGCAACATGTATCACCCGCCCGGAGACCTGCACGCCACAGTTCCATCAAAGGCGAAATCGCGTGTGCAAGTCAATTTCAGATCAAGAGCACCCCCTTCAATGACTCAAGCGCCGGTCATCCGTTCCATTCCTTGTCACAAACTTTAACCGCCGCAAACCACAGCGTCGTCGTGCTCGATGGAAAATACGGCCTGCCGCAGCCGGTCCATGCGCTGCGCCGCCTGGCGCGTGCATTGATCGGCGACCATGTGACCAATACCGCGGAAGCGGCGCATTCTTCGGCACAAGGCCATCGCATCGGCCGCCCGTTTCGAAACCGCACCGCGCCGGCGTGACGGGACGGAGATTTCAGGAGAGAGCGCCGCGGAATTTCCCGATCAGGAATGCGCCGCCGCCATCCGGAGCGGCGCGTCGGTAATTTGCTGCAGCGCTTCAAGCGTCAGCCCCGGCACCATGTCGCGCACCGCGAAGCCGTCCGGCGTGACGTCGAGCACGGCGAAATTGGTATAGACGCGCGTAACCGCGCCGATCGCGGTGAGCGGATAGCTGCAGCGGCGTACCAGCCGGCTGTCGCCGGATTTGGTCTGATGATCCATGATCACCCAGAGCCGGCGCGCACCGGCGGCGAGATCCATGGCGCCGCCGACCGCGGGCGCTGAATCATTGTCCGACATCGACCAGTTGGCAAGGTCGCCGTTCTCGGCGACCTGAAAGGCGCCGAGAACGCAAAGATCGAGATGGCCGCCGCGAATGAGCGCAAAGCTGTCGGCGTGATGCATGTAAGAGCCGCCCGGGCGCAGCGTGACATATTGCTTGCCGGCATTGATCAGCCAGCGATCGATCTTGTCGGACTCCGGCATAGGCCCCATGCCGAGAACGCCATTTTCGGATTGGAAAACGACCTCGCGCTCCATCGGCACGTAATCGGCGACCTTCAGCGGCGCGCCGATGCCGAGGTTGACGTACCAGCCCTCCGGAATGTCGCGGGCAAGACGCTCCGCCATTTCATTGCGGGTCAGCGGTTGGCAGGCAGCAAAAAGACTCATCTCTCAGATCCCCAGCGCATGTCCCGGAAAAGCCGATAGCGGTTTTCCGACAGGGCTATGCGTAAACTGTCAAGGCACCATCGGATCGCCATAGGGCACATGCACCACGCGATTGACGTAGATGCCGGGCGTCATGACTTTCTCCGGATCGAGCGCTCCGAGATCGACGACATGTTGCGTCTGCGCGATTGTCAGCTTCGCTGCGCTCGCCATGATCGGATTGAAATTCTGGCCGGACGAGCGGTAGGTCAAGTTGCCCCAGCGATCGGCCTCCCAGGCCTCGACCAGAGCAACATCGCCGTGGAGCGCTTCCTCGAGCAGATATTTGCGGCCGTTGATCTCGCGTTCCTCCTTGCCGGCGGCAAGCCTGGTACCGACCGCCGTCGCGGTATAGAAGGCCGGAATGCCGGCGCCCGCGGCGCGAATGCGCTCCGCCATGGTGCCTTGCGGCACAATCTCAAGCTCGATCTTGCCGGCGCGATAGAGCGCCTCGAACACCACCGGATCGGCGGTGCGCGGATAGGAGCAGATGATCTTGCGCACCCGGCCGAGGTCGAGCAACCGCGCCAGGCCGGCACGGCCGACGCCGGCATTGTTGGAAACGACCGTCAAATCCTTGGCGCCCTGCTCGATCAGGCCGTCGAGCAGCGCATGCGGCTGGCCGATATTGCCGAAGCCGCCGAGAAGAACAATGGCGCCGTCGCGAATTCCGGCCGTTGCGTCGGCCATGGTCTGTACGATTTTGTTGATCATTTTTCCTTGCGTGTCCCGGACGCGGCGCGGCGTGCAACGCCGTACCGCAGATCCGGGATCTTCATAGAGTTCGTAAAGGTCCCGGTTCTGCAGCGCACCACTTCGTGTCGCGCCGCGCCCGGGACACATGCGAATTTTTATCTACCCCACCACTTTGGCCCGCAGTTCCTGCGTGAAGGCCGGCATCACTTCGCGCGCGAAGCAGCGCAGGCTTTCCTGCGCCGGTCCGCCGCCGTTGAGCAGAATATAACCGGCGCCGGCCTGTTGCAGCTTTTCGAGCTTGCGTGCGATTTCGTCGGCCGTGCCGTAGAGCGCGCTTTCCTCGCTGGCCTCGCGGGTATCGGAAAACGCCATGATGCTGGATTTGTTCTTGGTGCCGTCGGGCGAATTGGAAATCGCGGCGAGACGGCGCTGCGCCTCGAGACGGCGCTCGAGCGCGGCGTCCTTGTCGGCCTGGTCCTTGGCGACGAAGAACGCGCGCGCCACGCCGACATCCATCGGATCGAAGACGCGGCCGCGCGCTTCGACCGCCTCCTTGAAGATCGCGATGCGCTCGCCGACCGCCTCGACCGACGCAAACTGGTCGAGCAAGAGGTTATAGCCGCGCGCCGCGACCTGGCGGATCGAATCCGGATTGCCCGCCGCCATCCACATCGGCGGATGCGGCTTCTGCGCCGTCGGCGGCTCGACAATGATGTCCTCGAAGCGCCAGAACTTGCCGTGGTGCGAGAACCGCTGCTTCGACGTCCAGGATTTCATGATCACGTCGAGCGATTCATTGAAGCGCGCATCGGCCTCTTCGATCGGCAGGCAGAAACCGGCGAATTCATTGTGCCGATAGCCCTTGCCGACGCCGAAATCGAGCCGGCCGCCGGATAGCAGATCGATGGTCGCGGCCTGTTCCGCGACCAGAACCGGATTGTGCCAGGGCAGAACCAGCACCGCGGTGCCGAGCCGCAATGTCTTGGTCTTCGCCGCCACCCAGGTCAGCAAGGCGAGACTGGCCGAAACCTGGCCGAAGCCGGTAAAGTGATGCTCGACCAGGAACGTCGAGTGATAGCCGAGCGCCTCGGCCTCGATGTTGTAATCGACGAATTGCTTGTAGCCCTGACCGGAATCGACGTCCGGTCCGCCGTGGCGCGCGGTGGCGCTGCCGAATAGTCCGAACCGCATTGAGCCGGCTCCTTGGGTTGCCGCGGTTTTTAAGTCGTCGCGTTCACAGCAGCGTTCGTTGAGACGTTTCCGGGCTGCCGCCGCAATGTAGCGCATCGGCGGCGCCGCGAGCTATAGTGGCATTAGAGCATGGTCCCGAAATGCATGCCGGAGGAAAACATGATGTTGCACCGTGCCATTCTCGCCGGCCTTTCGGCCTTCGCGCTCGGCGCCGCGCTGCTTTGCGCAACCCCGCAGCCGGCCGCCGCGCAATCTTCGACACCTGCCTATCCAACCCGCCCGATCACCCTGATCGTGCCCTATCCCGCCGGCGGCGGCGTCGACGTGATGGGGCGCATGGTCGGGCAAAAACTGTCGGCGGCGCTCGGCCAGCAGGTCGTCATCGAGAACAGGGGCGGCGCCGGCGGCATGATCGGCACCCGTGACGCAGCACGCGCGACGCCGGACGGCTACACGCTCGTCATGATGCTGACCGGCATCAGCCTCGGCCCCGATCCCGGCTACGACGTCAACAAGGATTTCGCGCCGATCGGTCTCGTCGCCTCGACGCCGATCATCGTCGTCACGCACCCTTCCGTGCCGGCGAAATCGCTGACTGACCTCATCGCGCTCGCCAAGAAGGAGCCCGGGAAATATTCTGCCGGCACGCCACCGGCGCCGACCGTCAATTATTTCGCGGCCGAATTGTTCAACGTCATGGCCGGCACCCAGATCACGGTCGTCACCTATAAAGGCACCGGTCCGCTGACCAACGATCTGCTCGGCGGCCACGTGCAGATCGGTTTCAACACGATCCCGGCGTCGGTCAGCAATATTGCGGCTGGCGCATTGCACGCCATTGCCGTCGCCGCCCCGACGCGCTCGGCGGCGCTGCCCGATGTGCCGACCGCCGCGGAAGCGGGCCTGCCGGGCTTCGAAGCCGTGCAATACTACGGGCTCGCGGCGCCGGCCGGAACGCCGCGGCCGATCGTCGAACGGCTCAACAGGGAATTGCGCGCCATTCTCGTCACCGACGACATGAAGAAGCGTCTCATCGAGGCCGGCAGCGATCCGACCCCTTCGACACCCGAAGAATATGCCGCCAATATCAAACACGAAGAAGGCAAATGGGCCGACCTCGTCAAGAAGCTCGGGCTCAAACTGGAATAACAGGGTAGCCATAGAATCGTCATTGCGAGCAAAGCGAAGCATCGAGGCGGCGGCACTGCGTGGATTGTCTCGTCGCAATGACGCAATGATGTTTTGAGCAGGGAGACTAAAAGTATGGAATTGGGACTGGACGGCAAGATCGCGCTGGTGACCGGATCGAGCCGCGGCATCGGCCGCGGCATTGCCGAAGCGCTCGCCGCCGAGGGCTGCGACCTGATGCTGACCGGACGCGACGAGGCTGCCCTCGACGAAGCGGCCAATGCGATTCGCGCCAAGGGCCGCCGCGCGGCAACCTCTACGCTCGATCTGCGCGAACAAGGGGCAACCGAAAAGCTTATTGGCGAGGTGCAGCGCCAACTCGGCGGGCTGGATATTCTGGTCAACAATGCCGGCGCCACCAAGCGTGGGGATTTTCTCGAACTCACCGATGCCGACTGGCAGGACGGTTATGCGCTGAAATTCTTCGCCCACATGCGGCTCGCGCGCGCGGCCTGGCCGCTGCTCAAGGAGCGGCAGGGCTCGCTGGTTTCGATCGGAGGGACCGGCGGGCGCAAACCGACCGCGCAATTCACCATCGGCAGCTCGGTCAATGCCGCGGTCGCGGCCTTTACCAAATGCCTCGCCGATCGCGGCAAGGCGGACGGCGTTCACGTGAATTGCATCCATCCGAGCGTAGTCGAGACCGATCGCACGCGGCGGCGGATCAAGGCGGAGATCGATCGCACCGGACGGGTGGAAAATGATATTCGCGCGGATATCATTCGCGAGTTCAACAATCCGATCCGCTTCGGCACGGTGGAGGATGTCGGCAACCTGGTCGCCTTCGTCGTGTCGTCCCGCGCCACCTGGCTGCACGGCACGACGATTGATCTCGACGGCGGCGAGATCCCGGTCCTGTAGCGTGCGGCACTCCGCGGACCCGCGCCCGAAGCCATGAACATTCTTCTCACACCGGCGCGGATCGGATCGGTCGACGTCAAGAATCGCATCGTCATGCCACCGATGACGACGCGCACGGCGGACGACGAAGGCTTCATCACCGAGGACTCGGTCGCCTATTACATGGCGCGCGTGCGCGGCGGCACAGGCCTCATCACCGTCGAAATGGCGTCGCCGGAAAAGGCCGGACGGCATCGCCGCCGCGAAGTCGGCATCTATGATGACCGATTCATTCCCGGTCTCGCTCGCCTGGTCGAGGAGATTCACCGCGGCGGCGCCAAGGCTTCGATCCAGCTCGGTCATGGCGGCGGCCATACACGTATCGATATTTGCGGCGAGATGCCGATTGCGCCGTCGGCCATTCCACATCCGGTCTACGAGACGACGTTCGAGACCATCATTCCGGAGGAGATGAGCAAGGCGCGGATTGCTCAGACCATCGCCGCGCATGTCGCCGCGGCGCAGCGCGCCAAAATCGCCGGTTTCGATTGCGTCGAAATCCATGCCGCCCACGGTTATCTGATCTCGCAATTCCACGCGCCGTTCGAGAACCGGCGCAGCGACGAATTCGGCGGCAGTCTTGCCAACCGCGCCCGCTTCGGCCTTCTTGCGCTGCGCGAGGTGAAAGCGAAGGTGCCGGGCATCGCCGTCATCTACAGGCTCTCCGTCGAGGACTACTTTCCCGGCGGCATGCCCTTCACAGAAGGCCGACAGGTCGCGCGATGGGCCGCCGAAGCCGGCGCCGACGCGCTGCACATCACTGCCGGCCATTACCGCTCGCTGCCGTCGGCGCAGATCGTACTGCCGCCTATGAGTTTCCCGGACGCGACCTTTCTTCACTTCGCGGCCGAAGTGAAGAAAGATGTCAGCGTGCCGGTGATCGCGGTCGGCCGGCTGGGCGATCCAGCCATCGCGCGCGCCGCGGTCCAGGACGGCAAAGCGGACTTCATTGCGCTCGGCCGCAGCCTGATTGCCGATCCGCAATGGGTCGACAAAGTCGCACGCGACGCGCCGGTGCGGCCTTGCCTCGCCTGCAACACCTGCATCAACGAAATGCGCGGCGGTGCTCGCATCGGCTGCGTTGTCAACGGCGCGGCCGGCCGCGAGACTCAGTTTGGTGTGTCGCAACCGCCGCGCGGCGAGCGCATCGCCGTGATCGGCGCCGGGCCGGCCGGGTTGACTTACGCCTCGCTCGTCGCCGATGGCAATGAAGTGACGGTCTTCGAGAAAAGCCAACAAGCCGGCGGCGCTTTCCGCCATGCCGGCAAGGCGCCTCTGTTTCAGGAGGTGGAAGCCAATGAGGACAGCTTTGCACGCTATATCGCGCATATGGTCGCCGCCTGCGAAACGAGTGGCGTGAAATTCCGTCACGCGACCGACGTCGCGCGGAACCCGGTCCTGCTTGCGCCGTTTGATCGCGTCGTCATCGCGACCGGCGCCGAATATCCGTCTCGCTGGTTCGGCCATGTCGCCGCATGGCTGCTTGATCGCGGCTTGGCGCGGGCGCCGGGGTTTGCGCGTCTGTTTGCATCGCCGCGATTGCGCAATTGGTTCTACTACAAAGCGCGGGTCGCAACCGGCGCGCGCTGGAACGTGCCAGCGCGACCGGGACAGAAAATCATTGTCATCGGCGACGCGCTTCATGCCGGCAAGAGCAAGGACGCCATCGCCAGCGCCTTCGAGGCTGCGCTCCTGCCGCACAAAGACACGCCGCGCCACGTCGGCGCTATCGAGAGTTGAGCCGGGCAACAATGTGGCAGCGGCGGCCGGAGCAGCATGATGCCGCAAGATTATGCAGCAGCCGCGCGTCAAGCCCAGCGATGACCGCGATTTCTGCTGGCATGGTTCTTGCGGCGCTGGGCGCGGGCAACCCCACGGTAGCATGATGGCCGCACCGGCAAAGCTTCGCCTCGACGATGTCAGCATGTCGTTCAAGACACCGTCCGGCGTCTTTCAGGCACTGGCTCCCGTCAGCTTGGCGATTCCGCAAGGCCGCTTTGTCAGCCTGATCGGCCCGTCAGGCTGCGGCAAGAGCACGCTGTTCAATGTCATTGCCGGATTGCTCGAACCCTCCGGCGGCCGCGTCGTGATCGACGGCGCCGACGCGACCGGAACGATTGGGCGCGTCGGCTACATGCTGCAGAAGGACCTGCTGCTGCCGTGGCGCACTGTGCTCGACAACGTCATTCTCGGCATGGAAATCCAAGGCCTGCCGCTGCAGGCCGCGCGCGATCGCGCGCTGCCGCTGTTACGCCGCTACGGGCTTGCCGGCTTCGAGCACCTCTATCCGAGCGCGCTGTCCGGCGGCATGCGTCAGCGCGCGGCTTTGCTGCGCACGCTGATGTTCGACACCGACGTCATCCTGCTCGACGAGCCGTTCGGCGCGCTTGACGCGCAGACCAAGCTGCAGATGCAGGAATGGCTGCTGCAATTGTGGAGCGACTTCGGCAAGACCGTCATCTTCGTCACCCACGATGTCGAAGAGGCGATCTATCTGTCCGACGAGATCAATGTGATGGCGACGCGCCCTGGCCGCATCGTGGAGTCGATCCCGGTGCCGATCGCGCGACCACGGCCGCGCGGCGTGACACTGACGCCGGAATTCATCGCCATCAAAGAACGCTGCCTGGAATTGCTGACCGCCGGACATCATACGGCCCTCGGCGAGGCCGCGTGATGGAGCTGACATGACAATCCAGGACACATCGCGGATTGCCAGCGTCACCCGCGAGACCGCGCGCACCGAATCCGCGCCGAGCGTGCGGCCGGCTCGGAAAATCCGCCGCCTGCCCGTCCAGAAGGATTGGCCGCTCTGGGGCATCATCGGCACGCAGATCGGCATCCTGGTTGCCGTCATCGCGCTGTGGCAGATCGCCGCCGATTGCGGCTGGATCGACGGCTTCTTCTGGTCGAAGCCGAGCGCGATCTATGCGACGCTGATCACGTTCTTCACCGAAGGCGACGCCCTCACCGATATCGGCTTCACCTTCCGTTCGACCATCATCGGATTTCTCATCGGCACCGCGGCGGGCTCGCTGCTCGGTCTGTCGTTCTGGTGGTCGCGCAATTACGCCGCCGTCGCGCAGCCTTTTGTCATTTGCTTTGAATCGCTGCCGAAGCTTGCGCTGGCGCCGCTGATCATTCTCGTTTTCGGCATGGGGCTGGCGTCGAAAGTCGCCATCGCCACCGCGCTCACGCTCGTCGTCTCGACCTTGACGGCCTATGCCGGCGTCAAAGCCGTCGACCCGGACCAGGAGCGGCTGTTTTATTCGCTCGGCGCGAGCCGCATGCAGGTGTTCCGCAAGTTGATCGTGCCATTCTGCCTGCCGTGGATCATCTCGGTGCTGCGCGTGAATATCGGGCTGGCGCTGACCGGCGCCATTGTCGGCGAATTCATCGCCTCGCAGCACGGGCTCGGTCGGCAGATCCTTTATGCCGGTCAGACCTACGACATCGCCTTGGTCTGGGTCGCGGTTCTGGTGCTCTCGACGCTTGCCGTCGTCATGTATGCGACGGTGTCGTGGATCGAGAGCCTGCTGCGCAAAGGCGTCAGACAATAATCATTGAAATCGAGGAGTGGCGGTCATGAAAACGACGAAGCGGCGCGGTATACGTTATTGGAACAGACGGCAGTTACTGGGCACCGCGCTTGCCGCCGGCGGCGCCATGATCGCGCGTCCGATGATCGGCCGCGCCGACGCCAAGACGGTGCTGATCGCCGAGCCGGTGCATGGGCTGGGCTATCTGCCGCTCTATGTCGGCATGGCGAAGAATTTGTTCGACGACGTGACCGTCAATCTCGTCACCATCGAAAGCGGCGGCGGCCATACCAACGCGGTGCTTTCGGGCCAGGCCTTCGCCTTCATCGGCGGGCCGGAGCACGACGCCTATGCCAAGGCGAAAGGCGCCGAATTGCGCTCGGTGGTGAACTGCGTCGACCGCGGCAATGTCTATTTCTGCGCCGCCAAGGGCATGGAGCCGACCGGCACCGACTGGCCGAAATATTTCAAGGGCAAGTCCATCGCCTGCGGGCCGTATGGCGGCACGCCGAATTCAATCACACGTTACCTGCTCAACAAGTGGAAGCTCGACGCCAAGACCGACGTGACGCTGGTCGAGACCGCGAACTCGGCGATCATGCCGGCGGTGAAGAACGGCCAGGCGCAGATCGGCAATCCGACCGAGCCGTTCATCACCCAAGGCATCCGCGCCAATGTTTGGGGCGAACCGTTCTACAGCATCCCCAAGGAGCTCGGTCCTTACGCCTATTCCACCTTCAATGTACGGCTCGACTCGGTTCAGAAGGAGCCGGAACTGGTGCGCGGCTTCGTGCGCGGGATGATGAAGGCCTTGAAATTCGTCGATACCAACAAGGACGAGACCGCCGAAATCGCCAAAAAGCAGTTTCCGACCATGTCCGCCGGCGATCTCAAGGCGACGCTCGATCGCACCTACAACGACAATCTCTGGAGCAAGGACGGCACGATCAGCCGCGCTTCTTGGGATACGGCGAAAGCCGTGGTCATGGGCGCCGGCCTGTTGAAGACCGACGTCGGTTATGACCAGATCATCGACATGAGCTTTGTCGACAACGTCCGCGCCACGCTTTGATCTCAAAGCTTCAGTTCGTCAGTCGCAGCGAAAGGGAATGCCGCCATGTCCGATACAATGTCCGATGCCGCCGAGGCCGTCTCCGAACCGATCTGGAACCAGTTCCTCACTGAACGCGACAAAGCGGTGTTCGCCGCTTCGGGCTATGGCGCGCGCGGCGGCTTCGGCAAGCGCCCGGCCCTGCTCGTCATCGACGTGAACTGGGCGTTCTGCGGCGACCGGCCCGAGCCGATCCTGGAATCGATCAAGCGCTGGCGGAATTCCTGCGGCGAAGACGCCTGGACGGCGCTGCCCTATATCCGCTCCCTGATCGACAAGTGCCGCGGCAAAGGCGTCCCGGTGCTCTACACCACCGGCGTACGGCGCGAGGACAATTGGGATTCCGGCTCCTGGCTGTGGAAGAATTCGCGCGGCGATGAAGATCGGCGTGCTCCGGTCACCAATCTCGACGGCAACGAGATCGTCACGCCGATCGCGCCGGGCCCCAAGGATATCGTCGTGCTGAAGCAGAAGCCGTCGGGCTTCTTCGGCACCAATATGGCGAGCTATTTGACGCTGCTCGGCTGCGACAGCCTCATTGTCACCGGCACGACCACGTCGGGCTGCGTGCGCGCCACCGTGCTCGACGCGTTCAGCCTCAATTACCGCGTCGCGCTGGCCGAGGAAGGCTGCTTCGACCGCTCGCAGGCAAGCAACGCCATCAATCTCTGCGACATGAACGCGAAATATGCCGACGTCGTGAAGACTGCCGAGGTGCTGGCCTTCCTCGATACGCTGCCGGAGGGCATGTACGACCTGCCCAAGGGCAGCGCGGCGGCCTAGAAGATCACGCAATCTTTTGCCCGCCATAGGCGGCGTGCAGCACGCGCGCGAAAGTGAGGCCCTGCGCGACGATGGTGAAGACCACGACGGCGTAAGTGGCGACGAGAAGATCGGTGCTCCACGGCGAGTCCGGCAGCGTCAGCGCCAGGGCGATCGAAATGCCGCCGCGCATGCCGGCCCAGGTCAGAACCACGGTGCCGGCGAATTTCTCGCGCAGGCTCTCGCGGACGAAGGCGATCGGCACGGCGACGCTGACAAGGCGCGAAACGATGGCCAGCGGCACCGCGACGGCGACAGGCCACAGCACGTCCGGCGTGACGATAAGGCCGAGAATGTGCAGGCCCATGAACAGAAACAGCATGGCGTTCAGGATTTGATTGAGCGGCGACCAGAAGCCGATCAGCACCGCGCGGGTGTCGAGGCTGAGCCCGGAACGATACGACGGCGCTCCGAGGCAAAGTCCGGCGGCAACCACGGCGATAGGACCCGACAGGTCGAACGCCAGCGCAAGGCGATAGCAGCCGAGCACCAGCGCCATCGATACCAGAAGCTGCAAACCCTGTTCGTGGACGATGCTCAGGAGCCGCGCGGCGAGCCAGCCGCTGGCAACGCCGATAAATGCACCACCCGCGATCTCGCGCAGCAATGCTAGAAGCACCTGGCCATGGCCGAGGTGGATGACGTCGCCCTGGCTGACGCCAAGCGCCAAGAGAAACAGCACGACGCCGGCGCCATCGTTGAACAAGCTCTCGCCGACGATCGCGGCGCGCAGGCCTGCCGGCAGCCCGATCTTGCGCAGCAGATTCTCGACCACCACCGCATCGGTCGGCGCCAGAATGGCGCCGAGAAGAACACACCAGACAAACGGGACGGTCATGCCGACCACACCGAGCATCAGCCGCATGCCGATGCCGAAGACCATGGTCGAGATCATCACGCTGGCTGTCGCCAGGATCAGGATCAGCCATTTGCGCCGGTTCAATTCCGCGACATCGACATGCAGGCTGCCGGCGAACAGCAGAAAGGCCAGAACGCCGTCGAGAAAGAAATGCGGCAGGTCGGCATCGCCCAGCGTCTCGCGAAACCAGCCCATGATGTGCAGATGCAGCAAGCGATCGCTGCCGACGATCAGAAGCGAAATGGCCAGCGAGCCGAGCAGCATGCCGATCGCGGGCGGCAGCTTGACCCAGACGTAATTGATGCAGCCGATCAGGACCGCAAGGCCGAGCACCACGGCGAATTGATCGATCGGCTCCACGTATAGCCCCACCCAAAGACGAATGTGCCGCGAAGCGGCCGGCCGGCCGCAGCGGCATAGCAATGATTATTCGGGAATCTTTTCGCAGCTTTTGCGGAGGCGCGAAAGCGCGGCGTCGAAACTGCCACAGCGGACGCTATTTCAACACCGTCGAAATCGTCGAAAACGCGGTCTTGAGCTTGGTGCCGAGCCCGGTGATGGCCGGAATGATGGCAACTGCGATCCCGGTCGCAATGATCCCATACTCGATCTCAGTCCTTGCAGGCTTCGGGCCGAGGGTCTCAATGAAATGACATGCACCCAATGCCGCACAGTTCGTGATTGCCGGCTGCCTCGCCATGATGGGCGTGCTGGCCCGGTTGGCGATCTCGCTGCCGATTCCGGGGCCGCCGGCAGCGTCGTCGGTCCGCGCGCGCAAGCGGACAAGCCATGGCCACAACGGCCGCCGGGCTGCCCAGGTCCGGGTAAAAGGCTTACGCCCGCCCCACGACCTGCCGCGTCTTGTCGAGATGGCCGTAGCTCTGCACCGGCGCGCACATCAGGAAGCGGTAGCCCTCGCTGACAACGCGCTCGACATTATGCGCTTCGACATGCGGATGGCCGACGACGACATTGTGCTTCTTGCAGGTGTCGACGATGCGTTTCATCCATTCGAGCACGACCTTGTGCTCGTATTGCCGCGGATAGCCGAGCTCCTGAGACAGGTCGCCTTCGCCGATCAGGATGCAGCCGATGCCCGGCACGTTCTTGAGCATGTCATCGAGGTTCTCGACGCCTCGGGTGTCTTCGATCTGCAGGATGCAGAAAATCTCGCCTTGCGGATTGAGCGGCCAGACATCGGCCTTCTGGTAATAGTCCTGCTGCGTGAGCCCCCAATAGCGCGCCGCCGTCGTCGGGCCGTCGCCGCGGATGCCGGGCGGATTGAAATGCGCCGCGCTCTTGAGCCGTGGATAACGGCAGGCGCCGACCGCATTGGCGGCTTCTTCGACCGTCGAAATATGCGGAAAGACCACGCCATAACAGCCCATGTCGAGCGCCTGCTTGGCGTGCCATTGCGCCATCTCGACCCCATTGACCGGCACGCGCACCAGAGGGGTAACGCCCGGCACCACGGAGGCGGCCTTGGCGATCTGGGCGCGGTTGAGCATGTATTGCAGGCAGTCGCGCAACAGGCGCCCGTCCCACGGCTGGTGCTCCATCTCGAACACGCAGCCGTCATATTTGGACGTGGCCATCGCCACGGCGCTGGAGACCTCGGCCGGCGCGAAGCAGGTCAATGCGTGCTGGCCCGTTTCCAGCGCGCGAATGATGCCGTTGAGCCGGGGTAGATCAGCCATTTCGTGCCCTCCATGCCAGAATGGGCCTTCTTATAGAGGGTTGGCACAGTTTGACAATCGCGCCCCGGGCCGTAGCATCGCGCATCCCAAAACCCCGAAAAGCGGCGTAGTCATGATTATCGATTGCCACGGCCATTACACCACCGAACCCAAGGACCTGCACCGTTTCCGCAAGGAGCAGACTGCAGCCGCCAACGCCAAGGACAAGACGGCGATGCCGTCGCGGGCGTCGCTGAAAATGTCCGATGACGAGATCCGCGAAAGCATCGAGCAGAACCAGCTGCGCCTGCAGCGCGAGCGCGGCACCGACCTCACCATCTTCTCGCCTCGCGCTTCGGGCATGGGCCACCATATCGGCGACGAGAGCGTCAGCCTCGAATGGTCGCAGATCTGCAATGACCTGATCGCGCGCGTGGTCTCGATGTTTCCGAAGAATTTCATCGGCGTGTGCCAATTGCCGCAATCGCCGAGCGTCGACCCGGCGCATTCGGCCGCCGAACTCGAGCGCTGCGTGAAAATGGGCTTCGTCGGCTGCAATCTCAATCCGGACCCGTCCGGCGGCTATTTCAATTCGCCGCCGATGACCGACAAGTCGTGGTTCCCGCTCTACGAGAAGATGATCGAGCTCGATGTGCCGTGCATGATCCACGTGTCCGGCTGCTGCAATCCGGCGATGCACACGACGGGCTCTTATTATCTCAACGCCGACACCATGGTATTCATGCAGGTCCTGTTGTCCGACCTGTTCAAGACGTTCCCGAAGCTGAAATTCATCATTCCCCATGGCGGCGGCGCGGTGCCGTTTCACTGGGGCCGCTTCCGCGGCATCGCGCTCAACAACGGCAAGCCCGAGCTTGCCGAGATCATGGGCGACAACATCTTTTTCGACACCTGCGTCTACCATCAGCCGGGCATCGACCTGCTGACCAAAGTGGTGCCGATCGACAACATCCTGTTCGCTTCGGAAATGGTCGGCGCGGTCAAGGGCAACGACCCGAAGACCGGCTTCGGCTTCGACGACACCAAGCGCTATGTCGACAAGGCGCCGATCTCCGACGCCGACAAGAAGAAGATCTTCGAAGGCAATGCGCGCAAGGTCTACAGCCGGCTCAAACTGCCGGCTTAGGCTTCCGCGGAAAGGAACCTATTGGCGAAGAATCCGAGAACCGCCGCCCCGGGTGAATCGAGCAAGTCGCGCGTCGTACGCATCGGCGCGCGCGAGATCGAGACCCGGGGCCTTGCCGCCGGCTTCTGGACCGACCTCTATCACCGCGCGCTGACAGTCTATTGGCCGGCCTTCTTCGCCACCGCGGCGGCGATTTTCGTCGTCTTGAATGCCGACTTCGCCTTTCTGTTTTGGCTCGGCCACGATCCGATCGCCAATGTCTCGCCCGATCTGCCGCTGCCGCTGAGCCTGTTCTATTTCTCGATCGAGACACTGGCGACGGTCGGCTACGGCGACATGCACCCGCAGACCAATTACGGCCATCTCGTCGCCACGGTCGAGATCTTCACCGGCATGAGCTTCCTCGCGGTGATGACCGGGCTGATCTTCGCGCGCTTTTCGCGGCCGCGCGCGCGTTTCCTGTTCGCCGACCATCCCGTGGTCGCCATGCAGCAGGGCCGGACGACCCTGATGATCCGCATCGCCAATGCGCGCAACAACACGATCTCGCAGGCGACCGCGCGGCTCTGGCTGATCCGGGTCGAGCATATGAACGAGGGCCATCAGCTGCGACGCTATTACGAGCTCAAGCTCGACCGCCGCGAGCATCCGATGTTCGCGCTGAGCTGGACGCTGTTCCACGTCATCGACGAGACCAGCGAGCTTTACAACCTCACACCGGACGATCTCGCCACCACCGAGGCGGCTTTCATACTCAATGTCAGCGGCGTCGACGATAATTCGGCGCAACCGCTTTACGCCCGCAGGATCTACTCCAACCATGATATCCGCTGGAACCACCGCTATCAGGACATCACCAGCCTTTCGACAGCGGGCAGGCTCCTGCTCGATTACAGTCAGTTCCACCAGACCACGCCGGATGGGATCGTGCGCGAAGCTGCCCCAAATCTGATGGATGCGGCCGAAGACGCCGCGAGCGAAGAGGTGCTCAGCGAGCCGTGATTTGATTTCGCGATGGCCCTATCGGGCCGGCAAATCGCATTTTTGGGATTAGCGGTGAGGCGCGCTCTGCGATATTCCTATCATGAGCGTCGGGCGCCCGAATTGAAATAGCATTTGAATGCAATATTTAGATGATCGATAGGCTTGAATTCATTATTGCGCTGGCGCGCGAGGAGCACTTCGGCCGCGCCGCCGAAGCCTGCCGCGTCAGCCAGCCGACGCTGTCGGCCGGCATCAAATATCTGGAAGACATGTTCGGCGTGCTTCTGGTGCAGCGCGGTTCGCGCTTTCGCGGCTTCACGCCGGAAGGCGAGCGAGTACTGGAATGGGCGCGGCGCATCGTCAGCGATGCCCGCGCCATGCGGGCGGACATCGATGCGCTCAAGCGCGGCCTGGCCGGCCACATCCGCATCGCCGCGATCCCGACGATGCTGGGCATGAGCGCGATGCTGACGACGCCGTTTCGCGCCAAGCATCCCGATGTCCGTTTCACCATCCTGTCGCGGACCTCGATCCAAGTGCTCAGCATGATCGAGAATCTGGAAGTCGATGCCGGCTTGACCTATCTCGACAACGAGCCGCTCGGCCGCGTCAAATCGGTGACGCTCTATCAGGAGGAATATCGCCTCCTGACCTCGCGCACGGCGCCGCTCGGCGACCGCGACCAGGTGAGCTGGGCGGAAGTGGCGAAAATTCCGCTCTGCCTGCTGACGCCGGACATGCAGAACCGGCGCATCATCGACGGGCTGTTGCGCGGCGCGGGCGGCGAACCGGCGCCGACGCTGGAATCGAATTCGGTCATTGTGCTGTTTTCGCATGTCCGCAGCGGACAATGGGCGACGATCATGCCGGCGAAGCTCGCCGAGACACTCGGCCTCACCGATAATGTCCGCTCGATCCCCATCGTCGAGCCGCTCGTTACCCATGCCGTCGGCCTGGTCGTGCCCGATCGTGAGCCGACCACGCCCCTGATCACGGCGCTGCTTGCCGAGGCCCGTCAATTGGCGAAAGTCCTTGAACAGCCGGCGGTCGCAGGCGGCGGCAAGGATGCAAAACCGGCCGGGGACAGCAGGCGCGCGACCGCGAAGAACAAAAAAACCCGATCGTATAATCGGCAGTCCTGATCGCGTTGATCGGAAATTCCGATCAAACGACGGATCACCTTTATTGATTCTAAGTCATCGCCTAAGTCATTAAGAACGCCTATTCTTTTAAGAGTGCAGGCGTGCCCATTTTCGAACCATGGAGCGCGGAGCAAACCGCGCAAATCATAGCGAAGCATCGCGGCCTCGAAGGACCGCTGTTACCGATTCTTCACGATATCCAGCGCGCCTTCGGCTGCGTCCCTGAAAAGGCGGTGCCGATCATTGCGCAAGCGCTCAATCTTTCGCGCGCCGAGGTTCACGGCGTCGTCACCTTTTATCACGACTTCACGTCGGAGCCGCGCGGCCGGCATGTGCTGAAGCTTTGCCGCGCCGAAGCCTGCCAGGCGGCGGGCGGCGACGCGCTCGCGGCCCGCGCCGAAGCCGCGCTTGGCGTCTCGATCGGGGACACGTCCCCGGACAGGCGCGTCACGCTCGAGCCAGTCTACTGTCTCGGCCTTTGCGCCACGGCGCCATCGGCCATGCTCGACGGCCGCGCGGTCGGGCGCCTCGACGACGAGCGGCTCGACGCGCTGGTCGCGGAGGCGCAGCGGTGAGCCTGCGCATTTTCATTCCACGCGATGCCGGCGCTGTCGCCGTCGGCGCCGATGAAGTTGCCACAACGCTGCTTACTGCGGCGGAGAAGCGCAATATCGAAATCCAGATCGTCCGGACCGGCTCGCGCGGCCTTTATTGGCTCGAGCCGCTGGTGGAATTGGCGCGACCGGAGGGGCGGACCGCCTTCGGGCCGGTGACGGCGGCCGATGTCGAAAGCGTGCTCGATGCCATGCTGGCCGATGCCGGGCACAAGCTGCGGCTTGGACCCGTCGAGGACATTCCGTGGCTGAAGCGCCAGACGCGGCTGACCTTCGCGCGCTGCGGCGTGATCGATCCGCAGTCGTTTGAGGATTATTGCGCGCATGGCGGCGGCAAGGGATTGCAGCGCGCACTGTCGATGGGGCCGCAGGCCACCGTTGAGAGCGTTGTCCAGTCCGGCTTGCGCGGGCGCGGCGGCGCCGGGTTTCCGACCGGCATCAAGTGGCGCACCGTCGCACAGACGCAGGCGCCGCAGAAGCACATTGTCTGCAACGCCGACGAAGGCGACAGCGGCACGTTCGCCGACCGCATGATCATGGAAGGCGATCCCTTCGTGCTGATCGAAGGCATGACCATCGCCGGTTTCGCGGTCGGCGCCGGCAAAGGCTACATCTATATCCGCTCGGAATATCCGCATGCGATCACGGCAATGGAGGCGGCAATCAGCGCCGCCCGGCGCTGCGGCATGCTCGGCAAAAAGGCCGGCGGCTCGGAATTCGCCTTCGACATCGAAGTGCGCGCCGGCGCCGGCGCCTACGTGTGCGGCGAGGAGACCTCGCTCCTCGAAAGCATCGAAGGCAGGCGCGGCATCGTGCGCGCCAAGCCGCCGCTGCCGGCGCATCACGGCCTGTTCGGCAGGCCGACCGTCATCAACAACGTGCTGTCCTTTGCCGCGGCGCCGCTCATTCTCGAGCGCGGCGCGGACTTCTATCGCGATTTCGGCATCGGCAAATCGCGCGGCACCATGCCGATTCAGCTTGCCGGCAATATCAAATATGGCGGCCTGTTCGAAACCGCGTTCGGCATCTCGCTCGGCGAATTGGTCGACGACATCGGCGGCGGCACATTTACCGGACGGCCGGTGCGCGCGGTTCAGGTCGGCGGCCCGCTCGGCGCCTATTTTCCGCGCGCTTTGTTCGACACGCCGTTCGACTACGAGGCTTTCGCCGCCCGTGACGGGCTGATCGGCCATGGCGGCGTGGTGGTATTCGACGACAGCGTCAACATGGCGAAGCAGGCGCGTTTCGCCATGGAATTCTGCGCCATCGAATCCTGTGGCAAGTGTACGCCCTGCCGCATCGGCTCAACCCGCGGCGTCGAGGTCATCGACCGCATCATCGCCGACAGCGCACGCGCGGCGAACCTCGCCGTGCTGGAAGACCTCTGCAACACCATGAAATTCGGCTCGCTCTGCGCGCTCGGCGGATTCACGCCCTACCCGGTGATGAGCGCGCTCACCCACTTCCCGGAAGACTTCGGCGCGGCGCCGCGCAGCGCGAACCGTCTTGTCGCCGCCGAGTGAAAGAGAGGACGCCATGTCGCTCGTTGCAGAGATCGATTTCGGCACGCCGCGCGCCAAAGCAGAGAAGATGGTGACGCTGACCATCGACGGCGCCTCGGTCACCGTGCCGGAAAGCACCTCGATCATGCGCGCGGCAACGGAACTCGGCACACAGATCCCCAAGCTCTGCGCCACCGACATGCTCGACGCCTTCGGCTCCTGCCGCCTGTGCCTGGTCGAGATCGAAGGCCGCGCCGGCACACCCGCGTCCTGCACCACGCCGGTGGCGGCCGGCATGGTGGTGCGCACGCAGACGGAGCGATTGAAGCACCTGCGCAAGGGCGTAATGGAGCTTTACATCTCCGACCATCCGCTCGACTGCCTCACCTGCTCCGCCAATGGCGATTGCGGATTGCAGGACATGGCCGGCGCCGTCGGCCTGCGCGACGTGCGCTACGGCCAAAGCGGCGAAAAGCATCCCAATCCGGGCAAGGACGAATCGAACCCCTATTTCACCTATGATCCGTCCAAGTGCATTGTCTGTTCGCGCTGCGTGCGCGCCTGCGAAGAGGTGCAGGGCACGTTCGCGCTGACCATTGCCGGCCGCGGCTTCAGCTCGGTCGTGTCGCCCGGCATGGAGGAAGCCTTCCTGACCTCGGAATGCGTGTCCTGCGGCGCCTGCGTGCAGGCCTGCCCGACGGCGACGCTGAACGAAAAGTCCGTCATCGACATCGGCACGCCGGAACATTCCGTGGTGACGACATGCGCCTATTGCGGCGTCGGCTGTTCGTTCAAAGCCGAAATGCGCGGCGACGAACTGGTGCGCATGGTGCCGTACAAGGACGGCAAGGCCAATCGCGGCCATTCCTGCGTGAAGGGCCGCTTCGCCTGGGGCTATGCCCAGCACCGGGAGCGGATCCTGAAGCCGATGATCCGCAGCAAAGTCACCGAGCCCTGGCGCGAAGTGTCGTGGGAAGAGGCGATTTCACATGCCGCCGCGGAGCTGCGGCGCATTCAGGCGAAATACGGCAAGAGCTCGATCGGCGGCATCACATCCTCACGCTGCACCAATGAGGAGACCTTCCTGGTGCAGAAGCTGATCCGCGCCGGCTTCGGGACCAACAATGTCGATACCTGCGCGCGCGTGTGCCATTCGCCGACCGGCTACGGCCTGTCGCAAACCTATGGCACCTCGGCCGGCACGCAGGACTTCGACTCGATCGAAGCGTCCGACGTGGTCATGATCATCGGCGCCAATCCAACCGACGGCCATCCGGTTTTCGCCTCGCGGCTGAAGAAGCGGCTGCGTCAAGGCGCCAAGCTCATCGTCATCGATCCGCGGCGAACCGACATCGTGCGCAGCGTCCACATCGAGGCGGCTCACCACCTGGCACTCCTGCCCGGCACCAATGTCGCCGTGCTCACCGCGCTCGCCCATGTGATCGTTACCGAAGGCCTGATTAATGAGCCGTTCGTGCGCGAGCGCTGCGATTGGGACGAGTTCCAGCACTGGGCGGAGTTTGTCGCGCAGGAGCATCACAGCCCGGAAGCGGTCGCAAAGATTTCCGGCGTCTCCGCCGAAGCCATTCGTGCCGCCGCGCGTCTCTACGCCACCGGCGGCAATGCCGCGATCTATTACGGGCTCGGCGTCACCGAGCACAGCCAGGGCTCCACCACCGTCATGGCGATCGCCAATCTAGCGATGGCCACCGGCAATATCGGCCGCCCCGGCGTCGGGGTGAATCCGTTGCGCGGCCAGAACAATGTGCAGGGCTCATGCGACATGGGCTCGTTTCCGCACGAATTGTCCGGCTATCGCCACATTTCCGGCGATGCGACGCGCGAATTGTTCGAGACGGACTGGGGCGTGAAGCTCGAGAAGGAACCGGGCCTGCGCATCCCCAACATGCTCGATGCCGCGGTCGACGGCACCTTCAAGGGCATCTATATCCAAGGCGAGGACATTTTGCAGTCCGACCCGGACACGCATCACGTCGCCGCCGGGCTCGCGGCGATGGAATGCGTCATCGTCCAGGACCTCTTCCTCAACGAGACCGCCAATTATGCCCACGTCTTCCTGCCCGGTTCGACCTTTCTGGAGAAGGACGGCACCTTCACCAATGCCGAACGCCGCATTCAGCGCGTGCGCAAAGTAATGGCGCCGAAGAACGGCTATGCCGACTGGGAAATCACGGTGCTGTTGGCGAAGGCGCTCGGCTTTGACATGCATTACGACCATCCGTCGCAGATCATGGACGAGATTGCCCGTCTCACCCCGACTTTCGCCGGCGTCTCGTTCGACAAGCTCGATGCGCTCGGCTCGGTGCAGTGGCCGTGCAACGACAAGGCTCCGGCCGGCACGCGGGTCATGCACATGAACGGTTTCGTGCGCGGCAAGGGCAAGTTCATCATCACCGAGTATGTCGCGACCGACGAGAAAACCGGCCCGCGCTTTCCGCTGCTCCTCACCACCGGCCGCATTCTCAGCCAGTACAATGTCGGCGCGCAGACGCGGCGCACCGCCAATGTCGTCTGGCACGAGGAGGACCGCCTGGAAATCCATCCGCACGATGCCGAGCAGCGCGGCATTCGCGACGGCGACTGGGTCAAGCTCGCGAGCCGGGCCGGAGAGACGACACTGCGCGCGCTGATCACCGAGCGCGTGGCGCCGGGCGTCGTCTACACGACGTTCCATCATCCGAATACGCAAGCGAATGTCATCACCACCGACTTCTCGGACTGGGCGACCAATTGCCCGGAATACAAGGTCACGGCAGTGCAGATCACGCCGTCGAACGGCCCGACCCACTGGCAACGCCAATATGCCGAGCAGGCGCGGCAGAGCCGGCGCATCGTCATCGAGGCGGCGGAGTAAGGCGCGTGACGCAGCCCGTCATTCGGGTTCCGGAGCGGGCCTGGCGCGCCGACAGACCGCGCCATCTGGATTCGGGCGAACGTCTCATCCCGGAAGAGGCCGCGGTCGCCTTCACCTATGACGGCGGCTCTTATGCCGTCATGATGGCGACACCTCATGATTTGCAGGATTTCGCCGTCGGCTTCAGCCTCACCGAAGGCATCGTCAGTGCGCCGGACGATATTCAACAACTCGACATTGTCGCGCAGGATATCGGCGGGCGGGGCTCAGGCATTGAGTTGCGCATGTGGCTCGCCGCGCCGCGCAGCGCGGCGCTTGCCGAGCGACGGCGGCACATGGCGGGACCGACCGGATGCGGCCTGTGCGGCATCGAAAGCCTTGCCGAAGCCTTGCGGCCGGTGCCGCGCCTCGGCGATCGATCGAACGCGACGACATTTCAGCCGAACGAGATCATGCGGGCGCTGGCATCGCTCGCGCCGCGTCAGGATTTGAACCGCCAGACCCGCGCCGTCCACGCCGCCGCATACTGGCGCCGCAATCTCGGGCTTGCCGCGTTGCGCGAAGACGTCGGCCGCCATAATGCGCTCGATAAGCTGTGCGGCGCGCTGGCGCGCCAGCGCATCGCCGCGGATGACGGCATGGTGCTGCTGACCAGCCGCGTGTCGGTCGAAATGGTGCAGAAGACGGCGACGCTCGGCGCGCCATTGATCGTTGCGGTGTCGGCGCCGACCGCGCTTGCCGTGCGGACCGCCGCAGCCGCCGGTATCACGCTCGTCGCCGTTGCCCGCGATGACGGCTTCGAGATTTTCACTCATCCGCAGCGTGTCGCCGCGTCCGCTGCCGCTGTTGCCGAAAGCGTCGCATGAATATGTCAGGCAGCATCTCGCACACATCCGAAAAACTCGTCTATATGGCAAACCAGATCGGCAAGTTCTTTGCCAGCCAGGGTGGCGAGACGGCGATCACGGGCACCGCCGAGCACATCAAGAAATTCTGGGATCCGCGCATGCGCGCGGCGATCTTCGCCCATCTCGACAAAGGCGGGGCGGGCCTTGACCCCGCGGTCCGGCAAGCGATCGAAAAACTGAAAAGCGCTGCCTGATCAGCTGCAGATGGCTATTCGACCGCCGGTCTAGCCGACCCGGCGCGTTGTGCCGTGCGCGACGCGGCCGATCCAGGTACCAAGCGCTTTGACGAAGGTCGAAGGCCGCGCCTTCTCATAGTCCATGGCGATGACGTGTTCGACCGGCGCAGCCGGCGCCATGGGCGAAGCCGGCATGTTGCGCCGCCGCCGCGTCGAGGACTTGCGCGAAGCCGCCCGCGTCTTTTCGTGCGCGACTTTTCTCACATGGCTGAGCGCGATCGGACCGACATGCGTGAGGAACACCTTCTCATGCGGACGGGTCAGCGTCTTGATCGCTTCCTTCAGCGGCAGCCATTTCACCGCCTTAACGTCGTCCATGAGCTCATGCGTGGGCGGACCCATGGCGCGCATCAGCCAGAACTGGACGATCTTCACCTTACCTTCGACGGCATAGGACATCGAGCCGAGGAATTCATGGACCGACACTTCATGCCCGGTCTCTTCCACGACTTCGCGTTTTGCAGCGTCCCGCGGGTGTTCGCGCGGCATGAGCTTGCCCTTGGGCAACACCCAGGCCTTTTCCCGTCGCATCCGCACGACGGCGATGCGTGGTCGTGATGTACCGCGTAGGACAATTCCCCCCGCAGCCAGGATCGGCGTGGGGCCCTTCGCCGAATCAGTCATATAAAATCTATGCCGAGTTGATTCGCCGAGAGCAAGTCGGTATTCGCGCTTAGGCGCGCGCGTTGTGGACGCTTTTTTCTTTGCTGGCCTGTGTTTGCGCTGCGGCTGCTTCTTTTTCATGACACAGTAATGACGATTTTACCGAAATGCTGGTTGGCGCGCATCACGGCCAGCGCCTCGACGATATCGTCAAGCTTATAAGTTTTGTAGATCGGGAGCGCCAGCTTCCCGGCTTCGATCGCGGACCACAAGTCCGCGCGCATCAGGCGATTGATCTCGCGGACTTCCTCGGCACTGCGGGTGCGGAATGTCACGCCGATATAGTCGATGCGCTTGAGCGCATGCTGATCGAAGTCGAATTCGCCCTTCATGCCGCCGAGCCGGCCGACATTGACGATGCGGCCGAGGATCGCGGCCGCCGCAAGATTGCCGTTGGCGACGCCGGCTGAAACCAGATCGACGATAAGGTCAACACCCTTGCCATCTGTCGCCCTCTTGACCTGTTCGGGCCAGGCCGGGTCGGTGGTGTCGATTGCGACATCGCAGCCGTATTCGGCGAGCCGCGCCCGGCGCGCAGCATTGGTCGATGTTCCCATCACCCGCGCGGCGCCCATCAGTTTGGCGATCTGCATGCCCATCAGGCCGACGCCGGCGCTCGCGCCTTGCATCAGCATGGTCTCGCCGCGCTTGAGCCGACCCGCGGTGACGACCGCATTGTGCATGGTCTGCAGCGCCACCGGCAAGCAGGCGGCCTGCTCGTAAGTCATGTTGTTGCCGGGGATACGATGCACGCGCCCGGCATCGGTGACGGCATATTCGGCAAAACCGCCCGGCGCCGAGGCCATGACGCGGTCGCCCGGCTTGATGTCCTTGACCTCGCTGCCGACTGCCTCGACCTCGCCGGAACATTCGAGCCCGATCCGGGCGCCTGTGCCGCCGACGCTGCCATGCTGGTGTCCAGATGCCACCAGAAGATCGGCACGGTTGAGGCTCGACGCCCGCACCCGGATCAGAACCTCGTTCGGCTTGGGCTCGGGCTTGGACAGGTCGCGAATTTCGACCCCGCCCTCGCCGAGAACGGCGGCTTTCATCGTATTCTCTCCCTCGGTCTGTCTCGCCTCTTGGACGGCGGCGCAGAATATAGGCGGGCGCACCGTGCCGTCTATCGCGCACAGGCGGACATGTTATCGTGAACCGTGCAACAGCCCCCCAGCAGTGGAATCGTCATGTCCGGTGAAATGCCCGTTCGAGCATCGTTCGAAGCCCTTGCCACGACCAGCGTCGGAAGTTTTCCACGACCCGCTTGGCTTGCCGACACACAGCGTAGCGAAGCTGCGTTCCGCATGAGCGGCGAAGCACTGAAGGAGGCCTGGGACGACGCGACCATCGTCGTGCTGCGCGAGCAAGAGGAACTCGGCCTCGACATTCTGACCGATGGCGAGATGCGGCGAACGCATTTCATCTTCCATATCGCCGGCGCATGGGACGGCATCGACACCAAAAATCTCGTCAACAAGGCGATCTACCGCAACCGCGCCGCCAATCGCATGGTGCCGCGCATCACCGGGAAGATCGTACGGACGGGCGCCGCATCTGTGGACGATCTGCGCATTGCCAAGTCGCACACCCGGCAGCCGCTGAAGATGGCGGTGCCGGGACCGATGACCGTTGCCGACAGCGCCGCCAACGAATTTTACGACAGCGAAGAAGAGCTCGCCTTCGATGCGGCCGTCGCGATCAACGGCGAATTACGCGATCTGCAAGCTGCCGGCTGCGACGTGCTGCAGATCGACGAGCCGGCGATGACGCGTTACCACGACAAGGTCGTCGCGTACGGCGCCAAGGCGCTCGACCGCTGCCTCGACGGCATCACCGTGCCGACCGTCGTGCATCTTTGCTACGGCTATCCGGGCGGCGGCTACCGGCAGCACCAATACGAATACAAGGACCTGCTGCCGCATCTGATGGCAACGCGCATCGGCGGCTTCACTGTCGAATTCGGCCGTAGCAGTTTCGATCCGCACGTGCTGAAAATGTGCGGGAGCCGCGTCGTCATGTTCGGCTGTGTCGATCCGGGCGATACACCCGCGCCCACCGTCGAGACCATCGAGCGGCGCGTCGCCGAGGCCCTCGAAGTGCTTGATCCTAAACAGCTATGGCTCGCGCCCGACTGCGGGCTGATGACCATCAGCCGGCCGCTGGCACGGCAAAAGCTACGCGTCATGGCTGAGGCCGCCAGGCGGCTGCGCGCCAGACTTTAACTTTTTCCGGGAAATTCGCTGCCGGCAGGCGGTACCGCCGCCGGGCAATATCGTCTAGACTTCCGGTATCGAGATCCGATCAAGGCCGATGAACCAGCTCGTCCGCCCGCGTATCGCCGCCTCCGCCTGCCCGCACGACTGTCCGTCGACCTGTGCGCTCGAGGTCGAGGTTTTGGACGGCCAGACCATCGGCCGTATCCGCGGCGCCGCCGACAACGGTTATACAGCGGGCGTGATCTGCGCGAAGGTCGCACGCTATGCCGAGCGGGTCGATCATCCCGACCGCGTGCTGCATCCATTGCGTCGCGTCGGCGCCAAGGGCTCGGGCCAATTCAAGCAAATATCCTGGGACGACGCGCTCGACATCGTCGCCGAGAATTTTACCCGCGCCGAGCAGGAGCACGGTGCCGAGGCGGTGTGGCCTTATCTCTATGCCGGCACGATGGGCTATGTGATGCGCGACGGCATTCACCGCCTGCGCCATGCCAAGAACTATTCCGGCTTCTTCTCCACCATTTGCAACAATCCGGCCCGCGCCGGATTTATTGCCGGCACCGGCAAGCTCGCCGGCGCCGATCCGCGCGAAATGGCGAAATCGGATCTGATCGTGATCTGGGGCACCAACGTGGTGAACACCCAGGTCAACGTGATGACGCATGCGACGCGTGCCCGCAAGGAGCGCCAGGCCAAGATCGCGGCCGTCGACGTCTATATGAATGCGACGATGAAACAGGCCGACCTGCCGGTTCTGATCCGTCCCGGCACCGACGGCGCGCTGGCCTGTGCGGTGATGCATTGCTTGTTTCGCGACGGCAAGGCGGATTGGGATTATCTCCGGCGCTATACCGATGTGCCGCACGAACTTGCCGCGCACGTGCGCACGCGCGGCCCGGACTGGGCGGCGCGGATCACCGGCTGTTCCGTCGAGACGATCGAAGCCTTTGCCGGGCTCATCGGCGAGCGGCCGCGCAGCTTCTTCCGCCTCGGCTTCGGCTTCTCGCGCTCGCGCAACGGCTCGGTCAATATGCACGCCGCTAGCTGTATCGCCGCGGTGATCGGCGCCTGGCGTTACGAAGGCGGCGGCGCCTTTTTCAGCAACGGCGCGATCTATCATCTCGATATCAGCCTAATCGACGGCAGCGATCTCAGAGATCCCTCGATCCGCATGCTCGACCAGTCGCGCATCGGCCCGATTCTGACCGGCGACCGGCCGTCTTTGTTCGACGGTCCGCCGGTAACCGCGATGCTGATCCAGAACACCAACCCGGTTGTCGTTGCGCCCGAGCAGGACGCCGTCAAGCGCGGCTTCGCCCGCGACGATCTGTTCGTCTGCGTGCACGAGCAGGTGATGACCGACACCGCGAAAATGGCGGACATAGTCCTGCCCGCGACCATGTTCGTCGAGCACGACGACATCTACACGGCCGGCGGCAGCCAGTACCTTTTGCTCGGCCCGAAACTGATCGAGCCGCGCGGCGAATGCCGCAACAATCACGAGTTGATCTGCGCGCTCGGCAAACGGCTCGGCGCCGAGCATCCGGGGTTCCAGATGACATCGCGCGAACTGATCGACGCGACGCTGCAAAAATCCGGCTGGGGTACGCTGCAAGACCTCGAAACCAATCGCTGGATCGACTGCCAGCCGGATTTTGAGACAGCGCATTATCTCCAAGGCTTTGCCTATCCGGACGGCAAATTCCGTTTCAAGCCGGATTGGCCCAGCGTGCCGTTCGGCCGCTGGTCCAGATACGAAAGCAAGACCACGATGCCGGGCTTGCCGGATCATTGGGAGGTCATCGAAGAGGCCGATGCCGAACATCCGTTTCGCCTTGCGACCTCGCCGGGACGCGGCTTTCTCAATTCGACCTTTACCGAGACGCCGACTTCACTTGCGAAAGAGGGACGGCCGGAAGTGATGATCCATCCCGACGACGCCGCGCCGCTCAGCATCGCAACCGGCGATCTCATCACGCTCGGCAACCGGCGCGGCCAGGTGCGCATTCACGCGAGATTATTCGATGGTGTGCGGCGCGGCGTGGTGATCGCGGAATCGATCTGGCCCAATTCGGCCTATGCCGACGGCCGCGGCATCAACACGCTCACCGGCGCCGATGCGATCGCGCCGTTCGGGGGCGCCGCGTTTCACGACAACAAGGTGTGGATGCGGAAGGGCCACGCTTGGTCAGAGACGGCATAGGCGGCAATCTCTTCCTCAACAGCGTGCTCGATCAGCGAATTTACCGGGATCCGGCTTAGTCGGCGCGGCCAGGCAGGCGAGCCGGCACGGCATCGGCCGGCACGATCTCCTTGCCGATCGGCCACAACGCGATGCCGGCGAGTTTCAGATGCGCCCAGGCGAATGGAATGCCGACAATGGTGACGGCGAGCAGCACCGCCGTGATCAGATGGCCGAGTGCAAGCCACCAGCCAGCCAGAACCAGCCAGACGATGTTGCCGAGAAGGCCGAGCGGACCGGTGCCGAGGTCATGGCCGGAATATTCGGCGCGCGACACCGCCTTTCGGCCGAACGGTAACAGCGTATAGGAGGCGATGTTGAACGCGGCCCAGGCCCACGGCAGCCCGATGATCGTGATCGCCATGATCACGGCCGCAATCAGCCAGCCGACAGCCATCCAGAGGCCGCCGAAGATGATCCAAAGGATATTGAGCGCGAAGGACAGGAAGGTCATAGGGCACCTTGTTGGACACCTTTGGGGTCAGCTTTGGCGCATACCTTTCTGGGCGAACCGTCAGGCGCACCCTATTTAGGTCGCCCCGTTCCGGGTTCAATGGCGTCACAAGATTTAATCGAACAGCGCCACCGCCCTTGTCCAACCTGCGGAACCGGCTTTCACTTTGTGCGGAAAGCAGGCCACGGTGAAGCCGTGGTCGGGAAGCTGTTCGAGATTGCGCAGTTTCTCCATGTGGCAGTACGGGATCTCACGGCCGGCCTTGTGGCCTTCCCAGATGATCGACGGGTCGTGCGTTTTCAGCCAGCGCGCACGGATATGGACGAAGGGCGCGTCCCAGCCCCAGGCATCGATCCCGGTGACGCGCACGCCGCGCGAGGTGAGATAAAGCGTCGCCTCGCGGCCCATGCCGCAGCCGGCGGTGAGATATTCGTCGGTGCCGATGCAGCTCGAGGCGCGCGTATGGACCAGCACGATGTCGAACGGTTTGAGCTCATGGCCGATGCGCTTGAGCTCTGCCTCGACCTCGGCGCCGGTCACGACATGGCCGTCCGGCATGTTGCGGAAATCGAGCCGGACGCCGGGACGGAAGAACCAATCCAGCGGCACCTGATCGATGGTCATCATCGGCTTGCCGTCGATGGTCTTCGACTGGAAATGAATCGGCGCGTCCATATGCGTGCCGTTATGCGTGGTGAGCTGGATTTCCTCGATGGCCCAGCCTTCGCCTTCGGGCAAATCCTCGACGCGGAGTCCCGGAAATAATTCGGCGACGAGCGGCGCGGTATCGGCGTTACTCAAATATTTGATCTTCGGCCGCATGAAGGGCGGGTCATAGACCGTCTCGTTTTCGAGCGGCGACGACAGATCGACAATCCGGCTGGGCAGTTTCATGGGGACCTTTGCGGTTTTGGATTTGGCGCGGTTGCTGCTATCGGATCAAACCATAACGGCACCTCACATGCCAGAATGTGCCAGAAGAGGATGGACATGATCCTGGTTACCGGCGCCAGCGGCTTTGTCGGCTCGGCGGTCGCCCGCCAATTGCTGGCGATGGGCGAAGCAGTCCGCGTGCTGGTGCGATCGACCAGTTCACGGGTCAATCTCACCGATTCGAAGCTCGATGTCGTGCAGGGCGATCTGCGTGATGCAGCTTCGCTCGAACGCGCGCTGCAAAATGTCCGCGTGCTGTTTCACGTCGCCGCCGACTACCGGCTATGGGCGCGCGACGACAATGAAATCATTCGCACCAATGTCGAGGGCACGCGCGCGCTGATGGAGGCCGCCAAACGCGCCGACATCGAGCGTATCGTCTATACATCAAGCGTCGCGACGCTGAAGGCGCAGCCCGACGGCACGCCAAGTGACGAGACCTCGCGGCTCGAGCCGCAATCGGCGGTCGGCGCCTACAAGTACAGCAAAGTCGTCGCCGAACGCCTGGTTGAGGAGATGGTGGCCCGGGGGAGCCTGCCGGCCGTGATCGTCAATCCTTCGACTCCGATCGGGCCGAGCGATGTGCGGCCAACTCCGACCGGGCGGATCATTGTCGAAGCGGCCTCGGGGCGGATGCCGGCCTTCGTCGATACCGGTCTCAACCTCGTCCATGTCGAGGACGTCGCCGCCGGCCATATCGCCGCCTGGAAGAAGGGCCGCACCGGCGAGCGTTACATTCTCGGCGGCCAGGACGTGCTGCTCGGCGACATGTTGGCGGAGATCGCCCATCAGATCGGCCGGGCGCCGCCGAAACTGCGCCTGCCGCGCCGGTTGATCTATCCGATCGCCTGTGGCGCCGAAGCGATCGCCTATTTCACCGGCAAGGAACCGTTCGTCACCACTACGGGCCTGAAGCTCGCCAAGGACCGGATGTTCTTCACCTCGGCGAAAGCCGAGCGCGAATTAGGCTATCGCGCTCGGCCCTATCGCGAGGCCATCGCCGACGCCATCACCTGGTTCCGGCAGAACGGGTATCTAAAGGGCTAAGCCACGCCTCAGTGCACGGTCTCTTTGCGCGCGCGCAGGAAGTGGAAGAACTCGACGCCTTCGCGCAGCCGCCGCACCAGCATGTCGCGGCTGGTCAGCATCTCGCGCAAGATCTCGGCGATCTTGGAGGGGCGGAAGTAGAACTTTTTGTAGAACTCCTCCACCGAATTGAAGATCTCGGTGTGGCCGAGATGCGGATAATCAAGCGGCGCGATCTGCGTGCCACCGTCGGTGAGGAGGTCGGTATCGGAGGCGAACCAGCCGTTCTCCTTGGCCTGCTTGTAGAGGAACGTGCCCGGATACGGCGCGGCCAGCGACACCTGCAAGGTGCGCGGATTGACGTCCTTGGCGAACTGCAGCGTCTCCTGGATGGTCTCGCGCGTCTCGCCCGGCAGGCCGAGAATGAAGGTGCCATGCACGATGATGCCAAGCTCGTGGCAATCCTTGGCGAAGCGGCGCGCGACGTCGACCAGGAGGCCCTTCTTGATGTTGTGCAGGATCTTCTGGTTGCCTGACTCGTAGCCGACGAGGAGAAGCCGCAGCCCGTTCGCCTTCATCACTTCGAGCGTCTTGCGCGGTACATTGGCCTTGGCGTTGCACGACCAGGTGACGCCAAGCGGGCCGAGCGCCCGCGCCAGCGCCTCGACGCGCGGGTGATCGTCGGTCAGCGTGTCGTCGTCGAAGAAGACCTCCTTGACCTGGGGAAATTCCTTCATGACGTATTTGACGTCTTCGACCACGCGATCGATCGATTGGGCGCGGTATTTGTGCCCGCCGATGGTCTGCGGCCACAGACAGAAGGTGCAGCGCGACTTGCAGCCGCGGCCGGTATACCAGCTCATATACGGGTGCTTGAGATAGCCGCCGAAATACTTCTCGACATTGAGCTGCTTGTAGACCGGAAGCACGGACGGCAGCCGGTCCATGTCCGTCAGGATCTCGCGCTCGGGATTGTGCACGATCTTGCCGTCCGCCGTGCGATAGGACAGGCCTTTGATCGTCGACCAGTCCGCGCCGTCGGCAAGTTCCTTGATGGTGTACTCGTATTCGTTGCGGCAGACGAAATCGATCGCCGGCGCGGCGTCGAGGCTCTGCTGCGGCTCGACCGCGACCTTGGCGCCGATGAAGCCGATCTTCGCTGTCGGATTGAGCGCGCGGATCATCGCGGCCGACTTCACGTCGGACTTGAAGCTCGGCGTCGACGTATGGATGACGATGAAGTCATGCGACTTCACGTCGTCCTCGATGTCCTTGAAGGTCAGATCGTGCGGCGGCGCGTCGATGATCTTGGATCCTGGCACCATGGCCGCGGCCTGCGCCAGCCAGGTCGGAAACCAGAACGACTTCACCTCGCGCTTCATCTGGTAGCGCGCGCCGGCCCCACCGTCGAAACCATCAAACGAAGGCGCTTGAAGGAACAGTGCACGCATCACGTTTCGACCTCACCATAATATGCCAGCGTATTATCGGCTTGCACGCTGTAGCGATGACCGCGCCACTCGACATTGCGGCCGAAAAAGCTTGCGACAAACACCGCAAACGACACCAGGTCGCGCGGCGCTCCCCCCCAGTAGAAGCCGTCGCGCAAATGAAAAACGCGATCGAGTTCCACCTGCAGCGCCGCGCGGCAGACCAAAGCTACGGGCACCAGCAGGGCGAGCGGCGTCATACCGCCGAGCAGCGACCCGAGCAAGGCCAGCGGCCAGGCGTGGGTAATGACGGTTCCGGCAAAGCCAGCGGCATCCACCGAGCGGATGGTGCGTGCCCAGCGCACTTCGTGACGCAGCAATTCGGACGCCGACCGCTGTGCACATTCATGGCCGACAACATAGGCGGGAATGGCGACACCCCACCCGGCGCGGCGGACGGCTGCGCCGAGCGCATAATCGTCCGCCAGCTGGTCGGCGACCGATTCGAGCCCGCCGATCGCCGCAAGCGTCTGCTTGCGGATGGCAATGGTCGAACCGAAGCAAGGCGCCGCAAGCCCAAACATGACGCCGACCAGAACGCTCGGCAAAAAATGATAATCGATGGCCGCAGCCCCGAGCCTGGCCCAAATCCCCCGGCTCGCCACGCCGCGATAGAGGCAGGTGACAATACCGACGTCGGGCCGTTGAAGGCTTTCGGCGACGTTTTTCAGATAATCGGCGTCAACTACGATATCGCTGTCGGAAATAACCAGAACATCGTGACTGGCTTCCGCCGCCATATTGATGAGGTTCGAGATTTTGCGATTGCTGCCATGACGGCGCGAATTGATCACCAGTTTCAAATCGCGATCGGGGAAAGCCGCGGCAATTTCGCGCACAACGGCAATCGCGGGGTCGGCGCGATCGCTGACGCCGAACACGATCTGGACCGGCCCCGGATAATCCTGAACGCAGAACCGCGCCAAATTCGCGGAGAGATTGGGCTCGGCGCCGTAGAGCGGCTTGAGGATCGTGACCGCCGGATAGCTCGTTGTCCGTGCGGCAGGCGCCGATGCAACAAAACGGCGCGCGGCATAGGCCGCAAGCAGCGCGTAGACGCAGCCAAGGACCGCGCCCGCATAACACACAAGCGACGCCGCGAAGGCGCAATCCGCGAAGAACTCGTCCATGCCCCCTGCATCCCTTGGACCGAGACGGCCCGAATTATACGGTCCTATCGCTGGTCATGCACGCAAAACAAATCGCCGAGATTGACCCGCAATTGCCCCTCTTGATTACGGTTTCTAAGGGGAGCCGCTGAGCGATTTTCGCCGCGCAAACAGCCGTCGCCCCTCAAGCGCCTGCCACAGCAGCAGCGACGGGATGCCAAGCGCAAGATCGGGCACGCGCTTGATCAGCGCCATCGCGAGCGCGACTTCTGCGGGAACGCCGAAAATCGCCGCGGCGGCGATCATGGTGCCGTCCTGCACGCCGATACCGCCGGGCAGCATGAAAGCCGCCGCCTTGCCGCCCTGGCCGATGCTCTCGATCGCGATCGCAGCTCCAACGCTGACCGGATGGCCCATGAAATAGAACGCGATCCAGACTTCGACCGCGCCGAAGAAGACGGTCACCAAGTGAACAAAAAACGAGCCCGACAGGCCGAAATGATTGCGCCAGATCAGTTGCAGCCTGTCGCCGAGATCGACCACATGGGCGAACATCGACCAGCGCCGCTTTTCGCCAAACGCTACGAGCCAGCGCACGACGGGATCGAAGGCGCCGAAATTCAGGGCCAGAAAGAAGCCCAACACCGCCGGCAGCGCGATTGCCAGCATCACAAAAGTCACCGTGGAGAGCCGATGTGGGCCGGGGACATCGAGCACGATCGCGACACCGGCGCCGACATAGACCAAGAGACTCACGACCTGAACGAAAATGTCGATCAGCACACTGGCAATCGCCAGGCTCATCGCTGTCCCGAAATGGGTCAAGAGCCTCGCGCCGATAATGTCGCCGCCGACGACGGCGAACGGAAACAGCGCGTTGATTGCCTCACGGATGAACCGCAGCGCAACAAAGACGTGGGGGCGAGGCCCTTTCGGCGTCAGCAGAAACCACCAGCCGACGCCGCAGCCGGCCAGCGCCACGGCGCGCGCCAGAACGACAAGCACCGTGCCCCATTCGGAACGCAGGGCCGCCTGCATGACGGATGCGAAGCCGAAATAGGCGACCAGGCCGGTCAGCAGCGCAAGGCCGAAAACCCCAGCAATTGGCGCAAAAATTCTCATTCAACCGCCGTCATTTCCCGGCCATATAGGAAATATCTCCAAGGCGCGCCGGCATTGAGGTGTGAGAACGCCAATTCAGATGTGAGGTGTGTCTTTTCTGCACTAGTGGACCCTGAAAGCCCCTTCTATCCTGCATTTCTGTTGTCTCAGGAAGGGGGCAAAAATGAAAAAGCTCGCATTCGGAACGGCCGTTATTCTCGCGCTTCTCAGCATCGCTGGTTGTGCTCAAGTTGGCAAAGGCAAAGCGCCGCCGCCGGTCGTCACTAAGGGCTAACTGCGAAACGGCCGGCATGTGACGGGGATGTCTGGCCGCTCCCGCAGGCGATCTTTCAAGATACCGTCACGCCGTAGAGCTTATTACGGCGTGATAGATCGCAATGTGATTGAAGTTCAGGTGGGGGCCACGTGATTATCGTCGTCGGACTAGCATTTGAAGCCCGCATCGCCGCAGGCCCGGGGGTGCGCGTCATCTGCAGCGGCGACGGACGAAACCTTGCGGCCAAGCTCACGGCCGCGATTGCCGATGCCCGCCAGCACGTTCAAGGTTGCCCAGGCATTATCAGCTTCGGCGTCGCGGGAGGGCTGGCGCCGCAATTGCGGCCCGGCACCTGCGTTGTCGGCTCGGCGGTGGTTTCCGGCGAAAACCGGATGCCGATCAGCGCGGTGTGGTCGCAGAAGCTTTTGCAGACCATTCCCGATGCGATCCCTGGCGTATTGCTCGGCGTGCCGGCGCCGATCGCGCATCCCGGCGAAAAGCGCGAACTCTATCTGAAGACCGGCGCGATCGCCGTCGATATGGAATCTCACATCGTCGCTGCGGTCGGCTTGGCGCATGAACTGCCGGTGGCAGCGATCCGAGTGATCACCGATCCGGCCAAGCGCGCGTTGCCGGCCTCCGCGGTCGCGGCGATGCGGCCGAACGGCACGACGAATATCGGAGCCATGCTGCGCTCGGTGCTGCGGCGGCCCAAGGAATTGCCGGCTCTCTTCCAAACGGCGCTGGATGCGCGCGCCGCGCGGGCAACGCTGGTACGTGGAAGACATTTACTCGGTCCTGCATTTACGCTCCCGTCGACGACCTAAAGGGCGTCCGCCATGTTGAAGTCCGCTGCGGAGGAAATCGGCGAGTGGGCAGACCGGTGCCGGCGCTGGGCGCGGCGCTCTCAATCCAGCGAACAGCGGCTGATGTTGCAAAGCTGGGAACGTCTGTTCAACCAGGCCGAAATGGACGCCGGAGAGGACCACGGCTACGAGGCATTGCCGCGCGCGCCGCACAAGCTCTGAGCCGGTAAGGCTCTTACCACAACGACGTTTGCCCTAACGCGCCCTTGCGGCCGGCGCGATCACGCGGGTCCGATTTTCTTTCATCATCTTTGCAGTGGCTGCGCCGAGGCGCCCTCCGCCGAAAGCGCCTGCTCGAGATAACCGATCAGCGCCTGCACGCAGTCGGTCCAGGTTCGCGGCCGGTATTCGGTTTCGAGCCGGGCCTCGCGCGCTTTCAGATAGGCGGGATCGAGCAAGAGCCGCTCGATCTTGGCAAGCACGTCGTCCTCATTCGCTGGATCGAAATAATCGACCAGGTCGCCGCCGACTTCGGGAATCGAGGTCCGGTTCGACGCCACGCAGAACTTGCCGTGCATCAGGCTCTCCGCAATCGGCAGCCCCCAGCCCTCACACAGGCTCGGAAATACCGTGAACTGGGACGAGCGATAGGCCTGGCGCAACTCGGCGTCCGACAAGCCGGGCATCAGCACGATCTTGCCGCCGAGATAATCGCAGGCCACGAGATCGGCCAATAGATCGTCGACCAGCCAGCCGATCTGGCCCGCGAAAATCAAGCTCGGCACCGCATCGGCGCCATGGCGCTCCAAGAGACGGCGCCAGATCCTGACCAAAAGGCGGTGGTTCTTGCGGACCTCGATGGTCGAAACAAACAGCACATAGTGTTTCGGCAAATCGACCGTCGTCTGCTCCCCCGCCATCAGCCGGTTGTTGAAGCCGGAGCCCGGCTCCACCACTTCGACGCGCGGCAGCCGCCAGCCGGCCTCCTGCGCGAGCTTGATCAGGGCATTGCGCGAATGCTTGGAGGCGGTGAGCAGGACATCGGCGACCGGCAAGACCTGCTCCAGCCAATCGCGGAATTGAACGACGTGGCGTTCTTCGACCAAGGATTCGTATTCGAGCGGAATGAGATCGTGGATCAGGGTCGAGAATTTTATGCCGTAGCGCCGCTTCGCTTCGGCGATATGCTTGACGTAATTCGGCACACCCCAGCCGGCGCCGAGCGAGACCACAATGTCGCCGGGCCGTGCGAATTGTTCGAAACGCTGGCGCCGCACCCCCATGCCGGCCAGATCGCAAAGCGCGGTCTTGAACAGCGAGAGGAAAAATCGCGGATGGCGCACGATGACCGGCAGCATGCTCGGGAAGCTGCCGAGAAGTTTTGCCGGCGCCCAAATCGTCCGCCACGGCGCGCGCGCTCCGAGTGGATTCAAATACGCCGAACTGACCGTGTCGAAACTGATGGCGCGGAGCTGCTTGCTATAGACACTGAGACGGCAAAACCGCACGCGCCCGGTGCCGCCATAGAGCCGTACTGCCTCGACATAGATCTCGAACGGCACGCGCTGCAGGCCGGTTGGATTGCGGAAATGGTCGAAATAGCGCAGAAAATCCTCGACCTCGAACCAGATCACGGGCTCGCGCGCGGGGCGAGCCGCCGGACTTTCCGGCGCGGATCGGACCGTTTCGACGGCGGATGTCACGCGGACCTCGAGGCTTAGCCGGCAACGCCCATCCGCGTCGCGTCGACAAAACGTTCGGTGGAATCGTCGATGCTGCGGCCGGCCCGCCCACGGCTTTTGTGGATGTAGAGTCCGGGACCCTTCGGCCCCGGAGCGTGCGTTTCCGGCAAAGGCGACACGGGCAATTGGTAGCGGACCGGACGGGCATGATCGGCCAACATCTTTTCCGCGTTATAGACTTTGTTGTAATTCATGATCCCCCGCATGAAATTGGTCTGCCCCCGGACCAAGCTGCGCGCAATTTCATAAGCCAGCGCCGGCGTCGTCCACCAATTCATGTGTTTGGCGTAAAGCACGCGTTGGGTATGCAATAGCTCACGATAGAATTCCGCAAGCGGCATCTTCGTCGGCAACACCGCGTGTTGAATGTCAAACAGGCGGTAATCGCGCGTATTCAATTGGTGCTGTCCGGCAAGCCAGGTCTCGGTGCCCGGATAAGGCGTATTGATGCTGATATTGACGACCTCCGGCACGTCCATGCACCAATCGCGCACGATACGGAAACGCTCTTCGTCCCAATCCGGGTCCGCGATGATGTTGATGGCGACGCCGATGCCGAGCGAGCGGGCGAATTCCAAGGCTTCGAAATTGCGCCCCAGCGGAACGCGCTTGCGAAATTTCTTAAGACCCTCTTCGTCGATGGCCTCGATGCCGAGGAAGAGTTGGGTCAGGCCGAGCTTCTTCCAGAACCGGAACACGTCCTTGTTGCGCAAGAGAACGTCGCCGCGTGTTTCCAGATAGTAGCGCTTGCGGATTCCTTTGGCGGCGATCGCCTCGCCGATGGCAAAACCGGGCTTGTCCTGGATGAAGGCGACATCGTCGACGATGAAGGCACCCGGCTCACGGATCGAAGACAGATCCTCGATCACGCGCTCCGGACTCATCTGCCGATAGCTGCGGCCGTAGAAGGTCCAGGCGCTGCAGAACGAACAATCCCAAGGGCAGCCGCGCGAAAATTCGATCGAGGCGCAAGGATCCATCACCCCGATGAAATATCTGCGGCGATGGCGCAGCAAATCGCGCGCCGGCCGCAGATCGTCGAGGCTGTCGACAAAGGCCGGCCGTGGTCCTTCCCCGTCCGGCGTCACTGTGCCGGGCACCTTGCCGACGGCGCCGCGATCACCCTCAACCGCCTCCAGAAGCTTGACGATACCGGCCTCGCCTTCACCCTTGAGCACGCAATCGATGGCGCCTTCGCCATGCTCGACGATGGCACTTGCCGTGAACGAAGCGCTATGGCCGCCGACACAGATGAAGCTGTCCGGCAGGCTCGCCTTGGTCAACTTGGCCAGATCGATGATCTCCGGCACGTTGGCGAGGTAGTTGCAGGAAAAGCCAATGAATTCGGGCTGCCACGTGGCGACCATGCGATGATAGTCAGCGTGGGTCTCGACCTGCAGATCGATCAGGCGAACCATGTGGCCGGCGCGACGCGCCGCCGCCGCCACCAGTTCCAAGCCCAGAGGCTCGAGCCGCAGAAAGACATTGGTGTAGAGCAGCGGCCCGGGATGAACAAAGAGCAGTCTCATGCCAATCGCCGACGCTGGGTAGCCCGGACCAGCGATTTTTCCAGATCAGAGTACGCCCCAAGGAGGATATGCTATCAGTAAACCCCGGTCAGGCAATAGCCGGAACCAAGCGGCGGGCCCGAAATGTGCCGTCGGCCTGGACTGAGCCACGGCGGCGCCGCCACCGGGTATAGACTGGAAATAACGGGCAGGAAGACGGCTTCGTTCCCATGGAAAACAAGGTTTCGCATTCTCCCGCTCCGGCAAGGCCAGCGCCGCAGGCGCTGGGCTATATCGGCGTTCGCGCCAAGGATCCCGGCGACTGGGCCAACTATGGCTCGCGCCTGCTCGGCCTGCAGCGCATCGACAAGACGCGCAGCACGCTTGCCTTTCGCATGGACGACCGCAAGCAGCGGCTTCTCGTCGATGTGGACGGCGGCGCGGGTATCGGCTTTTTCGGCTGGGAGGCCGCCGACGCAGCCGCGCTGGATGCGATTGCCGCGCGGCTCGACCAACGCGACATCAAGGTCGCCTGCGGCTCGCGCGCGCTTGCCGATGAACGCCACGTCAAGGACCTCATCGTGTTCGAAGATCCCGTCGGCAACCGGCTCGAAATCTTTCATGGCGCCGAAACCGCAACCGAGCCGTTCAAGCCCGGCCGTTCAATTTCGGGTTTTCGCACCGGGCCGCTTGGCCTTGGCCACGCCGTGCTCAATGCCGACACGCCGCAGACGATCGACCGGCTGATGGGGTTCTATCGCGACACGCTCGGCTTCCGCCTGACCGACTATTACTCGCATCCGTTCGTCGCGCGTTTCCTGCATCTCAATCCGCGCCACCACAGCCTCGCCTTCATCCAGACCGGCAAGAACGCCGTGCATCACATCATGATGGAACTGTTCAGCTTCGACGATGTCGGACAAGGCTACGATCTTGCACTCAGCGAAGAAGGCCGCGTGGCTGTGACGCTCGGCCGCCACACCAGCGATTTCATTACCTCGTTTTATAGCTGGACGCCGTCCGAATTCATGGTCGAATACGGCTGGGGCGCGCGCTCGATCGACGTCGACACCTGGCAGGCCTCCGAACGCAAGGAAGGCCCGAGCATGTGGGGTCACGACCGCTCCTGGCTCTCTCCTCAGGATCAGGCCAAGGCGCGCGAGTTGCGGCTGAAAAATGCCGAGGACGGTTTTCGCCGCCCGGTTCAGGTGCTCGACGGCAATTACCAAGTGATGTCCGGCGTCTGCCCCTGGTGGGACAGCGTGAAGTCACGCGCGGCCGCAAAATAACGGTTACGTCAACAATTGCAGCTTGCCGCCGACCCGAATCTCCGGCGCCGACTTGTTCTCCGTGATCACCAGATCGAAGCTGGGGCCCGAGCGCTGCCATTGGCCGGCGACAAGCGGCGTCTTGCTCACATTCTTGACCGGCTGACCGGTCCATTTCACCGGGCCGACGATCGAGTGATAATCGGTTGCGATGATGGCATCGAGGATGGCCTTGGGCTCGAGGCTCTTGGAGCGCTTCATGACGTCGATGGCGACCTCGAACAGCGCATGCTGATAGCCGATCGGCTGCGTCCACGGCCGTTTGGTCGCCTCGACATAGGCATCGGTGAGCTCGCGCGCGCTCTGACCGGTCAGGCCGGACTTGAAGGGGAAGGTCGGTGTCCACCAGATTTCCGTGGTCAGCCCGTCGCCGCGCGGCCCGAGCGAATTGACCACCGACGGGAACAACAGCGCCTTGCCGATGGTGACCACCTTGGGGTGGAAACCCTGCTGCGCCGCTTGTGACCAGAACGTCGAAAAATCAGGCGGGACCATGTTGCCGACGACGATCTCGGCGCCCGCCTCCTTGAACTGCGTGATCTGCGACGTGAAGTCGTTGTTCATCACCTGATAGCGGCCGGGGTCGATCAACTTGTAGCCGGCTTTAATCAGCGCCGGCGGCAGACCGAGTTTCGGATCGCCCCAGGCATTGCCGTCGGCGTCATTCGGGAACAGGCCGCCCATCACCTTGTTCGTCGGCGCCGAATCCCACATCGGCAGGTAGGCGGCAATGACGTCTTCGAGGCCCCAGAAGAAATGATAGGTCCAGGTGAAACCTCTTTTTGGATCGGCGTTGCGGCCGAAGAAATAGGGCTGCCAGGGGCAATTGGTGGTGACGCAGGGCACCTCGTTGACCTCAGCCTGATCGGCGACGGGATTGGTCGTGTCGGGCGCGCCCTGCGCGAGAAGAAGATCGACCTTGTCATGCAGGATCAGCTCTGAGGCCACTTCGGCGGCGCGCGTTCCGCTGGATTGGCTGTCCTTGGCGACGATCTCGATGGGGTAAGTCTTGCCGCCGACCTGCAGCCCCTTGGCGAGGGTCGTCTTGACCTGATCGAGAACGAATCCGTCCGCCTCGCCGAAACCTGCAAGCGGACCGGTATGCGGGCTGACGAGGCCGAGCTTGACGCTCCTCGACTGTGCGTTGGCGGGAATGATGCGCAGCACCGCCGGCGCCGCGACCATGCCAAGACCGCCGGCGATGACACGACGGCGATCGACAGTCGTCCACTTCTTGTCGCTGGTCATTGAACTCTCCCTCGGATCGGCCAGTTGGACCAGCTCGTCGCCGGTCATTTGTCGCGTGACGCTTTCAAATGCGCCACGACCTTCGCACGCAAGTCCGCCTGCTCTCCCGCGCTCCACTTGCGAAAGCCCTCGCCCGATTTGAACCCAAGCTTGCCGCTGGCGACAAGCTTTTTCAGATAAGGCGACGGCGCAGGACGGCTGTCGATCGCCGGCAATACGGTCTCGTGAATGGCAAGCGTCAGATCGGTGCCGACCAGATCGGCATTTTCGAGCGGGCCGAGGACTGCAATACGCCTGCCGAATGAGGCCTTGATCACGGCGTCCACGGTCTCGGCATCGCAAATGCCGTTCTCGACCAGCGCAATCGCTTCGCGCCACAGCGCATGCTGCAGGCGATTGCCGATGAAGCCTGGCACGTCCTTCTTGACATGGGCCGGCTTTTTGCCGGCCCGCTGATGCAGCTCCATGGTCCACGCTACGGTCTGCGGCGCGGTCCATTGCGTCTCGATCACTTCCACCAGCGGCACCAGGAACGGTGGGTTCCACCAATGCGTGCCGAGTGCGCGCTCGCGCCGGCTCAAATTCTGCATGATTGCTGTGATCGGAATGACCGACGTGTTGCTGGCAAGGATCGTATCGGCGCGGACATGGCGCTCGATCTCGGCGAACAGCCCTTGCTTCAGCGCCAAATCTTCCAGCACGGCCTCGACGACGTAATCGGCTTCGCGCACGGCTTCGGCAAGGTCGGCTTTCGGCGTGACCCGATCGACAGCGGAGGGATCGTCGCCGAGATCTTTCAGGTTCGCGGCGATGCGCGATTTCACCGTCTCAAGGCTCGCGGCGAAGGAGTCAGTGATGGTCACCTCGTGTCCGGCGAGCGCGAAGACTTGCGCGATGCCATGGCCCATGAGGCCGGCGCCGACGACCGCGATGCGCGCCTTGACTGCATCGACCGCCATCGTCAGCCTGCCGTGTAGCCGCCGTCGGCGTAGAGAATATGGCCGGTATAAAAGTCGGATGCCTTCGACGCGAGGAACAGGAGCGGCCCGGCGAGATCTTCAGGCTCGCCGAGACGGCCTTTCGGCACGCGCGTCAGAAAGCCGGCACGCACGGTCTTGCCGCGCTCATCGTCGGCGAACATCCATTCGGTCAGCGGCGAGCGGAAGACCGTCGGCCCGAGCGCATTGACGGTGATCCCGGTCGCACCGAGCTCGCAGCCCAGCGCCTTGGTGATGCCGTCGACGGCCGATTTCGAGGCGCAATAGGCGGTGTAGCCTGCCGGGTGGCCAAGGAGTCCACGCGCCGAGGACATCAGGACGATCTTGCCGCCGCGGCCCTGCTTGATCATCTGCCGTGACGCCGCGCGCGCCATCAGCCAGGATTGCGTGACGTTGGCGTCCATGACGTCGAGAAAGTCTTCGGCCTTTTGATCGACGATCTTCGCGACCTTGTTCTGGCCCGAGGCCACGACGAGAATGTCGAGGCCGCCGAATTTCTCGACCGCCACAGCGACAATGGCGTCGCAATTGGCCTCCGAGCTCGGCCGCTTGGCAATGACTTCCGCCTTGCCGCCCAACGCCGTGCATTCTGCGGCAAGTTTCTTGAGCCCCTCGCCATTATTCGCGGCAATGACGACGTTCGCGCCGGCCGCGGCGAGCGTCTTCGCGGCAACGGCGCCGAACGCGCCGGTGGCGCCGGTCACGATCGCGCTCTTGCCGCGCACGTCGAACAAGGACAGCGGTTTTTTCAGGACGTCGTCGGGCATGGGACGCACCTCACATCGTTATGAATGAACCCATCATGCCGGGCCGAGGGCCGGACATGACGTTCGCGGCGTCATTTCACCGGCGCGACCGCAACGGCGATGGTGCAGACATCATGACCGCGATTGACGATCTCGCGACTCTCGTTCGGACCGATATAGCAAGTATCGCCGGCCTTGATGATCTGCTCCTTGCCGCCGGCAATCACGGTGAGTTCGCCAGCGAGCACGTAATAGATTTTCTCCGGCGGCGAAGCGTCCGGCCCGGCGCCGCCGCCCGGCAAAAAGTGCGAGATGCCAAAGACGAGAGTCTGCGAGCCGCCCATCTCGGCACCGAACACCCGAAACGACTTATACTCGCGATGGTTCGGCGCTTCGTAAGGCTTCGCCTCGGAGAATTTGCGGACGATCATCAGAACTTCTCCCCCTTCTCGATGCGATAGGTGCCCTTCGGATCGACGATGGCGACGAGGCGGATGATGCAACCGTCGCCGCGATCCCAGTTCCACGGGAAGAACGCGAAGGTGCAGCGCTTGCCGGTGACCTTGTCGATATCGCCGCCCACATTCTCGATGCCGAGGATACCGTTCTTGAACAGGATGCGGTGTACCGGCTCCCATTCCGGAAAGTCGTCCTTCCAGTCGCGGCCGCCGGACCATTCCTTGTATTCGGCGGCGAGGTGCGGATGCAGCGGACCGTTGCGCTGCGGCCCGATCGCGGTGGCGAGCGGATGATCGTTGGCCTGCGTATCGTGGCCGACGACCTTGACCTTCTTCTCGACGAACCATTCGCCCGCCGACGGCACGAAGCCCGGCGAACGGCAGAAATAATCCTCGCTGTCCTCGTAGAGCTTGTGCCAGCCGGTATTGACGATGACGACGTCGCGCGGCCGCACGATCTTGCCGGCCGCCTTTTCCAGGTCGTCATAGGTGATCTGTTCCCATTTTTTCTTCGGGATCGAGATCACGATACCCGAGCCGAAGAAATGCGGCAGCGGCACTTCGTCGATGAACGGCGTGCCCTGCACCACATGCGCCGGCGCGTCGATATGGGTGGTGTTGTGCATGGACGTCGTGATGCGTTGCGACAGCACGCCCGACTTCGCCATGTAATGAATGCGCTCGATCTTGACGTCTTCGAAATAGGGCCAGTTCGGCGACTGATAACCGAAGCGATGCGAGAGGTTGTAGAACTCAAGCCCCATCGCGTTGTCGAGATTTTCTTCGAACGCCACTCCGCGGATTTTCTTCGCCACGGCAACCTCCTCCCGATCTCGTCCGCGCCCGCCAGGCGCGGTGTTAGGCCTGTACTGCTATTCGGTACATTCGTATCGTATTCCGGTTACCCGAACAAGCCACCGCCGAACCATCGCGGTGTCAGGCGGCAGCGGCCAAAAGATGCCGCTCCAGCGCCGCCTTGGTGGCGCGCAGCCGCTCCACGATCAGCTTCTGATGCGCATAAAAGCGTTGCGCCGGAACCGGCACCGAGATCGCCAGAATATTGCCGAGCGGATCGCGCGTCACGATGCCAGCGGCGCAGATGCCGTGGGTGTGCTCCTCGCGATCGATGGCGACGCCGGTCTTGCGCACCGTTTTGAGATCTTTCAACAACTGGTCGAGCCGCGTCAGCGTGCTCGGCGTGCGGCGCGGATAGGTCGTGCCGATCAGGCGCTCGATCGCCTCGTCGTCGATCTCGGCCAGATAGGCCTTGCCGTTCGCGGTGCAGGAGAGCGGAAAGGTCTCGCCGACCGCGGACACGGTGCGCAACCGCTGCGAGCCGATCACCTGATCGACGAAGACCAGATGATCGTTCTTGACCACGGCCAGGTCGGCGGTTTCTTTCAGCTCATTCGAAAGCTGCATCAGGAACGGCCGCGCCGCCGCGACGAAGTCGGTGCGCGCCGAAGCGGCAAGCCGCAGGATCGTCGGCCCGAGCCGCACGCGTCCGTTCGGCGACGCCGCAATCAAAAACTTCTCTGCGGCCAGCGCGCCGACAATGCGCTGTACCGTCGAGCGCGCGAGATTGACGCGCTGCGCGATCTGACCGAGGCTCAAGCCGTCCATCTCGTCTTCGAGCACACGCAGGATCGCAGCAGCCCGCGCGATCACCTGAATCTGACTTTTGTCGCTTTTGTCGCCGCTCTTGTCGTTCGAAGCGGGCGCGGCCCGCATCCGTTGTATCGCCATGTGCTGCCAATCTTGCTGCCCGGTTTGCACTTTGATACAGGATCACCGCGATACGGTACAGAGCATCACGCCAACGACAGAACCGGCGCGGCGAGACGGGAGGACGAATGGTCAAGAAGATCGCGCTCGAAGAGCATTTTCTTCCGCCCAGTTTCGAAGGCTATTGGCGCCCTACCGTCGCCGGAGTCGCGCCCGGGCATGCCGCCAAATTGCTCGCGGCGCTGACCGATTTTGGCGAGGCGCGGCTCAAGTCGATGGACGAGGCCGGCATCGCCAGATCCGTCCTCGGCCTTGCCGGGCCGGGCGTACAGGCCGAGCGCGATACCGCGACGGCGATCCGCAACGCCAAATCCGCCAATGATTTTCTCGCCGAACACGTCGCCAAACGGCCGGGCCGTTATTCGGGCTTCGCCCACCTCGCCATGCAGGACGCGCACGCGGCGGCCGACGAGCTTGAGCGCTGCATGCGCGAGCTGAAGTTCTGCGGCGCCATGATCAACGGCCATACCAATGGTCAATATCTCGATCACCCCTCGCTGGCGCCGTTCTGGGAACGGGCCGAGGCGCTCGGCTCGCCGATCTATATTCATCCGACCGACCCGATCACGCCGTCGCCGGCGCTCGAGGGCCACAACGGCCTGCGCCGCGCCACCTGGGAATGGGGTTTCGAGACCGGCTCGCATGCGTTGCGTCTCGTCTTCGGCGGCCTGTTCGACCGCTTCCCCCGCGCCAAAGTCATGCTCGGCCATCTCGGCGAGACTCTGCCCTATCTGTTGTGGCGCTTCGACAGCCGCGCTAAGCTCTACAGCGTCCAGCTTGCCAAGCCGCCATCGGCCTATATCAAAGAGAATCTCCTGGTGACGACGTCGGGCATGTGTTCGGCCGAGCCGCTGAATTGTTCGATCGCGGCGCTCGGTCATGAGCACGTGATGTTCGCCGCCGACTATCCTTTCGAAGCGGCGCAAGAGGCCGGCGAGTTTCTCGATCATGTGGCGCTGGCGCAGAACGTCCGCGAAGATATTGCCTATAACAACGCCGCGAAGCATCTTGGCCTCTGACCGTCGTCCTGAGGTGCGGGCGAAGCGACCCTCGCAGGATGACGGAGTAAGAAATCGTTTCCATGACCACCAAAATTCTCGTCGTCGATATCCACGCTGAAATGTATCGGGACCGGCTGCAGGCGGATTTTCCATCGCTGCAATTTTTGCTGTTCGAGAACGCGTCTGCCGTGACCGGCGACTTGTCCGAGGTCGACGTGATGATCATGTTCGGCATCGAGGTTCGCGACGAAATGCTGGCCGGCGCCCCCAAGCTGAAATGGATCCAATCGCTGGCCACCGGCGTCGATCATTTCCTGCGCTGCCCGTCGCTGAAGCCTGACGTTGTGATCACCAGCGGCCGCGGCATCCACGGGGCGCCGATGCGCGAAGAAGTCGTCTATCTGATGATGGGCGCGAGCCGCGACGCGCGGCGGCAGGTGGAAGATCACCAGCACCATATCTGGCAGCGCCGAATGTGGAGCACGCTGCACGGCAAGACCGCGGTCGTCGTCGGCACCGGCATTATCGGCGAAGCCGTCGGCGAACTGCTCCGGGCCTTCGGCATGCACACGATCGGCGTCACCCGCACGCCGCGCAAGATCAGGAGCTTTGACGAAGTGATGCCGCAGGCGCGGCTGCCTGAAGCCGCGGCGAAGGCCGATTATCTGATCAATATTCTGCCGGCGAGCGACGACCACATCGGCCTGTTCGGCGCCGAAGTGTTCGGCGCCATGAAGCCGTCAGGCTATTACATCAGTGCCGGACGCGGCCAGACCGTGGACGAGGACGCGCTTATTGAGGTGCTGCGCGAGCGGCGCATCGCCGGCGCCGGCCTCGACGTCTTTCACGCCGAGCCATTGCCGCCGGAGAGCCCGTTCTGGCAATTGCCGAACGTCTTCATCACGCCGCATATCGGCGGCTACGTCTTCGAATACGAAGATTTCATCACGCCGTTGATTCTCGACAATATGCGGCTTTTCCTCTCCGGTCGGCTCACCGACATGCAAAATATCGTGCCACGCTAAGCGCTGCGAGCGGTACTCCCGCGATACTCGGCTGTTCCCCAGCCGCGGAATTTGTTACAAAATCTACCATTCTCCGATCGCCGCAAAAAAGGGACATGCCCCGCGGCGCTTCGCTCAAGCCACGTGGAGGACGCCCCAGAATGACCTCGCTCGCCAGGTTCAAGCTGCCGATCATCCTGCTTGGCGCGGTACAACTCCTCAAACACGCGGCACGGCGGAACCGCGATTTCAGGGAGCGCATCAAAGAGCACGATTTCATTGCCCAGATCGTGGCGCGCGACGAAGGTATCGGCCGCTGGATCGAGTTCAAGGACGGCACGATCACCTCCGGCACGGGCCTGCATGGCCAGCCCGACATCAAATTGCTGTTCAAGAACGCAAGCGTCGCCGCAACGCTACTCACGCCGCCGATCGACTGGCTGCAGCAAATCAATGCGCAGAAGGATTTCATGCTCACCGTCGAGGGGCCGGAATATCTCACCAACTGGTTCGCGCAGACCTTGATGCTGAGCCAGTCGGCCGGGTTGAAATACGGCAAGAAGCTGCGCCGCGGTGTGCGGCGCTATTGCAACATGACCAATGGCGGACCGGTCTTTGTCGACGTGAAAGACGGCAAGATTCTGCGCATGACGCCGATCGATCTTGGCAGCGGCGACGGCGCGTCGTGGACCATCGAGGCCAAGGGGTTGAAGCTCACGCCGCCACGCAAGACCACGCTGGCGCCGCACGGCCAGAATGCCAAATCCATCGTCTATTCGCCGGATCGCCTGCTTCATCCGATGAAACGCGTCGACTTCGATCCGAACGGCGCACGCAATCCGCAGAACCGCGGCAAGTCGGGTTACGAGCGCATCTCCTGGGACGAAGCGATCAAGATCGTCACCGGCGAGATCAAACGGCAGAAGCGCGAACATGGTCCCGGCGCGATCACCTTCTCCCACGGCTCGCATCACACGTGGGGCAATATCGGCTATTACCTCTCGGCGCTGTTCCGTTTCGCCAATGCGGTCGGCATGACGCGCATCCATCACAATCCGGATTCCTGGGAAGGCTGGTATTGGGGCGCGGTGCACCATTGGGGCTATACGCTGCGCGTCGGCCAGTCGGAGACCTACGGCACCGTCGAGGACTGCCTGCAGAACTGCGACATGATCGTGTTCTGGGCGGCCGATCCCGAATCGACTTCAGGATCATACGGCGCGCAGGAAGGCACCACGCGCCGGCAATGGCTCAAAGATCCCAAGCTCGGCATCAAGGTCGTCCACGTCGATCCCTATTACAACGCCTCCGCCCAATTCCTGCCCGGTAAATGGTTCGCGCCCAAACCGACCACCTCGGTGGCGATGGCGATGGCAATCGCTTACGTCTGGATCAAGGAAGGTCTCTACGACAAGGACTATGTCGCGAGTCACACCGTCGGCTTCGACAAGTGGAAGGCTTATCTTCTCGGCGAAGAAGACGGCATTGCGAAAACGCCGGAATGGCAGGAGCAGGAAACCGGCGTCCCGGCCAAGGACGTGCGCGCATTGGCGCGCGAATGGGGGCGCAAGCGCGTTTATCTCGCGCCCGGCGGCTGGGGCAACGGCCATGGCGGCGCCTGCCGCAATCAGACCGGCATTCCCTGGGCACGGGTGATGGTGTGTCTCATCGCCATGCAGGGGCTCGGCAAGCCCGGCGTCAACATGGGCAATCTGCAATGGGGCACGCCGATCGATTTCAATTTCTATTTCCCCGGCTATGCCGACGGCGGCATGTCAGGCGACCTTGAAAACACCTCGATGCCGGTCGAGCTCTATCAGCGCATGCCGCAATTGCCGAGCATGAATTCGAACGGCCAGCGCATCCCGCGCATCTTCGTGCCGGAGGCGATCCTCGACGGCAAAGCCGAAGGCTATCCTTGGGTCGGCAAATCGATCGAGCATCAGTTCGCGCGCTTTGCCTATCCGGCAGCCGGCCATTCGCCGGTGCATATGCTCTACAAATACGGCGGCTCGATCCTTTCGACCATGAACAATACCAACCGCTGGGTGCGGATGTATCAGTCGGAGAATCTCGAATTCGTCGTCAACCAATCGATCTGGTTCGAGGGCGAGGCGAAATTCGCCGATGTGATCCTGCCAGCCTGCACCAATTTCGAGCGCACCGATATCAGCGAATGGGCAGGACTGGGCGGCTATGGCCATCATGGCCAGCAGCAGCTCAATCACCGCGTCATCGTGTTTCAGGCACCGGCGATCAAGCCGCTCGGCGAATCGAAATCCGACTTCTGGATCTTCAACGAGTTGTGCAAGCCGCTCGGACTCGCCAACTATTTCTCCGAAGGCTGCAACGAGATCGATTGGGTCAAGCGCGCCTTCCTCGCTTCCGACCTGCCCCAGCACATTTCCTGGAAAAAGTTCTTGAAGCGCGGCTACTTCGTCGTGCCGGCGGAGAAGGAAAAACTGCGCGCGCCGGTCTCGTTCCGCTGGTTCTTCGAGAACCGCAAGAAGGACGTGCCGGAGGCGCAGCCTCTGCCATCCGACTACACCGAGGAATATCTGCGCGGCCTGCAGACCCAATCCGGCAAGCTTGAATTCGAGTGCAGTTCGCTCAAGCGCTTCAACGACCCGGAACGGCCGCCGATCGTCAAATACGAGCCGTCATGGGAAGGCGCACACTCCGGCAAACTGTTCGCACGCTACCCGCTGCAGCTTCTCACCCCGCATTCGAAATATTCGTTCCACACTCAGGGCGACGGCAAGGACTCCTTCCTCCTCAATATCGAGGACCATCGCGTCAACATCGAAGGCTATTACTACTGGATCGTGCGCATGAATGCCGAGGATGCCAAAGCGCGCGGCATCGGCAAACACGACCTTGTCAAAGTCTTCAACGACCGCGGCGCGGTAATCTGCGCCGCCCTGCCGACGCAACGCCTGCCGCGCGGCGTCGCCCACGGCTACGAGTCCTCGGCTGTCTACGATCCGATGGGCGAGCCCGGCAAATCGGTCGATCGCGGCGGGTGCCTCAATCTGCTGACGCCCGAGCGCACGCAGACCAAGTCGACGCATTCGCTGGCGGGCGCCAATTCGCTGGTGCAGATCGAGCTCTGGGACAAGCGTATTGAACATATGTCTGCGGCCTTCGCCGCAGTCGAAAGGGACAGGAAGGTCAAAGGCGCGATCAGCGAAGCGCAATTGGTGCCGGCCAAATGAAAAAGTGGAACATGATCATCGACGTCGCCGAGTGCACCAATTGCAATCTGTGCACACTCGCGACCATGGACGAATATGTCGGCAATGCATGGCGAGATTATTCCGCGCCGATGCCCAAGCACGGCCATAAGTGGATCAATATCCTGCAGAAGGAGCGCGGACAGACGCCGATGATCGACGTCGCCTATGTTCCGACCATGTGCAATCATTGCGACGACGCGCCCTGCATCAAGGCTGCGCCCAAGGGAACGATCAGCAAGCGCCTGGACGGAATCGTGCTGATCGACCCGAAGCGGGCGAAAGGCCAGAAGCAGATCGTGGACGCCTGTCCTTACGGCCATATTTGGTGGAACGAAGAGCTGCAGCTGCCGCAGGCCTGGACTTTCGACGCACATCTGATCGACCAGGGCTGGCAGCAGACGCGCGGCCAGCAATCCTGCCCGACCGGCGCGATGCGCGCGATCAAGGTCGAGGACGCAGAGATGGCGCAGCTGGCGCGCAAGGAAGGCCTCGAGGTCATGCAGCCGGACCTCAACACCAGGCCGCGGGTCTATTATCGCAATCTGTGGCGCTATTCGAAATGCTTCATCGGCGGCTCGGTGGCCGAGGAGAAAGATGGCGTCATCGATTGTGTCGAGGGTGCAAGCGTGCAGCTGGTCAAGGACGGCGCGTCTGTTGCGGTGACCACGACCGACAATTACGGCGACTTCAAATTCGACAAGCTCGACGAGAATTCCGGCGCCTATACGCTGCAGATCTATGCCGGCGGCCGCTCCAAGGTGGTGGAGACGAGCCTCGGTTCGAGCATCAATCTCGGCGAAATCAGACTGTAAACCAGCCAAATCAGCAAAGTGGAATCCATGATGTTTGAAGGTCGTGCGCCCGGCGCCCGGTTTTCCCGCCGCGCTTTCGTATCCATTGCCATCAGTCTTACGCTGGCGGCCGCGGCAAAAGCGCAAACCTATCCGGACCGCCCGGTCCATATCCTGGTCGGTTTTGCTGCCGGCAGCGGTCCCGACGTGCTGGCCCGCGCTGTCGCGGCACAACTCGGCGCCGATCTAGGGCAGAATTTCATTGTCGAGAATCATCCCGGCGCCAACGGCACTATCGCGACCGCGGTGGTCGCACAAGCGGCACCCGACGGCTACACGCTGCTCTATACCAGCGACTCCATCGCCCCGACGCCGTTCATCTATAAGCACCTGCCCTATGACGTCTTCAAGGATCTGAGCCCGATCGCGACCGTGGGCGTGCTCGACGGCTTGCTGATGCTGGTCAACCCGTCGTCGCCCGCGCACAATGTCAAAGAATTCATCGACTACGCCAAGAAGAACGCCGTGTTCTACGGCTCGCCCGGCATCGGCAACGGACTGCATCTCGCCGCGGCGCTCTTCAACAAAGCGACCGGGCTGCACATGGAGCACGTGCCGTTCAAAGGTGCATCCGAGGTCTCGGCGGCGCTCCTTGGCGGCGACATCAACGTCATGTTCGTGACGCCGCCTTCGGTCATCGGCCTTGTCAAAAGCGGCCAGTTGCGCGCGATTGCCTTCACCGGCGCAAAGCCGTTCCCCGCATTGCCCGATGTGCCGCTGATGAAAGACGCCGTGCCGGATTATCCTCCGGTCAAAGGCTGGGGTATCTTTTTCGCGCCGGCGAAAACGCCTCCCGCCCTGATCGACAAGCTCAATGCGGCAATCCGCCACGCGCTGACGGTGCCGGCCGTCGTCAATGTAGTGCAGAAATCCGGCTATATCCCCGACAATCGCTCGCCGGCGCAGGTCGCGGAATTCTTCCGCGCCCAGGTCGACGGAGCGCAAAAAGCAGTGCAAGCTGCCGGCATCGAACCGAACTGATAGAAACCACCCGATCGGGAAACCGTCCAAGGAAAGCCGCCGATGCTGCGATTACTCGGCGCGTCGCTGACGCTGGCGTTGCTCTGCGGCCCGAGCGGCGCGCAGACGGCGTCCTATCCGACGCATCAAGTCACCATGGTCATCACCTCCGTGCCGGGCGGCGTGACCGACGTCACCGGACGCGCGCTGGCGCAGGAACTCAGCAAGGCCTGGGGCCAGCCGGTGATCGTCGAGAACAAAGGCGGCGCCGCGCATATCATCGGCGCCGAGGCGGTTACCTCCGCCGCGCCCGACGGCTATACGCTGATGGTCGGGGAGTCCGGCACGTTCACCGTGAACCCGACGCTCTACCCCAAAGGCAAGTTGCCCTATGACGCCGATAAGGATTTCACGCCGATCACCGGCCTCGTACGCATCTATCAGGCGCTGCTGGCCGACCGCACGCTGCCGGTGAAGAATGCCGCCGAACTGATCGCGCTCGCCAAACAGAAGCCCGGCCAGCTGACCTATGGCACCGCCGGCGTCGGTTCGGCGCTGCACATGAATATGGAACTGTTCGACAGCATGGCCGGGGTGAAGATCACGCCGGTGCATTACCGCGGCGCGACGCCGGCGATGAACGATCTGATCGGCGGCCAGATCAATGTCATGACGGTCAGCGTGGCAACCGGACTGCCCCCCTATCAGGCGGGACAGATCAGGATGCTCGGCATCGGCAGTCCGAAGCGGCTACCGCAGCTTCCCGATATTCCGACCGTCGACGAAAGCGGGCTGCCGGGCTTTCAGGCCACGGCCTGGTTCGGCCTGTTCGGCCCCGCCGGCATGCCAAATGACGTCGTGATGAAGATCGATGCCGATGTGATCAAGATCTTCAACAATCCGGCATTTCGCGCCCGATTTCTCGACCCGCAATTGTTCGAATCCATGGCGGGACCGCCAGGCGAATTCGTCGCCTACATCAAAGCCGAACGCGACAAATGGTCGAAAGTCATTCGCGAGGCAAATATCAAGATTGAATAGCTATTGCGGCAGGGTGCCGTTGGCGGCCAGCACTTCGCCGGCGAGATAAAGCGACCCGGTAATCAGGATGCGCGGCGCGGGCTCAAGATCGAGCTTGCCGGCGGCCGTAATCGCGCTCTCGAGCGAATCGCGGGCCAGCGAAGGGATGCCGACGCCGGCGGCAACATCCGCAAGCCTCGCCGCAGGAAGCGTCTTGTCCTGATGGATCGGCACTGCGATGACCTTTCTGGCAAGGCCGGAGAAATTCTTCAGAAATCCCTCGCTGTCCTTGGTCGACAACATGCCGACGATGAGCACGAGCGGCCGCGGCACACGCTCCTCAAGATCGGCCAACGCTGCGGCAATGGCTTGGCCGCCATCGGCATTGTGGCCGCCGTCGAGCCACAACTCGCTCTCCGGCGGCGCGAGCGCGGCGAGGTTGCCGTGGGCGAGACGCTGCATGCGCGCCGGCCATTCGACGCGGGTCATGCCGGCTTCGAAGGCCGCGGCCGGCAATTTGAGGCCGCTCACCCGCAGGGCCGCAATTGCCGCGCCGGCATTCTCGTATTGATGCCGCCCATAGAGCTTCGGCGCCGGCAGATCGAGCAAGCCCATATTGTCCTGATAGACCAGCCGGCCGCGTTCTTCGGTCGCGGTCCAGTCCTCGCCCGCAATCGACAGCGGCGCGTGCACGCGCGCCGCCTGCCGCTCGATGACGGCCAGCGCTTCTCTGCTCTGGCTCACCGTAACGGCGGGAACGTCGCGCTTGAGGATGCCGGCCTTTTCGGCCGCGATATCGGCAATCGTGTCGCCGAGAAAATCGCGGTGATCGAGCGACAATTTGGTGATGACGCTCGCGATCGGGCGCTCGACCACATTGGTCGCATCGAGCCGGCCACCAAGCCCGACTTCGAGCAGCAGCACGTCGGCCGGATGACGCGAGAACAAGAGCAGTCCCGCCGCGGTCTCGATCTCGAAGACCGTGATCGGCGCATTGCCGTTCTTCACTTCGCATTCGGTGAGCGCATCGGCAAGCGCGCCGTCGTCCACGAGCCGGCCTCCATGCTCATGGCCGAGGCGGAAGCGCTCGTTGATGCGCACGAGATTCGGCGAGGTGTAAACATGAACGCGCTTGCCGGCGGCTTCGAGGATCGCGCGCATGAAAGCGACGGTCGAGCCCTTGCCGTTGGTGCCGGCGACGTGGATCACCGGCGGCAAGCGCCGCTGCGGATGATCGAGTGCGGCGCAAATACGCTCCATGCGGTCGAGCGAAAGATCGATCCGCTTGGGATGCAGCGCCAGAAGCCGCGCCAGGATGGCGTCGATCGGCGCTCCGTTGGCCCCGTGCGCGCTCACGTAATCGCGGGTTCAGGCGCCGCCAAGGCGCGCAGATCCGCGCGCGGCTCAACAGCAGGCGGCGCCTTGGTAAGGAGCCGGCACAATCTGGCGATCGTCGCACGCATCTCATGGCGATGCACCACCATATCGACCATGCCATGGTCGCGCAGATATTCCGCCTTCTGGAATCCGTCCGGCAATTTTTCGCGGATGGTCTGTTCGATGACGCGTGGACCGGCGAACCCGATCAATGCGCCCGGCTCGGCGAGATGCACATCACCGAGCATGGCGTAGGACGCCGTGACGCCGCCGGTCGTCGGATTGGTAAGCACGACAATATAGGGTTTGCGCGCCGCGCGCAGGTTCTGCACGGCGATCGTCGTACGCGGCATCTGCATCAGCGACAATATGCCTTCCTGCATGCGGGCGCCGCCGGACGCCGCGAACAAAATGAACGGACAGCCCTTCTCCACCGCCGTGTCGAGGCCCTTGATGACCGCCTCGCCGGCCGCCATGCCGAGCGAGCCGCCCATGAACTCGAAATCCTGCACGCCGATGACGACGCCGAATCCGTCAAGCTTGCCGTAGCCGAGTTTCACGGCATCGTTCATGCCGGTCTTGGTGCGCGCGTCCTTCAGGCGATCGATATAACGGCGCTCGTCGCGGAATTTCAGCGGATCGACAGGAACCTCCGGCACCGCGATGTCGAACCAGGTGGCGTTGTCGAACATCGTCTTGAGCCGCGCCGTCGAACTCATGCGCATGTGATAGTTCGATCCGGGAATGACGAACTGATTCGCCTCGACGTCCTTGTAGAAGACGAGCTGGCCGGATTCCGGACACTTGATCCACAAATTCTCCGGCGTTTCGCGCTTTGACAAAAAGCTGCGAATCTTCGGCCGCACGACGTTGGATATCCAATTCATCTACACGCAACCCATTCCTGCACGTTGTTCGACGGGAAAACCCAAGCTTTTTCCGCTCGCCGCTTTCCGATCGCCACTATAGCACGCCTCGAGGCGGAGGAATCCAGCGTGTTAACGACCGGCGTCCATGAGGCCGTTCCCGGGCGCATCGTGTCATACAAATAAGTCCGGACGGCGCAGGCGCAACGTCTGCAACAGCAGAAGCGTCTTGGTGTCAGGCAGCCGGTTCTCGTCCGCCATGCGCGCCAGTTCAGCCAGGCCGATTTCGACAGCGACCGTATACTCATCTTCGTCGACGCCGCCGCGCATGTCCGGTCGCGGCGCGCCGGAATAGACGCCAAAAAAGAAGTGCATGTATTCGGTCGAGAGGCCCGGCATGGTGAAGGCGGTGAACACCGGCTCGAGCGAATCGAGTTTCAGCAAGGCCTCCTCCATGACCTCGCGATGCGCGCAGGTCGCGGCATCGACGTCCTCGATGACGCCGGCGACGGCTTCGAGCAATTGCTGCTGTCCTGAGGCGTAGAGCACCGGCACGCGCGATTGCCGCACCAGCACGGCGGTCTTGCGGACGGGATGATACGGCAAGACGCACACGGCCTCGCCGTGATCCTCGACCTCACGCTTGATGATGTGGCCGCCAGGCAACCGGATTGTTGCCACCAGCATCTTGCTCCAGCCGCCGTGGACCTCGTGCGTATCCACGATTTCAACGCGTTCGTTGTTCTGTTCCGTCATCTGATGCCCCTGCGCATGGCGGTTTCATTTACGGCGGCGGGTTCAGTGCGTCACCAGCGCCACGCCGGCGGCCACAAGAAGCGCCGCCAGCCCCTTTTTCGTAAGTTCGCGGCCCGACAAATCTTCGCGGGTAAGTCCCGGCCAGAACACGCTCAACACGACGCCGAATGCAAACACAAAGAGAGTCGTTGTCGAACCGATGGCCTGGACAAGGCTGAGCGGTGCAAACATCAAGGCATAACGATTGCCCAAGCCGCCGCCCAGATTGATCAGCTCGTTGGAACCGTTGATCGACAACAGTGCGGCGGTATTGACGCGCAGCGTCGCCGCAAGCTGCCGGCGGTAGGCCGGAACGAGAAACAACGCGCAGCCGAACAGCGCCTCCCCCACATACATCCAGAAGGTTGTGGTCCAGAATTCGACGTCGATCGCAAAGACCTTGAAGATCAAGCCGGCAAGCGCTGCGGCAAAACCGCAACTCAGCATCAAGACGGCCAATCGGGTCTTGAAGATGCGCGCGCCGTATTTGAAACGGACCGACACGATCAGGGCGCCAAGCACGATCATGGCGCCGCCGGCGAACTGCCGCCACGACAGGGTCTCACCGAGCACGAGATAAGCGAGCACGAAGCCGAACAGCGGACTGGCCTGAAAATAGGGCGCAACCACAGAGGCCTCTTCGGTCTGCAGCGCCTGCAGATAGAGCAGCATGGCGCCCATATAGAGAAGGCCGGAGACAATAATGAGCGCGATGCTGCGGGCGCCCGGCGTCGTCACCGACGGCTCGTAGAGCCAGATGACCGGCAGCACCAGAAGGCCGACAAAAGCGGTGAACAACAGCATCACCGCGACATTGCTCTCCTTGAAGAACCGCTCGACCAGATACTTGTCCAGATGGACGGAAATGGCCCACAGCACCGGACCGGAAAAGGCGAAGACGACCCAGGACACTTGGCCTCCGTGGAGCGGCGGAACTCCGCCGTGGAACCGGATGTGGAACTTCGACTTGGAACTTCGACTTGGAACTTCGACTTGGAACTTGGGCTGGAACTTGCCCACGGTTCAGGAATTAGTCTTTCGACGGGCGGGGAAAATACCCCCGTTTGCGGCGATTTGTCTGCCCCTGGCGCGGCCCAAGTCAGGCCGCCTGGTGGGCGTAATTCTGCCTTTCTGGTCAATACAGTAGCAACCAGGGCGGCGCCTCCGGCAGTCTTAACCACAACGGTAAGCCAGGGGTAACGAAATTCTGTGCAGTGTCCTATTTGCGAACGGCCGCCAAAGGTGCCGGCGCGCATGGAGGCCGGTGACGTAATGATTAAGAAATTGATCGCCGGGTTTTTTGCCTTGGCCGCGCTTATTGCCGCGCCATGCGCCTATGCCGCCGACTTGTCGGTTGCACCGCTGTACAAGGCGCCACCGCCGGTACAGGCAAACCCGATGTACGATTGGAGTGGTTTCTATGCCGGCGTGAATGGCGGCGGCGGCTGGGGCCATTCCTATTGGAGCGGCAACGCCACCGGCGTTGGCCTTTCCGGCGGTCAGGTTGGCGGCACGGCCGGCTATAACTGGCAATACGGCAATGCCGTGCTTGGCCTCGAGGGCGATATCGACTGGTCGGGCCTGAAAGGGACTTCAAACTCGGCGCTGTGCCCGAACGGCTGCACCACCCGGAATAATTGGCTGTCGACCGTGCGCGGCCGCGCCGGCTACGCTTTCGGCAGCGTCATGCCCTATGTCACCGGCGGTCTGGCCGTCGGCGATATCCATGCCTCGACCCCGGGCTTCGCTGGGGCCAGCACGACCAATGCCGGCTGGACCGTCGGCGGCGGGCTTGAATTTGCCCTGCCCGGCAATTGGACGGCCAAGGCCGAATATCTGCATGTCGATCTCGGTCACTTGAATTGCGGCGCCAATTGCGGCATCGGCCCGACCGACAATGTCTCGATGCACGAGAACGTCGTGCGCGCTGGGCTGAATTATCACTTCGGTTGGGGCAAGTAGCTCCCACCGAAATTCCCAATTGTCGAGCCTGGATCGACCCCGCCGCCGGCGCGCGACGACCGCGATGTCGTCCGTTTCCTGGTGCGCGATTGCGCCGCGCGGCTATCCGCAGCCGAGGCGGCGCTATTTCAAGTTCGGACCCACAGCTGAATATGGCCACGACCAGCGCATGCTCGGGGTGATGCTGCGGCCGCTGATCCGCAACCGCTGCCTGGTCCACGATTAGCATTACCGGATCGACGGCGTAGACACGGCGGCGCTCACCGATGCTACGAGCCGCCGTTTTGGCGCGGGGAATCAGAATTTGCGGGCAGTGCTTGCCGAAGCGGAAAGCCTCGGCATTGCGCGGGAGCTTTAAGGAGGACTTTGAACCGGATTGTTCAAGAAACAGGTGCTTGGAATTGGCCAAGCGTGGCATCGAACCAACAGGAGTGTCTTTGAGGGCCGCTGCGCGGCTATTGGGGCCGTTAGCAAATATCGCCGACGCTTTGGCTGGGCGTCATTGCCATGTAAACTGCAAGTTCGGCCATCCGACCACAACGAGTAATGATGCACCTTCACATTTATCTTGAGGCTTTCAGGAAGGGGAGCTTCATGCGTGCCGTAACCGAAATGGAGTTGATACTGTGGACCGCGGGCGCCTTGCTCGCGGGCTCAATGGCATCGGCTTTAGCGCAACCGAGTGCCTCCCCTCAATTGTCGCCGGCCCAAATTGCATCGTCGCCACAAGAAGCGCCCAAAACCAACTGCGACGCCTATGCCGCGAGCGACCTGGACCCACAACGCAAGGCCAACGGTATCCCGTTCGATAAGATCGATCCCGGTCTCGCGATCCCGGCATGCGAAAGCGCCGTGCGAAAATATCCCAACAGCGTCCGGCTGATCTATCAGCTGGGCAGGGCCTACGCGAAAGCGAACGATTTCGGATCAGCCTTTATGCAATACCAAAAGGCTGCCGATCGGGAATATGTGCCCTCGGAGTATGATCTCGGCGCGTTATACGAGAAGGGATTGGGCGTTGCGAAGGACGAGGCGCGGGCCGTCGCGTTGTATCGCAGAGCCGCCGGGCAGGGAGATGTGCGCGCGCAAACGAGCCTCGGGAGCATGTACGGGCTGGGACAAGGTGTTCCGCAAGATTACGCCGAAGCTGCGAAGTGGGTTCGGCTTGCCGCTGATCGGGGTTATGCAAACGCTCAGTATTTGCTCGGCCTCTTGTATGAGAATGGCGATGGAGTGCCGAGCAATCTTGCTGAGGCGGCGAACTGGTACCGTAAGGCCGCGGCTCAAGGGGACGAAGATGCCCAAAAGCGGCTGGTCCCGCTTGATGCTGACGCAAAAGCCGGGCGAGCTGCGGAGGAAGCCGGCAATGCGACGCTGCAAAAGGAGCTTGCGGCCGGCAAGCCTACACCGCAGGCATGGGAAGATGCCGCGCTGGCGGCCGGCCGCGCGGTTTTTGACGCGGAATTAGCAGCTGGACGACCACGAGAGGTGGCAAAGCAGGCGGCGCAGCAAGCCACTGACCAAGTGCGCGCACGGGCGCCAAAGCACGATCCGATGCACTGACGCCCTTGCCGCCGCAAGAGTCCGTTACGTGCCGTCAACGGAAGTCAGGTAACCTTCCAAGCGCGGCGTTTAGCGCCGGAAGTGAGAGCCTCGACGCCGATCACCAACGCGGCGAAGGGTGAAAAGCCCTCGGGCCTCTTTGAATCTGCGTCTCCAAGGCTCTGCTTACGGTTCAACAGCGGCCCGAGGGCACCACAGAGATCCCGGGGGGATGGAAAGGGCCAGTATGTGCCGCGAAGAAATCAGTGCGCATCAACCCCTTTCGGATGAGACCCTCCTCCGCAGCTGTCGTGCAACTCTTGC
>DATJLN010000023.1:0-41468 GCA_035509535.1 Xanthobacteraceae bacterium | reverse complement strand
ACTGCAGTTTGCCCATCCTCGGCCGTGGAGAACACCTGGCTTTTCTTGGTCGGGATCGTGGTGTTGCGTTCGATCAGCCGCGTGAACACGCCGCCCAGCGTCTCGATGCCGAGCGACAGCGGCGTCACGTCGAGCAACAGCACGTCCTTGACGTCGCCTTGCAGCACGCCGGCCTGAATGGCCGCGCCCACCGCGACGACTTCGTCCGGATTGACGCCCTTGTGCGGCTCCTTGCCGAACAATTGCTTGACGACTTCCTGCACCTTCGGCATGCGCGTCATGCCGCCGACCAGGACGACTTCGTTGATCTCGGCCGCCGAGAGACCGGCGTCCTTGAGCGCCTGACGGCACGGCTCGATCGTCTTCTGGATGAGATCGTCGACCAGCGCCTCGAATTTAGCGCGGGTGAGCTTCATCGTCAGATGTTTCGGGCCGGACGCATCGGCCGTAATGAACGGCAGATTGATTTCGGTCTGCGTCGTGGACGACAGTTCGATCTTGGCTTTCTCGGCGGCTTCCTTCAGCCGCTGCAGCGCGAGCTTGTCACGGCGCAGATCGATGCCCTGTTCTTTCTGGAACTCGTCGGCCAGATAGTTGACCAGCCGCATGTCGAAATCTTCGCCGCCGAGGAAGGTGTCGCCGTTGGTCGACTTCACCTCGAACACGCCGTCGCCGATTTCGAGAATCGAAATATCGAACGTGCCGCCGCCCAGGTCATAGACCGCGATCATGCCCGACTTGCTCTTGTCGAGACCGTAAGCAAGTGCGGCCGCGGTCGGCTCGTTGATGATGCGCAGCACCTCGAGACCGGCGATCTTGCCGGCGTCCTTGGTGGCCTGGCGCTGTGCGTCATTGAAATAAGCAGGAACGGTGATGACCGCCTGATCGACCTTGGAGCCGAGATAGGCTTCCGCGGTCTCCTTCATCTTTTGCAAGATGAACGCAGAGATCTGCGAAGGCGAATAGGTCTTGCCCTCGACCTCGACCCAGGCGTCGCCGTTGGAGGCGCGCGCAATCTTGTAGGGAACGAGCTTCTTGTCCTTCTCCACCATCGGGTCGTCGTAGCGGCGGCCGATCAGGCGCTTCACTGCGAAAATCGTGCGCTCCGGATTGGTGACCGCTTGGCGCTTGGCCGGCTGGCCGACGAGCCGCTCGCCCTCGTCCGTGAAAGCGACGATGGACGGCGTAGTGCGCATGCCCTCTGCGTTCTCGATGACCTTCGGCGTCGTGCCTTCCATGACGGCGACGCAGGAATTCGTGGTCCCGAGATCAATACCAATGACCTTTGCCATGGTCCTAAATCCTCTCTCTTGCGGCAGGCCGGGCAGGCCCCGTAGGCGCCCGTAAGTCCGACCCCCTTATGACACTCACTAACCCGGCGAGCTGCTCAAGAACTGTCCTAAAGCCCGCTGCGCTTGGGCGGATTTCCCTTGGCTCATATAGGAGGGCCCCATGGCCCCGCAAGACAGGATTTGATGCAAAGCGGCTTTCCATCGCGCTATTCGGGGGTCATAGCCTGCCCTGCTTGCGGGACGGGCCCTGCGGCAGGGCTTATAATTTTCGATAACCGACTTGGCTTGCCTCCGGCAGCTCACCGGTGGCGTCGTTGAGGAGAGGGCTGCAAATTGCCGGACGCAAATTGCCGGGCAGTGGTAAAGGCCCAATGAAAGTGCGCGTGCTCGATATCAATGCGGCACGGTTCTATCCCGGCCATCTCGACCGCGCCGCGCAGGCGGCGATGCTGGCAGCCATTCGCGACGTCTTTGCCGTCGCACCCTTGTTTACGCCGCGCATGCCGCGGTCCGGGCGTCCGTTCTCGGTTCGTATGTCGAATTGCGGGGTCCTCGGCTGGATCTCCGATGAGAAGGGCTACCGTTACGAGCCGATTCATCCGGAAACCGGCCGGCCCTGGCCGCCCTTGCCGCAATCGCTGGCACATTTGTGGAACGATGTCTCCGGCTATCCACAGCCGCCGGAAGCGTGCCTGATCAACTTCTACAGCGCCGCAGCCAAAATGGGGCTGCATCAGGATCGCGACGAGGCGGACTTTGCCGCACCCGTCGTGTCGGTTTCGCTCGGCGATTCCTGCTTGTTTCGCATGGGCGGCGGCAAGCGCTCAGACCCGACCTGTTCGGTCCGCCTCAATTCCGGCGACGTGGTCGTACTGGGTGGCACGGCACGGCTTGCCTTTCATGGCGTCGACCGCATCTATGCCGGCACGTCAACCTTGCTGACGGAAGGCGGCTTGACGGGGGGTGGACGGATCAATTTGACCATGCGACGGGTGACGCAGCCGGGGCAGCAAGAGATGCGCGAAATCTCGAGCATCCGCAGGTAGCCGCACCGGCCCTTGTTTGGGATTAATCCGATGCCGATCCGCCCGACCCGATTTGCCTTTGGCGCCCGCTATGTCGGGGCGCTTGCAGCGCTGATGCTGCTGGTGATCTCAGCGCGCGCCGCCGATGCGGTTTTCCCGACCGGCTCCCGGGTCGGCATCGTGCCGCCGCCCGGCATGGTGCAAAGCCGGAACTTCGTCGGCTTTGAAGACCCGCAGAAGAACGCCGCGATCCTGCTCACCACTCTGCCGGCGCAAGCCTACGATTCGCTCGACAAGAGCATGGTGCCGCAAGCAATGAGCAAGAACGGCGTCGAAGTCGGCAAGCGCGAGCCGATCCAGCTTGGCATCGGCAAGGGCTTTCTTCTGACCGGCACCCAGACCATCAACTCGACGCGCTATCGCAAATGGCTGCTGGTCGCGGCCGCCGGCAACATGACGGTGCTCGTGACCGCCCAAGTGCCCGACCAGGATGCGGCCTATCCCGACAAGACCATGCGCGACACGCTCATGACTCTCGCGGTACGCGACAGCGTGCCCGACGCCGAGCAGCTCAGCCTGATGCCTTTCACCATCGGCGACATGGCCGGCTTCCACGTCGATGAGGCTTTGCCGGGCCGCGCCTTGATGCTGGTCGATCGCGCCGCGGATGCCGGCGCAGATTCCGTATCCGATGCCAACAAAAGCCAGAGCAGCGACGGCAAAGATCAAAGCAAGGCTCAGAGCAAAAACATGCCCAAGGCGCGCCTGTTCATCGCCGCCATGCCGGGCGGACCATCCGAACCGGACGACCGCAGCACGTTCGCCCGCACGACATTCGAGCGGATCATCGGCATCAAGGACGTGCAGGTCGAGGACGCTGAACCGCTGCGCATCGGTAATCAGTCGGGCTTTGAAACGCTTGCCAAAGCCAAGGATGTGCAAAGCAACGTCGACGTGAAGGTCGTGCAGTGGCTGCGATTTGGCACCGGAGGCTTCCTGCAAATGGTCGGCATCGTGCGGGCGGACGCGTGGCAGACCGAGTTCAATCGCCTCCGCGCGGTGCGCGACAGCATCGACGCCAAATAACGGGAAAAAGTAACGGGAGACGTCAGCTCACGGCTTTGGCGTTGTCGTTAGAGGTCGGCGCCACTTTCGGGCCGCCCTTCGACACGCCGACCAGGGCCGGCCGCAAGATCCGTTCGCCGATCATGTAGCCGGGCTGCACCACCTGCACGACGCTGCCCGCCGGAACGGACGGGTCCGGCACTTCGAACATGGCCTGATGCAGGTTCGGGTCGAATTTTTCGCCCTGCGGGGAAAATTGACGGATGCCGTTTTTTTCCAGCGCCTTCAACAGCTCGCGCTCGGTGAGGTCGACGCCTTCGATCAGCGCCTTGGCGTTCGGATCGGCATTGGCGCGAAGCTCGGCCGGCACGGCATCAAGCGCGCGGCGCATATTGTCGGCAACGCCGAGCATGTCGCGCGCAAAAGATGCGACGCTGTAGAGCCGCGAGTCGGCGACTTCGCGTTCGGTACGTTTGCGCAAATTCTCCATCTCGGCGAGCGTACGCAGCAGGCGGTCCTTCATTTCCGCATGCTCGCGCTCGAGCGCCGTGGAGGGCGCAGACGCCGCAGTTTCGGGCGTCAGCCCCGCTTCGTCCTCAGCACGAGCGGTCTGTTCCGTCATGTCGAAATCCCATCGTCTTGAGCCCATTGTCGGCAGACGCTTTCACAGCCGGTCCGGTTTGGGCCGGGTCCTGGTTGATGCCCCGCATATCAGGGCTTAACGAACAAAAATCAAGCGCCATGGCTGACAAGCTGAGCGTGCTTATGAAATTATCGAGCTTTTTCTGCCCCGTCTGCCACGTCAGCCGCCGAGCAGTTTGCTGACGATCCTGGCGGTGTAGTCGACCATGGGCACGATCCGCGCGTAATTGAGCCGGGTCGGACCGATGACCCCGAGCACCCCGACAATATGCCCGGAGGCGTCGTGATAAGGCGCGACAATGGTCGAGGACCCCGAAAGCGAGAACAGCTTGTTCTCCGAGCCGATAAAGACGCGGACGCCTTCGGCCTGCTCGGCACGGCCGAGCAGATCGATCACCTCGCGTCGGGTTTCAAGGTCGTCGAACAGGAGGCGAACCCGTTCGAGATCGGCGAGTGCCTTGAGGTCCTCGAGCAGGTGCGCCTGGCCGCGCACGATCAATTTGCGCTCATCGGTCTCGCCGCCGGACCAGCTGGCCAGTCCCTCGGCAACGACCCGCTGCGTGAGCTGATCGAGCTCCGCCTTGCTCTCCTTCATGGTGCGCTCGACCTCGACCTTGACCTCGGCGAGGGTGTGGCCGCGAATCCGGGCGTTGAGGAAGTTCCCGGCCTCCGTCAGCGCCGAGGTCGGCAGGCCGATCGGCACATTGAGGACGCGGTTTTCGACCTGGCCGTCCTCGCCGACCAGAATGACCAGCGCGCGCTCCGGCTCGAGGCGAACGAATTCAATATGCTTGAGCCGGGGATTGGCTTTGGCCGTGAGCACGACGCCGGCGGCGCGGCTCAATCCCGAAAGCAAGCCTGATGCTTCGGTCAACACCCCTTCGACCGATTTCGACTGCCCCGACGCCGCAACCTGGGCCTCGATGGCCTTGCGATCACGCTCGGTGAGATCGCCGATCTGCATCAGCGCATCGACGAAAAAGCGTAAGCCGATTTCCGTCGGCAGCCGCCCTGCGGACGTATGCGGTGCATAAACCAGCCCGAGCTGCTCAAGATCGGACATCACATTGCGTACCGAAGCCGGCGATAAAGTCATCGGCAAGATGCGCGAGAGATTGCGCGAGCCGACCGGCTCGCCGGTCGCAAGGTAGCTCTCGACGATCAGGCGAAAGATCTCGCGCGAGCGCTCGTTGAGCTGCGCCAGACCTTGCTGGTTGATGCCCTGCTGGTTCACGCCGAGCGAAAAATCGTGGCTGGCCAAGGATCGTTACTCCCGATCATTACCCCCCGCCCGCCAGATCGGGCAACGGATACGCCAAAGATATATCACTCCGCCGCCGCCATCGCATGGGGAGCGCCGCTGCGCAGCAGATCCATCAGCTTGCCGATCGCGCCGAAATCCTCGAGCCGGTCGACTGCGGCCACCACCGCGTCGGCCGCGGCACCGGCGAGCACGCCCGCGGCATAGGTACGGAATTTCTGCTCGATTTGCGCGCGCGACAGCGGATTTTCGAAGGACCCGAGCGGATGTTCGCAGCGCGCCGAAAATACCGTGCCGCCTTCCATCGCTATGTCGACCTTGGCGCCCGAACCTTTGACCGCGGGATCGGCGTAAACCTCCACCTTCCGCGCGGCGAAGGCACGCAATTTGGGATCATCGTAACGGCTCGGCTCAAATTGCGCCAAGGTCAGTGCATGATCGTGCAAGATGATCGCGGCGGTGTAATGCGCCGACAACAGCGCTTCGAATTTGGCCTTGTAGGTGGCGAAGCCGCCATGTAGATCGAAGGCCGTCTGGCTCATCGCGATCCGCACTTTTTGAACGTGTGCGGGATCGATCTTGTGCTTTTCGATCAGATCGAAAATCGCGGTCGCCAAACCTTGAATGACCGTCGCCGACGGCCATAGCCGCAGCGCGATGTGTTCCAGTTCATAGCGGGTGCCGAGATCGGCCGTGACGACGTCGGGCAGACCGCCATCGACATAGGCATGATAGAGACCGCCGTCCTTGGCGGTGAGAAACTGGCGCGTCGCCACAAAATTCTGCTGCGCCAGGAGCGCGGCCATCAGGCCGGACAGCGCGCCGCGGCATTGATGAAATTTGACCGTCGGCGTGCCCCAGGCGGCATAGGTGCCCGCCGCTTGGCTGCCGGCGAGGCCGAAGGCGCGCGCCATGGCATCGGCGTCGAAGCGCAGCAGCGAGCCGACGGCGGCAGCGGCGCCGAACGGGCCGATAATGCCCGGCCCATGCCAACCCCGCGCGCGGAACGCCGGATAATCAAGGCCGATGCCGATCCGCGTCGTGACCTCGGCGCCCGCGGCGATGGCGACCAGGAGATCGCGGCCCGAGCGCCCATCGCGCTCGGCGATCATCAGCGCCGGCGGCACGATCTCGGGCGTGATGTGGGTCATGGTGGCGCGATGCACGTCGCACATCGTGGTCGCGGTGACGAGATAGGCGTTGAGCAGTGTGGCGCCGGCCAGCGACAGGCGTCCCCCGCCGATCACGCTCGACTCGCTGCCTTGGGCCAGCGCGCCGGCAAAAGCCGCCACCTGACCGGTCTCCTCGCCCTGATTGCCGGCAATGGCGCAAGCGAGTGCATCGAGCAGCAGGTTCTTGGCGTGGTCGCGGGCCCGCAGCGGCAGATCGTCGTAGGTCAAGTTCGCTGCGAATTTTGCCAGTGTTTGAGTAGCTTCCGCTTGTGCCGTTGCTTGAGCCACCGTGACCTCCCTGCCGATGCAAATCCCCGCAAGCGTAGCGGTTCGCGAGGACCGAAGGCAATCTGCGGTGGATGCCCCTTGCGGCGATCTTCCGCCCGAGCCGCGGCGGGCCGGCGCCGGGCGGCCGGCATCCGCCATTGCGTTCATCGCGGCCGAGCACGTAAAAGACGCTTCGCCAAGATCTTAGTGGAGCATGATCGTCTGCGATCATGCTCCAGGAACCGGGAGACCTGCATGCGGCCGAGCCGCCGACAACCTGACGAATTGCGCGCCATTTCGCTCGAGCGCGGCGTGGTGAAATACGCGGAAGGCTCCTGCTTCGTAAAATTCGGCGAGACCCATGTGCTGGTCACGGCCACCCTGGAGGACCGTCTGCCGCCTTGGTTGAAGGGCCAGGGACGCGGCTGGGTGACTGCGGAATACGGCATGCTGCCGCGCGCAACGCTGGAGCGGACGCGCCGTGAGGCTTCGGCCGGCAAGCAGAACGGCCGCACCGTCGAAATCCAGCGTCTGATCGGACGGAGCTTGCGCTCCGTGGTCGATCTCAAAGCCATGGGTGAACGGCAGATCACCATCGATTGCGACGTGATCCAGGCCGACGGCGGCACCCGCACCGCCTCCATCACCGGTGCCTGGATCGCGCTGCATGATTGTCTCGCCTGGATGAAGGCGCGGGAAATGTTCGAAGGCGATCCGTTGCGCGATCATATCGCGGCGGTTTCCTGCGGCGTCTGCTCGGGCACGGCCGTGCTCGACCTCGATTACGCCGAGGATTCGCAGGCCGACACCGACGCCAATTTCGTCCTCACCGGCTCCGGCAATATTGTCGAGATCCAGGCCACGGCGGAGAAGATCCCTTTTTCCGAGGAGCAGTTCTCGGCGCTCTTGGCGCTGGCGCGCAAAGGCGTCGGCAAGCTTGTCGATCTGCAGAAGATGGCAGTGATGTGAGCGAACAAAAACATCGCTGCATCGCCGGACGACTGGTGATCGCGACGCATAATCCGGGAAAACTCGCCGAGATGCGCGAACTGCTGGCGCCCTATGGCATCGGCGCCATATCGGCCGGAGAACTGGGGCTTGGCGAGCCTGACGAGACCGGAACGACCTTTCGCGATAATGCGCGGATCAAGGCTCAGGCCGCTGCGGCGGCCGCGAAACTGCCGGCTTTTGCCGACGATTCCGGCATCGCGGTGGATGCGCTCGGCGGCGAGCCCGGCATCTACTCGGCGCGCTGGGCCGGACCTGATAAGAACTTTGCCAGCGCCATGGCCACGATCGAAGACAAACTCAAGCAACGCGGGGCGACTGCCCCCGGCCAGCGCCGGGCGCATTTTGTCTCGGCGCTCTGCGTCGCCTGGCCCGACGGCCATGTCGAGGAATTCGAAGCCAAGGTCGACGGCGCTCTGGTCTGGCCGCCGCGCGGCGACAAAGGTTTCGGCTATGATCCGATGTTCCTGCCCGACGGGCATGACCGGACCTTCGGCGAAATGCCAAGCGAGGAAAAACATGGACTGCCGCCGCGTGGTAAGGGCTTGTCGCATCGCGCGCGCGCGTTTCTGAAACTCGCGGAGGCATGTCTTGAATAACGCCACAGAGAGTTCAGCCGGCGATCAGGCCTTTGGCGTTTATGTGCACTGGCCCTTCTGCCTGTCGAAATGCCCGTATTGCGACTTCAACAGCCATGTGCGCCATGCCGCGATCGACGAGCCGCGCTTCCTGCGCGCCTTTCACATCGAAATCGGCAAGACCGCCGAACGGCTGCGCGGCCGCACCGTGTCTTCGATTTTCTTCGGCGGCGGCACGCCGTCTTTGATGCAGCCCTCGACCATCGCCGGCGTGCTCAATTCCATCGCGCGGCAGTGGCGCGTTGCGCCCGATGCCGAGATCACGATGGAAGCCAATCCGTCGAGCGTCGAGGCCGAGCGGTTTCGCGGCTATCGCACCGCCGGCGTGAACCGCGTCTCGCTCGGCGTGCAGGCGTTGGATGATCGCGTGCTGGCGGAGCTCGGCCGCTTGCATAACGCCCGCGAGGCGCTTGATGCCGTCGATGTCGCGCGCAAAGTGTTCGACCGCTATTCGTTCGACCTGATCTATGCGCGCCCGGGTCAGGAGCCGGAGGCCTGGGCGGCCGAACTTAAAACCGCGCTGGCCGAAGCCGGCGAACATCTTTCGCTCTATCAGCTGACCATCGAGCCGGACACGCCATTTTCGGCGCTGTACGCGGCGGGCAAATTGCGGCTTCCCGACGAAGACACCGCGCGGGCGCTTTACGACACGACGCAGGACATCTGCGCCGCTCACGGCCTGCCGGCTTACGAGATTTCCAATCATGCCCGGCCGGGCGGCGAATGCCGGCACAATCTGGTTTATTGGCGCTCTCACGAATATGCCGGCATTGGCCCCGGCGCCCACGGCCGGATTGATATCGACGGCGAACGGCATGCCACCGCGACCGAAAGGCGCCCGGAAGCCTGGCTCAGCCTGGTCGAGTCGCAAGGTCATGGCCTGGTCACCGATGACGTGCTGACCCGCGAGGAGAGGTCCGACGAATTCTTGCTGATGGGCCTCCGGCTTGCGGAAGGCATCGATGTCGCCCGTTACGAGGCGATTTCCGGGCGCAAGCTCGATCCGGCGCGGGTCGCGACGCTCCTGGAGCACGGCCTGGTCGAGATGACAGGGGACGGTTGCCTGCGGGTCACCTTGCCGGGTTTCCCGGTATTGGATGCGGTGGTCGCGGACTTGGCCGCCTAGACACTAATAAGCTAGCTTATATAATTGCAGGGCAGTTCCGGGGGTGGAACTTTACAAGGATGCATTTTTTCCGGTCATTCTTGTGCCGAAGGTCTAAATCCGAACTGCTTAATAAGCCTACTTATTATTACCCTGTGGCGAAACTCTTGGGCGGCGGTGAAACAATCTGCGGGCCGCTGGGCGTCACTCGCATGACAGCAAGCCCACGATCATTGGTGCCGTCCGGGCGGAAGCGGAACAGGCCGTCAATTCCGGAAAACCCCGACGGATTGGTCAATGTCTCCTGGGAGAAGCGGGCGGCCCCCTGGGTTTTGACCAGGGCCGCAATGAGCGCCACGGCATCATAGGCCAGCGTCGCGGTTCGCACCGGATCTTGCCCGTAGCGCTTGTGATAGCGCTGAACGAAATTCCGGTATCCGGCGCCATCCGGCGCTGCATATAGGCCGCCATCGAGGGCCGGAGTCGAGTTGATGCGCGGATCGTCCCAAAGGCCGGTGCCCAGAAGCTGCAGGCGCTTGAGATTGACCCCATCGGCGGCCAGCGCCGCAGCCACGCCCGGCACGGCGTCGCCACCGTCGGGAAGAAAGAGCGCGTCGGAACGCGCCGAAGCCTGCGCTATGTTCTGGACTGGGCCCGCCATCGCGGTCCGGTCATGGGCATAGCGCTCAAGCCCGACGATCTGGCTGTTCCGCCGCGCCACGGCCTGCTTGAACGCCGCTTCGACCACGGTGCCATAGGGATTGTCGGGGATCAGCGCCGCGAACGAGTGCTTCCCCGTCGACGTGGCATATTGAACGATGCGATCGACGTCGGATTCCGGCAGGAAACTGAGCAGATAGACGCCGCTCGCCGCGACATTGGTATCGGTCGAAAAGGCAATGACCGGGATATTGCGGGCCCGCGCCACCTGGCCGACATAGGTGACGGACTGGGCGAAAAGCGGCCCCAGAATGATCTCGGCGCCCTCATCGATCGCCTGCTGGGCGCCAGCCCGCGCCCCGTCAGGCGTGCCGGCATCGTCTTTGACCAGGATCTGGATATTCGGGGAATTAAACTCGGCAACCGCCATTTCCGCGGCATTACGCATGGCCTGTCCGGCGATGCCGGCATTGCCGGGTGCCGACAGCGGCAAAATAAGCGCGGCTTTGACTTGACCGGTGCCGATGGTCGTTTCCGCGGCCGGCTGAGTGTTCGGCGGAACCGCGGACGGCGACAGATATGGTGAATTCTGCGAACAGCCCGCAGCCAGCACACCGGTCGCCGCCAAAAGGCCCGCAACCGTGCGGCGCCGCGTCGGCAAAATCACTGTTGCCGACGCCTCTCCCTTCGCCTGCGATGACAACCCGGGTCTCCTTACGGCGCGAAAGTCGTAAATTGTGGCATTGGCGCCGGGTAAATTAAGGCATCGCCAATCTGACATATTGGCGGCGAATGGTTAACCAAAGCCAAGAATTGGAATTCAATGGGGAAATCTGGCCTCAGTCGCAGACGCCGCGATCATGACGGCAGGTTGCGGCAGAGCTAGATTGAGTGCAATGAGCACGCTGCATCGAAAATCCTCCCCCGCCGCGCGCGGCGCACCTTGCGCTGCGCGGCATTTCACGCTCGCCGGCCGTGAGATTGAAACGCCAAAGCTCAAAGCCGGTTTGCACCTCGTTGCTACCCCCATCGGCAATCTCGGCGACATCACGTTGCGTGCGCTGGAGACATTGGCCGGCGCCGACCTGATCGCCTGCGAAGACACCCGTGTCACCCGCAAGCTCCTTGAACGCTACGCGATTTCGACCCCCCTCACTCCCTATCACGAGCACAATGCGGCACAGGCAAGGCCGATCCTGTTACAAAAGATTTCCGGCGGTGCGGCCGTGGCCCTGGTCTCCGATGCCGGGACACCGCTGATATCCGATCCAGGCTTTAAGCTGGTGCGCGCCGTGCAGGAAGCCGGACATAACGTCACAACACTGCCCGGCGCCTCGTCGCTCTTGGCGGCCGTGACTCTTGCCGGATTGCCGACCGACCAGTTCCTGTTCGCCGGCTTTTTGCCGCCGAAGGAAGGCGCCCGGCGCGCCCGCATTGCCGAACTCGCCCGCATCCCGGCAACGCTGGTCCTGTTCGAGACCGGCCCGCGCGCCGCGGCGGCACTCGCCGATCTGGCGCAGGGACTGGGTGGGGAACGCGAAGCTGCTCTGTGCCGCGAGCTCACCAAACTGCATGAGGAGGTGCTGCGCGGCGATCTCGAGAGGCTCGCCGAAACCTGCGCCGCGAATGAGCCGCGCGGCGAGCTTGTTGTTGTCGTTGCGCCGCCGCCGGAGGCAAAGCCGGTCAGCGCAGACGAAGCTGATCATCTTCTGCGCCAGGCGCTGGCGCGGGCTTCGGTGAAAGACGCGGTCGGCGAAGTCGCCGACGCCACCGGACTGCCGCGGCGCGAAATTTATCAGCGTGCTCTCGCGCTGGCGAAAACCGGCAATGCAACAGGTGAGTGATGGCCCGTCGCGCTGAACCGCTGAAGGCTCCGCAAATCCGGCCGGGAAAAATCAGATCGGCTGAAGCCGCGCCAGTCAAGGCGGCGCCGCGCGCCGAGCGCGTTGCCGCTTTCAAGCTCGGCCTGTCGGCGGAGAGCCGCGCTGCGATGCTGCTGATCGCCAAGGCCTATCGCATCCTGGCGCGGCGCTGGAAGACGCCGTTTGGCGAAATCGACATCGTCGCGCGGCGGCGCCACACGCTGGTTTTTGTCGAGGTCAAGGCGCGCGCCACCGCGGATGAAGCCATCGAAGCCGTGACCGCGCGCAACCAGCGACGCATCATCAGCGCCGCGGAAATGTGGCTTGCGCATCATCCCGAGGACGGCAAGGGCGACGTCCGCTTCGACGTGATCGTGGTGACGCCTGGCAAAATACCGCAGCACATCCCAAATGCATTTGATGCGTCCCGCTGATTTCCCGCTGTCCGCCGTAGCGCCGCCCGCGAAAATTGCGTAGACCTTCGCCCGTTTCCGCCTCTCCCTCTTGCCGGACCCTTCCCCATCATGGCCCTTAACGTCGCCGTCCAGATGGACCCGATCGAGCGGATCAATATCCGCGGCGATTCGACGTTTGCATTGCTGCTCGAAGCGCAGTCGCGTTCTCACCTGCTGTCCTACTACACGCCCGACAAGCTCTCGCTGCGCGACGGCAACGTGTCGGCCAGCGTGCGCCCGCTGGTCGTGCGCGACGTCGCCGGCGATCACTTCACGCTCGGCGAGCCGCGCATCGTCGAGCTTTCGTCGTTCGACGTGATCCTGCTGCGGCAGGATCCGCCGTTCGACCTCGCCTACATCACCTCGACACACATGCTCGAGCGCGTGCATCCGAAGACTCTTGTCGTCAACGATCCGGCGCATGTGCGCAACGCGCCGGAAAAGGTTTTCGTCACCGAATTTCCCGATCTGATGCCGCCGACTCTGGTCACGCGCGACCTCGATGCCATCAAGGCGTTCCGCGCCCAGCACGGCGATATCGTAATGAAGCCGCTCTACGGCAAAGGCGGCGAAGCGGTGTTTCTGTTGTCGCGCGAAGACCTCAATTTCGGCTCGCTCTACGACATGTTCGCGGCGACCTTCCGCGAGCCATGGGTGATCCAGAAATTCTTGCCGGCGGTGAAAGATGGCGACAAGCGCATCATCCTCGTCGATGGCGAATTCGCCGGCGCGGTCAACCGCGTGCCGGCGCCCGACGATCTGCGCTCCAACATGGTGCGCGGCGGCGTGCCGAAAGCGACCGACCTCACCGACCGCGAGCGCGAAATCTGCGCCCGGCTCGGACCGGCGCTGCGCGAACGCGGCCTGCTCTTTGTCGGCATCGACGTGATCGGCGGCTATCTCACCGAGATCAACGTCACCTCGCCGACCGGCATCCGCGCCGTGAAGAATTTCGGCGGCCCGGACATTGCAGCGCTGATCTGGGACAAGATCGCGGAAAAGCGCCGCTGAGTTTGTGCGTTGCGCGGGACCTTTGCTTTACGCGCGTGCCGGCGCTACGGCGCCGATATCCTTGCGTGATGACTTCCGCACCGTGATCACCAAAAGCGCCGCGACAATGCACAGCGCACCTGCAACGAAGAAGGCCGGCAGGTAGGTGTCGTATTCGGTGCGGATCAGGCCGGCGCCGAACGCCGCCGTTGCGGCGCCGATCTGATGGCCGGCAAACACCCAGCCGAACACCATGCCGGCGCGCTCGGGGCCGAAACGGTCGGCGGTGAGCTTCACCGTCGGCGGCACCGTCGCGATCCAGTCGAGCCCGTAGAATACGGCGAACAGCGACAGGCCGTAGAAGGTGAAGTCGGTGAACGGCAGATAGAGCAGCGACAGGCCACGCAGGCCGTAATACCAGAACAACAGCCAGCGATTGTCGAAGCGGTCGGACAGCCAGCCCGAACCGATGGTGCCGAAGAAATCGAAAATGCCCATCATCGCCAGCACGCTCGCCGCGGTCGTGGCCGCCAAGCCGTAGTCGTGGCATAGCGTGACGAAATGGGTCTGGATCAGGCCGTTGGTGCTGCAGCCGCAGACGAAAAAGGTTCCAAACAACACCCAGAAGATCGGCGCCCGCACCGCGTCTTTGAGCACCATGAGCGGCGACATCAGCAGGGACGCCAGTCCGACGCCCTGCGCCGGCGGCGGCGTGATCTTGCCTTCGCCATAGATCGGCAGATTGAGATCGCTGGGCCGGTCGCGCATGAATAAAGCGGCAAACAGGGCGACCACGGCCAGCATGCAGGCGACGAAGACGAGCGCCATGCGCCAGCCGTAACTCGTCGTCAGACGCGCGATCAGCGGCAGGAACACCAATTGGCCGGTGGCATTGCTCGCCGCCAGCATGCCCATGACCAGACCGCGGCGGTAATTGAACCAGCGCGTCGCGATCGTCGCGGCCAGCACCATGGCGGTCAGGCCGGTGCCGACGCCGACAATGACGCCCCACAGCAGAACGAGCTGCCAGACTTGCTTCATCGCCAGCGACACCAGAAGGCCGCCGGCGATCAGCGCCATGGCCACCATGATGACGCGGCGCACGCCGTAGCGATTCATGAAGGCCGCGGCGAACGGACCGAACAGCCCGAACAGCATGATGCGCAAGGCGAGCGCAGAAGAGATCTGCGCGTCGCTCCAGCCGAATTCCTGCTCGAGCGGTACGATCAGCACACCGGGCGTGCCCATCGCGGCCGCGGTGACCAGAAGCGTCAGGAAAGTGACGGCAACGACGACCCAGCCATAGTGGATGTTGCGGCGGGCCAAAGCGGCAGCGAGCGCGTTCGACGCCATGAGTTCTTTCCAATTCTGCCGGTTGCGGGCGCGATCGCGAGCGAATTAAATGACGCCCATCATCGAAACTTGCCTATTCATGTCGATCATCATATAATTTGTCAAGGCGGCGGCGCCCGCGCATGACGGCGCGCATGGCTGACCTGTGTGGCTGAGGTGCGTCATGAGAGTAAGCCGGCAGAAAGCTGCCGAAAATCGCGAACGCATCATCGAGGCGGCGGGCGCATTGCTGCGCGCCAACGGATTCGGCGGCATCGGCGTCGCCGATATCATGAAGGCCGCCGACCTCACGCATGGCGGCTTCTACGGCCATTTCAAATCCAAGGATGATCTGGTGGCGCAGGCCTGCCGCAAAGCGACGGCCAAGGCCGCCGCGAACTGGCAGGAGACCGCGGCGAGGTCTCCGGACAGTCCTTATGCCGCGTTGCTCGCGCGTTACCTGCAGCCGCGTCACCGCGATGAGCCGGGACAAGGCTGTGTGTTTGCCGCGCTCGGCGCGGACGCCGCCCGCAGCGGCGCCGTGGTGCAGGATGCGTTCGCCGACGGTCTTGAGCCGCTGATCGATCTCTTGGCCCAATCCGCGCCGGGCAGGACCAAAGCCGAGCGCCGCCGCAAGGGCGTTGCCGCCATGGCAGGACTGGTCGGCGCGCTGCTTTTGGCCCGCGCCGTCGGGACCAAAGGCAACAAAGAATTGTCCGACGAGATCCTTGAGGCGACACGCCGGGAATTGCTCGACGCCGGAAAGCGCTGAGGTTTCGATCAGGTCTTTGTCGCGCCGGCCGACCGGCAAAGCGCCTCATCGACCATGAGCACGACTTTGCCGACCTGCTCGTTCGCATCGAGCACCGCATGGGCGTCCGCCACCGCGGCAAACGGAAAAGACGCACAGATATTGGTGCGGATCAGACCCTGCGCGATCAACGGCCAGACCTGGGCGACGAGTTCGCGCGCAATGCGGCCCTTATAGGCGGGCGGCCGCGGCCGCAGCGTCGCCCCGGTCAGGGTGAGACGCCGCCGCACCAGGTTGCGCACATTGACTTCAGCGCTCGCGCCGAGATGGCTGGCGAGAAGAACCACGCGGCCATCCTCCGCGAGCAGTTCGAGCTGGCGTTCGGTGTAGGGTCCGGCCTGTCCGTCGAGCACAACGTCGACGCCGCGGCTGCCGGCGAGAGAGCGCACCTGTGCGGCCCAATCCCCAGTTTTGTAATTGACCGCCGCTGCGGCGCCGATCTCGAGACACAGCCGGCATTTTTCTTCGGTGCCGGCGGTTGCGAACACACGGGCATTGCGCAACCGCCGCGCAATCTGGATTGCCGCCATGCCGACGCCGCTGGTGCCACCCTGGACCAGCAGCGTCTCGCCGTCGGCCAGACGGCCGAGCCAGATCATGCTGTTCCACGCCGTGAAAAAAGCCTCCGGCAGCGCGGCGGCTTCGGCAAAGCCGAGACCCTTCGGAATCGGCATGCATTGCAGCGCCGGCACCACGCAAAATTCGGCATAGCCGCCGCCGTTGACGAGCGCACAAACGTGTTCCCCCGCCTGCGGCCAGGCAACCCCGTCGCCGACGCTTTCCACGCGGCCAGCAACGTCAAGGCCGAGCACCGCCGAAGCGTTGGCCGGCGGCGGGTAGAGTCCGCGGCGCTGTTGAATGTCCGGCCGGTTCACCGCGGCGGCCGCGACCCGGATCAGCACTTCGCCGGGTCCGGGCGCAGGAGCCGGCATCTCGACGAAAGCAAGCACTTCCGGACCGCCGGGACGCGTGACATGAACCGACTTCACCGGATGACCCGCTTTGGATCTTTACGCATCGGCGCATGGGCGGCTGCGTCGGCCACCGGCCGGCTCACTGTTTTGTTTTCGCCCATCGCGATTTCCTTTCGCCGTGCGCGGCTTCCGACGTGACGGCGCCAAGCTAGCCCAAACGCAAGGGATCGTGGCGCAAAAATCCCGCGGTTTCGCGCCACGAAACGGCGGGAGAAAGCCGCTGGGAGCGGCGGCGGTTTCGATTATGATGACGGCAAACAACGGCCGCTACTGCCGAGCCGTCGGAATGTTTCATGAGGGAGGAGTGCCGTGAACCAGCGCGTGGACTTGCGCATAACCCGCCGGACCGCGCTCGCGCTGACGGCCGCAATCGCCGCCCCCCCGATCATGCCCATCGTTAAGGCGCAATCGGCGAACGCGCAATCTTGGCCTTCCCGTCCGGTGCTGATGATCGTCCCCTTTCCGGCCGGAGGGGCGACCGACACGCTGGCCCGCACCGTTGCCAATGCATTCAGCAGCAGGTTCGGCCAGCAATTCGTCGTTGAAAACCATGGCGGCGCCGGCGGCAATGTCGGAGCCGGCCTGGTCGCCCGAGCGACGCCCGACGGCTACACGATTCTGTTCGGCACGCCCGGACCGGTCGCAACGAACAAGCTGATGTACAAGAATCTGTCGTTCGATCCGGAGAAGGACTTCACGCCGATCGTATTGATCGCGAAGTCGCCGCTCATCATCGTGGCGCATCCGTCGATACCGGCGAAAGACCTCGACGAGCTCGCGGTCTACGCCAAGGCGCATCCGGGAAAATTGAATGTCGGATATCCCGGTAATGGCACGCTGGGCCACATCACCGCGGTGCTGCTGCAAAACGACCTCGGAATCAGCATGACCGGCGTGCCTTATCGGGGCACTGCGCCGCTGAGCACCGATCTCCTCGGCGGCCAAGTCGACCTCGGCATGGATTTCATGAGCACCTATGTACCGCTGGTCAAAGACGGAAAGCTGCGCGCCATCGCCGTCACTAGCGTCCGGCGTGTCGCCGATCTGCCCGATGTGATGACCGTGCAAGAGGCCGGCATCAAAGACTTCGAGGCCACGGCCTGGTACGCGCTGGTTGCCCCGACCGGCGTGCCCGCCGATGTCGTGCAAAAAATCAACGACGCCACCAACGATTTCCTCGCAAGTGACAAAGGCAAACAGACGCTCAAAACCTTCGATATGCTCCCCGCCGGAGGGACCCCTGCCGATTTGCGCGCCTATATCGGCAGCGAGCTGACGAAATGGGGTCCGGTCGTGAAGGCCGCGAACATCACGATGTGAACGCCGCCGATGCCTAGGGTAACGGCAGAGGAGCGGCAAGGGCAACGCCAAGGACAACGGTAAATTGTCCGGAGAGATATTCTTGGAGGTCCAAATCCTTGATATTTCACGGAAGTTATCGATGCGCTGGCGCCGGAACTTTGTTCCCTAAATGTTCTTGACGCCGCCAAAACTTCCGGTAGTTTCAGAGAAGCTTGGCGACTGACGGGGCGGACTGTTCCGCCAAGGGGCGGTCACAGTCCGGGGCAGGCATGGTCCAACGCGTCTCCACGGTTGCGTTCGAAGGCATCGAGGTCCGCCCGGTCGACGTGCAGGTGCAGGTCGCGCCCGGTGTCGTGGCTTTCAACATTGTCGGCCTGCCGGACAAGGCCGTGTCCGAAGCGCGCGAGCGGGTGCGCTCGGCTTTGATCGCATCCGGCCTGGCGCTGCCGGCGCGGCGCATCACCATCAATCTCGCGCCGGCCGATCTGCCCAAGGAAGGCAGTCATTACGATCTGCCGATCGCGCTCGGACTGATGGCAGCGATCGGCGCCATTCCGCATGACGCGCTTTCGGGCTTCACCGTGCTCGGCGAACTCGGCCTCGACGGCTCGATCGCTCCCGTCGCCGGTGTGCTGCCGGCGGCCATCGGCGCCAATGCCCGCGGCGAAGGCCTGATGTGCCCGGCGGCCTGCGGTCCGGAAGCGGCCTGGGCCAGCCCGGACATCGAGATCGTTGCCGCGTCTTCGCTCATTCAGCTCGCCAATCATTTCAAGGGCACGCAGGTGCTGTCGCGGCCGCAGCCGAAGATTTTGGATGTGGCCGGCCCGATGTTGGACCTTGCCGACATCAAGGGCCAGGAGAGCGCCAAGCGCGCGCTCGAAGTCGCAGCCGCCGGCGGGCACAATCTGTTGATGGTAGGCCCGCCCGGCGCCGGCAAATCCATGCTGGCGGCGCGCCTGCCCTCAATCCTGCCGCCGCTGACACCCGGCGAATTGCTTGAAGTGTCGATGGTTGCGTCCATCGCCGGCGAGATCAAAGGCGGCGCGCTGACCAACCGCCGCCCGTTCCGCGCGCCGCATCATTCGGCCAGCATGGCGGCTTTGGTCGGCGGCGGCCTGCACGCGCGGCCCGGCGAGATTTCGCTCGCCCATCATGGCGTGCTGTTTCTCGACGAGCTCCCGGAATTCCAGCCGCATGCGCTGGATTCCCTGCGGCAGCCGCTCGAGACCGGCGAAGTCTCGATCGCCCGTGCCAATCACCGCGTCACCTATCCTGCGCGCTTCATGCTGGTCGCGGCGATGAACCCGTGTCGTTGCGGCCATGCCAATGATCCCGGCTTCTCCTGCCGCCGCGGACCGGCGACACGCTGCAGCGCCGATTATCAAGCGCGGCTGTCCGGCCCACTGCTCGACCGCGTCGATCTGCATATCGAAGTGCCGGCGGTGACTGCGGCCGATCTCATCCTGCCGCCGCCGGCGGAAGGCAGCCGCGAAGTTGCCGAGCGCGTCGCGCTCGCGCGCGAACGCCAAGTCGCGCGCTATGCCGCGATCGGCCTGCCGCATGTCCGCAGCAACGCCGCAGTCTCGGGCGCCGTGTTGGAGGACGTGGCGCAGCCTGACGCCAGCGGCCTGGCGTTGTTGCGCGAGGCGGCCGACGCGATGCGGCTCTCGGCGCGCGGTTATCATCGCGTGCTGCGTGTCGCCCGCACGCTCGCCGACCTCGATGGCGTCGACAAAGTCGGCCGCCTGCACCTGGCCGAAGCGCTGTCTTATCGCGCGCTGGCCGACGACATACGACGCGCCGCATAGCGCGTGATCCCGGGAAGCGGGCACCGGTTTTCGGAAAAGACCATGTGCAAGCGCACATTCACATGATCCCGCAGAGATCATATCCCGCAATGATCACGCGTCATCAGAATGCCAGGGCTGTCATCAATCAATTCATCGCAGCGCAGCCAAGAGCGGGCGAATCACTTAAAATGCCGCCGTTTCGCGTCGCGCAGCGCATCCGTGAGCAGGCTGCGGCATCCTCCAACCCGGCTAGCCAGTCATGTCAAATCCCGCCCGCCCTGTTGCCTTCATTCTCGCCTCGACCGATCACGGCACCCTGATCTTGAATCGGTTCGATCAGGTCATCGTACCCGGCATCGCCTTCGGCGCCGGCTATCAGCTTCTCAACAATGCGTCCTACGACCCGCAAGAGGTCGCCTTGATGCTGCACGTGCTGGAACTGCGCCGCAAATATCACGGCGATGGACTCTTCGCGGTCGATTGCGGCGCCAATCTCGGCGTTCACACCGTCGAATGGGCCAAATACATGACCGGCTGGGGCACGGTGCTGGCTTTCGAAGCGCAGGAGCGCATCTACTATGCGCTCGCCGGCAATGTCGCGATCAACAATTGCTTCAATGCGCGCGTCGTCAATGCCGCGGTGTCGAGCCGCTCCGGCATGATGAAAATTCCGCAGCCGAATTATCTGGCCAATGCCAGCTTCGGCAGCCTTGAACTGAAAAAGTTCAAGCGCACTGAATTCATCGGCCAGGCGATCGACTATTCCGAGGACAAGATGGTCGACGTGCCGATGGTCCATCTCGATGCGTTCAACTTTCGCCGGCTCGACCTGCTCAAGATCGACGTCGAAGGCATGGAACTCGAAGTGATCGAGGGCGCGGCGAAATGCATCAGCAAATATCGCCCGATCATGTTCGTCGAAACGTTGAAAACGGACGTCGACATATTGCGCGCCCGGCTCGCGAGCTTCGGCTATCTGATGTATCCCGCCGGCATCAATGTCATCGCGTTTCACAAGGACGATACCTGCATGGCAGGGATCAGATTCACGCCGCCAGAACCGGCGCCGGTACAGGCCGCGTCGGCGGCTTAAAGCTTCGGATAATTCCGGATTGGACTCTAACCCGCGCCGTTGGCGGTGTGGATCGCGCCGCGCATGCCGATGGCTGCCAAGAATTCCTGGCGCGTTTCGGCATTGGTGCGGAACACCCCGACCATGCGGCTCGTCACCATCGTGACGCCGGATTTGTGCACGCCGCGCGTCGTCATGCATTGATGCGTGCCCTCGGTGACGACCGCAACGCCGTGCGGCTTGAGCACGGCATCGAGACACGAAGCGATCTCGGCCGTCATTTTTTCCTGGATTTGCAGGCGCCGCGCAAACACGTCGACCAGCCGCGCCAATTTGGAAATGCCGACGACGCGATTGCGCGGCAGATAGCCGATATGGACGCGGCCAATCACCGGAGCGAGGTGATGTTCGCAATGCGATTCAAAGCGGATGTCGCGCAGCACCACGACTTCGTCATAGCCGCCGGTCTCTTCGAACGTGCGCTTGAGATATTCGCGCGGGTCGTCGTTGTAGCCGGAAAACCATTCCTCGTAGGCGCGCACCACGCGCGACGGCGTGGCTTGCAAGCCTTCGCGGTCGGGATCGTCGCCGGCCCAGCGGATCAGCGTGCGGACGGCCGCCTCGGCCTCCTCGCGCGACGGCCGCAGCATCGGCTCGGCGGCCTTCGGCCGCGAACGCTTGGAACTCAAGGCTTTGTCCATTTGAAATCTCCGGCCGCAGCGAAATCGATCAGGCCGAATTAGATCAGCCAAGCCACCATTAATAAAGCATCAACCCTCCGCCAACCCGGCAGGCCGGGGCCGCGTTATTTGCAAGCAATACTCAAGGTTCATGGGCCAAAATCGCCTCTACCGCAGCGATAAATCGGTCCGGATGCGGCGCCTTTATGCCGCGCCGCCAAAACAGCACAGAAATCTGCGGCAACAAACCACGCGGGACAGGGACCAGCGCCGAATATGCGGCCTCGTGCAGCGCTCCGAAAGCCGGCTATCGTCACCCGCAGGGTGATTTCGCTCGTCGTGCGCGCCACCGCCATCACTACGATGGCGTTCGGCGTCGCCTTCGGCTTCCTGTCGGCGACGACATCGCCCAATTCGCATTACGACCCCAGCCAGTTCGCCATCGGCGTCGCCGCCCTGTTCGGCGCGGCCTGCGGCGGCTTGGGCCTGATGCTCTCGCGCATCCGTCAGATGAAACGCGAGCTGCGCGATCTCGAAGGCCGTCTCGATACGGCGGAGGACCGCCATTGGGAATTCAAGGAGGCGCAAGAGCGCGCCAAGAGCTTCTTCGAGGCGCAAGGCGACGCCATCATTCGCCGCGACGGCAAAGGCCTCATCACTTATGCCAATGACACGTTCTGCAAGCTCGCCGGGACGGATCGCGCGCAACTCCTCGCCACAAGCTTTACATTGCCGGTCGCGACGCAAGGCGAGACCACGACGCTTGCCGACGGCACGCGCATTCACGACCAGAAGATCGCGACCGTCGAGGGCCCGCGCTGGATCGCCTGGCGCGAAGTCACGGTGCGCGGCGACGGCGACACCGAGGTGCAGAGCGTCGGCCGTGACGTGACCGATCGGGTCAGCGCCGAGCATGCACTCGCCGAAGCCCGCGACCAGGCGGAAGCCGAAAGTCGCGCCAAGTCACGCTTCCTCGCCATGGTCTCGCACGAGATCCGCACGCCGTTGAACGGCATCCTCGGCATGGCCGACCTGCTCGGCGACACGCCGCTCGCGCCCGAACAGGCGACCTATCTCGCGGCGATGAAAGCATCCGGCAATGCGCTGGTGTCCTTTGTCGACGATCTCCTCGATCTGGCAAAAATCGAAGCCGGGCGGCTCGATCTGACGGCGCAGCCGTTCGCGCTCGCGGGCTTCATCGAGCAGGCGGCGGAACTGCTCGGGCCGCGCGCCCAGGCCAAGGGACTCGAGATCTGCGCTTATGTCGACGAGCGGCTGCCGGCCCGCGTCGTTGGCGATGCGCCGCGGCTGCGCCAGGTGCTGTTCAACCTTGTCGGCAATGCGATCAAATTCACCGAAAGCGGCGGCGTGTCGATCATCGTCGAGCCCGACGAGCAGCCCGACCATGTCGTGATTGCGGTGCGCGACACCGGCATCGGCATTGCCGCCGAGGATCAGGCGCGCATTTTCCGGGAATTCGAACAGGCCGATAGCGGTGCGACGCGGCGCTATGACGGAATCGGGCTCGGCCTCACCATCTCCACGCGGATTGTCGAGCGCATGTCCGGCACGATCGCGATCGAAAGCGCGGTCGGCAATGGCTCGATCTTCCGTGTCACGATTCCCCTGCCGCGCGACGGCGACAGCAACGAGACGGCGTTCGCAGCGCCCGATCTTGCCGGCGACAACATCCTGATCGTCGCGCCGGCCGCCATTGAAGCCTCCTTGCTGGCACGTCGCCTGCAGCGCTGGGGCGCCCATACCGTGATCGTTCCCGACGAGAAAGTGGCGGCGGCGCTTTTGCCGGAGCACGCCTGGAGCACGGTCCTGGTCGATGCCACGCTCGGCGGCCGGGCCAGCGCAATGCTGGCGCGCGAGGCCACGATATTTCCGCGCCGGATCGTCCTGGTGACGCCGGCCATGCGCCACGAGCTCCCGGCGCTCAAGGCGGCCGGCTTCACCGGCTACCTGATCAAGCCGGTGCGCGCCGCCTCGCTTGCCGCGCGCTTTGCCGGCGACGACGATTTCGACCACGGCGCGGTCGGCGAGACCATCGAGACGCCGAGCATCGCGCCGGATCACCTGGGCCTCTCGATCCTGGTGGCCGAAGACAACGAGATCAATGCGCTGCTTGCCCGCGCTTTGCTGGAAAAGCTCGGCCATCGCCCGGTCGTGGTGGAGAGCGGCGGCGCGGCGATTGCCTGCTGGCAGGCGGCGCATGAGGCCGGCACGCCGTTCGACCGCGTGCTGATGGACCTGCACATGCCGGGCATGGACGGGATTGAAGCGGCGCGCCGCATCCGCGCGATCGAAACCGACAAACAATGGCCGCGCACGCCGATCGTGGCGCTCACCGCCAATGCCGCGGCCGAAGATCGCGCGATCTGTCTTGCCGCCGGCATGGACGATTTTGTCGTCAAGCCGCTCGACCGCGAGCATCTCGCCAACGCGCTTGCCGCATCCGGCGCGCCGGCTTTTGCGGCACAAATGTTCGATTGAGCCTGCTACAGCCGCCGCAGCGCCACTTCGGTGATCTGATGCTGCTCGCTTTTCTTCAAGACCAGATCGGCCCGCGGCCGCGTCGGCAGGATGTTCTCGCGCAGATTGACCAGATTGATCCGATTCCAGATCGAAGTCGCGGTCTCGATCGCCTCGGCATCGGATAATTTCGCATAGCGGTGAAAGTAGGATTTCGGATCGGCGAAGGCCGTACCGCGCAAGGTCAGGAAGCGATTAACGTACCAGTGCCGCAGCACCTCTTCCTCCGCATCGAGAAAAATCGAGAAATCGAAATAGTCCGAGACGAACGGCACCGCCTTGCCGTCGCGCGGCAAGCGCCCGGTCTGCAGCACGTTGAGGCCTTCGACGATCAAGATGTCCGGCCGCTCGATTTCGATCGATTGATTGGGAATGACGTCATAGATCAGATGCGAATAGACCGGCGCCCGCACCGGATGCAGGCCCGCCTTGATGTCGGAGAGAAAGCGCAGCAGCGCCGGCAGATCGTAGCTTTCCGGAAAGCCTTTCTTGTCCATCAGGCCTTCGCGGTCGAGCACCGCATTGGGATAAAGAAACCCGTCGGTGGTGATGAGCCCGACCTTGGGCACATTCGGCCAGCGCACGAGCAAGGCTTCCAGCACGCGCGCGGTGGTCGACTTGCCGACGGCGACCGAACCGCCGACGCCGATGATATAGGGCACCTTGGCGTCCTCGGTGCCGAGGAAGCCCTGCTGGGCGCGGAACAGCCGCTGGGTCGCCGCGACATAGAGCGAGAGCAGCCGCGACAGCGGCAGATAGATTTCCTCGATCTCGGTCATGTCGAGGCGCTCATGCATCGAGCGCAGCCGGGTGACCTCCGCCGGCTTCAATGTCATCGGCGTGTCTTGCCGCAACGTCGCCCATTCGGCGCGCGAGAACACGCGGTACGGCGAGACGTCCTGCTGGGTCCGTTGCTCCATGGCCTTCTGCAACCTTAAAGCTCGTCCACGGCTCAGCCGCTTTTGCGCGCCGCCTTCTCGTCGAGACCCGATTGGCGCGTGCGCGCGCCAAGCTCGGCTTCGACCTCATCAAGCTTGACGCCGCGGGCGTGCAGTACGACGAGCAGATGATAGAGCACGTCGGCGGCCTCTCCGATCACCCGTTCGCGGTCCTCGCTGATGGCCGCGATCGCGGCCTCGACCGCCTCCTCGCCGAGCTTCTTGGCGCATTGCGCCACGCCGCGGTCGAGAAGCTTGCGGGTATAGGACACATCCGCGCTCTCTTGCGCGCGCAGTTCGACCCGTTTTTCCAGGTCGTAGAGGGTAAAGCTGTTCATCCGCCTTCCTTAGCATCTCCCGGCGCAGCCTGGGAGAGCGTCATTTCAGGCCCGGTAATGGCATTCCGCCGGGCCATTTCGCCGAGCGCCGTCCCTATTTAGGATCGGACTCATGAACTCACTTGTGCTCGATTTCTGGTTCGACTTCGCCTCGACGTATTCCTATCCGGCTGCGATGCGGATCGGGGCGCTGGCCGATACGGCGGGAGTGGTCGTCAATTTCAGGCCTTTTCTGCTTGGACCTGCCTTCAAGGCCCAAGGCTGGACCACCTCGCCGTTCAACCTCTACCCGGCCAAGGGCGGCTACATGTGGCGCGATCTCGAACGGATTTGCGCCGACCTCGCGCTGCCGTTCCGGCGGCCCGATCCGTTTCCGCAGAACAGTCTCATCGCCGCCCGTATTGCGCTGCTCGGCTTGCGCGAGCCCTGGGGCGAGGAATTTTGCCTTGAAGTGTTTCGTACCGAATTCGGCGAAGGCCAAGGCATCGACGACGCGGAGGCGATGCGCGGAATTCTGACTCGGCTCGGCGTCGTTCCGGAGCCGGTGCTGCAAGCCGCGCAGAGCGACGACAACAAGGCGCGGTTGCGCGATCAAACCGAAGAAGCCGCGCGGCGCGGCATTTTCGGCGCGCCGAGCTTTATCACCGCCGGCGGCGAACTGTTCTGGGGTAACGACCGGCTCGAGCGCGCGCTGCGCTGGGCAAATTCAAGTGGCGCATGATCTTGTCCGAAAACCGGTGCCCACTTTTCGGGATCATGCGCTAAGGGCTACGGATCGAGCCGCATCGGCAGCCCGGCCTGGGCCATGAATTCCTTGGCTTCGCGCACGGAATGCTCGCCGAAGTGAAAGATCGACGCGGCAAGCACCGCGCTGGCATGGCCCTCGCGGATGCCGGCAACAAGATGATCGAGATTGCCGACGCCGCCGGACGCAATGACCGGCACGGTCACGGCGTCGGATACGGCACGCGTCAATTCGATGTCGAAGCCCTGCCGCGTGCCGTCGCGATCCATCGAGGTGAGAAGAATTTCGCCAGCGCCGAGCGCGACCACGTCGCGCGCATAGTTCACCGCATCAATGCCGGTGGAATTGCGGCCGCCATGGGTGAAGATGTCCCAGCGCGGGTTCTCGCCCGGCTTCGACACGCGCTTGGCATCGACCGCGACCACAACGCATTGATCGCCGAATTTTTCCGCAGCTTCCCTGACGAATTCGCGGCGCGCCACCGCCGCGGTATTGATAGAGACCTTGTCGGCGCCGGAGGCGAGCAGCGTGCGGATATCTTCGATGGTGCGCACGCCGCCGCCTACAGTGAGCGGCATGAAGCAGGCCTCCGCGGTGCGCCGCACGACGTCGAGCATGATGCCGCGGTTCTCGTGACTTGCCGTAATGTCGAGGAACGTGAGCTCATCGGCGCCGGCTTCGTCATAGGCGATAGCGGCAGCGACCGGATCGCCGGCATCGCGCAGATTGACAAAATTGACGCCTTTGACGACGCGGCCGTCTTTGACATCGAGACAGGGAATAACGCGGACCTTGAACATAGGCATTCCTGTGCGCGTTCGTTACGACACTGCCGATGGCCGCTTGACGCCCTTGAGCAGCGCGATCGCCTCCGCCGGATCAAGCCGCCCATCATAAAGCGCGCGTCCGGCGATGGCGCCTTCGAGCTTTTTCGCCCGCGGCTCGAGCAAGGCGCGGATATCGGCAATCGAAGCGAGACCGCCCGAGGCAATCACCGGAATTGAGATTTTATCGGCGAGCGCGATCGTCGCGTCGAGATTGAGACCCTTGAGCATGCCGTCGCGCGCTACGTCGGTGTAGATGATGGCGGCGACACCGGCGTCTTCGAAACGCCGCGCAATGTCGAGCGCCGACAATGTCGATGTCTCGGCCCAGCCTTCGACCGCGACCTTGCCATCGCGCGCGTCGAGCCCGACGGCGACGTGGCCGGGAAAGGCGCGCGCAGCGTCCTTGACCAATGCCGGATCGCGCACCGCCGCCGTACCGATGATGACGCGCCGGATGCCCTTGCCGAGCCAGGCTTCGATGGTCGCGCGGTCGCGAATGCCGCCGCCAAGCTGCACCGGCATTTTCACCGCGGCGAGAATGCATTCGACCGCGGCAGCATTCATCGGTTTACCCGCAAAGGCGCCGTCGAGATCGACCAAATGCAGATAGTCGAAGCCCTGCGTGGCAAAGATCTTCGCCTGCGCCGCCGGATCGTCGTTGAAGATAGTGGCCCGCGCCATGTCGCCCTGTTGCAGGCGTACGGCCAGGCCGTCTTTCAGATCGATGGCCGGAAACAGGATCACGGCTTCCACTTCAAGAAGTTCGCGATCAGCGCCAGGCCGAGCTTCTGACTCTTCTCGGGGTGAAATTGCGTGCCGACCATGTTATCGCGCCCGACGATCGCGGTGACGGCACCGCCGTAGTCGGCCTCCGCGATGAGATCCGCGCGGTTGCCCGGCTTGAGCTGATACGAATGCACGAAATAAGCGTGCCGCCCGTCCGGCCCGAGCGTGACTCCTTCCAGCAGCGGGTGTGGACGCACGACATTCAGCGTGTTCCAGCCCATATGCGGAATTTTCAGCATCGGGTCTTTGGGCGCGATGCGATCGACGTCGCCGGCGATCCAGCCGAGGCCCTGTTTGACTTCATATTCAAGGCCACGCTCGGCCATGAGCTGCATGCCGACGCAGATGCCGAAGAACGGCCGGCCGCGCCGGCGCACGGCTTCTTCCAGCGCCTCGACCATTCCCGGCACGGCATCGAGCCCGCGGCGGCAATCCGCGAAAGCGCCGACGCCGGGCAGCACGACACGATCGGCGCGCGCCACGGCAGCCGGATCCTGCGTCACCGCGATCGGCTGATCGAGCCCCGCCTCATGCGCCGCGCGCTCGAAGGCCTTGGCGGCGGAGTGCAGATTGCCGGAACTGTAATCGACAATGGCGACGCTCACCGCTGCGCTCCGGGCTCGGGAAACAGGCCGATGACGCCTGGCGAATAAGGCGTCTGCTGCGGCGGCGTTCGCGATAGCGTCAGATAAGGCGCCATCGGCGTGGTCGACGGCGTCGCTCCCGGCGGCCCGGCGGCCTCCGGCCCGGCTTTCTCCGACTTGGCCTTGGCGACCCAGGCGGCAAAGAACCTGTGCTCGGCATCTTCAAGATCGCTGCCGGAGACGACGCCGACATTCTTCCAGCCGCGGCGCTTCAAGGTGAATCGCCGCAACGTGGCGGCTTCGAATCCGGCGAGCAGCGAAACCAAGAAGGCGACAAGCGAGATCTTCGCGCCGGAGGCGCCCAACAGACGCACCGCCGTTTCGATACCGATCGAGACGACGAGATAGAGCACGAATACCAGCCACAGCCGCCGCCACAGCATCCACAGCGGCGTCAGCAGGACGGCCCACCAGTAGAAGCCGTCGCGCACGAAGACAAAGCGCGCCGGATCGGCCAATGCTCCGGCTGTCCGCAGCGGCGGTTCGTGAACGGTATAGACAGGCATCTGTTCAGACTTGTGTTTGTTTTGCGCATCGAGGCCGACGGCCTCGAAATCTCATCGTTATCTAGTTACCGAGGGTGCCCTTCGTCGAGGGGACCTCGTTCGCCGCCCGCGGGTCGACGGCAACCGCCGCCCGCAACGCCCGCGCCAAGCCCTTGAAGCAGGATTCGGCGATATGATGGTCGTTGCTGCCATAAAGCGTCGTTACGTGCAGTGTCACCCCGGCATTCACGGCGAAAGCCTGGAACCATTCCTGCACCAGTTCGGTATCGAAGGCACCGATCTTGGCGCGGCCGAACTCGGCTTTGAACACCAGAAACGGCCGCCCGGATATGTCCAGCGCGACCCGCGTCAGCGTCTCGTCCATCGGCATGTGAACGCTGGCATAACGGGTGATGCCCTTCATGTCGCCAAGCGCCTGTTTCACTGCCTGGCCGAGCGCGATGCCGACATCCTCGGTGGTGTGATGCTGGTCGATATGCAGATCGCCCTTGGCCTTGACCGTGAGATCGATCCGCGAATGGCGCGCCAGCAGATCGAGCATATGGTCGAAGAAACCAATCCCGGTCGAAATCGAGGACGCGCCGGTGCCGTCGAGATCGACGGCGACCTCAACGTCGGTTTCCTTGGTCGTGCGCTTCACGGATGCTTTTCGCATCGTGGTCTCCAAAGCCCGGTCTCAGCGCCGCGGGGAAGGGCCTGATCGCGGGCCTTTTAACAGGGCTCCGCGCGTCCCGCCAACCTTTACCGTACGGATTTGCATTGCCGGCGGCTAACTCCTAAATCATGGCTTAACCGCAGGTTTTTCAGCCCGAAACGCCCCGCTCATGACGCCCAACGAACCCGGCCGATCCGGCCTCTGGCATGGCACGACAATCCTGACCGTCCGCAAGGCTGGGATGGTCGCCATCGGCGGCGACGGCCAAGTCTCGATCGGCCAGACCATCGTCAAATCCAATGCCAAGAAAGTGCGCCGGCTCGGCAAAGCTAACGGCGGATCGGGCGACGTGATCGGCGGCTTTGCCGGCGCGACCGCCGATGCCTTCACGCTGTTCGAGCGGCTGGAATCCAAGCTCGAACAATATCCCGGCCAGCTTACCCGCGCGGCGGTCGAGCTCGCCAAGGACTGGCGCACCGACCGCTATCTGCGCCGGCTCGAAGCCATGATGATCGTCGCCGACAAGGAAGTGTCGCTGGTGCTCACCGGCACCGGCGATGTGCTCGAGCCGGAGGCCGGCATCACCGGCATCGGTTCCGGCGGCAATTACGCGCTGGCCGCGGCGCGCGCGCTGGCGGACGGGCCGCTCGATGCGGAAGCCATCGTGCGGCGCGCGCTCGATATTGCCGCCGAAATCTGCGTCTATACCAACCGCAATATCACCATCGAGACGCTGAAGACCGCGTGACCCAATGGACCAATCATGCGGCCGACGACGAGGCCAATGACGGCGCCTTCTGCAAATGTCGCTAATTGCGGCTATTCGTTCCGTCCCATGACAACCGCGGATTTGCCGATGGTGCGCAACTGGCTCGAGCAACCGCATGTCGCGCGATGGTGGGGCGATCCGCAAGCGCAATATGCCCTGGTGCGCGGCGATCTTGACGATCCGGCGATGGAACAGTTCGTCGTCGGCATCGCGGAGCGTCCGTTCGCATACTTGCAATGCTACGACCCCGCTGCCTGGCCCAACAACGGCTTCGGCCCGCAGCCTGAAGGCACGCGCGGCATCGATCAATTCATCGGCGAAGCTGCGATGATCGATCGTGGTCACGGCTCAGCCTTGACCCGCGATTTTCTTGGACGGCTCGTTCGCTCCGGCACGCCGCGCGTGGTAACCGATCCGGATCCTGCCAACGCACGCGCAGTGCGTGCTTACGAGAAAGCCGGCTTTGAGAAAATCCGGCTGCTGGATACGCCCGATGGCCGCGCCCTCTTGATGGTATACGACGCATGACCGACTTCTCCCCTCGTGAAATCGTTTCCGAACTCGACCGCTTCATCGTCGGCCAGGCCGATGCCAAGCGCGCGGTCGCGATTGCGTTACGCAATCGCTGGCGGCGCTTGCAACTCGACGACCGGCTGCGCGAAGAAGTGCTGCCGAAAAATATTCTGATGATCGGGCCGACCGGCGTCGGCAAGACCGAGATTTCGCGCCGCCTCGCCAAGCTTGCCGGCGCGCCGTTTCTCAAGGTGGAAGCGACCAAGTTCACTGAAGTCGGCTATGTCGGCCGCGATGTCGAGCAGATCGTGCGCGATCTCGTCGAGGTCGCGATCACTTTGATGCGCGAGAAGAAGCGCAAGGACGTCAAGGCCCGCGCCGAAAAAGCCGCCGAGGATCGCGTGATCGATGCGCTGGTCGGCGTCAATGCCAGCGCCGCGACCAAGGAAGCCTTCCGCAAGAAATTGCGCGACGGCGAACTCGATGACAAGGAAATCGAGATCGAAGTGCAGGCCGCGGGCGGTGGCCTGCCGATGATCGACATTCCGGGCATGCCGGGCGCGCAGATGGGCGCCATTTCCATCGGCGATATTTTCGGCAAGCTCGGCGGCGGCCGCACCAAGACGCGCCGCGTCACGGTGCACGATTCCTACGAGATCCTGATCAATGAGGAATCCGACAAGCTGCTCGACACCGATCAGTTGACGCAAGAGGCGATCAAAAACGTCGAGAACAACGGCATCGTCTTCCTTGACGAAATCGACAAGATCTGCGCCCGCGAGGGCCGTGCCGGCGCCGACGTGTCGCGCGAAGGCGTGCAGCGCGATCTGTTGCCGCTGATCGAAGGCACCACCGTCGCCACCAAGCACGGATCGGTGAAGACCGACCACATCTTGTTTATTGCGTCGGGCGCATTCCACATTTCCAAGCCGTCGGACCTGTTGCCCGAGCTGCAAGGCCGGCTGCCGATCCGCGTTGAATTGAAGGCGCTTACGCGCGACGATTTCCGCCGCATCCTCACCGAGCCGGAAGCTTCGCTGATCAAACAATATATCGCGCTGATGGCGACGGAAGGCGTGACGCTGGAATTTTCCGAAGACGCGATCGATGCCGTTGCCGATGTCGCGGTGGCTGTCAATTCAAGCGTGGAGAATATCGGCGCGCGGCGCCTGCAGACCGTGATGGAACGCGTGCTCGACGATGTCTCGTTCGGCGCCCCGGACCGCTCGGGTGAAACCGTGAAGGTCGATGCCGATTATGTGCAGAAGCATGTCGGCGATCTGGCCAAGAACGCCGATCTCAGCCGATTTATTCTTTAACGGATGTCGCCGAAATTGGATGCGGTCTTACGACAAAGATATGCGCCGAAAGGACCTGCGCCGGGTCGAAGGGCCTATTCGGTGACGGGAATGAGCAGGTGTTCGAGCCGGGTGCAGGCCGCTTCGAAATCGGCACGTTCCTCGCGCCCGATTTCACGGATCGTCGCCATCCATTGTTCGACCTGAGCCAGCATCTCCAAATCGTTAGGCGCTTTGGCCCGCGGCGCGAAAAGACCGGTCATGATGCACGCTACTCCGAATACACCGGCTACAATTGTCGCAGGCGAAGTTGGCTAATTCTTGCAGATTGTTTGACGCATTTATTAATAGGGTTAACGGTTTCTTCGTAAACGCACGTAAAGCGCGCCCTCCCCGCCATGTGCAACGTGCGCTGCGTCGAAACCGAGGATGAACGAACGGAGCTCCGGCAGCGCGAGCCACAACGGAACTTGGCGCCGCAGCACGCCACCTTCGCCGTGGCGCGAAGTCCCCGACCCCTTTCCAGTCACGACCAGCACGAGCCGCGCACCATTTGACTGCGCACGCCTGATGAACCCCATGAGCGCGGCATGCGCCTCGCTTTGCGTCATGCCGTGCAGGTCGATGCGCGCCTCGATCGCATCGCGGCCGCGTGCAACGCGCTTTTTTTCGCGCCTGTCGAGCGGCGCCAGCGGCGGTGGCCTTTTTGGCGACGGTGGCACAGCCACCTGATGAGATTTTGTCGCCCGTTGCGGCAGGGCTTTTGGCGCCATTGTCCGCGCAGGGTCAGCCGCCTTCGCTTTCGTCTTTGCTGGCCGGAGCGGTTTGACCGAACGCGTGATACCGGTCCACAGCGCTTCCTCGTCATCGGTCAGTCGCCGCCGGCGGCTCATTGTTTCGGCCGCGGTTTGGTCTTGGCCTTCGGGGTCGCGGGAACGCTTGTCGTCGATGCGACAGCGGGCTTCGGTTCGGGCAATGGCACGTCCTGCGTTGTTTGCGAATCCGGAACCGTCGGATCCGCCATCGTGCTGGTCGCAAGGTTGAACGCGCTCGGCCGTTCCGGCGGCAGCGGCGTATCAAGCCCGGCTTCGACCGGATCGAGCGCGCGCGGCAACAGCATGTAAAAGTCGCCCGGATTCTTGATGCGGCCGGCGGTGCGCGCCGCTTCATCGCCGGCGCCGAAATAGATATCCGCCCGCGCCGGGCCGACAATGGCGGAGCCGGTGTCTTGCGCGACAACGAGGCGATCAAACCTGGTCGCTGCCTTTTCCCCGGCAATCGGCAGACTGGCGGTGATGAAAAAGGGCATGCCGTAGGCGTTCAGCGAGTGATCGACCGCGATGGAGCGACCGGGCGTCAGCGGCACGCCTTCGGCGCCGACAGCCTCGTCCTCGGTCGCGAGATCGGTGATGCGGAAGAACACGTAGGATTTATTGGCGCGGCGCACCTCCTTGGCCTGATCCGGGTTTGCGTCCATCCAATCGCGGATGCTCTGCATCGATATCTGGTCCTTGGTCATGACCTTCATATCGAGCAGCACCTTGCCGACCGGCGTATAAGGCCAACCGTTGTGCGAGTCGTAATTGACGCGCAGGATGGTGCCGTCTTCGAGCCTGATGCGCGCGGAGCCTTGGATCTGCGCGAACAAGACATCGACCGGATCGTGCAGATAGCAGATTTCCAGATGCCAGCCGTCGAGCGCGCCGTCTTCAATCTCGCCGCGCGTGTAGTAGGGTACGATCTTGCGGCGCCCAACGCGGCGGCCGACAAAGACACCCTTGCTCGGGAAAGCATCGCCGAGCTTGCGCCGGCCGGACGCGACGAGATTTGGCGGCCGCCGATAAAGCGGCGCGGTGAATTCGCCGGTCGGCACGCGCGAGCCGTCGATGATCGGCTCGTAATAGCCGGTGAGGAATCCCGTCGTATCGCCGATTTTGTCGATATGCAGCGGGCGGAAATTGTCTTCGAAGAATTTCTCGGCGCCGGCGTCGTCAAGCGGAATGGCGGCCTGCGCACGCTCGCACACGTCGCTCAGTGCCGCGGTTATTCCTGCCAGTTGCGCGCTTTGGACGGCGCGGCTGTTGCCGCGGTGCTGTTTGATGATGAGCGCGCGGCAACTGGCGAGATATGCCGCAAATGCCGCTTCGTGATCGTCGTTATTCCAGCCGTCGAGATTGTCCCAGTCGACCGGCTCATATTGCGCGTCGGGAAATTTAATCGGCGCCCGGCTTTGCGGCGTATCCGGGCCGAATGCCTGGCCTTGCGCCGCAAGCGGAATGCCGGCGAGACCCACGACGAGGAGCAGCAGGCAAACGCCCCGGTACAACCCCATCGCCCTCACTGCCCGGCTTCAGTGGCAATCACTTTCCAATTGGGATCGCGCGACGAGATATCGCGCGCGAACGTCCAGACATCGGTAACGTCGGTGACTTTTTCAGCATTGCCGTCGATGACGGTTCCGGCGCGGTCGCGCGTTGCGGAAATCAGCTTTGAAATGAAGCGGACAGTGACCTGCGCAGCGCGGTTGCGCAATTCCGCGGCGGTGACAGAGGAACTGTCGATCGACACAAACCGCGATTCCGCGGTTTCGCCGCGGCGCTCGCGTTCGGTGATCGCCGCATCGAAACCGTCAAACACCTCACGCGACAACAGGCTGCGCAATTGCCGGCGGTCGCCATTCGCGAAGGCCGTGACGATCATTTCATAAGCGGCGCGGGCGCCAGCCATGAAATGCTTGTCGTCGAAATTCGGATCGGCGGCAGCAATGGCATCGAGCCCGGCGATTGCGGGCGAACCGGCTTCCACGAGATCCTTCCAGCGGTCGGCCGGTGCGGCGGGTGTGGCTTCGACGGGCCTCGCCGCGGCGGCTTCGGCCGAGCGTTGCGGCATCGGCACGACGGTGTCGATGGGCCGGCGCGGCCCATCCTGGGTCGGATAAGGCGGCCGCTCGCGGCCGGTACGCTGGCCCAAAACGCTGCGCAGGCGCAGGAAAATGAATACCGCGAGCGCCAGGAAGATGATCGTATAGATGTCGAACACGTCGAGCATTCTTTCGGCATCGCAAGCAGTTGGACGGCCAAGGAGCGGATCGGGCTTACGGCTGAGGTCGGCCGCGGAAAAGTTCAAGTCCCAAATCTCGCGCCAAACTCCGATCTTTCCGCTCTATGTGGGCACGCGTTTATGTAATTCCATGCTTGGAGCGATCCAATAGGCATGGTTACCAGTAGCTAAGGCTTCCAGTACCAATGGATCGTGACCTTAACGCGCCAAGCCTAGAGATTAAACGATCACCGTTGCCGCGCCAACAAAGGAAGCGGCCTTCCATCGGGGGCTTTTGGCCAAATCCGACGGTTTTGCCGCGTTTGGCCGCTTCGGCCGGCCATGAAAGCAGCATCGGAAGCAGCATTGTTCGCCCCTCGGCCCTGTGTTAGCCAAGCGCCGAGTTCAGACGACCAAGCATGAGCGCCGACCGGCTGCCCGGCCGCCGGCGGAGCCGGAGACGCGTATGTCAATGACCGACGGTGGCCCCGATCCGCAGATCGACATGTCGCAAATGCAGATGATGCAGATCGGCATTGTCACCCAATACGTGAAGGACTTCTCCTTCGAGAATCCGAATGCACCGCGTTCGATGGCGCCGAGCACGCAACAGCCGACGATCAATATCAACATTGCGGTGGAAGCAGCGCCGCTGACCGAGACGGATTGCGAGGTAACGTTGCGGCTGGACGGACGGGCCGAATCCCAGGGGCTTTTCTTGTTCGGATTCGAACTGCTCTATGCCGGCGTGTTCCGCATTCTCAACGTGCCGCAGGAAAGCCTGCAGCCGACGGTCATGATCGAATGCCCGCGGCTGTTGTTCCCGTTCGCGCGCGAGATCATCGCCACGGCGACGCGCAACGGCGGTTTCCCGCCATTGTTGCTGGAACCGGTGGATTTCGTGTCACTGTATCGTCAGCGCCTGGCTCAGGCACAGGCGGCAATGCCGTTCCCGGCAACGCCGAACTAACTTTGTACGAATTCATCGGCGCGGATGTAATCGCGCCAGATCGCGTTCTCGCCGAGCGTCGCGACAAAACGCCGGTGCGCCGCGCGCTCGTCCTGCGACAGGCGCGGCGGCAGCGGCTGCGGCCGTTCGCGCAGCCCAATCTGCTCGTTCGCGACACGAATGGTCGTTTCGGTTTGCGAAAGAATGAATTGCGCCTGCCGGGCGCCGATCAACTCGACATAGACTTCGGCCAGAAGCTCGGCATCGAGCAGCGCGCCGTGCTTGGTACGCCGTGAATTATCGATCGAATAACGCGCGCAAAGATCGTCGAGCCGATTGGCCGCGCCCGGATGCTTGCGCCGCGCCAGCAACAGCGTATCGACGATGCGCTCGCGGCTGACCCCTGCATGGCCCGCCCGGTCCAGTTCCGCGTTGAGGAAGCCGAGATCGAACATCGCATTATGCGCCACCAGCGCGGCATCCTCGCCGAGAAATGCGATGAGTTCGTCGACCTTGTCGGCAAACAGCGGCTTGTCCTTGAGAAAATCGATCGACAGGCCGTGAACGTTGAAGGCCTGTTCCGGCATATCGCGCTCCGGATTGAAGTAGCAATGAAACGACTTGCCGGTCGGGAATCGATTCAGAAGCTCGATACAGCCGATTTCGACCAAACGGTCGCCCTGGTAGGGATCGAGGCCGGTGGTTTCAGTATCGAAAACGATTTCACGCATTGAGATTTCGATTTGGTGGTTCGCCGCGAATCATTTCGCGCGCTTTGGCAGTCTAGCGACTTGCCGCAAAATTTCGCGGATTTGTGCGCGCGTGTGATCGAAACTCTGCGAACTATCAACGATAAAATCGGCGCGGCGGCGTTTTTCCGCATCCGGCATCTGCTTGATGAGAATGGCGGCAAGCTTGTCGTCGGTCATGCCGGGCCGCTCGAAGGCGCGCTTGCGCTGGATCTCGGCCGGCGCCGAAACGACCACGACGGCGTCGCAGCCGCGGTCTGCCTTGGTTTCGAACAACAGCGGTATGTCGAGCACGACGATTTTGGCACCCTGTTTGCGAGCCTCGGCGATGAACGTGTTCCGCGACGCGGTCACCATCGGATGCACGATAGCTTCCAGCCGCGCCAGCGCCGCTTTGTCGTTGAGCACCATGGCGGCGAGCCTGGTGCGGTCGACCTTGCCGTCGCAGGTCGAGCCCGGAAAGGCCTGTTCGATCAGCGCGGTGGCTTCGCCCCCATAGAGCGCATGCACGGTGGCATCGGAATCGTGCACCGGCACGCCTTCCTCGGCAAAGAATCTTGCCGCCGTCGACTTGCCCATGCCGAGCGAGCCGGTCAGACACAGGATGAATGGTCTTTCGTCGCTCACTGCGCGAGACACCCTTGTTGCCTTAAAAATTCCAAGGCTTGAAGGAGCGGCAAACCCAGTATCGTAAAGTAATCGCCTTCGATGCGCTCAAAGAGCTGGATGCCAAAGCTTTCCAACTGATAGGCGCCGACGCTCGACGTCGCGGTGTTTCCTGCGCTTTTCAGATAAAGATCAAGAAATTGATCCGAAAAGCTGCGCATGGTCAGCCGCGCCACGCCGACATATTCGCATAATATCTTGTCATCCCGGACAAAAGCGATGGCCGAATGGAGTTCGTGGGTCTTGCCCGACAATGCGCAAAGCTGGCTCCTCGCCGCCGCAAGATCCACCGGCTTGGAAAAACGTGCGCCGCCGAGCGCCAGCGTCTGATCGGCGCCGAGCGTCAGGCGGCCCGCGCGCAACTTCGCCACAGCGCGCGCTTTTTCGCGGGCGAGATGCGCGGCAATCGCGCCGGGCGCCTGCGATACCGCGTCCGCCTCAAGCCGCCGTTCGTCGAGATCGGCCGGACATGTTTCAAGCGCAAGCCCCGCGCCTTCGAGCAGCGCCCGGCGCACCTCGCTGCGCGAGGCGAGAACAAGCGGCTTCTCGGCAAGCCACAATGCGGTCACGATGCCCGTTGCCTGCGGCGTTCGGCGAGATGGGCAAGCACGGCCGCCGCGGTTTCTTCGATCGAGCGGCGTGTCACGTCGATGACCGGCCAATTATGCCGGCTGCACAATTTTCGCGACGCGGCGATTTCCGCAGCAACCGCTTCCCGGTCGACATATTGATCATCGTCGCGCTGCACCTTAAGTCCAAGCAGGCGGTTTTGCCGGATCTGCACGATCCGTTCCGGCGTCGCAAAGAGGCCGACGACCAGCGGATGCTTCAGCCGCTCGACATGCGGCGATAGCGGCACCCCGGGCACCAGGGGAATATTGGCGGTTTTTACGCCGCGATTGGCGAGATAGATCGAGGTCGGCGTCTTCGACGTGCGCGATACACCGAGAAGCACGACATCGGCCTCTTCGAGATCCTCGGCCTGCTGGCCGTCATCGTGTAACATGGTGTAATTGAGCGCATCGATGCGGCGAAAATATTCGGCGTTGAGCGTGTGCTGAGCGCCGACTTTGTGGGTCGATTCGGCGCCGAGATAGGCCTGAAACAGGTTCAGCACCGGCCCGAGGACCGATAGACAAGGCAGACCAAACCCGCGGCATTTGTCTTCCAGCTTCTGCACGAGATGCTGATCGAGCAGCGTATAAAGAATGATACCGGGCGATTCTTCGATTTCGCCGAGCACCCGGTCGAGCTGCTTCATCGAGCGCACCAGCGGATAGACGTGTTCCACCGGCATGACCTTGGCATATTGCGCTGCCGCCGCCCGGCCGACCGCGATGAGGGTCTCGCCGGTCGCGTCGGAGATCAGATGCAGATGGAAATAGCTCGGCGTATCGGTCATCGGACGCTCAAAAGCCGCGGGATAACCCTGTCAATAACACGGGAGAAGGCCATGGCTTTTGCAGGGGCGCAAGTCACCCCGGTGGGCAACGCCGTGCTCTGTCCACACTCGTGCGATGCGGGAGAAAGCTGCCAGACTCTTCCCCAAGGAACGCTAAAATGTGGACAAGCACCGGACAGCTCGGCCAGAAAGCATCACAAATGGCCGATTAGCTTGCCAAGTCTGCGACCCGTTCAGGTCAAACTTGGTTACGGGGATATGTGAGCAACACGTGGATCGAATGTGAATGCCAACGAATGAGTCCAATCAACCGCTCAACCACTACAAAAGATTCTAAGAATCTATTTTATTTAGGAAGAAGACGTGGCGGATAAGTCGAGCTCAAAACCTCTGATTCGCGTACTTGCAGGCGAGACAACATCGATTCCGCCAATTTGGCTGATGCGACAGGCTGGGCGCTATCTTCCCGAGTATCGGGCACTCCGCGCAAAATGCGGGACCTTCCTCAATCTGTGTTTCAATGCGAAGCTGGCGGGGGAAGTCACGCTCCAGCCGATCCGCCGCTTTGGCTTCGATGCGGCGATCTTATTCTCGGATATTCTGGTCATTCCGCATGCGCTTGGTCAGCGCGTGAGTTTTGAGACGGGAGAAGGACCGCGGCTCGAGGCGATCGATGATCCGGTGAAGTTCGGCCGGCTTAACGAGACCGTCGATCATGACGTGTTGGCCCCGGTCTATGAGACGATCGGATTGGTGAAGTCTCAACTGCCTGCCGATACGGCTTTATTGGGCTTTTGCGGCGCACCGTGGACGGTTGCAACCTACATGGTTGCGGGCTTCGGTGCGAATGAGCAGATTCCGGCGCGGCTTTTTGCCTATCGTCATCCGGATATATTTGCGAAGCTGATCGCAACGCTGACTGAGGCCTCCGCTGCCTATCTCATTCAGCAATTCAAAGCCGGGGTTGATGCAGTACAGATTTTCGACACATGGTCGGGCGTGTTGCCGCCGGACGAATTCGAAACATGGTGCATTGCGCCTTGCGCGAAAATTGTCGCCGCAGTCCGCGAAGCGATTCCGGAAGCCAAGATCATCGGATTTCCGCGCGGAGCAGCGACGAAACTCGACCGTTATGTCGAGCGGGTTCCTGTCGATGCTGTCGGGCTCGATTGGATGATCGATCTTGATTTTGCGCGGGATCGCATTCACTCGCGGCGACCGGTTCAGGGCAATCTTGACCCGCTTGTGCTTCGCGCCGGCGGCGCAGCGCTGGACCGGGCCATCGATGCTGTTCTTGCGGCATTCGCACCGCGGCCTTTCATCTTCAATCTCGGTCACGGCATTTTGCCGGACACGCCGATCGCGCATGTCGAACATCTGGTCGAGCGCGTGCGGGGGAGCTGAGTGGGAAAGTCGAGCGATGGCATATCAATGGGTCAAAGCCTTTCACATCATCGCCGTGATCGCCTGGATGGCCGGCATGCTCTATCTGCCGCGGTTGTTCGTCTATCACTGCGCGGCGGAGAAAGGCTCGGTGCAATCGGAGACCTTCAAGGTCATGGAGCGCCGGCTGCTGCGCGGCATCATCAATCCGGCAATGATCGCGACCTGGATTTTGGGGCTGTGGCTCGCCTGGAACGGGCCCGATTCCCACTATGGCTGGTTCGCAGCCCCATGGCTGCACGCCAAGCTCGCGCTGGTGTTGCTGCTGTCGGCGATGCATGGCTTGTTCGCGCGCTGGATGAAAGCCTTTGGCCGGGACGAGAACCGGCATTCTGCAAGATTCTATAGAATTATCAATGAGGTACCAACCATATTGATGATCGGTATCGTTCTCCTCGTGGTGCTGAAACCTTGAGCCAAGTTCATACGTTCTTATCGAAAATTCTGTCTTATCGCGCGGTGGGACTTGCCTGAAGTCAGCTCTTTTCCTATCTTAGCGGCATCCCACCAAACGTAGGCGGATGCAGTTGCGTTCTGGCTCCAGCGAATTGGAGCCGCCCGTGCATCAGGTCCGGGGTCTAAAGCCCCTCTTCACCTAAAGATCTGCTGCAAGACGTCGCTGCTGCGACAAGACCTGCGACCTTCCTTACGCCAGCGGTCCGTCAACAGATTCCACCGCTCGGCGAATTTCCACAGGACATTCTATGCGTGAAATGAAACTTCAAGAGCTCAAGACCAAGACTCCGGCGGAGCTCGTCACTTTTGCCGAGGAGCTCGAGGTCGAAAACGCCTCGACCATGCGCAAGCAGGAGCTGATGTTCGGCATCCTCAAGCAGCTCTCGGCGCGTGAGACCGACATTGTCGGCGAAGGCGTGGTCGAAGTGCTGCCGGACGGCTTCGGCTTTCTGCGTTCGCCCGAGGCCAATTACCTGCCCGGGCCTGACGATATCTACGTCTCTCCCTCGCAAATCCGCCGCTTTGGGCTGCGCACCGGCGACACGATCGACGGCCATATCCGCAGCCCCAAAGAGGGCGAGCGCTATTTCGCTTTGCTCAAGGTCAATTCGCTCAATTTCGAAGATCCGGAAAAGGCCCGCCATAAAGTCAATTTCGACAATCTGACGCCGCTCTATCCCGACGAGTGGCTGAAGATGGAATACGACGATCCGACCAAGAAGGATCTCTCGGCCCGCGTCATCGACATCGTGGCGCCGGTCGGCAAGGGCCAGCGCGCGCTGATCGTGTCGCCGCCGCGCACCG